>WLJX01000024.1 GCA_009701575.1 Actinomycetota bacterium
TTCTGTAGCTAAGGCACCAAACTCATTCACCGCCAAGCGCATGCTCGGCTTGAAGTAACAGGAAGGAATAAACCATGGCAAGAGTAAAACGTGGCGTTCACGCCGCAAAGAAGCGTCGTACAACACTTGCGCGCGCAGCCGGATATCGTGGTCAACGTTCCCGTCTGTTCTCAAAGGCGAAAGAACAAGTTACCCACTCACTCGTTTATGCATTCAATGATCGTAAAGATAAGAAAGGTGATTTCCGTCGTCTTTGGATTCAACGTATCAATGCAGGAACTCGTGCAAATGGAATGACATATAACCGTTTCATCCAAGGTTTGAAGAGTGCTGGCGTTGAAGTTGATCGCCGTATTCTCTCTGAGCTCGCAACTAACGACCCAGCTGCATTTGCTGCTTTAGTTGAAGTGGCTCGCAAGCACGTTGTAAATGCCTAATAACCAAATTACGAGCCTTCATTCTCCGCACGTCGAGAGAGTGAAGGCTCTTTTGGGTTCTCGTGGTAAAAAGATTAGACAGACCGAGAAGGAATTTATTGCTGATGGTATTCAAAGCGTCAGAGAAGTGTTATCCGCATCCTTAGTTGATGCCCCAGAATTGATAAATTTATACGTCACCGAAAAAGGCTTTGCCAAGTTACAAGAAGAAATTTCTCGTGAAGTTCTTGAGGGTGCGCCAATAGTCCATGTGTCTGATGCTGTGATGAATGAGATGGCAGAAACCGAGTCACCGCAAGGGATTCTTGCGCTCTGCAAATTCACTCAAATTACTCTCTACAAAATTAAGCAACGTGAAGCTAAAAAAATCGCTTACTTTTGGGAAATTCAAGACCCTGGTAATTCGGGAACAGTCATTAGAACTGCGGAAGCTCTGGGCTTCGATGCCGTTGTATTTTCGAAAAATAGCGTCGATGTTTATTCACCGAAGACAGTGCGAGCAACAGTTGGGGCGCTTTGGCATATTCCAGTTGTGGAAAGCGTTGATGTCGAAGAACTTATGGATTTTGCCACGGCTGGAGATTTTTACACGGTTGCTTTAGCGGGGGATGGATCTGGCTCAATAACTGATCTCCCTACGAATGAAAAAACGATTCTTATATTCGGGAATGAAGCCCGAGGATTGCCAGAAATTGCAGGCGTAAATGCTCGCGTTGCAATTCCGATGAAGGGCAAATCTGAAAGTTTAAATGTGGCTAGCGCCGCCGCAATCGCGATGTTTGAGGTTGGAATTCGGTAGGATTTAACCATTATGACGCTCAACGTTGCAGATGTTACTGGAAGCGTTAAGAGCGCTCTTCTGGCAATTAAAGAGGCTAAAGATCTCGCTGCGCTAAAAATTGTTAAGACCGAACATCTAGGTGATAAGTCGGTGTTATCCAAAGCAAGCCAAGCTCTTGGAAAGATGGCAGCTGAAGAACGCGCGGAATTTGGAAAAGTTGTCGGTTCGGCAAAATCAGAAGTATCCGCAGCATTTGACGCAAAGTTAAGTGAGTTAGAAATTGCTCGGGACCAAAAAGTCCTCTCCGAGGAAAGAGTGGATGTCTCACTTCCAGCATCAAAATTTCCTAAGGGTGGGCTTCATCCACTTACAATTTTGACCAATGAAATTTCCGATCTTTTTATTGGTCTTGGCTATCGAGTTGCTGAAGGACCAGAGTTAGAAGCCGAGTGGCTTAATTTTGATGCGCTAAATATTCCAGCCGATCATCCAGCTCGGACAATGCAAGATACCTTTTTTATAGAGCCTTTGGATTCAAAATTAGTTTTAAGAACTCACACCTCACCAGTCCAGATTCGTACTATGTTAGAAAATAAGCCGCCGATTTATGTAATTTGTCCAGGTCGTACCTACCGTGCCGATGAATTAGATGCAACGCATACGCCGGTCTTTAGCCAAGTCGAAGGTTTGGTAATTGATCGTGGAATTACAATGGCGGATTTAAAAGGAACGCTTGATTATTTCGCTCAAAGTATTTTTGGTCCTGATGTAAAAACAAGGCTGCGTCCATCATTTTTTCCTTTCACAGAGCCAAGTGCCGAAGTTGATTTCTTCTTCAACGGGCGATGGATCGAGTGGGGTGGCTGTGGAATGGTCAATCCAAAAGTTCTAGAAGTTTGCGGAATAGACACCTCTGAATTCTCCGGTTTCGCATTTGGCATGGGCCTTGAACGCACGCTAATGGTCAGACATGGGATCACCGACATGCATGACATTGTCGAAGGCGACATTAGATTTACTCGGAGTTTTGGAATCGGTAGCCGATGAAGATTCCACTGTCATGGATTCGTGAATTTTCACCGATACCGCAAGATATTTCATTGGAGAACCTAGAAAACGCTTTCGTTAACGTCGGCTTTGAGGTCGAAGGAATTGATTTACAAGGCAGGGATTTAACGGGTCCATTAGTGGTTGCAAGAGTTGAAAGTATCGAGGAATTAACTGGCAATAAGAAAGCCATCAGATATGTCGGTCTGGATTGTGGCGAAGGCTCTACTCGTTTCGTAATTTGCGGTGCGACAAATTTTGCACTGGGGGATTTAGTTGTAGCAGCCCTGCCTGGAGCAGTTCTGCCTGGAGATTTTGCAATTTCAGCCAGAGAAACCTATGGCAAAACTAGCAATGGAATGATCTGCTCGGCTCGTGAGTTAAGAATTAGCGAAGAGCATTCAGGAATAATTGTATTGCCTGTTGATTGTGCAAAGGTTGGCGCAAATGCAGTTGAATTGCTTGAAATAAATGATGTAGTGGTTGACGTTGCGGTAAACCCAGACCGTGGATATGCGCTCTCTATTCGAGGACTTGCTCGAGAGTTGGCAGCATCTCTTGGTTTGAAATATTCTGATCCGGCACAGAAAGTTAATGCGAAGGAGTTCGCAATTAACGCAAAGGGTATTCAAGTCTCAGTTGAGGATAAGACTGCACTCTCAATCGTTTACATCCGCACCATATCTGATTTCAATGCATCAGCCGCAACACCATTATGGATGAGCCGCCGAATTGAGAAATGTGGCATGCGTTCAATCTCCTTAGCCGTCGATATCACCAACTATGTGATGCTCGAACTCGGACAACCACTACATGCTTTCGACGCGACGATGATCGATACCTCATTAGTTATGAGACGAGCTGGTAACACAAAAACTATCAAGACTCTCGATAACCAAGAGCGCAAACTTGACTCAGATGATCTTGTGGTTGCAGATAAAAGTACAGCTCTTGCTTTGGCGGGCGTTATGGGTGGGGCAAGTTCGGAAGTGACTGATAAAACTACTCAAATAGCTCTTGAGGCGGCACGTTTTGATCCAACAACAATTGCTAAAAGTTCGCGCAGACATAAATTATCTTCAGAAGCATCTAGACGTTTAGAACGGGGAGTTGATCCTTCTCTCGCTGAAATTTCCTCTGCACGGGCGATAGCGCTGATGATAGAACTTGGTGGCGCTAAATATGTTGGTTCCAGCTCTTCTGGTGAGCCGAAATATGCGCCGGTAGTTTCATTTGATTCTAATTTTGTCTCTAAATATCTAGGAACCGAAGTTTCACTGGCGGAAGTTGAAGAAAAATTAAAGATAGTCGGTTGTGATGTTGCAAAGAAATCTGCGACAGATTGGGAGATAGATCCACCTTCATGGCGCTCAGATTTATTGCTTGCACCGGATCTCGTTGAAGAAGTTGCAAGAATGATTGGCTACGAGCGGATTCCATCGACACTACCGACTGGAAAAATTGGTGCTGGGCTAACTCCAATGCAATATCGCAAACGTAGCGTTGCTGATTTCTTGGCAGGAAATGGTTTCTCTGAGGTTTACAACTATCCCTTCGTTAATCCAGATTTTGTCGCACAGCTAGGTTTTGTTGGAGATCGCGCAAAAAGTTTTAGACTTGCGAATCCCATGTCAGAAGAATTTCCGGATCTGCGTACGCATCTATTGCCTGGACTTCTGCTTACAGCAGTAAGAAACCAAGGACGTGGAGCAAAAGATATTGCACTATTTGAGATTGGTTCGGTCTTTAGAAATACCGAAAAACTTGAGGGTCAAAGCGTTGTTGGAACGGATCGGGTTCCGGATGAAGTAACCAGGGCTAAGATTTATAAGAGCGTTCCATACCAGCCACTACATGTTGGCGGTTTAGTCGCCGGCAAATTGGGTTCGGATGGTTGGAATGGAAAAGCTCCTGACTTCACTTGGGCAGAAGCAATCGGTTTTGCGCGTTCCATCATCGAATCAACTGGCAACGTTTCAACAACTTCTAGTTCAGATTTTGCACCATGGCACCCGGGTCGTTGTGCCGAACTTCAAGTGGACGGGAAAGCAGTCGCACATGCGGGCGAGCTTCACCCTCGGGTCATTGCAGAACTTGGTTTGCCGGAAAGATCCTGTGCGTTCGTGGTAGTCCTTAGTGCTTTGGGTTTTCCTGAAACTAAGAAATTGAAAACGTTAATCACCATGCCGGCTGCGATTCAAGATATCGCTCTTGTTGTAGATGGTTCGGTCTCATCTTCAACTCTGGAAGCCGCACTGCGAGCTGGAGCTGGGGATTTATTAGAAAGCATTACCCTTTTTGATAGATACGACAAATTAGGTGATGGAAAGGTCTCGCTGGCTTTCACTATGGTCTTTCGGGCACCAGACAGAACGCTTACTGCTGAAGAGGTTTCGCAATACCGTGAAGCAGCAGCAACATCGGCTGCCAAGGCGTGCGGGGCCGTGGTACGTGCATAATTATGCAGGTAATTGTATAATTATGCTTTAAGTGCTAGTCTCACTCCATGAAAATCGGTGTTGTCGGGGCGAGCGGATATGCGGGAGGCGAGTTACTTCGTCTGCTCTCTAATCACGGTAAATTCGAATTGGCGTACATAAGTGCGGGTTCAAACGCCGGTGAACAAATAACCTCGATCCACCCACATCTTTTAAATTTCTCCGAGCGCAAGTTCGAAACAACGGCGATCGGACCAATCAACAATTGTGATTTAGTTTTCCTAGCACTTCCGCAAGGTGAATCAGCTGCGCTTATCAAAGAGATCGACTCTAAAGTTAAAGTGGTAGATCTAGGCGCTGATTTTAGACTCGCCGATGGCGCCTCTTGGGAAAAATACTACGGTGGTTCTTACGCAGGACAGTTCACCTATGGCTTGCCCGAGATAAATTCAAATTCTGCAAAAATCAGCGCTAGTACCAGAGTTGCGAATCCAGGATGCTATGCAACTGCGATAATTCTCGGTAGCGCGCCTGCAACCGCCTCTGAAATGATTGATGCAACTGATCTTGTTGTTGTTGCGGCCAGTGGTACAACTGGCGCCGGACGTAGTGCCAAAATCAATCTAATCGGTAGCGAAGTGATGAATAACTTGGTCTCCTATAAATTTGGGGGAGTTCATCAGCACACTCCGGAGATAGAAGAAAATTTGACTATTTTGAGTGGAAACCCCGTCAAACTTTCTTTCACTCCGATTTTAGCGCCGATGCCAAGAGGGATTTTGGCAACGATAACTTCGAAGTTGAAAGGGACACCAACCACTGAAGAAGTACATAAGGTGTTTTCGAAATACTTTGCCGATTCGCCATTCGTTTCTATGTTGCCGATTGGTTCAATGCCTCAGACCGCAGCAACGCTCGGCACCAACAATGTTTTAATTCAAGTTGCAGTGGATTCAAATACCAATCGCTTAGTTGTATCAGTTGCGCTGGACAATCTAGGAAAAGGCGCCGCGGGACAAGCTATTCAAAATGCCAATTTAATGTCGGGATTTCCTCAAAATCTTGGGCTCAACCAGTTGGGCGTTAAGTAATGATCCTGTTTAAGTATGGTGGTCACACTATTTCAGAGAATGTAAAAATTGAACCGGCAATTGAGTTTCTTGCCAAGATGATTAAGTCCGGCGAAAAGATTGTAATAGTCCACGGCGGTGGTCCACAGATAAATCGCGAACTTGAAGCACACGGAATTTCAAGTGAAATGGTTGGTGGACTTAGAAAGACGACGCCAGAGGTTTTTGAGGTCGTGCAGCGCACTTTAAGTGGCGAAGTACTGCGAAACTTAACAAATCAATTAATTGGTCAGGGAGTAAACGCGGTTGGGATTTCATCAGGTGACGGCAAGTTGATTCGTGCAGTGCTTGGTAATTCTGATTTAGGTCTCGTTGGTGAGATTGCATCTGTAGACCCAGCAATTATTGAGAGTTTCCTTGAACGAGGAATGACGCCAATAGTCTCGCCGATAGGCGTCACAAAAGAAGGCGTCGGTTTGAATTTGAATGCAGACTTAGTAGCTGGTGCTATCGGCGGTGCACTTGGGGCTGATCTCGTTATGTTCTCCACTGATGTAGAAGGTATTTATCGCAACTGGCCGGATGCTGAATCATTGATCGGCACTATTGGCGTTACGGAACTAATTGACATCGCAAAAGATTTTCAAGGTGGCATGATTCCAAAAGCGAAAGCTGCGATTAGCGCAATCCAATCAGGTGCCAAGTCTGTTCGTGTGTTTGACGGAAGAACCATCTCGAATTTATCTGATGCATTTGCTGGAAAAACTGGAACTTTGGTGGTTGCTTAAAATGATGAATAATTTACAGGCACAAGGTAGTTGGAATAGTGGATTGCAAAATAACTACGGCACACCTTCGATCTCGTTATCAAGGGGAGTCGGAGCCAATGTTTGGGATGTTGAAGGTAACCAATATTTGGATTTCCTTGGCGGTATCGCAACAAATATTTTGGGACATGCTCACCCAAGGATTGTGGCTGCGATCTCAGAGCAAGCAGGCCAACTTGGTCATGTAAGCAATCTTTATTCTCATCCACGTGCCCTAGAGCTAGCGCAGAAACTTAATTCATTCACGGGCGAGAAGAGCGCAAGAACTTTCTTCTGCAATTCAGGAGCCGAAGCAAATGAAGCCGCCTTTAAACTATCGAGACTTACTGGTCGCACGAAAATTATTTCCACCATTGGTTCTTTCCATGGCAGAACGATGGGCGCTCTATCTATAACTGGTCAAAGTGCGAAACAAAAACCATTCAAACCGCTACTCAAAAAGATTAAGTTCATTCCATACAATGATTTAGCTGCGGCTAAACGTGCCATTAATCGGAAAGTGGCAATGATTATTGTTGAACCTATTCAAGGCGAGAACGGCGTAGTAGTCCCTGATTTTGGATATCTACACGCGCTCCGAGAGCTAACCGCTAAACATGGAGTTTTGTTGGCTTTGGATTGCGTACAAACAGGAATGGGTAGAACTGGTGAATGGTTTGGCTATGAAAAAGAAGGAATAGTTCCGGACATTATTACGCTGGCGAAAGGTTTGGGAGGTGGGTTACCTCTAGGAGCAATGATTGCAATTGGTGAATGTGCAACCTACTTTGAGCCAGGAAGTCATGGAAGTACTTTCGGCGGCAATCCAATTGCGTGCGCATCAGCAATAGCGGCCATCTCAGTTCTAGAAGAAGATGGATTGCTTGCTAGGAACGTGAAACTGGAGTTAACCTTGAAATTGGAGCTCTCGAAGAACCCAATTGTTGAATCAGTTCGTGGTTCAGGGTTGCTTCTGGGAATTGTTTTGAAGAATCCGGTCGCTAAGCAATTCGTGATTCAATTACAAACAGGTGGAGTCTTAGCTAACGCCACTTCTGATTCTGTTATCCGAATAGCGCCGCCTCTGGTTGTTACTGATCAACAAATCACGGAGTTCATCAAAACATTTAGAGAGGTAGCGGTAACTCATGAACGCTAAGAACGCGCTAACTTCTGCTCAACGACGCTCCTTAATCGCAAAGTTGATAAGGCAGGGTGGCGTTGAATCGCAAAGTCACCTAGTGAAACTACTCGCACGCGAAGGCGTGAAAGTTACCCAAGCGACAGCTAGTCGTGATTTAGAAGAGCTCGGGGCAAGTAGAGCTCGTGATGCGAGTGGCGAGTTTCAATATGTGATCTCGGAGGATTCAACGCCTAAAACTACTAGCGCGGCAAATCTAATTGTTAGCGTTACTGCAAGTGGGAACCTAGCTGTTGTTCGTACGCCACCAGGTGGCGCACAACTTTTGGCCAGTGCAATAGATCGGAATTCATTGAATGGCGCTTTGAAAAGTGCAATCGGAACAATTGCGGGAGACGACACGGTGTTAGTGGTTTCTAAAACTGCAAATGGTGGCGCGGATTTAGCTAAGTCAATCTCCACATTCGCTTCTGGTGTAAAAGGAAAGAGGAAATAGGAATGGCACTTTGGGGTGGAAGATTTGGAAGTGGGCCAGCGGATTCTGTTGCGGCGCTATCTAGAAGTGTTGATTTCGATTGGCGTCTGGCACCTTACGACATCAGAGTTAACTTGGCTCATCTTGATGGACTTATCGCTGCTGGCGTTATCGCCGCTGGCAATGGTGAAGTAATTCGTGCAGGTCTCAAGGCGCTTGGTAATGAAATCACCGCAGGTAAATTCACTTATAACGATTCAGACGAAGATGTTCATAGTGCGATTGAACGTGGTTTAGTCGCAAAAATCGGAGCGATAGGCGGAGCCCTGCGCGCCGGTAGATCGCGAAACGATCTAGTTGTCACAGATTTCAAGCTTTACTTAATCGATCACATGTTAGAAATTGCTAATCTAACAGCTGAATTAGCTGAAGCATTTAACGTTCAAAGCCTTGCAACAGTTGAAATCCCTGCCCCAGGATTCACTCACCTTCAACACGCCCAGCCAATTGTCTTCGGGCATGAATTAGCAAAGCATTCGCAAGCACTCTTGCGCGATCTTGATCGGATAGGAGATTGGTTAGTTAGAAACAGCTATTCACCGCTTGGCGCAGGCGCGCTATCCGGAAGTGGATTGCAGCCTAATCCAGAAGTAAGTGCGCAATCACTCGGATTTGATGGCGTTCTTGGAAATAGTATCGATGCAGTAAGCGATCGTGATTTTGCAGCAGAAGCCCTCTTTGTTATGGCCATGCTTGGAGTTCACCTTTCGAGAATAGGCGAAGAGTTTACTCTCTGGAACACCACCGAATTCTCCTGGGTTGTAATCGCAGATGAGTATTCAACAGGTTCATCAATAATGCCGCAGAAGAAGAATCCTGATATTGCAGAGTTGGCTCGAGGTAAAAGTGGCAGATTGGTCGGAAACTTAACTGCGCTTCTCACAACACTTAAAGGGCTACCTTTTGCTTACAACCGCGATCTACAAGAAGATAAAGAACCGGTATTCGATTCAGTCGAAACATTATTAGTGCTACTGCCAGCACTAACGGGAATGGTTACAACAGCAAAATTTAACGGCGAGAAAATCTCGAGTGGCGCCCATTCTGGTTTTGCTCTTGCTACCGAGATAGCAGATTACTTGGCAAAGAAATCTCTACCATTTGCACAGGCCCATGAAATAGCGGGTCAATGCGTCCGCTTCTGCGAGAGCGTGAATAAGGAACTTCATGAATTAACGGAAAGCGAACTAAATTCCATACATCCCGAATTGAAACCAGATCTTCTTGGACTCTTAACAGTTTCTGGCGCCATAGCCTCGCGAACTTCCTCCCTCGGCACTTCAATTCTTAGTGTCACCGAACAGATTTCTCAACTCAATGCTGCCACGAAGGATGCGAAACTTTGGATATCCAACGAGGTTGCACTCTTTTCGGGCATGATGAAGCCATGACTACGCAACTATTAGCCGATCTCGAATGGCGTGGCCTTATCGCGCAGACAACTGACCGTGAAGTTTTACTCAAAGATTTAAATGAAAAACCGCTGAAGTTCTATATCGGTTTTGACCCAACGGCTCCAAGTTTGCACGTTGGAAATCTCGTTGTAATTCTAGTTATGCGACGCTTTCAATTAGCTGGGCACCTACCAATAGCGTTAGTTGGGGGAGCGACTGGTCTTGTCGGTGACCCAAGTGGACGCAATGAAGAGCGCACGCTAAACGATGAAACAGTAGTACTTCAATGGGTAGAAAATATTCGTAAACAATTATCGAAGTTCCTAGATTTTGATACTAAGTCCAACGCTGCGGTTATGTCCAATAATCTAGATTGGACTAAACCGGTTTCTGCATTGGAATTTCTTCGCGATATCGGCAAACATTTCAGTGTAAATCAGATGCTTGCAAAAGAATCAGTATCTTCACGCCTAGAGAGTGGCGGAATTTCATACACGGAATTCTCGTATCAAGTGCTGCAAGCATTTGATTACTTAGAGCTTTATCGTCGTGATAATTGCAGACTACAACTCGGCGGATCTGATCAGTGGGGAAATATTATTGCTGGTTTAGATTTGATCCGTAAGGTCGAAGGTGGTTCAGCTCATGCCTTCACGATTCCACTTATGGCAAAAAGTGACGGAAGTAAATTTGGAAAAACAGCTGGAGGTTCAGTTTGGCTTGATGCTGAAATGACGTCACCTTATGCGTTCTATCAATTTTGGATTAACACTGATGATGCTGATGTCGAAAAATACCTCAAGGTATTTTCATTTAAGGATCGCGCGGAAATCGAAAGGTTAATCGAAACGGTTTCAGTTAACCCAGGTGCTCGTGAAGCACAACGTGAATTGGCACGAGAGTTAACGTCATTAGTTCATGGCGCTGATGAATGTGAGAAAGTTGAAGCAGCTTCGAAAGCGCTCTTTGGACAAGGTGAATTGAAAGATCTCGATGAAAAAACTTTGGCTGCTGCACTTGCGCAACTACCAAAGACGACAATAAATAAGAGTGAAGCTTTCCCAACTTGGGTAGATCTATTGGCTGCAACCGGTGTTGTTGAATCTAAATCAGCTGCTCGCCGAATCGTTAAAGAGAATGGGGCTTACCTGAATAACGAAAAGATTACTGGTGAAGATTTCGCTCCAAGTAAAGAGAATTTGATTCATGGAAAATTCTTAGTGTTACGTAAGGGAAAGCGCGATTTGGCCTCGGTAGAAGTTATTTAGTTAATCAGCGAAGTTCAATTTTTACCTCGCTCAAAGATTTTGGTACTACTTGAGCGCCAAAAGTGACAATTTCTAGGGTGATTAACCTCGCATGCAAAATTGGCCATTTTGACCTTTTTAGAGGATGGGGAATTTGACCCTCGCTCAGGCTTAGGCTATCTTTACCCCTCGCTTGCGAATTGGACGAAAAACCCTTTAAAACCGGGGTATATAAGGCCAAGCAACGATGTGAATTTCCAAGCACTATGAAGGACTTACCGGATTTGCTCTTCCGTGTACCTTCCACTAGGTTTGGCGGTCTGCCCTGCAATCGGTGAGAAATCGCCGTGACCGGAGCGCATTCGTACCTTGAGAACTCAACAACGTGCAAAAAATCAATGCCAATCGGCGCATATTGGGCTGCCCCTGTTTACAGGAGTAGCAAAAATGTGCCAAATTCCTTTGTATTTCCATGACTTCGGAGCCCCTCAAAAGGCGACGGATATTGGGTACAGAAACATAAACAATTGGTAAAAATGAAATAGCTATAAACGCTAGTTTCGTTTTTTTGCCAGATCACAACTTTCTATGGAGAGTTTGATCCTGGCTCAGGACGAACGCTGGCGGCGTGCTTAACACATGCAA
>WLJX01000025.1 GCA_009701575.1 Actinomycetota bacterium
ACTGCAATTGCTGGTGGTCTCTTACACCACCGTTTCATCCTTACCGTTATTGCTAACGGCGGTTTATTTTCTGTGGCACTTATCCCGCGGATTGCTCCGGGTGGCTGTTAGCCACCACTTTGCTCTTCGGAGTCCGGACTTTCCTCGGTGTCTCTAGAAAACTAGTTACAACGCGGTGATCCGGGCGACTCTTCAGTCCACGAATAATACGGGAGTATTAACCATAAGGAATACCCTTTATTTACTAAACCCACGCGGGCGAATAGGCTTAACAAAAATAATCAGCGATTGGCGGAGGATGAATGTCGAAGTCACCTTTCTTGTTTATGAAAGAGAACTCCAAGACTGTTCTCTGGAATGACTCTGCTGATCCGAAGGAACTTAAAGATGCCCTTACTTGGGGAATTGTTGGGGCAACTTGTAATCCTGTTATCGCACTAAGCGCACTGAAGGCAGATCAAGAACATTGGGTAGGGCGCATTAAAGAATATGCAAAGGCCAACCCAACTGCCACTGATGATCAAATCGGCTGGGCAATGGTTAAGGAACTTTCAGTTAATGCTGCAAAATTACTTGAAGGTGAGTTTGAAAAATACAACGGGCGTAATGGTCGCCTATCAATTCAGACCGATCCCCGCAATTTTCGTGATGCTAAAGCTCTGACAGAACAGGCCGTCGAATTTTCAAAGCTGGCAAAAAATATGATTGTGAAGATTCCAGTAACTTCCGAAGCGATTAGTGCATTCGAAGAAGCCACCTACTTGGGTGTTAGTTTGAATGCGACAGTTTCATTTTCGGTTGCACAAACCATTGCGGTGGCGGAAGCGATTGAACGTGGCTTAAACCGTCGCGAGGCAGAAGGATTAGATATATCTCAGATGGGCCCAGTATGCACAATCATGGTTGGTCGTGTTGATGACTGGGTAAAGGTAAGTGTTGAAAAAACAGGAGTGGTTATTGATCCGGCTTCACTTGAATGGGCCGGCGTTGCAGTATTTAAGAATGCTCATAAGATCTACAAAGAGCGTGGATATCGCACGCGTTTGTTGTCTGCTGCATTTAGAAATCACATGCACTGGAGTGAAATAATCGGTGGCGATGCAGTTATATCACCGCCATATGCTTGGCAGGTAAAAGCAAATGAGAGTGGAATTATTCCTAACCCAAATAGCGTTGAAGAGCCGATGGATCCAAATATCTTGAATCCGATGCTCGAAAACATTCCAGAATTTCGAAAGATGTATGACGCTGATGGTTTAAAGGTTGAAGAATTCACTAACTTCGGTGCCACTCTTCGCACCCTTCGTGGCTTCCTGCAATCAGTTAATGATCTTGAAAGCTTTGTCCGCGATGTAACTGTTCCGAATCCGGATATGTAAAAGGTAGATATGAGTCAGCTTTCGAAAGATCCTAAATGGGATCGCGCTAATACCTTATTTGCGAAATCCAACCCTGCGGCTGATTTAGCGCTAATTGGAATCCCAGCGCATAAAACATCGTTATCGGCTACAAGTGCGAACTTAACTCCCGATGCAATACGTGAGGCTCTTGCTCGGTATTCAACTTTTTCTACCTCCGGAAAAATTGATCTACGCAAACAATCTTTGACTGATCTTGGAAACATCTCCGATCCTGATGGCGACGCTGGTGAGGCCAGAGTTGCCGATGCACTTTCTGGCTTACTTTGGAAACATAAATTAATTGTGGCACTTGGTGGAGATAACTCAATCACTTACTCAGCCGCTGCCGGGTTATTTCCAGATTTATCTAAGGTGGGGTTAATTACGTTAGATGCCCATCACGATTTGCGCGATGGAAAATCTAATGGCTCCCCGGTTTGGCGATTAATCGAAGCCGGCTTACCAGGTAAGAACATTGTGCAAATAGGAATTTCAGATTTCGCCAATAGCGCCGAATACTCGGAGCGGGCGAAGGAATATGGAATAACAGTTATCTCGCGGGCAAAGATGCGGGATAAATCTATGAAGAAGGTAATTCAAAAAGCGCTAAAGATTGCAGGTGCTGGTGGCCGTGAAATTTATGTTGATTTAGATGTCGATGTCTGTGATCGATCTGTTGCCCCCGCATGTCCAGCATCTGTTCCTGGTGGAATATCTGCTGATGAAATCCGCGAAGCGACACGTTTACTAGCAAGTGATAAGCGGGTTCGAGCAATCGATATTACTGAGATTGATGCCACACTTGATGCACCAGATCAGCGAACAATTCGCCTAGCCGCACTACTTGTTTTAGAAGCAGCGGCCGGTCTGGCTTCGCGCTAACTTAAGTTTGGCAAAATCTCTCTTGCTGCATTGGAAATTTCTCCGCTGTTTACTAATGCGACAGCAGCCTCAAGTTCTGGCGATAAGAATCGATCTGGTCCGACTCCCCCAACTTTTGTGCGAAGTTTCTTAATTACATTTCCAGTGGCTGGTGATGGTTTCAAACCTTCACGCATCTCGATTGCGCGAGCAGATGTAACAAGTTCGATTGCCAGAATTCGCGCGGTATTTTCTACGACCTTGCGAAGCTTGCGCGCCGCAGCCCAACCCATTGAAACGTGATCTTCTTGCATTCCAGAACTTGGAATCGAATCGATACTTGCTGGAGTTGAAAGTCTCTTGTTTTCGCTGACTAAACCAGCCTGGGTGTATTGGGCGATCATCAAACCTGAATCAACGCCAGGATCATGAGCCAAAAATGGTGGAAGCCCCGCAGAACGATTTTGGTCTAGCGCTCGGTCGGTTCGACGCTCCGCCATTGAACCAAGGTCGGTTGCGGCAATCGCAAGGAAATCTAAAACATAGCCAACTGGCGCGCCATGGAAGTTTCCATTTGATTGAACGCTGCCATCAGCTAATACAACTGGATTATCAATTGCACTCGCAAGTTCGCGAGTGGCAATTAAAGATGCGTAATCAATTGTGTCTCGTACAGCGCCAGCAACTTGTGGTGCGCAGCGAAGTGAGTATGCATCTTGAACTCTGGAATCATTCTCACGGTGTGATGCAACAAGGCCTGATCCTTTTAGCATCGCAAAGATATTTGCTGCGCTTATCGCCTGCCCAACTTGTGGGCGAAGTGGCCCATGTAGTTCTGGTGCGAAGACTCGGTCGGTACCAAGTAGACCTTCGATACTCATTGCTGCAGTTATATCTGCGACTGTTGCAAGTTGATATAGATCAGAGCAAGCCATGATTAACATGCCAAGCATGCCTTCGGTTCCATTGATAAGTGCTAGACCCTCTTTTGCTTCAAGTTCAATTGGTTTAAGGCCAGCGTTGTTGAGGGCTTGCATCGCTGTCATTTCGACACCGCTTGCATCATGAACCATTCCTTCGCCCATGATTGCAAGTGCGCAATGTGAAAGTGGTGCTAGGTCACCGCTGCAACCAAGTGAACCAAACTCGGGAACAAATGGTGTGATGCCAGAATTCAAATAATCTGCATATTGCTGAGCAAGTTCGACACGGACACCAGTGCGGCCAGTTGCCATTGTCTTAAGACGCAGAAACATAAGTGCGCGTACTACTTCACGTTCAACTGCTGGGCCAACACCTGCAGCATGTGAGCGAATTAAGGATTTCTGTAATTGCGTACGATCTTTAACATCGATATGACGATTAGCAAGTGCACCAAAGCCAGTTGAGACTCCGTAAACCGGAACGCCTCCTGCGGCATACTCATCAATGAATTTACGTGAAGCCTTAATTGCTACAACAGATTCAGGCGAAAGTTCAACTTTGGCGCCAAATCTAGCGACGTTGATAACATCTTCGAAAGTGATGCCCGAAGTTGAAAGCGTTACGGTCTTATCTGATTTGGAGGCCATTGCGCCATACCTGTTCTATTAAATTAACACCGGGACGGTATGCCAAGTGGATGTATGAATCGGACTTCAAGATTGAAAAATCAGCGCTTGCGCCCTCAGATAAATGTCCAACATCTTCGCGGAGAAGTGCTTTTGCTCCACCTAGCGTTGCCGACCAGAGTGCTTGTTCCGGAGAGAAGTGCATATCGCGTACTGCCACTGCAATTATGAATGGCATATTCGTTGTGAAAGAACTACCGGGATTGCAATCTGATGCGAGTGCGACGGTAATGCTCGCCTCTAGAAGCGGCCTTACATCTGGGTAAACAGAACGCGTAGAAAATTCAGCTCCCGGCAATAACGTTGCAACTACCTTTGATTTAGATAGCGCTTCAATATCTTTCACGCTTATGTGTGAAACATGGTCGACTGATGCAACTCCAAGTTCTACGCCAAGTCGAACGCCGCCGCCTTCTTGAATTTGATTTGCGTGCAACCTTGGTAACAAACCTTTAGCCATCCCGGCCTGCAATATTGTGCGGGCATCTTCAACCGAGAAAGCACCCTTATCGCAGAAAACATCGATCCATTTTGCATGTGGCAGAACTGCTTCAAGCATCTTTCCGCAGACCAAATCCACATAATCTTTAGGGTTGGTTTTATACTCAACGGGAACAACATGTGCTCCAAGGAAAGTAGTTTCATCGGTAAATTCTTGAGCAATTTCTAGGGATCGACGTTCATCCTCAACGGTCAAGCCGTATCCGGATTTAGTTTCAATTGTTGTAGTTCCACTTGAATAGGCTTCAGCGAAAAGAGATTGCGCATTAAGGCGCAGGGTTTCATCACTTGCGGCTCGGGTTTTTTCAACGGTATGGGCGATGCCACCAGCAGAGTAACTTTCACCAAGCATGCGCGCACGAAATTCTTTGCTGCGATCCCCCGCAAAAATCATATGGTTGTGGCTATCTACAAAGCCAGGAATTAGCGCGCGGCCATTAACATCAATCTTCTTCTTAATGTGGTGAGTTGGCGCTTCATCTTCTGGGCCAGCCCAAGCAATAACACCATCTTCAATTAGTAACGCCGCATTCTCAATAACACCCAACTTTGTTCCATCGTGCAGCGGATCATTTGTTATAAGTTGACCAATATTGTAGAAAAGTTTGCTCGTCATTAGAACTATTCAATATCCAACATAGGCACGTGAACATGACGCTCTTTTGCGGTATCAACTGCAATGTCATATCCAGCATCAGCATGGCGGATAACGCCCATGCCTGGATCGTTTGTTAATACTCGCGCTAATTTTTGGGCCGCAAGTTTTGTGCCATCGGCGACTGAAACCTGACCGGAGTGAATAGAGCGTCCCATTCCAACACCACCACCGTGGTGCAATGAAACCCAAGATGCGCCAGATGAAATATTCACCATCGCATTTAGAAGTGGCCAATCTGCAATTGCATCTGAACCATCTAGCATCGCTTCAGTTTCGCGGTAAGGAGATGCAACAGAGCCACAATCCAAATGATCTCGACCGATAACTATCGGGGCCGAAACTTCGCCCTTTGCAACTAAATCATTAAATGCCAAACCTGCTTTGTCGCGTTCGCCATAGCCAAGCCAACAAATACGTGCTGGCAGGCCTTGGAAGGCAACTTTCTCCTGCGCCATTGTTATCCAACGATGCAGACCTTCATTTTCTGGGAACAAATCAAGTACCGCTTTATCGGTGCGATAAATATCTTTTGGATCTCCCGATAGTGCAACCCATCTAAATGGACCTTTACCTTCGCAAAATAGTGGGCGTATATATGCCGGCACGAAACCAGGAAATGCAAAAGCGCGGCTAAATCCACCTTGACGAGCTTCATCACGAATCGAATTACCGTAATCAAATACTTCTGCGCCCTTATCCATGAAACCAACCATGGCCTCGACATGCTTCGCCATTGATTCCTTGGCACGCTTTGTGAAATCTTCTGGTTTATCTTTCGCTAGTTGTTCAGCATCATGAACATCAACGCCGATTGGTACATATGAAAATGGATCGTGTGCCGAAGTTTGATCTGTGACGATATCAATTGGGACATCCATTGATAGAAGAAGTGGGAAGAGTTCTGCGGCATTGCCTTCAAGTCCTACTGATAGCGGACGTCGATCACTCTTAGCCTTTAAGACTCGTGCAATCGCATCATCAAGATTGTCGGCGATTTCATCTAAGTATCTGGTTTGAATTCTCTTCTCTAGACGTGACTTATCGATATCAATTACTAAGCAAACCCCACCATTCATTGTCACTGCTAACGGTTGGGCGCCGCCCATTCCACCGCATCCTCCAGTAAGAGTCAGAGTTCCTTGAAGAGTGCCGTTAAATTTCTTGGCTGCAACTGCAGCGAATGTTTCATATGTTCCCTGCAAGATTCCTTGAGTTCCGATATAGATCCAAGAACCTGCTGTCATTTGACCATACATAGTTAGACCTAGATGTTCGAGGCGACGAAATTCTGGCCAGTTCGCCCAATCCCCTACTAAATTTGAATTTGCAATTAGTACTCGAGGCGCCCATTCATGTGTTTGGAAAACGCCAACTGGTTTTCCGGATTGCACCAACAAAGTTTCATCATCGTTTAAATTTGTAAGTGATTTAACAATCGCATCAAATGAGGGCCAATTACGTGCCGCTTTTCCGGTGCCACCATAGACAACAAGTTTTTCAGGATGCTCTGCAACAGCAGGATCTAAATTGTTGTGCAACATTCGAATCGCTGCTTCTTGACCCCAGCCCTTGGCTGTTAACTTTGAACCAGTTGCCGCATGCAAGATTCGGGATGAATAGTTCGGATCGCTCATTTGGCGAGAATATCGTGCCTTTACTTCGAAAGAAAGGCGCCGCTATTCAGGGAAATGACAAGCAACTTGCGATGAACCTACCTGAAGTAGCAACGGTTCTGTTGTGAAACAGGCTTCCTGTGCCTTCCAACAACGCGTATTAAACACGCAACCCTTTGGTGGATTTGCTGGATTTGGTAGATCACCTGACAGAACTATTTGTTCGCGCTTCTCTTCCAATAATGGATCAGGAAGTGGCACTGCTGAAAGCAAAGCTTTTGTATATGGGTGGTGTGGGGAATTATAAATATTTTCAACATCTGCAACTTCCATAATCTTGCCGAGATACATCACAGCAACTCGATCAGAAATATGTTGCACTACAGATAAATCATGGGCAATAAAGAGATAGGAAAGTCCGAAATCATCTCGCAAATCTTCAAGCAGGTTAATTACTTGTGCCTGAATCGAAACATCAAGGGCGGAAACTGGTTCATCACAAACAATAAACTTTGGCTTCATCGCAAGCGCGCGAGCAATACCAATACGTTGGCGCTGGCCGCCAGAGAATTCATGCGGATATCGGTTGTAGTGCTCGGGATTTAGCCCAACTCGCTCCATAAGTTCTTGAACAGCCTTCTTTACGCCGCCATCTGGAGTGATGTTCTGAATTTCATAAGAGGCAGCAATAACCGAACCAATAGTGTGGCGCGGATTTAGTGAAGAGTATGGATCTTGGAAGATCATCTGCATCTTGGTACGAAGTGGCTTCATCTTGCTATTTGAATACTTCGTTATATCTTCGCCCTCAAAAGTTATTGATCCAGAGGTTGGCTCGTACAGCTTTAAAATTGTGCGACCGACAGTTGATTTTCCACAACCGGATTCGCCTACCAAGCCAAGTGTTTCACCTTGGTTAATTGAGAAACTGACACCATTGACCGCTTTATTATCGCCTTTTACGCGCGAGAAAATTCCTTGAGAAGCTAACGGAAAGAACTTCTGTAAATCTTTAACTTCAATTATTGGCGAGCTCATGCGCCCTCCCCTATGAAGCACCGTGATAAATGTCCGTTGCCCCTTGGTGTTAAGTCAGGCATCTGGGTTTCACATTTAGAATCGCCAACTTCGCTTTTGCGAGTGCATCTTGGATTAAATGAACAGCCCGTTGGAAGTGCAATCATTGATGGTGGTTGTCCTGGTATTGCTGATAAACGATTCGTATGTGGTCGATCCATTCTTGGTACTGATGCGAGTAGCCCTTGGGTATAAGGCATCAAAGGGTTTGCGTACAAATCTCTGACGTTCGCGCTTTCAACGATGCGCCCCGCATACATAACATTTACGCGATCAGCGGCGCCCGCGACTACGCCCATGTCGTGCGTAATCAAGATCATTGCCATCTTAAATTCTTGTTGTAAATCAGCAAGCAACTTAATAATTTGGGCCTGTACGGTTACATCAAGCGCAGTAGTTGGTTCATCGGCAATCAAGAGCAATGGATTATTCACTAACGCCATAGCAATCATTACGCGTTGGCGCATACCACCAGAGAATTGATGAGGGAAAGCTTTGATTCGCGTATCTGCTCCTTGAATTCCAACAAGCTCTAACAATTCAATCGCTCGAGCCTTACTTACTTTTATGTCAACTTTGTTATGAATTTGATGGGCTTCGATGATTTGATCGCCAATTGTGTAGAACGGGTGGAGAGAAGACATCGGATCTTGAAAGATCATGGCAATATCTTTTCCACGATATTTACGAAGTTCATTTCTATCCATTGAAATCAAATCAATTGGTCCATCGTGCGATTCAAACTTTGCAGAACCAGAAATATTTGCAGTACGAGATGGAATTAATCCCATCAATGCCAAGTTCGTAACAGTTTTTCCTGATCCGGATTCACCGACTATTGCAAGGGTCTCACCAGCGCTAATCTCAAATGAGGTTTCGTGAACCGCAGAAACCAAACCATCGGGCGTTGGGAAATCTACGGATAAGTTTTCAACTTTAAGAAGGGTCATGCGACGCGAACCCGCGGGTCTATGTAGGCATAGAGAATATCTACGATTAAGTTCATGATTACAACGATGAAAGCTGCTAATAACGTTGTCGCCACAATGATCGGTAAGTCATATTTAACGACCGCACTAATCGCAAGTCGCCCTAGCCCAGGAAGATTGAAAACTGATTCCGTCAAAATTGCTCCACCTAGTAGTCCTGCAAAATCCAAACCTGCCATTGTTGCAATCGGTGCCAATGCGGCACGTAGTGTGTGCTTCCCAAGAATTACACTTTCGGATAACCCTTTTGCACGTGCAGTGCGGATGTAATCTTCATTTGAAGTATCAATAACAGAGCTTCGAACAAATCTTGTATATAAAGCAGCATATGCAAATGCCAGGGTCAACCAAGGTAAGAATAAAATTTGCGCCCATTCAAATGGATTCTCTAAAAATGGCGTGTAGTTGCCCGAAGGGAATGGAATCAAATGCCAACGAATAACAACGAAGACCATCAGTAGCAGTCCAGTTAAGAATGTTGGAAGTGAAGTTCCGATTAGAACAAATATCGTACTTAATTGATCAACAATGCGACCTCTAAAGCGAGCCGCAAGAATGCCTAGGCCAATTCCAAGTGCCAACCACATAACAATTGCCCCGATAGCGAGCGAGAAAGTAACTGGAAGAGCTTCGCCAATCAGATTTGTAACGCAGGCATGTTGTTGGAATGAATAGCCAAGTGATGGTGCGGGGCAGTTAATCATTGCCGCACCTTCGCCAAATGAGCGACCAAGGAAAAGTCCCTTTAAAAATAAGAAATACTGGGTGAAGAACGGTAAGTCATAGCCGAGACGATGTCGGTTGGCTTCAATGATTCCAGGATCATTACAGTTTTTTCCACAGGTAAGTGCGGCAGGATCAAAAGGAAGAAATGCAAAAATTACATAAACCGCAAAACTCACAGTTAGAAGAATTAGAAGTGAAACGGATAGCCGTCTGGAAATGTATGCAAACACGGACTTAAAACACTCCCATCCAACTAATTATTAATACGGCAAGTATCGGTTAAAAACCATTGATTACATAGAAGGTGGGCGCGAGAGATATTTCACTCCCACACCCACCTTCGTATTTACGTATTACTTACTTGATGTAGATGTCACCGAATGATGGTGCACCCTGTGGCTCCCAGAAGAACACACCGCCGAGGCCGGAGCCCCAAACTTCTTGTGTCTTTGAGAATACGCCAGGGATAACCCACATTTGATCCATTACATATTGGTTGAGCTCTGCCCACATCTTTCCTTGTTTCTTACGATCTGGTTCTGACAAGGCAGCATCTGATTTCTCTTTAAATGCCTTGTAAGCAGGATCTCCCCAGTTCTGTGACATTGGGAATCCACCAGCTTCGGTGAAGAGTTCAGGAATAACTGTTGAAGCATTCGCCCAGTCAGGTGCCCAACCAGCGCGAGAGAGATCGCCCTGCTTAGTCTGATCTAGAACAACTGCGTAGTAAGAACCGGCTTCAATGTAGTTGAACTTCATTGTGATGCCTGCATTCTTCTTCATTGAGTCAATCCAAATTGCAGCAGACTTCTTATTTGTGTCGGTATCTGCAAAGTCGAAATAAAGTCCACGCTTTGGATCTGTTGCCTTCGCGTAAACATCTGGACATGCAGTCTTTGCTGCTGCCATATATTTCTTTGCTGCTTCCGCATTACCTTCAGGCTTGAACTCGTCGAGTCCAGTTACCTTTGCATAGTCGAGGCCCATCAGTGGCTTAATTACGCCATCTGCAGGATCTCCACCGAATGCTGCGCCGCCGCCAAGCTGAATTAATCCAGCATAATCACGTGCGTAGTAAATGGCCTTGCGAATATCTAAGCAAGGAACCTTTTTAACGTTAACTGCTGAGTAAGTTACATAAGGATCGTAAACGTTAAGTGCGCGAGTTGCGAACTTACTGTTTGGCTTACCTGCGTCATCAAAGACTGTTGGCAAGTTTGTTGGCAATACTGCATCGAGTGACATTGAGTTCTTTTCGGAATCATTTAGAACCAATTGATCGCGAACTTCTTCAGCCAAACCAAAACGAACAACTACGCGGTCTGGGTATGCGTTGCGAATTGGATCTGACTTCTTATCCCAATTTGTATTGCGGACAAGAACCATTTCATCCTTAGCCTTGTACTTCTCGATCTTGTATGGACCAGAAGAAACTGGAGCCATATCGTAAGCATCGCCCTTATCTGAAGCCTTTGGAACTGGCCCAAATGAAAGGTAAGTAGTTGTGTAGTTGAAGTCGCCGACTGCGCGCTTCAAGTTAAATGTAATTGTCTTGTTATCTTCAGAACATGTAACAGCTTTATCGTAAGCAGCTGTGTCATTTCCTTCAGTTGCATATGGACCCTTGTAAACAGATGAACCATCTTCTGCTGATGGAATATCAAGCATTCCAATTGCATAGGTAGGGCCGTCAGTGATTACATCAGTCGCGAAGGTACGAGAAACTCCGTACTTAATGTCTTCGCAAGTAATTGCAGAACCATCTTCGAATGAAACGCCATCACGAAGTGTGAATTCCCATGTCTTATTTCCATTTGAAGCGCGACCTGTATCGGTTGCAAGGTCCGCTACAACAGCTGAACCAGCAGAACCTTCGGCACGTGCATACGCAGTAAGTGTGCGTTGTAGATATGAACCGAACCAAGC
>WLJX01000026.1 GCA_009701575.1 Actinomycetota bacterium
ATATTTCCATTTGTTATTCAAATATGACTGGGAGCTAAAGAAGTCTCCTGCTGGTGCCCAACAATGGGAACCAATCAATATTGAAGAAGCAGATAAGCCAGTGGATGTTGAAGATCCATCTATCCGCTACAACCCAATAATGACCGATGCCGATATGGCCATGATTAAAGATCCGATCTATCGTGAAATCTCAGAGCGATTCCACAAGGATCCAGATTACTTCAGCGAAGTTTTCGCTCGTGCCTGGTTCAAACTTACCCACCGCGATTTAGGACCAAAGGCACGTTACTTCGGACCAGATGTTCCAGCCGAAGATTTAATTTGGCAAGATCCAATTCCTGCCGGTAAATCTGATTACAAAGTTGAAGATGTTAAAGCAAAGATCGCTGCAACAGATTTGTCAGTTTCTGACTTAGTCACAACGGCATGGGATAGCGCTCGCACCTTCCGCGGTTCAGATATGCGTGGGGGAGCAAATGGCGCACGTATTCGTCTGGCACCTCAGAAGGACTGGGCGGGTAATGAACCAGCCAGACTGCAAAAGGTTCTCGCCGTTCTTGAACCAATTGCTAAATCAAGTGGCGCAAGTCTTGCGGATGTAATTGTTCTTGCAGGAAATCTTGGAATTGAAAAAGCGGCAAAGGCTGCTGGGCATGAGGTAAAAGTTCCATTCAAGGCGGGACGAGGTGACGCAACCCAAGAGCAAACCGATGTTGCATCATTTGCGCCTCTAGAACCAATTCATGATGGTTACCGCAACTGGCAGAAGGAAGATTATGTAGTTAGTGCTGAAGAGCTAATGCTTGATCGCACCCAACTAATGGGGCTAACTGCACATGAAATGACAGTTTTAGTTGGTGGAATGCGCGTTATCGGAACGAATCATGGCGGCACCAAGCATGGTGTTTTCACAGATCGCGTTGGCGCACTTACTCCAGATTTCTTCACAACAATCACTGACATCACTTATGTCTGGGAACCTGCGGGCGACAATCTTTACAAGATTCGCAATCGCGATACCGGCGAAGTTAAATACACCGCATCTCGCGTCGATTTAATCTTCGGTTCGAACTCAATACTTCGTGCCTATGCCGAGGTTTATGCCCAGGATGACAGCAAAGAGAAGTTTGTAACTGACTTCATTGCTGCTTGGACAAAGGTCATGAACGCGGATCGCTTCTGACCAATTAGCGGGAGTTAATCAACCACTTCTTACGTTCGGCTTCGGGCAATTTTTCTATTGAATAACGCAACATTGTACGAGGCATTTGCGAAGCGTTCTCACTTAGGAATGCTCTCAGTAACCGACCGTCTTGCTTACCTGCCTCGCGCAACATCCAGCCAACAGCCTTATGGATTAGATCTTGATCATCTTTTAACAAAATTTTTGCAATCGCCACGGTCGGATCAAGTTCGCCAACGCGAATAAAGGCGAAGGTAAAGATGATGGAAATTCTGCGCTCCCACAGAGACTTACTGTTGGCGAGTTTTATCAACAGGGGATAAGGGTCTGAATCTTCAGTTAAGTACTTGCCGATTATTGGTGCAGTTACATCAACTAAATCCCAATTATTGATCCGATGAGCCCGCGATTGCTTTAGATAAAAGTCGAAGATTTTTTTCTGAGATTTAGATTCGGTTGTACTTTGAAACTGTAGATTCAAAATTATTAAGCCACAAAGGCGAAACTCGTGGAACGGCGATTTCATCAGCTCTTCGATCTTGGAAAATGGGAGATTTTTGTATTTCTTAGCGATCACCCGTACTTCCGGAACGGTTAATCCCAAAAATATGTCACCTTCGCCATATTGGCCTTTTCCCGTCTTGAAAAAGCGTTGCAATTCATAAGCCCGCTTTGGCTTCGCAAGAGCTCGTAATTCGCTGGTTGCACTCACACTTAAATCTTAACTCTGAGAAAATCTTAAAGTAGGGTTGCGGCATGGTTGAGGCGATATTTTTTGGCATCCTGCAAGGCCTAACTGAGTTCATCCCCATCTCATCAACTGCTCATATCCGTATCTTTGCTGAGTTCTTTGGCATGGCCGAAGATCCGGGAGCGATGTTTACGGCGATTATGCAGATTGGAACAGAGCTAGCGGTATTGATTTATTTCAGAAAAGATATTGCTCGAATCATTACAGCCTGGGTCCGCAAAGCTATCTTGAGAAGAGATTTACAGATCGAAGAAGCAGCAGATGCGCGAATGGGTTGGTTGATAATCGTTGGAAGCCTGCCAATCGTAGTTCTTGGTTATCTTGGACAAGATGCAATCACAACAAATTTTCGCTCTCTCTGGCTAATTGCATCAGTATTAATCATCTTTGGTGTGATTCTCGGAATCGCTGATCGATATGGAAAGTCAGATAAGAATTTGAAGGACTTAAGCGTCTCTCATGGAATTCTTTATGGCCTAGCGCAGGCCTTGGCATTGGTACCTGGAGTTTCAAGATCAGGGGCGACAATCGCGATGGGTCGACTTCTCGGTTACAACCGTGAGGCAGCTCTGCGTTATTCCTTCTTACTTGCAATCCCTGCGGTGTTTGGAAGCGGGTTGTACCAATTAAAGAAGGCAATTTCCGATGATTCTGCGGTGAAAGTTTTTTCACTTACCGAAATTCTGGTCGCAACTATCGTCGCTTTTATCATCGGATATTTAGTAATTGCCTGGTTGCTTAAATTTGTAACCACCAAGAGCTTTATGCCATTTATTGTCTACCGAATCTCATTAGGTGCTTTAGTAATGGCACTTTTGGCAACCGGTGTTATCAAAGATTCAGCCAAAGCCGAAGTTGTTGCGCCGGTAAAGCCAATTTCATACTCGGTTCCTAAAGATTGCATAGCGACTGATGTTCTTGCCGCACTTCAAAAAGATGTTCGCCAAGCCCAATTTATTGATACTCCATGGGAACCAGCACCAGGAACTGAACTTGCAGACTTTCTAAACAATGGTGGCATTGCATGCAGTTATGGAATGCAGAGCGCCGAAGTGGGAATTACCGTTGATTGGGTGGCAAATGAAAGCACGCTATTTGGAAATCGGACTCCAGGATGGATATCTGAGGGATACCAAAAAATAGATATTCCAAATCTCATGGAGACTGAGGCATATTTTTTTCAGAAGGATCAATCACCAACTAATGAATTTCACCAGTATCACGTCAAGTTCTTGATTAATGGCTTCTGGATAAATGTCAGTTCAACCTTCGGTAAAACGATTGAAGATGGAGCAGGCTGGATTCAAGCAGCCGTTGATTCGCTCTAATTTCTTCTTGCTTTTAGATAGTTCTTAATTGTTATTGCAATCGTCAAGAAAATAAAGAAACCAGCTATCTCTTTGGAAGAGCCATCGAGTGCAGGGATTGATGCTGCATAGAAACCCAGAGTTGTTATGCCAGCGCCCCATAAAACAGCGCCGAAAATATTTGCGCTTAAGAATTTGTAATAATTCATCTTTCCAAGTCCGGCAATCGGTGGAATAAATGTTCGAATCCAAGGATAGAAGCGGGCGAGGACTACCGCGGTCCATCCATATTTTTCATAGAAGTTTTCAGATCTCTTAATCATTTTCTGAATCCAGGGGTGCTCACTTCTTCCCAGATAATTTCTACCGTACTTGCGTCCAAGGACAAATCCAACTTGATCGCCCATAAAGGCGGCTAAGACGATAACTAGAATCAAGATAACGATGTTTGTGTCGTGACGTGTGGCTGCTACGAAACCGGCGGCGAAGAGGATTGAGTCCCCGGGTATAAAAAAGGCAATCAATACGCCAGTTTCAATAAAGACCAGCAATCCCAAAAGTATATAAATAAGGAAGGGTGTGGCTGAGTTAAGATTTTGTTGAACCCAGTCCGAGATGGTCATTGGTAAAGAGTATAGGCTTGGGTAATGAAAAATTACGCAGTAGTTACCGGAGCCAGCAGCGGAATAGGCGCTGCAACCGCAAAGTTATTGGCGGCTAATGGTTTTCACGTCATTGCAGGTGCACGTCGTATGGATCGATTAGCTGAATTGGCAAAGAGTGATTCGAATATTGAAATAGTTGAATTAGATGTAACAGATCAGAAGAGTGTGGAGACACTTGCTGCAAAACTTGTCGGCAAACCTGTTTCAGTATTAATTAACAATGCTGGAGGTGCCTTTGATGCGGCAGCAGTAGCAGATTCTGATCCAGAAATTTGGGCTAAAACTTTTGAGGTAAATGTGACCGGCGCCGTTCGAATGACAAAAGCCTTAATTCCAATAATGAAAGCTCATGGTCAAGGCCATATTGTTTTAATGTCTTCAACTGCAGGTCGGATTGCTTATGAAAATGGTGGAACCTATATTGCTGCAAAACATGCAGTTGCCGCACTTGCTGGGACACTTCGCCTAGAACTAAATGGTGAACCAATTCGGGTAACTGAGATTGCACCTGGAATGGTTAAGACTGACGAATTTGCCGTAACAAGATTTGCGGGCGATAAAGTAAAGGCCGCGAAGGTTTATGAAGGGGTTGAAAAGCCTTTAACTGATTCTGATATTGCTGAAACGATTCGCTGGGCAGTTATGTTGCCAGCACACATCAATATTGATTTGCTAGTTGTTCGCCCAATCGCGCAGGCCGCCCAACATAAGGTTCATCGAATCCTTAAGTAATTACTTGTTCTTGGACTTATGAGTTAGGTCAGAGACCCAATCCATAATCGCAAATACCAGACCTGAAACTACGAAGGTCAAGTGAATCGCGATCCGCCACTTCACTTCGGTCTCATCGACACCATTTGCGGCATTCATGAAATCCTTCAATAGTTCAATAACTGAGATAGCAACCAGTGAACCGATTAACTTAAGTTTTAGACCAGAGAAATCGACGCTACCCATCCATTCAGGGCGATCAATATCATCTGCAGCAACTTCTATTTTTGAAACGAAGTTTTCATATCCAGCGAAGATAACAATCAAAATCAAGTTAGCCAGAAGCGTTAGGTCTAATAGACCGAGTAGGCCAAGGACCATCTCGTCGGTAGAAGTAGAGGTTACATGGCTTGCAAAGTGCCAGAATTTTTGGAAGAACTTAATTAGCAAGATAACGAGGGCAAAAGTAAGCCCTAAATAAAATGGTGCCAATAGCCAGCGGCTACCAAACATCACGCGTTCTAATACATGCTCGATTAAGCGGCGGCCATGACGGTTATCATTCATTTTCAAAGCGTAACAAAACGCCCTTTCCCTTATTCTTTATACGTGCCCGCGTTTCACAAATTCTTTTTAACTAAGCATTTAGCTGATTCCTTCCGTAAGAACGTCTCAGGTTCTAAGGACGGCTTGCCCGATTGGGCGAAAAAAATTGCACTTGGAGACGATGCCGGGCTCTTTAAACCCGATGGCTCGGTATGGAAAGTTCACGGAAGCCTGGCAACTTTGGTGGGCGGAGTTCGGGCCCTTTTATTGCAGGCCGCTCATCCCGCGCCACTTGCTGGGGTCGCACAACATTCAAGATACGAAACAGATCCGATGGGGCGTCTGGCCGGTACAACTAGATGGCTAACGATTACGACATTTGGATCAACTCAAACTATTGAACTTGAAGCAAAACGAGTAAATGAAATGCACTCAAAAGTTTCGGGGGAATACACCGACATGGCTGGGTCGCGCTCAAATTATCGCGCCCAGGATGCAAGATTTTTGCTCTGGGTGCATTGCGCTTTTACTGATTCATTCATTAAGTCGCATCTCGCACTTGGCTATCCACTTCCTGATGGCGCAGATGAATATGTTCGTGACTGGGCGAAGAGTGCAATTCCACTTGGACTAAATGACGCTCCGAAATCGATGGCGGAGTTAGAGGCAACCCTTGAAGATTTTCGAATGAATGATTTAGGTAGAACTGAGAAAACTTTAGAAGTAGTTCAATTTATTTTAAAGCCACCTTTTGGTAGCACCGGGCTGCTCTTTTACAAAATAATCGCAAACGCAGCGATAGCAACTTTGAATAGTAATGAGTTAGAGATTTTAGGACTTAAAGCTAAATCAAAAATTTGGTTAAAGATTGCTAGGGGAGCATTGAATATTTTTAGTGCAATCCTTGGGCCCGAATCGCCAAGCCAGAATTTGGCCCGCCAACGAATTGCCCGAATTAGCTAATTATTAAATCTAGGTACCAAGGTAAATTTCCCTTGGGCTTATGTAATTTACAATCAAAGTGCTTCTCGGCAATTGCATGTAATTCTGCCGGCGTCTTAGGTGGCTTGCCAGACTTCAATAGAACTCGAGTTAGCTCGCCTCGATATTTCTTTGAAAGGTGAGTGATAACCGAAATCTTGCCCTTCTCTTTTTTGAATACTCGAATTGCAACTGTATTGGCTGGTGGAGACTGCCAGACGCCGGCATAGGTTGAGGATCTGCAATCAATAATTAATTCCGAATCTAAACCATCCAGGGCTGGCTTTAAAGCTGCTTTCCAATCCGAGCTCTTAATCTTTGCTTTGTAATTAGGGATGACATCACCTGGCCTAACAACTCCGAAAATTGCGGAGATAATCAATAACGATTTCTCACCTCGAGCTTTCGCTGCGGTGCTTAAGGAATCCCAATCCAGGGCCTGGTAAAGGACCCCGCTGTAAACGTCCATAGCCCTTGCTGCAGGAGAAGCCGCTAGTGACTTAGTGAGTAACCGACTTCTTATCGCAAGAAGTTCTTTAGGAAAAACCAATTTAGCTAAATTTACGACGGTCTTAGAAATTGGTCGGTTCTTGCCCTCACTGGGCGGCAGCAGAATCAGCATTTATTGATTTGAGGCTGAGTAGAAACGGCCCAGGAAGTCCTTCTTGAATTCTTGGAAGTCGCCCTTCTCAATCTCAGTGCGCATCCGTTCAACAAGGCGAACAATGAAACGTTCATTGTGAATCGTGGCCAGGGTCGAGCCAATCATTTCCTTACTGCGAAAGAGGTGGTTTAGATAAGCCGCGGTGTAATTGGCGCAGGTGTAGCAATCACAGCTCTCATCGATCGGATTAAAGTCACGATTGAATTTTGCGTTGGTGATATTTACCCGGCCGTCATTTGTGAAGACGGCGCTAGTGCGCGCTTGGCGTGAAGGTGCAACACAATCAAAAGTATCTGCCCCATTTTCAACGCCAACAAAAAGATCATCGGGCTCACCTATACCCAGTAAGTGACGGGGCTTATCGCGAGGTAATTCATCAGTCATCCAACCAACGATGGTTCCAAGGTTCGCCTTATCAAGTGCGCCACCAAGTCCAAAGCCATCGAAGGTAATTCCATCTTCATTCAACGTACCTAAATCTTTTGCAGCCTTGCGTCGCAGGTCTTCATATTGTGCACCTTGCAGAACGCCCCAAAGTGCTTGGTATGGCTTACTTGCGCGCTCTTGGGTTAAGCGACCATGTTCGACTAAACAACGCTTTGCCCAAAGTCTGGTGCGTTCTAAAGATTTCTCCTGATACTTGCGAGTGTTATGAAGCGTCGTGCATTCATCAAAGGCGAAAATAATGTCGGCGCCAAGTTGGTGTTGGACCTGCATCGAAACTTCTGGGGTGAAGCGATGCATCGATCCGTCGAGGTGCGATTTGAAAGTTACGCCATCATTGTCAACATGGGCTAGCCGCTCTTTATGATCGGCGATAACTTCATCGGACCTAAAGGTTTCCTCATCCATAGCGATAACTTTTTTGAAACCAACACCGAGGGATAGGACTTGGAAGCCACCGCTGTCGGTAAAAGTTGGGCCAGACCAATTCATAAACTTTCCAAGACCACCTGCAGCGTCAATCGTTTCTGGACCTGGTTGTAGGTATAGGTGATACGCATTTGCAAGAAGAGCTTGGGCGCCAAGTTCGGCCATAGATTCGGGGAGTACAGATTTAACTGTCGCTTTTGTACCAACTGGAATGAATGCCGGAGTCTTTATCAACCCATGTGGGGTAGTTATAACGCCAGTACGACCATTTAAATTTGAGTCGGAAATTTCCTTCTCGACTTTAAATCCAAATTGGTTCATATCCGTATTATCTACCTTCAATTTAGTAATGAAACTGTCATACATGGGTTTTAGGGAAAGGGGGCTTAAAACCCCCTTTTAAGGCGAATAATCCCTATTTCTGGGCTACCAAATACGAACGCGCTCGCTTTCGGGCAGATATAGGGCATCTCTTTCGCTAACACCGAATGCTTCATAGAACTCATTGAGATTTCTTACAACTTGGTTGCAACGAAATTCATCTGGGGAGTGTGGATCTGTCGCAACGCGGCGACGAACCTCTTCGGCTCGCATTTTCTGACGCCAACATTGTGCCCATCCCATGAAGAGCCTTTGATAACCGGTCAGGCCTTCGATGACCGGAGGAGTTTTGCCACCAAGTGAAAGTTGGTAGGCCTTGTAGGCGATTGTGAGACCACCAAGGTCGCCAATATTTTCACCAATCGTGAGTGCGCCATTTACATGGACATCTGGTGCTTCAAGAGGTGAGAGCACTTCATATTGGGCGATCAACTTATTTGCGCGCTTCTCAAATTCTTCACGGTCAGAATCGGTCCACCAATTATTTAAATTCCCATCACCATCATATTTAGAACCTTGGTCATCGAACCCGTGGCCAATTTCGTGGCCTATAACAGCACCGATGCCACCATAGTTTGCAGCATCATCAGCACCCAGATCGAAGAATGGGGGTTGCAGGATTGCGGCCGGGAAAACTATCTCATTCATGCCTGGCATGTAATAAGCGTTGACGGTTTGTGGCGTCATCAGCCATTCGCTTCGATCAACTGGTGCGCCAATTTTTGCGAACTCATAGTCCTGATTGAATTTAGTTATTCGAGCCAAGTTGCCAATCAGATCGCCTCGTGTGATTTCTAACTTTGAATAATCGCGCCACTTATCTGGGTAGCCAATTTTTGGGGTGAACTTATCCAACTTCTCAAAAGCCTTATTCTTCGTTTCTGATGTCATCCAAGACAGGGCAGCAATATCAATTCGATATGCCTCAATTAGATTCGAAACTAATTCGACCATGCGAGTTTTAGCGGCAGGTGGGAAGTGCTTGTCGACGTAGATCTGGCCCACGGCTTCACCGAGTGAGCCTTCAACTAATCCCACACCTCGCTTCCATCGCGCTTTTAGTTCTGGAGTTCCTGAAAGCTTGGTGCCGTAGAAAGCAAAATTTTCATTTACAAATTCACTACTTAGGTAGGAGGCAGTACCTGAAAGTAAATGCCAGCCAAGCCATGCTGACCAGGCCGCTGAATCAAAGCGCTTTAAGATTTCACCGATACCGGTAAAGAAAGAGGGTTGGCGAACAATTACGGTTTCCATAACTTTCGCTGGAGTTTTAGAAGCGGCGATCCAGGTCTGCCAATCAAAGCCAGGGGAGGCGGCCTGTAATTCGGCAAAGGTTGATTTGTTATAGGTGAGAAGGGCGTCGCGATCTTTTACTTGATCCCAATGCTTGCTGGCGATTTCTGTCTCTAATTTTAGAATTGCCTCCGCCTTCTCTTGCGGCTTCTCGATTTTTGCAAGAGTGAACATCTTGCCAACGTGTTCGACAAATGCGGTTCTGATTTCAGCAAATTCTTCCTCGCGATAGTAGGCCTCATCCGGGAGAGATAAGCCAGATTGTCCGATGTAAGCGATATTGGTATTTGAATCCATATTGTCAGTTGTTATGTATTGGTAAAAAATTCCACCGAGTCCGCGGCTCTCAAAATCACCAAGTACTTTATGGAACTCATTAACGTTCGAAATATTCAGCGCAGTTTTTAAGTCTTGTTCAATCGGTGAAATCCCAAGGTCTTCGGCCTTGGTCTCATCCATAAAGGAGCCGTATAAGTCGCCAATTTTTTGAGCAACGCTTCCTTGCTTGCCACCACTTGCACCAAGGTCTTCAATAATTTCGCGAACCTGGCGTTCCGCATTTTGGTAGAGCTCATAGAACGCGCCATCGGATGAACGGTCTGCAGGGATCTCGGCGTTATCAATCCAGGTGCCATTTACGTGGCGATACAAATCATCTTGCGGGCGCACGGCTGGCTTAACATGTCTTAAATCGATTCCACTTTTCATAAGCAGGAGCCTATTACACGGGAAAATAAGTAATACAACTTTCAACTAAAAGACTTTTAACCTAAACTTCCGTTATGACTCCTAACTCCCCAAAAGAGCCGAAGTGGCTAAACCCGCGTGAAATGAAGGCTTGGCGTTCTTACATAATCGCTTCCCGCCGCCTACTTGAAGCTTTGGATTCCGATCTCGATGGCCACGATTTATCAATGTCTGATTATGAAGTTTTAGCTCAACTCTCCGATGCACCAGATCGCAGAATGCGGATGTCTGAACTTGCCGAAATCGCGATGCTCTCAAAATCTCGACTATCTCACCGGATGAAAGTTATGGAGAAAGCGGGATGGGTTCGTCGGGAACTTTGCACTGAAGATAAACGAGGCTCCTTCGCGGTCATAACCGAAAAGGGATGGCGGGCAATTGTTAAGGCGGCGCCAGATCATGTGGCAAGTGTTCGCAATCGCTTCGTCGATAATTTGACCGCCAAGGATCAAGAAGAGTTAGCAAAAATATTTGATCGCGTAACAATAAAACTTAGAGATCAATTCTTAAATAATTTGTAAAATGAAAAAGCCCCGCAGTTTTCACTGCGGGGCTTTTTCGAGAAAAACTACTTTGCAGCAGCCTTCTTACGACGACGACGCTTTGGAGCAGCTGCTGAAGCTGCTGCCTTCTTACGACGCTTCTTTGGAGCAG
>WLJX01000027.1 GCA_009701575.1 Actinomycetota bacterium
CGAGATCCATATCGGTATTCGAATATTTCAAATCACGAGCTACTCGTGTGGCTTTTGCTTTTTGTCGGCCTCGCCCCATGCGCGTGACCTCCTTCTCGCTTTATAAGTTATGAGTTCTTCAGACCCGAAGGTTATCGCGGTTGGTAGGTTGCTTCCAACGCAGATGAGCCCATGCCCGCAGAATCGCCTGTGAGTTCAGTCTTAATAACGCCCGCAGCCCAGGCTTTCATTCCCCGGGCGGCCAGACTTCGGATCGCCAGGTCGGCAGCTTTGGGGGCAACGATCGCGGCCATCCCAATGCCACAGTTCCAGGTTCGCTCCATATCGGCCTCAGGAACGCCACCGATTTGAGCGAGATAAATCATTTCCAGCGGAAGTGCCCAGGTCGATCTGTCATACACCGCTTTAAGGCCGGCCGGGATAACGCGCGCGGTGTTATCGGCGATGCCGCCGCCAGTGATGTGAGTAAAGGCGTGCAAATCTTTTTTAAGGCCGTTAATTAGCGCTAAACAATCGAGTGAATAAATTTCTGTTGGGGTCAGTAGAACTTCACCTAAGGTTTTGGGGAAATTTTGGGGAGTTGAATCGAGTTTTAGGTTTTTTGTTTTCAAAATATGGCGAACAAGGGAGAAACCATTTGCGTGGATTCCACTTGCTGGCATTGCGATTATGACATCACCGGCTTTAACTTTTTCGGCGCCAAGTAGGTTTTCATAATCAACTGCGCCGGTTGCAGCGCCCGCGATATCAAATTCATCTTCACCCAACAACCCTGGGTGTTCTGCGGTTTCGCCACCAACAAGTGCGGTGCCGGCCTTGGCACAACCCTTTGCGATACCGGAAACTATTTCGGCAATACGTTCTGGGAAAACTTTTCCGACCGCTATGTAATCGGTCATGAATAGCGGTTCGGCACCACACACGACTAGATCATCGACAACCATTGCAACTAAATCTTCGCCAATGGTGTCGTACTTGCCGAGTTGTCTTGCGATTTCAGTTTTTGTGCCGACGCCATCTGTTGATGTTGCAAGGAGTGGCCGGTTAAATTTCTTAAGTGCACTGACATCAAATAAACCGGCAAAGCCACCGATATCACCAACAACTTCAGGGCGACGGGCTTTTTTTAAATGTTCTTTCATTAATTGCACTGCAAGATCGCCAGCATCGATATCTACTCCGGCTTGGCTGTAGGTACTAGTCATTCGAAGCGATTCACAACTTCTAATAAGCTCTTGCCAGCAGAAATATCTGGTGGGACTTGGATTGGATATTTGCCGGTGAAACAGGCGTTACATAATTTATCTTCAGCAATTGTTGTTGCGGCGATAAGGCCTTCCATCGAAACATAACCGAGTGAATCAGCGCCGATAGATCTGCGAATTTCTTCAACTTCTAAGCCTGCGGCAATTAGTTCAGCGCGGGATGCGAAATCGATACCGTAATAACAAGGCCATTTAACTGGGGGCGAAGAGATTCGGACGTGGATTTCAAGGGCGCCAGCTTCGCGCAACATCCGTACGAGTGCGCGTTGGGTATTTCCGCGGACGATGGAATCATCAACAACAACGATCCGTTTGCCTTCGATAATTTCACGAAGTGGATTTAACTTTAAGCGGATACCAAGTTGGCGAATTGTCTGGCTTGGTTGAATAAAAGTTCGACCAACATAAGAATTTTTTACAAGTCCGGTGCCATATGGAATTCCAGATGCTTTGGCATATCCAATTGCCGCTGGGGTTCCGGATTCTGGAACTGGAATAACTAAATCAGCTTCAACTGGATGTTCCTTCGCAAGTTGTTCACCGACTGCGACTCTTGTCGCGTGAACGTTGCGACCAGATATAGATGTGTCGGGACGAGCAAGATAAACATATTCAAATAGGCAGCCCTTTGGTTCTGGTGTTGCCCAGCGGTGTGAGCGCAGACCATTCTGATCGATTGCAATAAATTCGCCCGGTTCAACTTCGCGAACAAAAGATGCGCCGACAATATCGAGTGCGGCAGATTCGGATGCAACAACCCAACCATGTTCAAGTTTTCCAATTACAAGTGGGCGCACGCCATGGTGATCGCGAGCGGCATACAAAGTGTGTTCATCCATAAATACAAGTGAGAAAGCGCCCTTTAATTGCGGCAGAACTTCAAGTGCGGATGATTCAAAGTTCTTTCCTTCTTGGGCTGCGATGAGTGCTGTCATAATTTCAGTATCTGTTGTTGCATGCAGGCCGTGATCATTTTTTTCAGTAATTATCTGGGAAAGTTTTTCGGCTAAGTCGCCGGTGTTAGTTAAATTTCCATTGTGGGCGAGTGCAAGAGTTCCGTGGTTTGTTGCGCGAAGAGTTGGTTGCGCGTTATTCCAAGTTGATGAACCAGTTGTGCTGTATCGACAATGCCCTATCGCCAGATTTCCAGTAAGAGTTGCGAGATCACTTTCGGTAAATACTTGAGAGACCAGACCCATATCTTTGTAAACGAAGATACGTTCGCCATCACTTGTTGCGATACCCGCAGATTCTTGGCCGCGATGTTGCAACGCATACAGCCCGTAGAACGTTAGCTTTGCGACTTCCTCGCCAGGCGCCCAAACACCGAAAACTCCGCATTCATCTTGCGGCATGTATTCATCTTGGAAGAGTTCGAAAGTTAACTTTCCATCGGGGCGGCGGGCCATGGCGTAATCCTATTTCGACTTCGTAAGTTGTAGGAAAAGGGCGGATAGATCTGAACGTTCACCCGAGGCGCTGATGCGGCCATCGCTAATCGCATCGCCCCAAGTAATAGCGCCACTTGAAATTTCGAAGAGAACTTCAGCGCTCATCTCGACAACGTTTGGCGGAGTACCACGGGTGTGTTTTGGGCCTTCAACGCATTGGATTGCGGAATATGGCGGAATGCGAAGCTCAACTGCGTGACCGGGTTCAATCTTAGAAATCTTGGCAAGAATATCTTTTACTTGGCTCATGATTTCGGGATCGCGCATTTTTTGTTTATCCAAATAACTTCGGGAAAGTTTCGGTGTGTGCTTTGGAGAGTTCTTCAATTGAAATTACCGCCTGATTGATTTCAAGGTCAGTTCCACCAGTTGTACCAATTTTGTAAATTGGGATTTGGTATTTGCCAGCGAGGGAAACAATTTCATTTGTTGCGGAACTTTTAATTGCGACAAGTACGCGGCCAGGAGTTTCACTAAAGAGCGCGTTTGCAACATCATTTAAATCAACTCGGGCACCAATCTTATTTTTGAGGACCGATTCAACAAGGGTCGCGGCAAGGCCACCATTTGAAACATCGTGTGCTGATTCAAATATTGGTTGGCCATCAAGCAAGAAATTAACTAAGCGCTTCTCCATATTTAAATCTGCGACTGGTGATGCGTTTCCGATTTCACCATGTAGATATGCCCATTCACTTCCCGATAAATTGCCGTTGTACTTTCCGATTACATAAAGATCTAGGTCCGCGGCTGGAATTCCCATCGGTGTGCGCTTTCGAACATCTTGAATAACACCTAGAACACCGATAACAGGTGTTGGAAGAATTGCTACTGAACCAGTCTGGTTATAGAAGGAAACATTTCCGCCAGTGATTGGTAGGCCAAGTTCTAGCGCTGCATCTGCAAGTCCGCGAACTGTTTCGGCAAATTGCCACATCACACCTGGATCTTCAGGTGAGCCGAAGTTCAAACAGTTCGTAACGGCCAAGGGTTTGGCCCCTGAAGTAGCTATATTTCGGCAACTTTCAGCCAGCGCTAACTTCGCGCCTTCATATGGATCTAGGTAAGACCAACGAGCATTTGCATCGGTTGAGACTGCAACACCAAGATGTGTTTCTTCATCGATACGAATCAAACCAGAATCTTCAGGTTGGGCCAGAACGGTATTGCCTTGTACATATTTATCGAATTGAGATGTAACCCAAGATTTATCTGCAATATTTGGGCTGGCAATTAACTTAAGGATTGCGGCCTTAACATCATCAGCATCGGTTGGAAGTGGAACTTCGAAAGTTGATTTTGCGAGTTGATCAACGTAATCCGGTTTCTTAATTGGTCGGTTATAGACGGGACCATCGTGGGCAACAGTGCGAGGTGGAACATCAACAATTAGTTCACCATTAAATGTGATGTGTAAACGCTCGCCACTTGTAACTTCACCAATAACAGTTGCGGTCACATCCCATTTCTTGCAGATTGCCATGAAGTGCTTAATCTTTTCAGGTGCCACAATTGCGCACATGCGCTCTTGAGATTCACTCATTAAAATTTCTTCTGGTGAAAGTGATGGGTCGCGAAGTGGAACCTTCTCTAAATTAATTTGCATGCCACCGCTGCCGGCAGATGCGAGTTCACTGGTCGCGCAAGAAAGTCCGGCGCCACCAAGATCTTGGATACCGATAACTAAATCTGCTTTAAAGATTTCAAGACAGCATTCGATTAAAACTTTTTCTGCGAAGGGATCGCCAACTTGTACTGAAGGTCGCTTTGTTGGTTTTGCGGCGTTGAAAGTTTCAGATGCAAGAACTGAAACACCACCGATACCGTCGCCACCAGTCTTTGCTCCAAATAGAACAACAAGATTTCCAGTGCCGTGGGCTGTAGCAAGCTTGATATCTTCATGTTTCATAACGCCGACACAAAGCGCATTAACTAAAGGGTTTCCGGCATAAGTTTCATCGAAAACAATTTCGCCACCGATATTTGGTAGACCTAAACAATTTCCGTAACCACCAATGCCCGCAACGATTCCAGGAAGTACGCGACGAGTATCTGGTGCATCAGCAAGACCAAAACGAAGTGGATCCATGACTGCAATTGGTCGTGCACCCATCGTCAAAATATCGCGAACGATTCCGCCAATACCGGTTGCGGCGCCTTGATATGGCTCAATAAATGAGGGGTGGTTGTGGGATTCGATTTTAAAAGTGATTGCATAGTTCTGGCCGATATCAACAACACCAGCATTTTCACCGATGCCAACAAGTAGGGCATCTGATTTGAAGGCCTTCTCGCCAAATTGTTTTAAGTGCACCTTCGAAGATTTGTAAGAACAATGTTCTGACCACATAACCGAATACATCGCCAACTCACTTGAAGTTGGACGGCGACCAAGAATAGTTTTGATGCGCGCATATTCATCGCTTTTAAGTCCGAGTTCAGCAAATGGTTGAGTTGTATCTGGATTTTGGGTTGCAATCGTTACGGTATCTAAAGCCATTAGCGACCTACCAATTGCTGAAGTGCGGATGTAAAAAATGTTAAGCCATCAGTGCTTGGGCCAGTTAAAGATTCGATTGCATGTTCTGGGTGTGGCATTAGCCCGACAACATTGCCGCGCTCATTTGAAATACCAGCAATTAGATTGCGTGAACCATTTGGATCGAAATCAACATAACGCGCAATTACACGTCCTTCGCTCTCAAGCATTTTCAAAGTTTCATCATCACATTGGAACGAGCCTTCGCCATTCTTGAGTGGGATCACAATCTCTTGACCTGGTTTAAAACCGCTGGTCCATACTGTGTTTGTGTTCTCAATCTTTAACTTTTGATCACGACATAAGAAGTGAAGATTGCTGTTGCGCGTAAGGGCGCCAGGAAGTAAATGTGATTCGCATAAAACTTGGAAGCCGTTGCAGATTCCTAGAACTGGAAAACCGTGGCTTGCTGCGGTGACTATTGAATTCATAATTGGGGCAAAGCGTGCGATTGCGCCACAACGTAAGTAATCACCGTAGGAAAATCCACCGGGTAGAACAACTGCTTGAACCTCTTTTAAATCATCACTCGCGTGAAAGAGTGGAACGGCAGTGCCGCCGGCCATTTCTACCGCGCGAGCCGCATCGCGATCATCAAGAGATCCAGGAAAAGTAACTACACCGACTCTAAATGACATTACTTCTCAACCTTCACAACATAAGTTTCGATAACTGGATTGGAGAGAAGTGTTTCTGCCGCTTTTTCTACTTCAGCCATTTGTGCCGGAGTTGGATCACCATCGACTTCAATTTCAAAGCGTTTTCCTTGGCGAACTGATTTTGCAAAGGTGAAACCTAAGCGGGGCAGAGCGGAAGCAACAGCTTGGCCTTGAGGGTCAAGAATCTCGGGCTTCAACATAACCTCAACAATTATTTTCGCCATTTTAAAACTTCCTTCCAGTGATTAATTCAAATGCGCTTGTGTAACGTTCTTGCGTCTTTGCAACTACGTCGTCGGGAAGTGGTGGTGGATTGCTATTTCGATCCCAACCGGAATTCAACAACCAGTCGCGAACAAATTGTTTGTCGTAAGAATAATGTGTTTCTGGTTCCCAGAAGCGAGATGAATCGGGGGTTAGCGCTTCATCACCGAGGCAGATTGCGCCTGATGGATCGATTCCGAATTCAAATTTGGTATCGGCCAAAATGATTCCCTTTGTCGCCGCAAAGTCATGGGCTTTTGTGTAAAGAGCGAGAGTTAGTTTCTTCAAGATTGCGGATGCTTGTTCGCCGATGACTTCTTCGCATTGCTCGAAAGTAATGTTCTCATCGTGTTCGCCATCTTCGGCTTTGGTTGCTGGTGTGAAAATGGGCTGGGGTAATTTTGAGCCTTCAGTTAAACCAGATAGCAGTTTAATCCCACACACTGTTTGCGACTTTTGATATTCCACCCAACCAGAACCAGCTAAGTAGCCACGTGCAACACATTCAACTGGAAACATAATTAACGGTTTAACAATTACTGCGCGCCCCGCAACTTCGGCGGGAACATCGGTTGAAATGATGTGGTTTGGTACGACCTCTTTTAATAACTCAAACCAGAAGAGTGAGAGTTGGGTAAGTAACTTTCCCTTATTTGGAATTGTTGTTGGCAAGATGTAATCAAAGGCTGAGATGCGATCAGAGGCAACTATTAAGAGTTCATCTTTTTTATTTACGTAAAGATCCCGGACTTTTCCGCTGCGCAGATGTTTCCATCCGGTTAGCACGGCGGTCACCGAATTTGGCCGGGACGGTACTGCGCTGCCGCAGCATGAGCGGAAGTAATCGCGTCGATGCGACTTACAACTCGCTGGGTTTGACCTTTTGCATCGCCAGTAAATTCAAGTGGCTTTGCAAGTAGTGCAATAAGTTCTTCTAGTTTTAGCGGGATACGTGAATCTTCGGCGAGAGCGTTAATCATCTGGTTTGGTTTACCGGCGCGAATTCCAAGTGCGGCCGCAACTGCATGTTCCTTAATAACTTCGTGTGCAAGCTCGCGCCCCACACCGGCTTTGACTGCAGCCATCAGAATCTTTGTTGTCGCAAGGAATGGTAAATATTTACTTAGTTCTGCTTCGATTACATCTGGGAAAGCGCCGAATTCAATTAGCACTGTCATGAAAGTTTCAATTAAACCATCGAAGGCATAAAAAGCATCTGCGATTGCAACGCGACGAACCACGCTGCATGCAACATCGCCCTCGTTCCATTGATCGCCAGAAATTTCACCAACCATTGAGGCATAACCACGAAGAACAACAGCAAGGCCATTTACACGTTCGCATGAACGAGTATTCATCTTGTGTGGCATTGCGGAGGAACCAACTTGGCCAGCTTTAAATCCTTCAGTTACTAATTCAGCGCCAGCCATCAGACGAATAGATGTTGCAAGTGAAGATGGTGCGGCGGCTAGTTGAACCAAAGTTGTAACCACATCGAAATCAAATGAACGTGGATAGATCTGGCCGGTGGAATCTAAAACGTTTTCAAAACCTAAATACTTTGCAACTTCGCTCTCTAACTTTGCATGTGATGCTGGTGAGCCAAGTAAATCAACAGAATCTTGTGCGGTACCAACTGGGCCTTTGATGCCACGAATTGGATAACGGGAAATTAAATTATCGAGGCGGTCGTATGCAAAGAGAAGTTCTTCAGCGGCCGATGCAAAGCGCTTACCAAGTGTTGTGATTTGGGCCGGAACATTATGTGAACGCCCAGCTATTGGTTGATCAATATATTTTGTGGCAAGTGCACCAAGTAAGCCAAGGGTTGCGACAACGCGGCCGTGGGCTAGTTGTAAGCCATCTCGAATCTGCATTGCTTCAACGTTCTCGGTTAAGTCGCGTGAAGTCATACCGGCGTGGATTGCTTCGTGGCCAGCGAGTGCATTGAACTCTTCGATGCGAGCTTTGACATCGTGGCGAGTTTGTTTTTCGCGGGCATCGATCGAAGCAAGGTCTACTTTATTAATTACTTTCTCGTAATCTGCGATTACAGATTCTTCAATCTTGTGACCAAGTTTTGTTTGAGCGCGCATTACCGCGATCCATAATTTACGTTCTGAAATTATCTTTGCTTCTGGCGCAAAAATTTCGCGCATTCCCGCCGACGCATATCGTTGGGCTAATAAACTCACTGGTGAATTATCTCCCATTTAATTGCCCTTCTCCGCCACCGACGCATTAAAGGCGATATCGCTTCGATAATGGCTGCCAGGCAATGAAATTCGCGAGATTGTTCGATAAGCGGCATCGCGGGCTTGGGTTAAATCGCTACCCAGACCAGTTACTGCAAGTACGCGGCCACCGGCTGATTGCAATGCGCCATCGCGCAATTGGGTGCCAGCATGGAAGACATATGAATTTGAATTAGTTTGGATTCCAGTAATTGGCGCACCAACTTTAGGGTTTGTTGGATATCCCTCTGATGCAAGCACCACAGTTACTGCAGATTCATTCGACCATTCGAGTTCACCAAAGTTTGCTAAGTTTTTTGTCGCAGCAGCAAATAATAATTGTGCGAGTGGAGTTTTTAGCCGTGGTAATAGAACTTCGGTTTCTGGATCCCCAAAGCGCGCATTAAATTCAATAACTTTTGTGCCACGTGATGTGAGTGCGAGACCGGCATATAACAATCCAACGAATGGGGTGCCGCGCGCAGCCATCTCGGCAATTGTTGGGTTTAAAACTTGATCTAGGGTCTCTTCCATAATTTCATCAGGCGCCCAAGGCAGCGGAGAATATGCGCCCATGCCACCAGTGTTCGGTCCAAGATCTCCATTGAATGCGCGTTTGAAATCTTGTGCGGGTTGCATCGCAATAACTGTTGTTCCATCGCTTATTCCAAAGAGTGAAACTTCTGGACCATCTAGGAACTCTTCGATAACTACTTGATCTGCTTGCAGGGCGTGTTCAATTGCGAGATCGCGATCATCGGTTACAACAACGCCTTTACCCGCGGCTAACCCATCGTGCTTGACCACATATGGCGCACCGAAAGTATCAAGCGCTTTTTCAATTTCAGTTCTTGAGTTACAAGTAAAACTCTTTCCGGTTGGAACTCCGGCATCTCGCATAACTTGCTTAGCAAAATCTTTCGAGCCCTCGATTTGCGCCGCTGCCTTTGATGGACCAAAGCAGGCGATATTGGCTTTGTTAAGCGCATCAGCAACGCCATTTACTAAAGGTTTTTCAGGGCCGACAACAACTAAATCGACCGCTAACTTTTTTGCGAGTTCAACGATTGCTTTATTGTCATCAATATCTATTGGATGACATAACGCGATTTCTGCGATACCGGGATTTCCTGGAGCTACGTGCAGTTCTTCTAAAGTTGTATCGCGATTAAGTGCGGCGGCGAGAGCGTGTTCGCGCCCACCGGAACCAATCAACAATACTTTCAAATGAACTCCGTTATTGAAATTGTTTCATCGCGGCCAGGTCCGACTCCGATTGCACTTATAGGTGCCTCAGAAATCTTCTCTAGGAACTTCACATAGGCCTGGGCGTTTGCAGGTAGGTCGCTAAATTTGCGCGCACCAGAAATATCTTCACTCCAGCCAGGTAAATATTCATAAATTGGTTTTGCGTGATGGAAATCTGATTGTGATGATGGAAGTTCTTCAACTCTTTTGCCATCGATTTCATATGCAACGCATACTGGGATTTTTTCCCAGCCAGTTAATACATCTAATTTAGTTAAGAAGAAATCAGTTAGGCCGTTAACGCGAACTGCATAACGCGCAATCGGTGCGTCATACCAACCACAACGACGAGCGCGACCGGTGGTAACACCAACTTCGCCACCAATCTTGCGAAGTTTTTCACCATCTTCATCGAACAACTCGGTTGGGAATGGACCGGAACCAAC
>WLJX01000028.1 GCA_009701575.1 Actinomycetota bacterium
CAGACCGTGGATACCCAATCTTCCACCGCGTCCTTGCAAACGATAAGTTCCAAGCTCCAGCACTTGTAAAGGTTGGCGCAAAGGGTGTTACATCACCTAAGTTCTATATCGTTGATGACCAGACAACTTACGGCGCAGGACTTGCAGAATACGCAAAGCCAGCTGCTAAGAAAGCTGGATCTATTGTTGGTTCAGACTCTGTAGCTAAGGGGACAGCTGATTATTCATCAGTTTCAACCAAGGTTAAGGCTTCTGGCGCAAACGTTGTTCTATACGCTGGTTACACACAAGACGGAGCAAAGTTTGTTAAGTCACTGCGTGACAGTGGTTACAAGGGCGTATTCGCTGCAGGCGACGGAGTTAACACTTCTGACCTTCCAGGCCTAACAGGTGCTGCTGGCGAAGGACTTCGCCTAGTTGCTCCAGACGTACCTTTCGATCTTCTTGTAACTAAGGAGAAGCTAGCTTCTTTCACAAAGATCACTGGCGTCAAGGTTCCTGGTCTATATGTAACTTCAACTTACGATGCAGCAAATGTTTTCATTGCATGTATCAAGAAGGGCAAGTTAACTCGCGCTGGAATCCAATCATGTGTTGCACAAGGCACATTTGATGGCGTTTCAGGCGCAAAGATCAAGTTCGACCGTTACGGCGACATCATTGGTGGAGCACCAGTTGGTGAATTCGTTGTAAAGGGCGACAAGATCGATTACGTAGGTATCGCATAATCTGCGATTACTAAGTAAAAAAAGTTCTAAAGCAGTAAAAATAGCGTGGCAATTCTGGTTAAATAGACCAGAATTGCCACGTTGTTCAATATCAAAATAGAGAATCGGAACTCATGAATTTTTCTGTCGTAACTTCGCAGTTCTGGGCGCTCTGCCTCCAAGGAGTGGCTCTAGGTCTTATCTATTCTCTGATTTCACTTGGTTACACAATGGTTTATGGCGTGTTGCGTCTGATCAACTTCGCAAATTCTGAAGTATTCATGGTCGGAACTTTTTCAATTCTTTTTATCCAAGTTAGCATTTTGCGACATCCGTTAAATGTGGAACCAATTCACGGAATCCAATTAATTGGCGCCCTCCTTTTAAGTTTGGTTGGAGCGATGCTTGTATGCGCGTTGCTAGCAATACTCGTTGAGTTAGTTGCTTATCGCAGACTCCGAGCACACGGTACGAATCGACTTGCGAGTTTGATCTCCGCAATTGGAACATCGATTTTTCTCTCTGAAAGTTTCCGTATCTTTACTCATTCTCGACCTCAAACTTCACCGAGACTTTTAGAGAAGTGGACGTTCGGGGAAATAGCGGGAGCAAATTTCCGTATTGATACCGTTATGGCCATCGTTGCTTCTATAGCGATCTTCTTTGCACTTGATCAATTCGTGAACCGCTCAAGACTGGGCGCTGCAATTCGCGCAGTATCGATGTCCGAAGAGAATTCACGCCTAATGGGAATCAATCTAAATCGCGTTGTAACGCTTACCTTCGCAATCGGTGGATTAACTACCGGCGCCGCAGCATTTTTCTACACCACCATTTACGAGAACACTCAATTCAACGTTGGATTCAACTTGGGAATTGCTGCATTTACCGCAGCAGTACTTGGTGGAATCGGAAATCTTCGTGGCGCTTTCTACGGCGGACTTGCACTCGGTTTACTCGAGCAATTCGCATCAGCGATTCTTGGCTCACAATGGAAGGCTGTAACAGTTTTCTTAGTTCTAGTTCTTGTTCTGTTAATCAAACCTAGTGGCATCTTCGGTGAAGCTGTCCAGCAAACGAGGACATGATGATAAACATCAGAGATAAAGGCGCAGAAGTTTGGGATACATGGAACCGTCCAAAGCGCGTGGCCTTCGTTTTAATCTCAATATTTGTGGCTGGCCTTCTCCCGTTTGCCGCAAACTGGGGACCCACTAGTTTCTTAAATACCCCAATTACCTCTTTCCAGAATGTTCTGGTTTATCCAGTGGGTATGTTCATTTTGATGGCACTTGGCCTAAATATTGTTGTAGGTAAATCAGGGTTACTCGACTTAGGTTACGTGGCATTTTTTGCAATCGGCGCCTACTCACAAGCGATCCTTTCAACTAAATTTGGTATGAATACCTGGGAAGTACTGCCAATCGGTATTGCTATCGCGATGTTCTCGGGAGTTCTACTCGGCCTTCCAGCCCTGCGTCTTCGCGGCGATTATCTTGCAATCATTACTCTTGGCTTTGGAGAGATTGTTCGAATCATTGCTCTAAACAGTAAGGAAACTGGTGGACCTAACGGTGTCGCTGGAATCCCAAACCCACCTGCAGTGTTCGGATTCAAATTTGATTTAATGCATCCAGAACATTATTTCTGGTTAGTCCTAGGAATGATTCTTCTAGTCGTTTGGATGATTCGTCGATTTACCGTTCGTCGTCCAGGACGTGCATGGGAAGCAATTCGCCAAGATGAAGATGTCGCAGCCCTTATGGGTGTTAATACTCTTGTTTACAAGTTATGGTCATTCGTAATCGGTGCCGCCGTTGGTGGCGCTGCTGGAGTGCTTTACGCATCAAAGGTAATGGTTATTTCGCCAGATATGTTCAAGTTCGACGTTTCAGTTCTCATCCTTGCCTGTGTGGTCTTCGGCGGAATCGGAAATATCTGGGGTGTAATTCTTGGCGCTGGAATTCTGGCCTATTTGCCAGATCGAATTAGATTTATCTCCGATGCTCGCCAATTAATTTTTGGTCTCGTTCTCATTATCATGATGAACATGCGCCCTGATGGCTTGTTGCCACGTAAGAAGCGGGAAAAGATTTCAGAGAAGAGCAGCAAATAATGAGCGAAAAAATGCTTGAACTTAAGAACGTCACTATTAAATTTGGCGGAGTAACTGCTCTGAGTGAAGTTAACTTCCATGTTAATAAGGGTGAAATTTGCGCACTTATCGGGCCAAATGGTGCCGGTAAGACAACGGTTTTCAACGTTGTGACTGGTGTTTATCCAGTAACTTCTGGCGAGATATTGTTCCAAGGATTAAACCTGGCAGGGTTAAAGAGACACAAAGTTGTTAAAGCTGGACTTGCTCGTACTTTCCAGAACGTGCGTTTATTCGGGGATATGACAACTCTTGAAAATGTGATTACCGCATCTGATGTTCATAAGAAGTCTGGTTTAGTGGGAAGTTTATTTGGAACTTCAAGAGCTCGTCGTGAAGAGAAAGAGAGCCGTGAGCGCGCACATGAACTCTTAGAATTCATGGGTATAGATCACCGCGCTGATCAACTGGCTAAGAATCTTCCATATGGAGACCAACGTCGTCTTGAAATTGCTCGCGCTATGGGAACCGAACCAAAGTTGTTGCTTCTTGACGAGCCAGCAGCGGGTTTCAACCCGGCAGAGAAAATAGATCTTGCGAACACAATTAAGAAGATTCGTGATCGTGGCTATACCGTCCTTTTGATCGAGCACGATATGTCATTGATTATGGGAATCTCAGATCGCGTTGCGGTTCTAGATTTCGGACAGAAGATTGCAGATGACCTGCCTAGCAAAGTACAGAACGATCCCAAAGTTATCGAAGCCTATTTAGGAGTCCCTGCAGATGCGTCTTGAAATTAAAGATCTCCGAGTTCACTACGGAAAGATTGAAGCGATCAAGGGTATTTCTGTAATCGTTAATCAAGGCGAAATAGTTACTTTGATTGGTGCTAACGGCGCGGGTAAGACAACGACTTTGAAAACTATCTCGGGTCTTCGCAAAGTTTCTAGCGGCGCAATTTTATTTGATGGTCAAGATATTTCTAAGGTCCCTGCTCATGAGCGGGTAGACCTCGGTATTTCACAGGCACCAGAAGGTCGTGGAATTTTCCCGGGTATGACAGTTCTAGAAAATCTTGAGATGGGTAAATTCAATCGCAAGGATCGCAAGAGCGAGATGAAAGAAGATTTAGAGCGCGTTTACCATCTCTTCCCACGTTTGAAAGAACGAACTTCTCAAGCTGGTGGAACGCTTTCAGGGGGAGAGCAACAAATGCTTGCTATTGGTCGCGCACTAATGGCCCGTCCTAAAGTTCTGCTTCTCGATGAACCTTCAATGGGTCTAGCACCAATGATGATTGCAAATATTTTCAAAATTATAACGACAATTAATACCGAACTAGGTACAACAATTTTGCTAGTCGAGCAGAATGCGCAGCAAGCGTTGCAACGTGCGCATCGGGCATATGTTCTTGAAACTGGAAAAGTTGTTAAGGAAGCGAAAGCTTCAGACTTGCTTAATGATCCAGTTGTTCGCGCTGCTTACCTTGGTACTGGTGCTGCTGGTCATTAATCCCGTTTGGCAAGAATCAAACAAGTAATTCGTGAAGTACAAGTCTTTTCGCCTGCCTCGTTTACAATTACTACTTCGTAAGAGCAGATTGTTTTACCAAGTGAAATTGCGGTTGCCGTAGCAGTCACGAATCCTGATGTGGCAGATTTATGATGAGTCGCATTGATATCTAGACCAACTACTTTGCGATCGACACCAGCATGCAACTGGGTGCCGATTGATCCCAGACTTTCAGCTAGAACTACATTTGCTCCGCCGTGCAGTAGACCAATTGGCTGGGTGTTTCCTTCAACTGGCATTCGGGCGACAAGACGCTGCGGCGATGCTTCAAGAATTTCAATTCCCATTTTTTGGCCAAGTGCGCCACTGCCACGTTTATTTAGAATCTCGAGGAAATCATCCATGTTGGTAAGTCTAACCAATAGACTCGCGGGAAATGAGCGCAACTAAGAGGATTTTATTGATCGATGGCCATTCTCTGGCTTACCGAGCTTTTTATGCGCTGCCTGCTGAAAATTTTGTGACATCCGCGGGGCAACACACCAATGCGATTTATGGTTTCGCCTCGATGCTGATTAATCTAATCGCTTCTGAGAAGCCGACCCATATCGCTACAGCATTCGATGTTTCGAGAAAGACTTTTAGATCAGAGCGCTTCCCAGAATATAAAGCGAATCGTTCTGCGACTCCAGATGAGTTTCGATCACAAACAAGTTTCCTTTTCGATCTGGTCCACGGTTTTGGAATTCGCCACTTCGCAGTCGAAGGCTTTGAGGCAGATGACATTATTGCGACACTGGCTAAGCGAGCAGAGGGTGAAGGCTTCGAAGTATTGATTTGCACCGGAGATCGCGATTCGTTCCAATTGATTAATGAAAACACAACGGTTCTATATCCAAAGCGTGGTGTCACAGATCTTGCACGCATGACGCCAGATGCAGTTGAAGAAAAATATGGTTTAACACCAGCGCAGTATCCAGATTTCGCAGCTCTTCGCGGTGACCCAAGTGACAATTTGCCTTCGATTCCAGGCGTAGGGGAGAAGACGGCGGCGAAGTGGATAGCAGAATATGGCTCACTAAAAGCGTTGCTTGCAAGTGTAGATAAGGTCGGTGGCAAAGTAGGCGAATCACTTCGCGCAAATATTTCTAGCGTCGAGCTGAATGCAGAGTTAACTCATCTTCGCAGCGACATGGCGATTGATGCGACCATAAATGATTTATCTTGGAATGGAATTGTTTCAGAGGATTTAAATAAGTTATTGGACTTGCTGGAAATTAAGGCGATAAAGGAGCGAGTCAAAGTTCTATCTGGTTCTGATGCTGTGGAAGTTTCGAAAGTACCAGTGGCCCCTGCAAGCAAGATGGTAGGGCGTGAAATTTCTTCAGAAGAGTTGAGTAAATTATTGGAGAACCGAACTGAAGCAGTGGCGATTGAATTTAGTGCGCCCGAAGGAAAAATCCTGGAGTACTCCGTCGCGATAGATGAGTCCATGTTTTATCTCGTGCGCGAATCTAAAGTTGGAGCTTGGTTTTCTGATACGGCGCTACCAAAGTATCTGCACGGGGCTAAAGAGATAGCGCGAAGTTATAAAATTGCCGGCCTCGTCTTCGATACTGAACTAGCTGCTTATTTGATAAACCCAGGTGGTAGAAATCTTGCGCTATCTGATCTCACAGAACGTTTCTTGGGAATTGTGAATGCAGAACAAGAAGAATCTCTCTTCTCACAGTTTGAAGGGTTGGGTGCACCAGCAATATTTAAGTTAGTTCCAATTCTTGGAAAAGAATTGGCTGATCGCGACATGACCGCTCTGATGGGGGAGTTAGAGATTCCAGTACTTGAAGAGCTTGCGGCAATGGAGGCTACGGGGATTGGGGTTGATTCGAAGAAGTTAGCCGAACTCTCTAAGTTCTTCCGTGCTGAAGTGGATCGGGAGACCGCTGGTGCCCACAAAGAGGCGGGTCGAGAGTTCAATGTCGGATCGCCAAAACAATTGCAGGCAGTTCTCTTTGATGAATTAGATCTCCCTAAAACGAAGAAAATTAAGACGGGTTTCACTACAGATGCTGAAAGTTTAGATTGGCTCTTCGCCAAGACTAAACACCCAATCCTTAAGCACTTACTTCGAATTCGAGAGACCAGTAAATTATTAACAACAGTGGATGGCTTAATAGAAGCTACAGCGACTGATGGGCGAATTCATACGATTTTCCAACAGACCATCACGGCGACAGGCCGACTATCTTCTACGAATCCAAACTTGCAGAACATTCCAGTACGAACCGAAGAGGGACGAAGGATTCGTGATTGCTTCGTGTCTAAAGAGCCGTATTTAACTCTTCTAACTGCTGACTACAGCCAAATTGAAATGCGAATCATGGCTCATCTATCCAAAGACGCAAATCTGATTGAAGCATTCAAGATGGGAGAGGACCTACATTCAACTGTTGCTGGTTTAGTTTTCGGAGTTAAACCTGATGGTGTTGATCCAGAAATGCGTAGACAGATTAAGGCCATGTCATATGGACTTGCTTATGGTTTATCTGCATATGGTCTAGCACAACAATTAGATCTTTCGCCAACTGATGCTGCGATTTTGATGGATAAATATTTTGGTCGTTTCGGTGGCATCCGGGATTATCTTGCCCAAGTTGTTGTCGTAGCGCGTGAAAAGGGCTATACCGAAACCATTATGGGTCGAAGACGTTACCTTCCAGATCTAACCAGTGACAATCGTGCGCGACGTGAGGTTGCCGAACGGATGGCGCTCAATGCTCCGATCCAAGGATCGGCCGCTGACATTATTAAGGTTGCAATGTTAAATGTTGCTAAAGAACTGAGAGCGCAATCCCTAAATTCCAGGCTACTTCTTCAAGTTCATGATGAGCTAATTCTTGAGGTCGCAGTTGGCGAGGAGAAAGTTTTGACAGAGTTAGTTAAGAAAGAGATGGGAAGCGCATTCGAGTTGTCGGTGCCGCTAGATGTAAATATTGGTATTGGAACCAGTTGGGATTTAGCAGCTCACTAATTCGTTTTATCTAGCGCGGTATTTAGCGCCTCTTCATCCTCTACTTGTGTCGGCAATCGATCGGCTTTACTTAACAACTTATGACCATTTGCAATGATTACGTATCCAATTAGTACGCAGAGACTCATGGCGGCAAGGCAATATCGCGGTGAGAAAGTTTCGCTAATGAATCCACTAATTGCAGCACCTAGGGCCATTGCAGTTCCTTCAAAGGTCCAGAGCCAACCAATTGCAGAAGATGCGGTTCCTTGTGGTCGAACAGCCTCAACGATTTCCCAATAGAAAACCATCTGCATCCCTCCGGCAAGCCCGAGAAGTCCAGAAATAATTAACAAAGTCCAATCGGGATTCGTTATAGCGAGCGGCGCACAAACAATTACCCAGAAGAGGTAGGTACTTCTAAATGCTCGCAGTGGTGTGATCTTCTTTGAAATCAACCCGGCTAATAAGCTTCCAAAAATATTGAATACCGCCATCACGGCAAAAATTAAACCTGTGCGCTGCGCGACCCCTTCAATCGTTGTAAAAGCAGGGATTCCAGTTTCAAAGAGGCCGTAAGCAAGTCCGATAAATATTCCCTCCGCTATCAATAAGCGAATGGCGGGCATTTTTAGTAAGTGGGCAGCGCCTTCTTCTTTCTTCTCTGGTACCCAAGTGCGAGTAACTTTCAATAGTGCAAGTGCTATTCCGCCGAGCAGCATTGCTGCGGCGCAAGAGTTCAGCGCGACTTTTGGAGAATCCGAAAGGGCGAGTGAGGTGACAAGAACTGGTCCAATAACAGCAGTTGCACTCATCACTGCGGTATCGATAGCAAATATTGTTCGCTGCTTACTCTCTGGAACAACAACTTTCCAAAGCGGTCTTACTGCAAGATTTATCGGAGGCGCTACGGCGCCAAGCACGAGTGAGATTGTGATTAACGAAAATTTGGTATCGGCATAATTAAAGAAGACAATGAGAGCTGCATAGGAAGGCACTAAAACACGTAGTGGCCAGGTCAAGCCATATCTATCTATGAAGGCTGAACGAATTCCAACCGAGACGGAAGAGGCCAAAGTATTTAATCCAACCGCTAGGCCAGCCAATGAAATGGATGTGGTTGTCTGTTGAACTTTGAAGAAGATTCCAAGTGTGATCATTCCGTAGGCTAAACGCGCTGGAATCGAGCTAAGAAGTAGTTGCCTAACACCCTTCATTTTCAAAAGCTCCAGATATGAGTGCATTTTCCGATTCTAGACCCCGATTTTGACCATCCACCAGCACGCAAGTAGCCTTAGGCCTTCGTGAATCAGCCAGATTTATGAACTGTCCTATTCCTACTACTTCTATCCCTTCGGAGAATTTTGACCCCTACACAAATCACAGTAAACGACATCGGCTCAGCCGAAGATTTTCTTGCCGCAATTGAAGGCACA
>WLJX01000029.1 GCA_009701575.1 Actinomycetota bacterium
AATTGGAACGCGCATTAACTTAAATCGCGTTGATGAAGCGATCGGAACAGGTGCCCAAGAGTTAGCTGTTGCCTGTCCTTTCTGCCGCGTTATGACTACCGATGGAATGAGCTCACGCGAGTCATCCATGGAGGTTCTAGACGTGGCACAAGTTCTCTTGCGCTCAGTTAAAGGCTAAAACAAAGCCCATTCTCAGGAAACTCCCAGTTCGTGGGAGCATTGTTTGGCCATGACCACAACTGCCCAGAAGAGCATGCAACGCATTCTCGTCGTTGACGATGAATCAAGTATTAGCGAATTAATTTCAACAAGCCTTCGCTTTGTTGGCTTTGATGTTCGCACTGCAGCTACTGGATCTGAAGCCCTCACGATTGCCGAAGAATTTAAGCCTCATGCCTTGATTCTCGATGTGATGTTGCCAGACCAAAATGGTTTTGAAGTCTGCCGCCAACTTCGTCAAGATGGCCACAACGTTGGGGTTCTATTTTTAACTGCGAAAGATACCGTCGAAGACAAGATCACCGGCCTGACAATTGGTGGCGATGATTATGTTACAAAGCCATTTAGCCTTGAAGAACTTGTTGCTCGCCTTCGCGCACTTCTCCGTCGCATAGGTGTTATCCAAGTTGAGAGCGATGATGAGAAAGTTCGCTTCGCTGACCTTGAGTTAGATGAAGCGACTCATGAAGTTCATCGGGCTGGACAGATGATTGATTTATCGCCAACTGAATTTTTGTTACTCCGTTATTTGATGATTAATGCTGACCGAGTTGTAAGCAAGTCTCAAATTCTTGATCACGTTTGGCAGTATGACTTCCGTGGTGATGCTGGAATTGTTGAAACTTACATCTCTTACTTGCGTAAGAAGATTGATATTTACGAACCAGCTCTAATTCACACCGTTCGCGGTGTGGGATATCGGTTGCGCTTACCAGCCCGTAAGTAATAAGCGAAGTAAACTTCTTAAATGAAATACGGGCTCTCAAAATGGTCGCTCCGTAACCGCCTAATTTTGGCGACGCTAGCGCTCGCAACAATTGCAATTGGCGCATCAGATTTTGCCGCGACGAATTCGCTCCGTTCCTTCCTTATAAGCCAAGCAGATAGCCAGTTAAATGAAGTAGTTCAAACTTCTATGTTGAGGCTCGATCGCGCAGGAATTGAGTCTGAAGTTTCTGGTGAAGAAGACGACATGAACACTCTTAGACCTCTCCGTCCACTCGGAGGTGTCCCAACAACAACCGCTGTAACTCTTTTAGATTTAGAAGGGAACGTTGTCGGTCAAGTCGGTGGCCAATTCACAAACTCAATTGATATTCAAGAGTTTCATAAGTTAACTCCTGCCGAAGTTGTTCTACGAAAAGGAAAGCCATTTACAATTCCTGGCGCTGAAGGCCAACCAGATATCCGCGCGATAGCAAGAATATTGCCATCTGGAATTGGCACTGTAGTTATATCTGTTGCGCTAGATAGCGTTGATAAAACTCTTAAGGGTTTAAGAGGGATTTTCTTCCTAATTAGTTTGATAGTTCTCCTTATTATTGGTTTTGTTGCAAGATCACTAATCAAGTTAAGTCTTAAGCCACTTAGCAAAATCGAAGATACGGCTGCTGCAATTGCAGAAGGGGATTTCTCTGCTCGCTTGCCTGAAGTGAATCCCAATACTGAAGTCGGTCGACTAACTGGTTCGCTTAACACGATGCTCTCTCGAATTGAAGAATCCTTTGCAATCCGAAGTGAATCTGAAAGTAAATTGCGCAGATTTGTTGCTGATGCAAGCCATGAATTGCGAACTCCACTTACTGCTATTCGCGGTTTTGCTGAACTCCATCGCCAGGGCGCTGTTGTTGGTGAAGATAAAACTAAAGAGCTAATTTCCAGAATTGAAAAAGAATCACTCCGCATGAGTTCACTCGTGGAAGATTTGTTGCTGCTTGCACGTCTGGATCAATCACGTGAATTAACTATTGATCCCGTAGATATAAACCATTTAGCTAATGAGGCCGTGGCATCGGCACGGGCCGCCAGCCCAGGTTATGAAATCACAGTTACAACTACAAGTGATGAGGTTTTTGTGCTTGGAGATTCGATGCGAATTCATCAAGCTCTCGCTAATTTGCTCGCTAATGCCAGAACACACACGCCTTTGGGAACAAAAATTAGCGTTAGCGTTTCGCAAGATGATGACGAGACAAGAATTAGTGTCGAAGACAACGGACCTGGGCTATCGGAATCTGATCAGATGCGAATCTTTGAAAGATTTTTTAGAGCTGACCCATCTAGAGCGCGCGTTAGCGGTGAAGGAAGTGGACTTGGGCTAGCAATTGTTGATGCAGTTATGCAGGCTCATAATGGAAGCGTTGAAGTTAAATCTGAATTAGGTAAAGGTGCAGTTTTTACTCTGCACTTTCCAATCAAAGCTGATTAATTAATTTTTGATTGGTGGAAATTTAGCCAAGATTTACTTGCGGTTGGGCCGCGCTGACCTTGATATCTTGAACCGTAAAGCGCTGAACCGTATGGGTTCTCTGCTGGTGAAGATAATTTGATTAAGCAGAGTTGCCCAATCTTCATTCCTGGAAATAGTTTTACTGGAAGATTTGAAACGTTTGAAAGTTCGAGAGTTATGTGGCCAGAGAAACCTGGATCAATAAATCCTGCAGTTGAATGCGTCAATAATCCAAGGCGACCGAGCGAGGATTTACCTTCTAGACGGCCTGCGATGTCATCGGGCAAGGTAATAACTTCATAGGTACTTGCTAAAACAAACTCGCCTGGGTGGAGAATGAATTCTTCATTACCGGAGACTGCAACTTCGCGAGTTAAATCGGCTTGTTCAATCGATGGGTCAATAACTGAATACTTGTGGTTTTCGAAGACCCGGAAGAAGCGGTCTAGCCGAACGTCAACGCTTGAAGGTTGGATCATTGCGCTATCGAAAGGTTCAACCTTTACGCGGCCAGCGTTGATTTCGGCCTTAATATCGCGGTCACTTAGTAGCACGGACAGACCCTATATCGTCTGGGCTGCTTGATTAAGTTACTGGCGGGTAGCATTATTGTGCCATGAGCCACTACACCGCCAATCTGCGCGATATCGAATTCTGCCTCTTCGATCTACTCAAGCGCGATGAGATTCTGGGCAGAACCATCTTTAAAGATATCGACCGTGAAACTGCGATGGGCATGTTGGAAGAAGTAAAGCGCCTAGCCGAGAACGATCTTGGTGATTCCTTTATCGAGAGCGACCGACTTGGCGTTGAGTTCAATAAGGAGACTGGCGATATCAAGTTGCCGGAAAGTTTTAAGAAGTCATATCGCGCCTATATGGATAATGAATGGTGGCGAATTGATGCACCAGTTGAAATTGGTGGAACTTTAATTCCTGCCTCCGTCCGTTGGGCAATTGCTGAAATGATTCTTGGTTCAAATCCTTCAATTCATATTTATGCTTCAGGAACAGCATTTGCACATGTTGCATATGCTCTTGGAAATGAAGATCAGAAGAAGATGGCAAAGCTCATGGTCGACAATGACTGGGGCGCAACTATGCAACTTACCGAACCAGATGCTGGCAGCGATGTTGGTGCTGGAAGATCTAAAGCAGTGCAGCAAAGTGATGGAACTTGGCACATTACTGGAACAAAAAGATTTATTACATCGGGCGATTCAGATTTAAATCCAAATATTGTTCACTACGTTTTGGCGCGGCCAGAAGGTGCTGGTCCTGGAACAAAAGGTTTGAGTCTATTTCTGGTTCCAAAGTTCATGTTTGATTTTGAAACTGGGGCACTTGGAAAACGTAACGGTGTTTACGTAACCAACGTTGAGCACAAAATGGGGCTAAATGTTTCAGCTACTTGTGAGATGAATCTTGGCGAGAAAGAGCCTGCTGTTGGTTATTTGCTTGGTGATGTTCATGAAGGTATTGCTCAGATGTTTAAGGTAATTGAATATGCCCGAATGATGGTTGGAACAAAGGCGATTGCAACTTTGAGCGCTGGATACCAACAAGCACTTGCTTATGCAAAAGTTCGCGTGCAAGGCCCAGACCTAACTAAGGCCGCAGATAAAGCAAGTCCACGCGTAACAATCATTCATCACCCAGATGTTCGGCGCTCGCTAATGGTGCAGAAATCTTATTCCGAAGGAATGCGTGCGCTAATTCTTTATACCGCTTCAATTCAGGACGAGATACTTCTTGCAACTGCGGCAAATGATTTAGACAGAATTAAAGATATGGAAGCTTTAAATGATCTGCTTCTGCCAATTGTTAAAGGTTATGGCAGTGAAAAATCCTGGGTTTTGCTCGGAACGGAATCGCTACAAACTTTCGGTGGTTCTGGTTTCACCCAAGATTGGCCACTTGAACAATATGTTCGAGATGCAAAAATTGATACCTTGTATGAAGGCACTACCGCAATTCAAGGTTTGGATTTCTTCTTCCGTAAAATTATCAAAGATGGTGGCCGGGCAATTGGCTTACTTGGAAAAGAGATCGCAGCCTTCACCGCTTCTGGTGGTGCACTCGCTGAAGAGAAAGCAGCGCTAGCAAAGACTCTTGAAGATTTGAATGCGATGATCGGGGCCCTTGTTGGTTTTGCGATGGAATCTCAAGAGGATGTTGAAAAGATTTACAAGGCAGGTTTGAATACTTCTCGCTTATTGATGTCTGTTGGCGAAGTGATTATTGCTTGGTTGCTATTGCGCCAAGCAGAGATTGCAGTAGCCAAATCTGCGAACCCAGGCCGCGATGCTGATTTCTACGCAGGCAAGATTGCCTCCGCAAAATTTTTTATTCGCACCGTCCTGCCTCATATTCGCTCTGAATTAAAGATTGTATTAAGCGAGACTGGTGAACTTATGGAGATTCCTGAATCCGCTTTTTGATAGGGTTCGTTGTGCTAAAAAATATACGTCATGAAGCTTTCTTGATTGGTGGCTCTTTATTCTTTGCGCTAAATAGCGTTCCTGCCAAATTGGTTATGGAGAGTGGAATAAGCCCATTCCGGCTCACCCAAATCCGTATCACCGGCGCATTCTTGTTGATGTTTTTATATGTATTTATTCGAAACCGTCAAAGCCTACGTATTGCAAAGTCTGAAATTCCGATGCTAATTGCTTTTGGTGTAATCGGTTTCGCAGTTGTGAATGGTCTCTATTTTTCAGCAATTGAACGGCTGAATGTAAGCATCGCTTTAATTATTGAATTCTCAGCCCCAATCTGGATAGTTCTTTGGATGCGCTTTATAAAGAAGCGGAACGTTTCTAATTTAATGTGGTCAGGGCTATCAATTGGTTTCACTGGTTTGTTATTAGTCGGTCAAGTTTGGCGCGGGCTAACTCTTGATGGTGTTGGTTTAATCTTTGCATTTGTTGATGCTTTTGCCCTCGCCTTTTATTTTGTAGTTGGCGAAAGATTCGTTAAGGCGAAAGGCAGTGAAGTCACCATGGCTCTTGGTTTTGGTGTCTCCGCTGGATTCTTTGCAATTGTTATGCCGTGGTGGAGCTTCCCATTCGAAGTATTTTCTAAATCTATTGAACTTACCGGACGCTTCTCAGGTAATTCACTACCTGGTTGGCTCCTTGTTCTCTGGGTAATTGTTGGCGGAACTGCGGTTCCTTATTTCTTGGTTCTAACTGGACTTAAAGGGTTAAGTGCCGCGACATCGAGCGTAATTGGAATGTTGGAACCGGTATTTGGCGGCGTCTTAGCCTGGTTCTTCTTATTCGAAAAACTTACCGTTATGCAATTTATTGGCAGTTGCGTTGTACTCATTGGTATCTACTTAGCCGACCGCGCAAGAACGAGCATTTAAGGTAAATTTCAGCCATGGAAAACTTTGCTGATCTGCTTGGTGCAAATAAGGAATATGCAAACACATTTAAATCACAGGGCTTAAGTGGTCAAGCCAAAAAAGGTTTAGCCATTGTTACCTGTATGGATTCACGAATAGATCCACTTCATATTGTTGGCATGAATCCAGGAGATGCAAAGATCCTTCGCAATGCTGGTGCTCGTGTGACTGAGGATGTTCTTCGTACCTTAGTTCTTGCAACTCATTTGTTAAGTGTTAATCGTGTTCTTGTTATGCCACACACTGATTGTAAAATGGCCAGCGGTGAAGAGAATGAAATCCATGCCGCGATCTTAGAGAAATCTGGGGTTGATACTCGTGGAATCGAGATTCGCACAGTTAAAGATCAGAGAAAAGCACTTGTAACTGATGTCCAGAGAATTGAAAGTTACCCTTTGCTAGCAAAGAATGTAAAGGTTATGGGCGCAATCTTTAGTGTTGAAAATGGAACTCTTACTCCGATAATTTAATTATCTTTTACGAAGCTTTCAGCGTTCTGGGAGTAACTTGGCGCCATATCGCTAAATCTTGCGAAGTGAAGTTGTGCGCTTACGGTGATGGTGCGAGTAGGTCCATTACGGTGCTTAGCAATAATTAAATCCGCCTCACCTGACCGGTTCTGTCCGTCATACATATCATCGCGGTGTAGAAGAATTACGACGTCAGCATCTTGTTCAATAGAGCCAGATTCACGTAGGTCAGAGAGCATCGGCTTCTTATCGGCACGTTGTTCTGGTGAACGGTTTAGCTGTGAGATTGCGATTACCGGAACATCGAGTTCCTTTGCAAGCAATTTAAGATTTCTGGAGAACTCAGAAACTTCTTGTTGGCGGTTCTCAACGCGCTTACCGGATGTCATCAGTTGTAAGTAATCGATAACAATTAACTTTAAACCATGGCGCTGCTTGAGGCGACGGGCCTTTGCGCGAATCTCCATAAGCGAGAGGTTTGGTGAATCATCAATAAATAGCGGTGCTTGTGAAATTTCGCCCATGCGCTTTGCAAGGCGGCCCCACTCTTCATCTGTGAGTGCACCAGAGCGAATGTTATTAAGTGCGACGCGAGCTTCGGCAGAGAGCATACGCATCGTAATTTCAGAGCGGCTCATTTCAAGTGAGAAGATAACTGAAGGATCACCATTATGAATAGATGCATAGCGTGCAATATCAAGACCGAGCGTTGACTTACCAACTGCGGGGCGCGCAGCAAGAACAATCATGTTTCCTGGATGCAGACCATTAGTTAAGGTATCGAGATCTTTAAATCCAGTCTTAACACCTTCACCTTTAACGCCATTTGAAATTGCTTCGATTTCATCTAGTGCTGCTGGCAAGAGTTCAGATAGTTGAATGTAATCCTCAGTTGTGCGGTGTTCGGTTACTGAGAAAATTTCTGCTGATGCTTGATCGACAGCATCATCAACTTCACCTTCACCGGAGTACCCAAGTTGAACAATCTTTGTTCCGGCCTCAACTAAGCGACGCATGATTGCATGGTCGCGAACAATCTTTGCGTAATAGCCAGCATTCGCAGCGGTCGGAACAGAATTAATAAGTGTGTGTAAATAAGGTGCGCCACCTGCACGAGCGATGTCGCCACGCTTTGTTAATTCAGCCGCAACAGTTACTGGATCCGCAGGTTCGCCGCGACCATACAAATCTAGAATTGCATCGTAAATAAGTTCGTGTGCTGGTCGATAGAAATCGCGTTCGCGAATAATCTCAACAACATCAGCAATAGATTCTTTACTCAATAACATTCCACCAAGTACGCCTTGTTCGGCAATTAGATCTTGGGGTGGTGTGCGTTCGAATTCAATTGTTGCTGGAACGCGATTGTTATTGTTTCCGCGGTTGGGGAGTTCTGCGATGCTCATAGACAAAGCCTCCCAACTACCACTGACATTACGAGATAAACGCTGATATCTCTTGCTCTTGTGCGTAATTTAATGAGGTGAGGGTTAGAGTTGTTAGACGTAAGGATTTTGATGTGTGTGAGCGTGTGGAGAAGTTGTTAATAGCCGTGGATAACATGTGCATAAGAGTGGATAAAGAGTGGATAAGTGAAGGGGTCAACACTCATCCACGCTCAAATTAGGGGCTAAGGCTGTGGGTAAAGATTTTTATTTTTATCTCAATATGCAAGAAGCCCGCCTCTTTCGAGACGGGCTTCTAAAGTTAAGAGATATTAAATAGCTACAACAGCGATGTTGACGATGGCAGATATTTGACCTTGAAGTGAAACCTTCGCGGTGTACTTGCCAAGCTTCTTAATATGTCCAGCAACCTTTACGCGATGACGATCGATATCTAGACCGGTTGCAGCCTTAATGCCTGCAGCGATGTCCTTATCTGTCACTGAACCGAATAGAACTCCGGTTGCGCCGACCTTTGACTTAATAACAATCTCGGTCTTTTCAAGTGATGCTTTAATCTCTTTTGCGTGATCGAGGTCGCGAATTTCGCGAGCGCTACGAGCACGACGGATTCCTTCAATCTGCTTTTCGCC
>WLJX01000003.1 GCA_009701575.1 Actinomycetota bacterium
CTGGTTTCCACGGTATGCACGTAACTGGTGGCTTAATCGCATTCTTGATAGTGATGATTCGAGTACTTCGCGCCCAGAAATTTGGACACAAACAGGCACAGACCGCGATTGTTGTTTCTTACTATTGGCACTTCGTTGACATCGTTTGGATCGCGCTTTTTTCTGCTATTTATTTAATCAAGTAATGGAGATGGTGAATAATTGAAAATGGTAAGAATTAATTCAGGGATCAAGAAGATCTCTCGCTATCGCCGCCATCGCTTTGCCGGTCCAGCGCTATTGGTAGTTGCATTGATATCTCTAGGTGCAACCTTCCAGGTTGCAAGTGCACTTCCAAGCACAACCAAGATGGAGACAACTGTTAAGTCAACGCAAATTGAAGAAGGAAAACGCATATTTGCTCTTGGTTGTTCTTCATGTCACGGACTTAATGCAGAAGGCGGTTCGATAGCGCCTTCTCTAATTGGTGTGGGCGCAGCATCTGTTGATTTCCAAGTTGGAACTGGCCGGATGCCGATGCAAGATATGAGCCAACAAGCAATGCGCAAAAAGCCTATCTATAACGCAGAAGAGACCGCCGCACTTGCCGCATATGTTGCCTCACTTGCTCCAGGTCCTGATGTAATTAATGAAGCACAATTAACTTATGAACGTGATGGAAACACAGCAGAAGGCGGCGAGCTATTCCGAACTAACTGCGCGATGTGCCATAACTTTGCTGGTCAGGGTGGCGCTTTAAGTCAAGGAAAATATGCTCCAACTCTTATGGGGGTAGAAGCAAAACATATTTACGAAGCCATGATTACTGGGCCGCAATCAATGCCAGTTTTCAGTGATAAAACAATTACTCCAGAAGAGAAACTCTCAATCATCAAATGGATCAAAGCTGCGGAGAGCGAACCAAATCTTGGAGGTGCTTCACTCGGTCGCGTTGGACCAGTAACTGAAGGACTTCTTGTTTGGACCTTAGGACTCGGGCTATTAATTGGTATCGCTGTATGGCTAACTGCGAAGGCGAAATAGGGTAAAAAATGTCAAACGATATTCAGAAATTTCAAGATCCTGGTTTACCAGAGCATGTGCACCGCAAGACTGACGTGGATCCTAAGGCAGCAGATAGAGCAGAACGCCAGGTAGCAGTTCTCTTTATTCTTTCCGCGCTTTCAACAGTCTTAGCAATTTATTCTTATATTTTTATCGCCGATGATCTCTTCTTTTTCCTTCCTGTTATGGGCGATACGAACGCACATCAACTATTTCTTGGACTTGGAATGGCTTTTGCACTTCTCTTCATCGGACTCGGCTTAGTTCATTGGGCAAAGATGTTGATGCCAGATACCGAAGTAATCGCAGAGCGTCATGAACTTAGATCTCCTGATGAGGATCGTTCTGATTTTGTCAGAACTGTGAAAGAGCAAGCGGGAGCTGCTGGATTGGGCCGACGTTCTCTAATCAAACGAACTCTTGGCTTAGCACTAGGAATTTCAGCACTCACTCCCCTCGTAATGCTTCGCGATCTTGGTCCACTTCCAAAGAAGAAGTTGGAGCAAACTTCATGGAAGAAGGGCACTCGACTTGTAACTGATCCAGGTGATCGCCCGATCCGTCCAGAAGATTTAGAAGTTGGCGCTGTTGCTCAAGTTCTGCCTGAACTAGTTGAAGGCAAAGAACGCCATCTCTCAGATATCGCAAAAGATGCAGTTCTACTTATTCGTCTTCGCCCATCTGAATTTCAATTAGATGCCGAACGCCTCTCTTGGACTCATGATGGAATCATCGCTTTCTCTAAAATTTGTTCACACATGGGATGCGCAGTGGCGCTTTACGAACAACAGACTAAACATTTGCTCTGTCCATGCCACCAATCAACATTCGATGTAACTCGCGCTGCGAAAGTTATCTTCGGACCATCTGCGAGACCACTTCCTCAGCTTGCAATCACAGTTGATGCGGATGGATATCTTGTCGCACAACAACCATTTACTGAATCTGTCGGACCTAGCTATTGGGAGCGCTCATCATGAGTAAAATAGAACGCATCGGCGGTAACGTTGCTGGTTATGTAGATGACCGAACTGGGGCTGCAAAATGGCTCCGCAAGAATCTAACTAAAGTTTTCCCAGACCACTGGTCCTTCATGCTTGGTGAAGTGGTTCTTTACTCTTTTATTATTCTTCTGCTATCCGGAACTTTTCTAACCTTCTGGTTTGATCCTTCTCAGAGAGAAGTTATTTATCAGGGAAGTTACGAGCCACTTAAAGATATAAAAATGTCGGCTGCATATGCCTCAACACTTCATATTTCATTTGACGTTCGTGGCGGCCTATTAATGCGCCAGATCCATCACTGGGCAGCTCTGATTTTTATGGCTGGAATGATTGCCCACTTAATGCGTGTGTTCTTTACCGGTGCCTTCCGCAAACCACGCGAAGCAAACTGGTTAATTGGCGTTGGGCTTGTAACTCTTGGAATCGTCGAAGGATTCCTTGGTTACTCACTTCCTGATGACTTGTTGTCTGGAACTGGTATTCGAATTGCTGAAGCAATTATTCAAGCGCTGCCAGTTGTTGGCTCCTACCTTGCCTTCTTTGCATTCGGTGGCGCATTTCCTGGTGAAGCATTTATCCCACGAATTTTCACAGTTCACGTGTTGTTGTTGCCAGGTATTTTCTTAGCGTTAATTACCGTCCACTTAATGTTGGTTTGGTATCAGAAGCACACTCAATATCCAGGTCCAGGTCGCACGGAAAAGAATGTTGTTGGCTATCCACTAATGCCGATTTACATGGCCAAAGCTGGAGGCTTCTTCTTTATTGTCTTTGGTGTAACCGCTCTTCTTGGCGCAGTCGCATCTATTAACCCAATTTGGCTCTATGGTCCTTATAACCCCGGGCAGATCTCTGCTGGCTCCCAACCGGACTTTTATATGGGTTGGCTCGATGGCTTAGTTCGAATGGCTCCTCCAATTGAGACGCATGCATTTGGACATACGATTTCTTGGAACATTCTTATTCCAGGTTTGATAATTCCTGGAATTCTCTTCACGCTTATGGCGGTATATCCATTTATTGAATCTTGGATGACTGGCGATAAGAGTGAGCACCATATATTAGAACGCCCACGCAACAATCCAAATAGAACTGCAATCGGAGCTATGTCACTTGCGTTCATTTTGGTCGTGTTGATTAATGGCGGAAACGACATCATTGCCACCAATTTCCATCTAACGATCAACCAGATTATGTGGTTTACCCGAATCGGTGTCATTGTCATTCCACCTCTTGTATTTGTTATTACTAAACGAATCTGCCTCTCATTACAACGCGCGGATCGTGAGAAAGTTCTTCACGGTCGAGAGACTGGTCGACTAGTAATGCTGCCTCATGGTGAGTTCGTCGAGGTTCATGAAGAGCTAACACCGGAACAAAAATTCACACTGACTCAACACGAACAACCAGCTGCTCTAGTCGTTCCAAATGCGGATGCCAATGGAGTTCTAAATCCGCAAGGGTTAAAGGGCAAAATTCGTGCGAGATTTAGCCAAGCGCATGTTGAGCAAATTCAAGCTCCAACCGAGAGTGAAGCCAAGGCTTTAGAAGGCGGACACCACTAACTCTTCCTTTACACTTCGTAAATGGAGTTCATGGAAACTGCTCGAGACTGGATTTCCACAGGCCCCCTAGTTCTATTCTTTTTTCTTGCTGGAATTGAACTGCGGGCAGAGTTAATAGATGGTTCCTTTAAAAAGAAATTCTCCTTTCTCATTCCTTTCTCCGCAGCTCTTGGTGGAATGCTTTTCCCAGCACTCATTTATTTCTTATTGGCTAACGGGCTCGATGCTCCAACCTCTGCATGGGGCGTTCCAATGGCAACCGACCTACCTCTAGCACTATTAGCGCTTTCGATTTTGGCGACCAAAGTTTCAAATCGGATTCGCGGATTTTTATTGGCGCTAGCGATAGCCGATGACCTTGGATCAATAATTCTTATTGCCCTTGTATATAACCACGACATCGATTTTGGGCGCTTGGCGATAAGTGCCCTCTTAGTTCTAATCTTCTGGAAGATTGCGCCACGTTTCCCAATAGTTGCTGCCTTAATTGCAATTGTTGCCTGGGGAATTTTCAAAGATTCTGGTGTCCACCCAACTGTTTTCGGGGTTCTCTTAGGGCTGTGTATCAATCACAATGAATCGAAGTGGCTGGTGCGTAAAATTACTCCACTCGTTAACTACTTAGTGATTCCTGCCTTCATTATTACGACCTTTTGGATACCCTGGAACTTCACATTGGCACTCGTTACAAGTCCAATAGTTGTTGCGCTTATTGTTGCTCGACTTGTAGGTAAGCCTCTTGGCATCTATATCTTTGGCGCTATTACAATGAAAATAGCGCGGCACAAGGTAATTTCTGGTCGTGATCTTTTTCTTGTCGGAACTCTCGGAACCATTGGACTCTCAGTTTCGATGCTCTTTGCAAACCTTGCAGAGTTAGGTCAGGAGCTAAATGGTGCGCTCTTTGGTGTGCTAATTACATTGCCTCTAGCGTTGTTACTTATATTATCTAGTGCGCAGATTTTGAAGGTTTCTCGTATTCAAGAACGAAACCAAGAACACTAATTAGCAATCCCCCGACTGCAATTAAAGTAAGCCACCAACCGATTAATAATCCAAGACCTGCCAGCACCATGCAGAAAGCTAGCGGCAGTGGCCACCATGAATGTGGTGAATAGAATCCGAGTTCACCTGCTGAGTCTGAAATTTCGGCAGTTACATTATCTTCAGGAAGAACGTTCCCAAGTCGCTTATCTGTAAACCAGAGATAGAAACCTATTAGCGCTGCAAGTCCGCCGGATAATCCAATGGCAGTAATTCCTACTGCTTCACCGCCAACGAACCAATAAATTACGGCGATAATCACGTAGAAAACTGCTAGTCCAACAAATAACATCCACCCGGTCTTCATTATTAATGACCCTCCGTCTTAATGTGTGGATAGTGCAGATCAAATGCTGGTCGCTCACTTCGAATTCTTGGCATCGAGGTGAAGTTGTGGCGAGGAGGTGGGCAAGAGGTGGCCCATTCGAGTGAAGCGCCATAACCCCAAGGATCGTCGACTCCAACAAGTGGTGATTTTCTCGTTATCCATACGTTAACTAAGAATGGAATCATTGAAAGAGCTAACAGGGTTGATCCAACCGTTGAAATCATATTCATATTGGTGAAACCATCTGTTGCTAAGTAATCTGCATAGCGACGCGGCATTCCCTTAATTCCAAGCCAGTGTTGAATTAGGAATGTTATATGAAAGCCAAAGAATGTTGTCCAGAAATGTATTTTTCCAAGACGTTCATTGAGCATGCGACCAGTCATCTTTGGCCACCAGAAATAGAAACCGGCGAACATTGCAAAGACCACAGTACCGAAGAGCACATAGTGGAAGTGCGCAACAACAAAGTAGGAAGCCGAGACTGCGAAATCAAGTGGTGGTGAAGCGAGAATAATTCCAGTAAGTCCACCGAATAAGAATGTAATTAAGAATCCCATAACCCAGAGCATTGGGGTTTCAAATGAGACGCTACCTCGCCAGATTGTTCCAATCCAGTTGAAGAACTTAACGCCCGTTGGCACGCCAATTAAAAATGTCATAAATGAGAAGAATGGGAGTAGGACTTGACCACTTGCGAACATATGGTGGGCCCAAACAGAAACTGAAAGTGCGGAAATCGCAATCGTTGCTGCAATTAAACCTTTATAACCAAATATTGGCTTGCGACTAAATACCGGAAGAATTTCTGTTGCAATTCCGAAGAAAGGCAGAGCCAAAATATAAACCTCGGGGTGGCCGAAGAACCAGAAGAGGTGTTGCCAGAGCATTGCACCACCATTAGCGGGATCAAATATGTGAGAACCAAAGAGACGATCAGATTCCAAACCTAGGAATGCGGCGGCTAGTGGTGGGAAAGCAAGAAGAACGAGAATTGAAGTAAGTAAAACATTCCAGCTGAAGATCGACATGCGGAACATGGTCATGCCAGGTGCACGCATTGTAAAAATTGTTGTAATGAAATTAACGCCGCCGAGAATAGTTCCAATTCCACCCATCGCTAAACCGATTACCCAAAGATCTCCACCAATACCTGGTGAATATTGCGCGTTAGATAGCGGCGCATATGCAGTCCAACCAAATGACGCTGCTCCTCCCGGTGAGAGGAAGCCAGCGAATGCCATCAAACCACCGAAAAGAAATAGCCAATATGACAACATGTTCATTCTTGGGAAGGCAACGTCAGCAGCGCCAATCTGAAGCGGCATAATCACATTCGCAAATCCAACGAAAAGTGGAGTAGCAAACATCAGCAACATAATTGTTCCGTGCATAGTAAAGACTTGGTTGTATTGCTCATTGGAAACGAACTGCAGTCCAGGGCGAGCAAGCTCGGCGCGCAGAATCAAAGCAAGTAAACCGCCGATTAAGAACCAAGCGAAAGTTGTAACTAGGTACATATAACCAATCATTTTATGATCGGTTGTCGTGATAATTTTTACGAAGAGCTGACCTTTGCTCGTTGGCCTCTTAACAGCCTCATTTGGAAGTATCGCAGGTTTGTTCGCGTATGTAGTCACTGTTATGCCGCCTTCAAATTAGAGATGTACTTTTGATATGCACTTGGAGAAACAACCTTTACCTTGAACAACATTTGCGAGTGATTTCTGCCGCAAAGAATGTTGCATCTTCCGGGATAAGTTCCAATCTTATTGGCGGTAAATTCCAGGTGATTTTCTACGCCAGGAAGATTCTGCATTTGTATCATGAATGCTGGAATCCAAAACCCATGCACGACATCCGTTGAGTTAATGTTGAATCGCACTCGCTCACCTTTAGGAAGGACAAGTGTCGGTGGTTTTGCTGGAGTGCCTGTAATTGTGGGAGCCTCAGGATTATCTTTGTAAGTAAATTGCCATGACCACTGAAAACCGTTTACATCAATAACGTGGCTAATCTTGTCTGCTGCTGAAACTTTAGTGATTGCAGATTCTTTAACCGCGGTGAAGTAGAAAAGAACTGCGACGATAATAAATGGAATAATTGTGTAAGCAATTTCGACAGGCACGTTGTATTGAGTCTGCTTTGGAACTTCATCACCTTTGCGACGATGGCGAAAGACTGGCCACATTATTAATATTGCGGTAAAAACACCAACAACTCCGGCGGCGATCCAAGCGCCTTGCCAAAGTGGAAGTGAAGTTTCGTTAACGCTCGATACGTCCTTTGGGAAACCCATTCCCGAAATACTTTCCGTTGAGCAAGAAGTGAGAAGCGCAATCGCCCCACCAGAAAACAGGAAGAGAGCCGTTCTGGCTATTGATTTCTTGGCAGGCTTAAAATTCATTGGGTAAGAATATCCTTCGGTTTCACTCTTCCAACCAAGTGGGAGTAGCGTTCTAGGCGTGGTTTCCATCACCTCAAACTTTCAATCCGAACCTCGACTTCACGAGGCAGCCCGGATGGCCTTGCCACATATTTTCGAAGCCTCCTGGCCGGATCCCACAAAGCTAGGTGTTGATTCAAAAAGCGCCGCAATTCTCTTAAATGAAGCGCGGGAAACCTTTGCTGGGCACCTTGGAGTCCGAAGTGATGAGATTTCATTCCTTGGCGAGCCCAACCTCGGATTCCACTTAGCACTCAATGGTCTGCTCGCTCCCAGTTTGAGAATGGTCTATAGCAATATCGATCGAATGGAAATCTTTGCAATTGCGCAGAGCCATCCGAATCTAAAACTTGCGACATCGGCCTCGGGGGAAATCGATTTTAAGGAATGCGCTAATTCCGATGTCGTTTCCCTACAACTATGTAATCGCGAAACCGGAATCATCCAAGTAGGTCGTCCGGAAAATTGTGCTGAACTATTCGTCGATGCCACCGCTTCTGGAACCAGAATTGGATTACCTGAAAATTGGAGTGCTGCACTTTGGGATTCAACTTCATGGGCTGGTCCGAGCGGATTAGGAATCCTTGCGATTTCCAAGAAGGCCAAGTGGAAGAATCCACTTCCCCACTTGGATGGGCGAGTAAATCCCGGTCCAACTTCTTTACCTCTTATTGTGGCAAGCGCTTTAGCAATTGATAGCTGGGTTGCCGATGAGAAAAATCTTGCGGCAAAAATCACTGCGATAAATACTGAAATTAGAACTTACATAACTACGAAAATTCCAGATTCAGATCTCGCGCCAGGCGGTGCAGATCATTTACTAAGTGCATCTTTTCTCTATATAAATGCCGAGCAGCTAGTGACGATATTGGCCGATAAGGGCTTTGCTGTTGACTCCGGTTCAGCATGTAGCGCGGCCAACATGGAGCCAAGTCATGTACTCGCTGCTTTGGGAACTTTGACCCAAGGAAATATCAGACTCACGATTCACCACGGAACTACCTTTGAAGAAGTTAAGGCTTTTCTGGAAGTTCTAGAACAAACAGTTTCTGAGTTGCGTGCCTAATGGAGGTATTAGATTGTCTTGGCAAGCGCTGCCCGTTGCCAGTTATCGAATTGGCCAAAGTTCTTAAACCCAAGCCTGTTAATTCACAAATAAGGCTTCTAAGTGATGACCCTGCTTCTGCGCCAGATCTAATTGCTTGGGCACGTATGACTGGAAATAAAGTTACTGAACTTGGTGAAAGTACTTTCGAAGTTACAAAGTTAACCGACTAAACGAGGCTCAATCTTCTCGTTAACTTCCGCAGCAGCGCTCTCTCCATATGCCTTTGCAAACCGCTCGATAAACTCGCCCTTAGTAAATCTATATTCCTGAGTTCCCTTGGTTTCAATGCAAAAAGTTGCCAGCATCGAACCAATCTGGGCACATCTCTCATGGCTAAAGTTCCAAGCAAGCCCAGATACAAATCCCGCTCTGTAACAATCGCCAACACCAGTGGGGTCTAACTTTGCAATCTCTTTTGGAACGCCCACCGAAATTGCTTCTTTCCCGTGCTCTTCAATTCGAGAACCCTTAGAACCTAAAGTAATTACTCGCTTCTTAACTTTGCTGAAGATTTCGGCATCACTCCAGCCGGTTTTTTGAATTGTAAGAGCAAGTTCGTATTCATTTAAAAATAAGTACTCAGCGCCTTCTATCAATGACTTGATTGCCTCGCCATCCATACGTGCAAGTTGTTGTGAAGGATCGGCGGCAAATGGAATTCCCATTTCGCGGGCGCTCTGGCTGTGGCTGATCATCGCATCCGGATCATCTGGCGAAATAATCAACAGATCGAATTTTCCAGACTTTTCAACAATGGGAGCCAATTCAATCTCACGAGCCTCACTCATTGCCCCTGGGAAAAAAGATGCAATCTGATTCAACTCAAGATCTGTCGTAACCATAAAAGATGCTGTTAATAACTCTTTAGAAATCTTTACATTAGATGTATCCACGCCATGCCGAGTCAACCAAGAATCGTAATCAGCCCAGTCGGTTCCAACCGCTGCAATCAAATAGGGATTTAGCCCAAGTGCACCAATCCCAAATGCGATATTTGCTGCTGTACCACCACGTCTTAATTCAAGACCATCGACTAAGAATGAGAGTGAGACTTTGTCTAGAGATCCCGCCACCAAAGAGTCGGTGAACTTTCCAGGAAATGTCATTAAATGATCGCGCCCGACAGAGCCAGCGCAAGCAATTTTCATAATGAATTAAATAACTGTTTAGTTAGTTAAAGGAGTCGCCACAGGCGCATGAGCCCTCGGCATTTGGATTATCGATTGTGAAGCCTTGCTTCTCGATAGTGTCCACGAAATCAATAGAAGCTCCAGTTAGGTATGGAGTGCTCATCTTGTCAGTGACGACTTTGACGCCACCAAATTCTGTAATTGTGTCGCCATCAAGAGCGCGGTCATCGAAATAGAGTTGGTAGCGAAGACCAGAGCATCCACCTGGTTGGACGGCAACACGAAGATTTAGATCGTCACGACCCTCTTGAATTAGGAGCGCTGCAACTTTTGCGGCTGCAACATCGGTCAAAACAATTCCAGTCGCAGGCGCGGCTGTAATTGTTACGTCTTGTGAGGTCTCTGTGCTCATTGCTCTCCCAAACTAATTCGCTTTGAAAAAAGGTAAATATTCGGCTCGTGAATGGCTTAAGGCTACTCCATAATGTCCCCATGGGCTCATCAAGACTTTCCGATTTACTTCTCCTCGGACAGGGCTCTGACCTAAAGAGCGAACGTGGAGTTTCGTGTACCGGTGAACTTCCCGAGAGCAGCGATCCAGATTTAGTTAAAAGAGCCTTCGCGGCAAAGGCCGCCCTAGGAAACCGCGCTATGGTCTTGGGCCATCATTATCAGCGAGATGAAGTAATCCAATTCGCAGATATAACTGGCGACTCTTTCAAGTTAGCCCAAGCTGCCGAGGAAAATACAACAGCGGAATTCATCTTTTTCTGCGGCGTGCACTTCATGGCCGAGAGTGCGGATATTTTGACAACTCCAAATCAAAAAGTAATTCTGCCGGATCTTGCAGCTGGCTGTTCAATGGCGGATATGGCTACTGCAAAGCAAGTTGATGATTGTTGGGACGCGCTAGAAAAAATTGGCGTTGCAAGTAAAACTGTTCCAATAACATATATGAACTCCTCCGCGGCAATCAAAGCCTTTACTGGAAAAAATGGTGGCGCAGTTTGCACTTCCTCAAATGCAACTCGAGCAATGAATTGGGCTTTTGATAAGGGCGAGAAAGTTCTTTTTCTTCCCGATCAGCATCTTGGCCGAAATACCGCGGTATTAAATCTTGGGCTCACACTTGAAGATTGTGTAATTTGGAATCCGTGGAAAACAAATGGCGGACTAAGCGATGAAGAAATTCAAAGGGCCAAAGTAATTCTTTGGCGCGGCCACTGTTCTGTTCATGGACGTTTCACTACTGAGAATGTAAATCAAATGCGTTCCAAAGTGCCTGGAATTAAAATATTGGTGCACCCAGAATGCCAACATGAAGTGGTTTCGATTGCTGATGTAGTCGGTAGCACCGAGATGATTATCAGAACTATCGAGAATTCACCAATAGGTAGCAAGTGGGCGATCGGAACAGAGTTGAACCTTGTGCAACGTCTAGCAAAGAACTTCCCTGATCGCGAGATTCACTTCCTAGATAAGACTGTCTGTTATTGCTCAACAATGAACCGCATAGACCTGCCACATCTAGTCTGGGCGATGGAATCTCTAGTCGAAGGCCGCTTGGTTAACCAAATAAGCGTGGATTCCGAGATTGCTAAATACGCAAAAGTTGCGCTTGAGCGAATGCTCGCTCTACCGTAGTCACATGACAAAATCAGCAGATAAGAGCTCAGAACAGAACCCAGAGAAAAAGGGAAAAGCAACGCCAAAGCGTAAAGACGCTGTTGCCAAGACCAAAATTAATTCCATCACTTCGCCAGTTTCAAAAGCTGATCGCGCAAAGAATCGTGAGTCTCAAAAGCTTGCACGAGCTGAAGCACGAGCTGCATATATGCGAGGCGACCAAAGTGCGCTTCCAATGCGCGACCGCGGTCCAGTCAAGAAATTCGTTCGAGACTATATTGATTCACGTCGCTCGCTCGGTGAATATTTCTTACCTCTAATGGTTTTTGTTCTGCTCCTTACAATGGTGCCATCAGTAGAAATAAGGTTTCTGGCAATCGTATTAATGTACTCAGCAATGGGTTACTCAATAATTTACGGTGTTTTCGTAGGCCGACGAATTAAGAAATTGGTTACCGAGAAGTTCCCAGAAGAATCTACAAAGGGGCTTGCTCTATATGGCTGGTTGCGTTCAACTCAGATGCGTCGCCTTCGCGCACCTGCACCACAGAAGAAACTTGGAGAAAGCCTCTAACTGATCTTAGTAATTTAAGCTCTTGGATTTGGGCTCTCAGTTTTATCTGGATCTGTTTCTGGAATAGAACCGAGAGCCTTATCTATTTGACTCATAACATCGGCGCTTAGTTTTACTCCCGAGGCTTTTACATTCTCTTTAACTTGGCTTGCTTTCGAAGCACCCATAATCACTGAAGAAACATTTGGATTAGCTAAGGCCCAAGCAAGAGCCAGTTGAGACATTGAAAGATCGACTGAATCCGCAATTGGCTTTAACTTCGCAACTGCTGTCAGAACTTCATCGCGCATCCAACGAGAAATCATCTCGGCACCGCTCTTCTTATCGGTTGCCCGTGAACCGGTTGGAGGCTTCTTGCCTGGCAGGTACTTGCCGGTCAGAACTCCTTGTGCAACAGGAGACCAAACTATTTGTCCAATACCTTCGCGCTCGCACAGCGGCACTACCTTTGATTCAATAACTCGCCATAACGCTGAATACTGTGGTTGGCTTGAAATAAATCGATCAAAGCCACTCGCCTTTTGAATTTCAAGTGCCTGACTAATCTGCGGTGCACTCCACTCTGAAAATCCAATGTAGTGGACTTTGCCTTGCCGAATTAAATCATCGAAGGCACGAAGTGATTCCTCAATAGGAGTTTCATAATCAAAGCGATGCATCTGATAGAGATCTATGTGATCCGTATTGAGACGCTTCAGCGACGCGTGGACTGACTCCATAATGTGCTTGCGGGAAAGGCCTCGGTCATTCTTACCTGGTCCAGTCGGCCAATAAACTTTGGTGAATAATTCATAACTCTCGCGCTTAACACCCTTTAGCGCTTTACCCAACACGGTCTCCGCTTTGGTGCCTGCATATACATCTGCGGTATCAAATGTTGTGATTCCAACATCGAGCGCAGCGTGCACGCACTTGATTGCGGCATCTGCTTCAACTTGGGAACCGTGCGTGATCCAGTTTCCATAAGAAATTTCTGAGACATACATTCCTGATGAACCGAGGCGGCGATATTCCATAAGGAAAAGCGTAGTCTGTATCCCATGAAACGGAAGATATTTTCAGCACTACTTGCAACTGGACTATTCATACTTCCTTCAACTGCCTTCGCGGAAGGAAATGAAAAGAATGAACCAGAGCATTCGATCGAAGGCGCTCACGAAGGGTTTGAAGTTGGAGAACTTCTAGCCGCAGGCGGTGGGATAGCCATTGCATTAGGAATCGCATTCACGGTTGGTCGCCGTTCCCGCAAAAAAGATTGATTTAGTGCTAATTTTCGGCTACTGAATTTACCTAGTATTTTCAGTAGTAATGCGTTTAGCGAAGTCCGGTGAAACCCCGGCGCTGTCCCGCAACTGTAGAGAATTGATTCAACCTTTGTTGAATACAAATCCGAGCCAGGTCGCCTAATTCATTATTGATGTATCCGACCTCGGAGGAAGGTCGGGCCTCAAGGGAAATTTATTTTTCTTATCGCCCAAGCTTCCTCCCTCAAAAACTCTTGAGGGAGATTTTTAGTGTTTACGAAGAAAAGTTCTTTAGTTTTTAGAATATTTGCAATAACGATAGCGCTATCGGCCGTGGGTTTAACTCCTACCTCTGCCGCAACTAACAACCCGCAACGAATCATCTCGCTTTCACCAAGCGCGACTGAAACTCTATTTGCAATTGGTGCCGGACCCCAAGTAATTGCAGTTGATGACTTATCAAACTTTCCGACTAACGCGCCCATCTCAAAACTCTCTGCCTTTAGCCCAAATGTTGAAGCGCTCTTGAATTACAAACCAGATCTAATAGTTTTAAATGCGGACGCCACAAAAGCGATAGAGGTAAAAGCAGCACTTGAAAAATTGAAGATAAAGGTTTTTTTAGAGAAGGCCCCAAAGGATTTAAGCCAGGCGTATGTTGAAATTACAGCCCTTGGGCGTGCAACAGGCAATCTAGCAAGTGCCCAAGCTGTGGTTGCAACGATGAAGAGCAAAATTCGCTCAGCCATAAAGAGTGGGCGGAAAGCGAAGAAAATCTCGTTCTTTCATGAGTTGGACAACACTTTATATACCGCCACATCAGAAACTTTTATCGGCAAGGTCTATAAGGACTTTAATCTAACTAATGTTGCAGATCCTGCCGCAAACGCAGATTCTGCTGGCTATCCACAACTGCAATCCGAGTATCTAATTAAATCTAATCCTCGAATAATATTTTTATCCGATGCCCAATATGGCGAATCGCTGGCCACGGTTATGAAACGCCCAGGTTGGAATGGAATTTCTGCAGTATCGAAGAAGAGCGTTATTGCTCTCCCAGAAGATATTCCATCACGATGGGGGCCACGACTTGTTGAGTTCTATGAATTTATAGCCGCGGTTATTGGGAAGATCAAGTAAGCAAATGAAAAAATTGGGCAGCGAAGGCGCAATCTCTCCTATTTGGAATTGGAAGATTACCGCGGTTTCTTTTTCGCTGCTTATTTTTGTAGTTTTTCTGGCGATTAGTTTTGGTCCAGTCCCTTTGGAATTCCAAAAAATAATTCGCACTCTCTTTGGATTACCAGGCGGTTTAACCGGGCAAGAACGGACACTCTTAATTGATCTGCGATTGCCTCGAGCACTGCTTGCTGCAATTGTTGGAGCCGCACTAGCAACAAGTGGCGCGGTTTACCAAACCGTTTTTCGCAACCCTTTGGCCGATCCATATCTATTGGGAGCTGCAGCAGGTGCTGGTCTTGGCGCAACAATTGCCATTACTAGTGCGGGGGCTGATCTTTACAGTCTGCTTCCGATCTTCTCCTTCTTCGGTGCAATCTTGGCCGTGCTAGTTAGTTTCTTCATCTCCGGCAAATTCTTTGCAGAACCAAACTCACTACTTCTATCTGGCATTGCTGTCGGTTCTTTCGCTACCGCTGTTCAAACTTATTTACAGCAGCGAAATAGTTCCTCGCTTCGGCCGGTTTACTCATGGATTCTTGGAGAATTGACTGTTGCTAATTGGCAGAAAGTTATTTGGTCATCGATTTATATCTTCATTGCGCTAACAATTCTGATAACAGTTTCCAAGCAGTTAGATGGCTTGATGCTGACCGACGAAGAGTCCTATTCACTTGGCATAAATCCAAATAGATTGCGGGTAATCGCAGTAATTGCCGCAACACTCGCAACTGCTACGGCGGTTTCAGCCAGTGGTCTAATCGGATTTGTGGGAATTGTTGTGCCCCACTTGGTGCGCGGAATAACCCACCGCGTGACAAATCGTGGCTTGCTCACAATCGCGTTGGTAGGTGCAAGTTTCCTAGTGCTCGCTGATTTAGGCGCACGAACACTCTTATCCCCCGCAGAATTACCTATCGGAGTAATTACCGCTTTTGTCGGCGCCCCATTCTTCCTAGTAGTGCTTCGCAAGAAAAGGTTGGTATCGCAGTGATAAAAGTAGAAGACTTAAGCGTTCGATTCGGTCAGAAAGAGATTCTCAAAGATATCAATGTTGAAATTGAGAAAAACAAGTGGACATGCTTGGTAGGTCCTAACGGTGCAGGCAAAACTACTTTTCTTAAAGCGCTACTTGGTTCACAATCTTATTCCGGATCAATCACCGATTCAGGGGCCGAAGTTTACAAAAACCATGATCGAAATGTCGCCTTCGTACCACAACACCCACAGATTCCAATAGGTATGAGTGTTAGCGAATATGTAATGCTCGGAAGATCAAAACGTGATGGTTGGGGAAATGAGAGTAAGAAAAGTAGAGCTTTAGTTGCTGATACTTTAAAACAAACAGGTCTATTTGGAATGCAGAATCAATTTGTCTCACAATTATCTGGTGGAGAAATGCAACGTGCACTTATTGCTCGGGCGCTTGTGCAGGAACCGACACTCATTTTGCTTGACGAACCAACCAGCGCACTGGATCTTCATCATCAGATTGCTGTTCTAAATAACATTGAGTTACTGAAAGAACGCGGAGTTACGATTGTCTCAACCATGCATGACATAACACTCGCTGCGATGTATGCCGAAAAAATTGTTGTTATGCAGGAAGGAAAAGTGCTTCTCAGCGGTACATCAGATTTTGTAATTCATTCCCCTGAACTACAAGAGGCATTTGAGAACCGAATCAGCGTTTTCACTCTTGATTCTGGCCGCCCAGTAATCGTCGCGAAGAAGGATCTATCGAATTAACGTACATGTGAGGCTACAAATGGCGCCTTCACAATACTGGCGTTGCTAATCCGCCCGCGAACATCAATTTGAACAGCATCTCCTACTTTTAGCTCTGGTCTTATTAAAGCAAGTGCTATTCCTGTTTTCAGCGTTGGTGAGAATGTTCCGCTTGTAACTTCGCCAGCTAATTCACCAGAGCTATCCAATATCTTCATACCTGCTCTTGGAATTCCACGATCGCTACATTTAATTGCCCGCAATATTCGCTTTGGTCCAGCAGCTTTTTCCGCTTCGAGCGCGTTCTTTCCTCGGAAATTCTTCTTGGAAAAAACCACAGCCCAACTAGCACTGGCTTGTACTGGCGTAATGTCCAGCGACAACTCGTGACCATGAAGTGGATATCCCATTTCGGTCCGCAAGGTATCTCGCGCACCTAGCCCACAAACTCGACCATCAAATTTTGCAATTTCTACAACCAAAATCTTCCAGAGCGCTTCCGCTGAAGTCCAAGAAGGTAGGAGTTCATAACCGAATTCACCTGAATAGCCAGTTCGACAAATAATTACCTCGCCTAAATTCTCATGTCTGGGAAGCGCTGTTTTAGTGAACGACATATATTCGAGATCAAGTTTTAGGCCAAGGCTCTGCAAAACTTGATCGCTATCCGGTCCTTGAATTGCGAGTACCGCAAATTGATCATGGATATTTAGTACTTCAATTCCAGCGGGGGCTTGTGCCGATAAATCAGCGGCAACTTGAGCGCAATTGGAGGCATTGGGAATTATGAAAATATTGTCATCTGCAAATTCATAAACAATTAGATCATCAATAACTCCGCCGGAATCATTGCAGAAAAGGTTGTATTGGGCGCTACCGGGACCGATTCGATCTAAATCATTTGTGACCATTGTGTTTACGAAATCTTTTGCGCCTTTACCCTTGACGCTAATTTTTCCTAAATGTGAAACATCGAAAATTCCCACTCGCTCACGAACAGCCGCGTGTTCAGCAAGAGTCCCACCCGAAAATTCACCCACACCTTTTGGATATTCGATCGGCATATCCCAGCCACCAAAATCTGCCAATTTTGCAGATGCTCCTTGGTGCCAGTCATATAGCGGTGATTTCATAGCCACAAACTTATCCCAAAATTGCTTAAGCTTGGGCTTACTTATGCAAACTACGAAGATTGATTTATAGTTCGGTGGTCGCGATCAATTATTCAAAACATGGGGGTCAGATGAAAGCGCTGAAGTTGGCATCTGCAATCACGACTCCGTATGCCGTTGTTGGGCTATCTGCAAGCAATGGGAAAGTTAAAATCGAATCCGGTGCTATTGCGCTAAATGAGAAAGCGCTGCTTGAGATTCTAAGTAATCTTGGTGCCACTGGTAAGAGTGATGAAATAATCAAAGTTCCCTTTTCAAAGCCAAAGACCATCTACTTCACGGGCTTGGGTGAAAGTCAGAAGAGTTACGACCCAGAAACGTTAAGACGTGCAGCAGGTTCTGCCGCTCGTGCACTTGCGGGACAAAGTGCCGCCACATTCGCGCTACCTGCGACTTCTCTAGCTCAAATTTCCGCTGTTGCCGAAGGCGCTGCCCTTGGTGCATATGCATTTAATGAATTTAGATCAAGTACTAAATCAGATTTTAAAGAGCCCCTTCAAGAGATTGTTATCGCGACCAAAACAACTTCTGATGCCGCAGTAAAGCGCGCTCTTGTTCGAGCAGAAATTATTGCGCGCCATACGGCAACAGTTCGCGATCTAATTAACACTCCCCCAAGCCACCTAACTCCGGAATCCTTTTGCGCGCGGATGAAAAAGATTGCAACACCACTTGGGTTGAAGGTTGAGATCCTCAATGAAGTTACCCTCAAAGCTCAGGGTTATGGCGGAATTATTGGCGTAGGTCAAGGGTCTGCAAACCCTCCTCGATTACTTCGTGTTTCATATAATCCAAGTAAATCTAAAGCGCGATATGCCTTTGTTGGAAAAGGAATTACTTTCGATACTGGTGGTCTTGCACTCAAACCCGCAAATGGCATGGAAGCGATGAAGAGCGATATGAGTGGCGCTGCTGCAGTAATAGCTGCAGCCTTTGCAATCGCAGAATTGAAGTTACCAATCTCGATTGATGCGTGGGCGCCATTGGCTGAAAACATGGTCAGCGAAAATGCGACGCGGCCAAGTGACATCATAAGTATTTATGGTGGAAAGACAGTTGAAGTTTTAAATCCAGATGCTGAAGGCCGTCTGGTTCTAGCCGACGCACTCGTGCGAGCGCAAGAATTGGGTGCTAAGGCTGGAGGTTTAGATGGAATCATTGATGTTGCAACTCTTACTGGTGCACAAGTTGTTGCACTCGGAACTCGCACCAGTGCGGTAATGACAAATGATTATGAATTCTCTGGTGAATTTCTCACAGCTTCACAGAAAGCTGGCGAAGCCTTCTGGCCGATGCCACTTCCGGAGGAACTTAGAGCCTCACTTGATTCACCTGTAGCTGACCTTGCAAACATTGGTGATCGGATGGGTGGGATGTTGGTTGCTGGTCTATTCCTAAAGGAATTCATTGATCCTGAACTTGCCTGGCTGCATTTAGATATTGCTGGACCTTCGTATAACGAGGCCACTGCACATGGATATACCCCGGTTGGTGGCACCGGGATAGCCCTTAGATCCCTTGTAACCTTAATTGAGTCGGCTTCATCACAAGCTCCTCGTCCACGCAAGTAAAGAGATACGAGCGAATTAGGCTCTGGCAGATTTCGTGGCAAGATTAGTCTCAAGTTTTCAGGGTAATTAGCGAGAGGCGCTTTGTGTCGCAATTTGATGTAGTAATTCTTGGTGGGGGCAGCGGCGGTTACGCCTGCGCCCTGCGCTCCTCACAACTTGGTTTAAGTGTGGCCTTGATCGAAGAGAACAAGCTAGGTGGAACTTGTCTGCACCGTGGTTGTATCCCAACTAAGGCTCTACTGCATGCTGGAGAAGTTGCGGACAGTTCGCGCCACTCATCAGATTTTGGAGTTAATACCCAATTTATCGGCATCGACATGTTGGCAGTAAATGCTTACAAAGATGGAGTTGTATCAAAGTTACATAAGGGACTTCAAGGCTTAGTTAAATCCCGAAACGTTACATATATTGAGGGCCACGGTCGCTTAGTTTCTAAGAATGAAGTTGAAGTAAATGGCGTTAAATACACCGGGAAAAATATTGTTCTAGCAACTGGTTCATACCCGAAGACGTTACCCGGTTTAGAAATAGACGGCGTTCAAATAGTTACAAGTGAGCATGCAATAGCTATGGATAGAGTTCCTGCGAGTGTCATTGTTTTAGGTGGCGGCGTTATTGGTTGCGAGTTCGCATCTGTATGGAAATCATTTGGATCCGAGGTAACAATTATTGAAGGTCTGCCTCATCTGATTGCACTTGAAGATGAATCATCTAGCAAGGGGTTGGAACGGGCATTTAGAAAACGTGGAATCAATTTCGAACTTGGCACTCGTTTTAAGTCTGCTGAAAAGAATAAAAAAGGCGTAACTGTCACACTCGAAGATGGAAAGACTTTCACCGCGGAATTACTCCTCGTTGCTGTGGGTCGCGGACCTGTTTCAGCAAATATTGGCTACGAAGAAGCTGGCCTAACCATGGACCGTGGCTATGTTTTAGTTGACAATAAGTGCCGCACAAACATTCCAGGGATTTGGGCTGTTGGAGATTTGATTCCAACTCTACAACTTGCACACGTTGGTTTTGGTGAAGGTATTTTAGTAGCAGAAGAAATCGGCGGACTCAATCCCCGTCCAATTAATTACGATGGCGTTCCTCGTGTTACATATTCTGAACCAGAAGTCGCTTCTGTTGGACTAACTACCGCACAAGCAAAAGAACGTGGTCATGATGTTGTTGAGTTGAATTATGACCTGGCCGGTAATGGCAAAGCTCAAATTCTAAAGACGGCTGGATCGGTGAAATTAGTAGCTGCGAAAAACGGTCCGGTTCTAGGAATTCACATGGTTGGTGCTCGAGTTGGCGAACTATTGGCCGAAGCACAATTAATATTCAACTGGGAAGCAGAAGCATCTGATGTCGCATCTTTGATTCACGCCCACCCAACTCTTTCTGAAGCTGTTGGCGAAGCGCACTTAGCACTTGCTGGTAAACCACTACATGCACACGGGTAACGGGAGAAAATAAAATGACCTTTTCTGTAACGATGCCAGCACTTGGCGAATCGGTAACTGAAGGAACTGTTACACGTTGGCTTAAGAACGAAGGCGATATGGTCGCTGTCGATGAGCCGCTCCTAGAAGTTTCTACCGACAAAGTTGATACTGAAATTCCATCACCTGTCGCAGGAGTCTTACAGAAAATTGTGGTTGCAGTTGATTCAACTGTTGCAGTTGGCGCCGAACTTGCAGTAATTGCTGATAGCGCAACTAGTGCGTCAACTCCAGCACCTGTTGTAGCTGCGCCAGTAGCGGCGGCTCCAGTTGTTGTTGCGCCTGTAGTTCAAGCTCCTGTCGCAGTTGCTCCAGTTGTTGCGGCTCCAGTAGCAGTCGCCTCTTCAACCGGAACTATTGTGACAATGCCAGCACTTGGCGAATCAGTTACTGAAGGAACAGTTACACGTTGGCTTAAAAACGTTGGTGATCAAGTAACTGTTGATGAGGCACTTCTCGAAGTTTCTACCGACAAAGTTGATACTGAAATTCCATCCCCGGCATCAGGAACGTTAGTTTCTATTGATGTTGCTGTTGATTCAACAGTTCCAGTTGGTGCTCGACTTGCAGTAATTGGCGGCGCAAATGCACCTGCCGCAGTTGCAACTCCCGCTCCAGTTGTTCCAGTTCCCGTAGTTACTGCGCCAATTGTTCAGGCTCCTGTAGCTGCGCCCGTAGTTGCTGCGCCTGCTCCAATTAGAACTGCACCTGCTGCAGTTTCAAATGAAGATGCTTATGTAACTCCTATTGTTCGTAAATTTGCTGCTGAAAACAACGTTGATCTTTCGAAGGTGACTGGTACTGGAATTGGTGGTCGGATTCGTAAGGAAGATGTACTTGCAGCCGCACCAAAAGCTGCCGCACCGGCTTACCAATCTGCACCTGTAGCTTCTGCTAGCGCACCTACAACTTCAGCATCTGCACCTGTAGCGGTTTCACCACTTCGCGGAACTACTGTGACTATGTCAAGACTTCGCAAAGTTATTGCAGAGCGGATGTTGGAATCACTTCACGTAAGTGCTCAACTCACAACAGTTGTCGAAGTAGATGTAACTGCAATCGCAAGGTTGCGTGATCGCGCAAAAGCTACATTTGAAGAGCGCGAAGGGACCAAACTCTCATTCTTGCCATTCTTTGCCGTTGCGGTTTGTGAAGCTCTAAAGCAGCATCCAGTTTTGAATTCATCTGTGACTGGTGACCAAATTGCTTATCATGGCTCTGAACACCTTGGTATTGCTGTTGATACCGAGCGCGGACTACTAGTTCCAGTAATTCGCGATGCTGGTGATTTAAATATGGGTGGCGTTGCACGCAAGATTGCTGATGTCGCTGCAAGAACTCGTGACAATAAGATTTCACCTGATGAATTAGGTGGCGGAACTTTCACAATCACTAACACCGGAAGTCGCGGCGCACTTTTTGATACTCCTATAATTAATCAACCTCAAGTTGCAATCCTTGGCCTTGGCGCAGTTGTAAAACGCCCAATGGTTATGAAGGGAACTGATGGCGGAGAAACAATCGCTGTTCGTTCAATGGTCTATCTCGGACTTTCATATGACCACCGAGTTGTTGATGGTGCCGATGCCGCACGTTTCTTAGTAACTTTGAAAGATCGCTTAGAAGGTGGACGCTTCGAATCTGATTTGGGTCTCTCTTAAGTATGGCCACTCGTTTACCGCCACAACGAGTTGCGGTTACAGGTGCTTCAGGATTAATCGGAACAGCGCTAGTTGGGCATCTTCGTAATGAAGGGCACACGGTTCAACGTTTTGTTCGCAGACCTGCAATTGCCAGAGATGAAATTAATTGGGATCCAATCGCAGGGACAGTAGATCTATCAGCCTTAGAGGGCGTTGATGCGGTAATTCATTTAGCTGGTGCAGGGGTTGGCGATAAGCGCTGGACTAAGAAATACAAATCTACAATTTTGAATTCGAGATTACTCGGTACAACTGCAATCGCAAATGCGGTTGCGACAGTGAAACCATCTGTGTTTATTTCGGCAAGCGCTATCGGTTGGTATGGCGAATCTGGTAATCGCGCAGTCACTGAGAACGATCGCGGCGGTGATGATTTTCTTGCTGCGGTATGTCGTGAATGGGAAGGCGTTGCTGATTTAGCCGGCGATGTAAGAACTGTAAAAATTCGTACTGGCTTAGTTTTAGACCCAACGGGTGGGGCACTAGGTCGCATGATTCCATTATTTAGACTCGGTCTAGGTGGCAAACTCGGAAACGGAAAACAATGGTGGTCTTGGATTACTTTGCATGATCAAGTTCGTGCAATCTGCCATCTGATGGAGTCAAAAGTTTCAGGTCCAGTAAATATGACTTCGCCAAATCCCGCTACCAATCAAGAATTTACTGCTGCTCTTGCACGTGCAATGCACCGTCCCGCGCTATTTCCAGCTCCGGGGTTTGCACTGAAGTTAGCGCTCGGTGGTTTCTCCACCGAAATCTTAGGTTCGAAGAAAATTTTGCCCGAAGTGTTAACAAATGATGGATTTATTTTTGACTACCCGCATTTAACAACGGCTCTAGAAACTTTGGTACAGCCAGTTAAATAATTGCTAGTGCAACTTTTCGTCCAGAACGCATCGCACCATTTTGTGACGGAACGCTGCGATGGTCTCCTGCAACATAAATTCCATTACCAATCTCGGGATTCCGATCTAATACTAAGAGGTCGCTTCTAAAAGGTAATGATTGTTTAATTTCATATCGCGCTGCAAGATCCCAGTTTCGCGTTTCACAATTCCAGATTTTCGAAAGTTCTTTCCGCACTTCGCTCTCTGATATCGGAGAAATCGTGGTGCTGGAAATCAAATTTGTTCCTACGGGCGCGTAACTCTTTGCGACGTTGGAAATCACAAGTGAATTAACAAGTGGGCTCTTCGGATCTAAAGCTAGATAATCCCCATCAACAAGTTCTTCGGTAGTGTTGTGATACCAGGTGGTCGAACTTAGAGTCTTTGGAATTGGTCCCAGATCTAACATCTGGGCCGCAGTAGTTAAATCAGTTGCAACCACTACCGAATCACAATTAATTGTTCCAAAATTTCCACGAACGCTCCCCTGTTTCACTTCATCGACTCGGGCGTCCAAAGTTAGATTCGATACTTGTTCGGACATACTTTGAGTTAGAGCACCTACGCCTTGAGAGGGAATGCCTGGGCGACCAAGAATAAATGAGCGAATAATTTCTTTCGCAATATCTGCGCGGATTAAATCTGGATTTGTTAAGAAAACTCCCCGTAGGAATGGGGAAAGAATTCGAGAGTGAAGTTCGTGGAATGGACTTGCGCTTTCACCCAAATTTCGTCCGCTTGCTTTTCCGAATAAAAAGTTAGTGAGCGCTATTTTCTCGGAGAGAGTTCCAACACCCAAAGTTTTTAATTTGTGCCCTAACCCAACCTTAAGATTTTGGTCTCCCTCGATTATCCGCAAGTTGCTAAATATCTCGTTGAATTCAATTCCAGATAGCGCATCTAGCCTTTTGATCTCTGAATAATTGGGATTGATAACTTGAAATCCATGATCAAATAGAAAACCATTTACCGAATCAGTTTTCATTCGGCCACCAACTCGATCACTGGCTTCAAGAACAGTTACTTCAACCCCCGAGCGTTGCAGATAGATGGCGCAGGTTAGACCTGCTAGCCCAGCGCCAACTACAACAACAGATTTACTCACTTGCCATGGTGCTGGAGCTTTGAAGGCCACCAAACTTTAGGGCCGATTTCATGGACCAAAGCTGGAACCAGAATAGAGCGGACCAGCATTGTGTCTAGTAAAACTCCGAAGCCAACTGCAAATCCAAGTTCAGCGAGGAAGACAAGTGGAAGAATTCCTAGAACTGCGAAAGTTGCTGCAAGCACAATTCCGGCGGATGTAATAACGCCACCAGTTACGGTGAGAGCTTTAGTCATACCTGCGCGAGTTCCCATCTTCTGTGACTCTTCACGAACTCGAGTCATAAGGAAGATGTTGTAGTCAATTCCGAGTGCAACCAAGAATATGAATGCGAAGAGCGGAAAGGATGGGTCGGCGCCCTTGAAGTGGAAGATATGGTTGAAAATAACTGCACACGCACCGAGCGTTGCAAAGAATGAGATGACAACTGTTCCGAGTAGGAGTACCGCTGCATAGATCGAACGGAGCAGAAGTCCCAGAATAATTGCAATTATGAATAGGACCACAGGAATAATCAGATTCCGATCGTGCTTGGATGCCTGATTTATGTCATAGCTAACTGAGGTTGATCCACCAACAAGAATTGTTGAATCTAATTTCTCCAACTCCGAACGAAGCCCTGGAATCATTGCAATGGCTTCCTTTGAATCTGGCGCATATTTAAGAGTGACATTTAGCAACATATTGCCGTCAACAACTTTCACAGGAGGTAACGGTTGACCCTGCACGTATTGTCCTTCGACCATAGGCATCACCGAATCCACTCCAGAATTACCTTGCAAAACTGCAGTTGCTTTATCTGCTAAATCAGCTTTAAGAACAACCTGAGTCGGTTGACCTTGACCACCAGGGAAATGTTTCAATAGTTCCTCTTGGCCAACAACTGAATCAGTTCTCTGCGTAAAGGAATCAATAGTTGAAAGGCCAGTTGCATTTAACGTTGAAGATAACCCAGCAAGAATGATTAGAACTGCCGTTGAAGCAACCCAATACTTACGAGGATGACGCGCGGTGGCTGCGGCAACTTTCGCCCAAGAACCACTTAGCCTTTCATCGGCATCACCAAAGCGTGCAACTTTTGGCCAGAAAATCCAGCGACCAAAGATCACAAGAAGGGCTGGAAGAAGCGTTAACACCGTAATCATGGAACAGATGATTCCAATTGCGCCAACCGGCCCAAGACCACGGTTGTTATTCAATTGGCTTAGAAGTAGAACTAAAAGACCAATAGTTACAGTGCTACCAGAGGCAACGATTGGTTCAACAACGCCTCGCCAGGCAATTTTCATCGCGTCATATCTTGATTCGTGCAAGTGAAGTTCTTCGCGGTATCTGGCGATAAGTAGAAGCGCATAATCAGTTGCAGCACCGAGAACCAAAACCGAGAGAATTCCTTGTGATTGGCCATCAAGAGTAATTACATTGTTCTTAGCAAGAAGATAGATAACGCCACCTGCAAGCGTAAGCGCTAACCCAGCTGTCATAAGTGGAAGAATCCAGAGAACCGGTGAGCGATAGACAATAATCAAAATGATAGCTACAACGCCACCAGTTGTAAGTAGTAAAGCTGAGTCAATACTTCCAAAAGCGCCAAAGAGGTCAGCAAGAATTCCTGCAAAACCAGTTGTGTGAGTAACAAATCCATTTGCCTTGGCGTAGTCAGTAGCGTAGTAACGAATTGCATCTATGAGTCCAGGCAGGGCTGGTTCTTTACCATCTGGCAATAATTCAGTTGCGATTTGAACGCTGATTGGGAAACTGGCAAGAATTGCTTTTCTATCTTCGGATGGGAAGGCGATAATCGGTTCGCCTGCGATAAAGTATTTAGAGATGGGAATTGAAATTTCATTTCCATCTGCGTCTTTTAATAACTTTCCATCACTGTGGACAAGTAACTTACTTCCAAGTGTTTGAGCAAAAGTTTGTGCCGATGCGATTCCTTCATCGCTCACATCACCGGTGAAAAGTACCAGCGCAGGAATTTGATCATTAGCGCTATCTGAGAACTTGGCAATGGCATTTGCTGCCCGAGTTGCTTCAGATTCGGGAGGCAAGAAAGAGGAGTTGTTGTTCTCTTGGACCGTCGAGAGTTTTCCAAAGAGGGGGCCTGTGAACCCGGATATAGACATCCAAAGTATTACGACAACTATGGCTAACCAGAGGGGTTTGCGACCTTTAATTTTTGAGGCTTCTTTCGAGAACATGACGTGCCTTTCGATTTATTCACTCTTTAATTGGTTTAGACGCGAAGGTTACCTTAGGCTCATGCCTATGTATTCGAACCTAGGGGTTAAGACCAACCCTATATTGGTTGAACAATTAGGGCTCATTGAGTATCAGAAGGCCTGGGATTACCAACGTGAAATCCAAGCCGGCGTTATCGAGGGCCACATTCCAAACACGTTGATTTTGTTAGAACACCCTTCGGTCTATACAGCAGGTCGTAGAACTGAAACTCATGAACGCCCAATAGATGGCACGCCTGTTATCGATGTTGATCGGGGCGGAAAAATAACCTGGCATGGCGAAGGTCAACTAGTTGGTTATCCCATTATTAAATTAAGTAATCGCAATGATGTTGTTGGCTTTGTCCGAGAACTTGAGAACGCGCTGATAGCGGCTTGTTCAGAGTTTTCTGTGAAAACTGAGAGATATTGCGAACGAAGTGGTGTTTGGATTCGCGATGCAAAATCTGATCGAAAAATTGCTGCAATTGGAATCCGTGTTGCAAAGGGTGTAACGATGCATGGCTTTGCACTTAACATTAATCCTGACATGTCCGCGTATGATCGCATTTCACCATGTGGTTTCACTGACACAGGTGTTACATCTTTGGCGAATGAGTTGGGAAGAGACATTAAGGTTTCAGAGGTTTTACCCGTTGTGGAACGCCATATCCTGCTTGCACTAGATCGGATCTCCGAATGACACTCGCTCCTGAAGGTCGACCATTACTCCGCATTGAAGCGCGTAATGCTGCGGTTCCAATCGAACGCAAACCAGAGTGGATTAAAACTCGCGCGATTATGGGTCCGGAGTACACCGCTCTTCGCTCCCTCGTAGCAAAAGAAGGCTTACATACAGTCTGCCAAGAAGCTGCATGTCCGAATATTTTCGAATGTTGGGAAGATCGTGAAGCAACATTTTTGATTGGTGGCGAGAAGTGCACGCGTCGCTGCGATTTCTGCAATATCGATACCGGAAAACCAGATCCACTTGATCGCGATGAACCACGACGCGTCGCCGAATCTGTTCAAGCGATGCAACTCAAATATGCGACTATCACCGGAGTTACTCGCGATGATTTGGATGATGAAGGTGCTTGGCTTTATGCCGAGACCATAAGAAAAGTTCACGAACTAAATCCAGGAACTGGCGTTGAAATGTTGGCGCCCGACTTCAGTGGCAAATCAATTTTTCTGAATGAAGTTTTCGAAACCAGACCAGAAGTATTCGCCCATAATCTTGAAACTGTTCCGCGTATCTTTAAGCGAATCCGCCCAGCATTCCGCTATGAACGCTCCCTCGATGTAATTTCTCAAGCCCGTGCTTACGGTCTCATCACTAAATCAAATCTAATTCTTGGAATGGGTGAAACTCGCGAGGAAGTTACCCAAGCGCTTGTTGATTTGCACGCCGCTGGCTGTGATTTGATAACCATCACTCAATATCTACGTCCAACTCCAAAGCACCACCCTGTTGAACGATGGGTCAAGCCAAATGAATTTGTGGAATTAAGCGCAGAAGCAGAGGCGATTGGATTTGCTGGTGTTATGAGCGGTCCCCTAGTTCGTTCCAGTTACCGCGCTGGACGTTTATATAAGCAAGCCCAAGAGAAGCGTGCCAATATTTAATGCGTGATTTTGTATATCCGCCAGTTGTTATTTTCATTAAGGCAGTTTGGAAATACCTAGGACTGCAATTTAAATTCACTGGTGTGGAAAATATTCCAGAAAAAGGCGGTGCAATTCTTGCAATTAATCACATCGGATATTTAGATTTTGCACTTACCGGAACCGCAGTTCTTCCTCGAAAGAGATATGTCAGATTCATGGCGAAGAAAGAGATCTTTGATCATAAATTAGCCGGTCCTTTGATGCGCGGAATGCACCATATCTGCGTTGATCGATCAAGTGGGTCGAGTTCATTCGTTGCTGCCTTGCGTTACTTACGTAACGGCGAAATTGTTGGAATTTTTCCAGAAGCCACAATTAGTCGCAGCTTTGAAATTAAAGAGCTAAAAACAGGAGCAGTTCGCTTAGCCATGGGTTCAGATACACCAATAATTCCAACCATCGTGTGGGGAAGCCAGAGAATTATTACCAAGAAAGTAAAAGCAGATTGGAAGCGAAATAAGTTCCCAATCACAGTGGCTTTTGGTGAGCAGTTCATAGTAAAGAAGGGTGAAGATGTAGATGCTGCAGAAGCCGAACTTCGCCGCTTGATGAAGGAGTTATTAACAAAAGTTCAGAATGAATATCCCGATTCTCACAAAGGCCAACGCTGGGCGCCTGCTCGCTTAGGCGGAACTGCACCTACCCCTGAGCAAGTTGAAATAGAATGGGCCGAGCATTTAAGAGAGAAAGCCAATAAAGAGGAGAGAGCGTAATGGCGTTATTCAAGAGAAAAGCAAAGGCTCAGCCCGTTGCTGGCGAAAAACAAGGACAGATGCAGGTCTTGAAAGATGCATTTCGCTTAGTTCGCAAACATAAGCCGATTGCATATCTTTGGGTAGTTCTGGCTTTTACCGTAACTATTTGCGCTGGCCTAATTATTGGAACTAGCTTAAATCATCCAGTTTATTTCACAATAATCTCAATTCCACTAGCAATACTTCTCGCATTTTTTATCTTTACCCGCCAGGCAAACAGCGCCGCCTTTCTATCTATTCAGGATCAAATGGGCGCCGGCGCATCTGTCTTAATGGCGATTAGAAAAGGTTTTACTACAACTCCCGCAGTTAATGTTTCTCGCAATCAAGATATGGTTCATCGCAGTGTTGGTCGTGCAGGAATCGTTCTAGTTGGTGAAGGAAGTTCTGCTGTTCGTACACTTATGCAAGATGAACGCCGCAAGATGGAACGTTTTGTACCTGGTGTTGCATTGTCCGAAGTTATTGTTGGCGATGGTTCTGGCCAAGTTCCGCTACGTAAATTACAGAAGCACTTAAAGAAACTTCCTAAGAAACTCTCTAAGGTACAAGTACGTGAAGTTCGTAATCGCTTAAAGGCCGTTGGTGGCTTGAGTATGCCGATTCCAAAAGGCCCAATGCCAATGAATCGCAATGCAAAGATGCCTAAGCGCTAAACCTTAGGATCTCTTACAACAACTGAATTTGTAATCCAGTCATGCAGCCCACGTCCTTCGCGGGTAAAGACGGCTGGAAGAACTAAACAAATCAAGAACGTCCTAAGTAATATTTTTAGCGGTGGAACAATCCCATAATTTGTGAAGTCAACAACTCGCATTTTCAAAATTCTCTGGCCTGCGGAGGCTTGTTGCAAGGTAGTCAAAATAGTTACCTCGAAGAAGAAGATGGCCAAGATGCTCAGTGATTTGGAATTGAAGCCAATCAAGTTGGCAACCACTGAACACATGGCCCAATCGATAGCCAGCGCCAAGAATCTTCGACCAAGCCCAACGTTTTCCATGCGCTTAGGCTAATCGCTCCCCTCGATTGAGCCCACTTCTGGCCTAAAGGAGGATAAGAAACATAAATGTAACAATTCGGTTAACCCTTTTTTACTTGAACCGCCTATATTTTCCCCATCAACAACCACATTGGTGGGCTCGGCGAAGCGTCCATCCAAGAGGGCTAATCCTAAATCGGGAGAAAAATGTTTAAGAATTCTGCAGAAGTTTTTGCTTACATCAAGAAAGAGAATGTAAAGCTTGTTGATGTTCGCTTTATCGATCTTCCAGGTATCCAGCACCACTTCAACGTTCCAGTTGAATCATTTGACGAAGCGGTTTTCACTGATGGTCTAATGTTCGATGGTTCTTCAATTCGTGGTTTCCAAGCAATCCACGAATCAGATATGAAGTTGCTGCCTATTCCTGAATCAGCATTCATCGATCCATTCCGTGACGTTAAAACATTGGTAATCCTCTTCTCAGTTCACAATCCGATTGACAACACTCCTTACTCACGTGACCCACGTGGCGTTGTTGCGAAGGCTGTTGAATACTTAAAGGGAACAGGTATTGCAGATACTGCATTCTTCGCACCTGAAGCCGAGTTCTATGTATTTGATGCAATTCGTTTCAAGACTGGCATGAACGAGTCCTACCACCATATCGATTCATATGAAGGCGCATGGAATACCGGCGTTGAATACGATCCAGATGGAACACCAAACCGCGGATACCGCACACGTATTAAAGGTGGATATTTCCCAGTATCTCCAACAGATCAATTCGCAGATCTTCGTGACCAGATGGTTATGAAACTTGGCGAAGCTGGTCTGCTTGTAGAACGCTCACACCACGAAGTTGGAACTGCAGGTCAGATGGAAATCAACTATCGCTTCTCAGACATTTTGTCTGCTGGAGATGATGTTATGAAATTCAAATACATCATTAAGAACACCGCATGGGAAGCTGGCAAAACTGCAACATTTATGCCAAAGCCACTTTTCGGTGACAATGGTTCTGGTATGCACGTTCACCAATCACTTTGGAAAGATGGAAAGCCACTCTTCTTCGGTGATGGTTATGGCGATCTTTCAGATATGGCTCGTTGGTATATCGGTGGCCTGCTAAAGCACGCACCTTCATTACTTGCATTCACTAACCCAACAGTTAACTCATACCGTCGTTTAGTTCCAGGATACGAAGCACCAGTAAATCTTGTTTACTCAGCTCGTAACCGTTCTGCATGTATTCGTATTCCAATTACTGGTTCGAATCCAAAGGCAAAGCGCATCGAATTCCGTTGTCCAGATCCGTCATCAAACCCATACCTAGCATTCGCAGCAATGCTTATGGCTGGACTAGATGGAATTCAAAACAAGATCGAACCTCCAAAGCCGGTTGATAAGGACTTGTATGAATTGGATGGCGAAGAAGCAGCAGCTATCCAGCAGGTTCCAGGATCACTTGATGCAGTTCTAGATAACTTAGAAGCAGATCACGAGTTCCTGCTTAAGGGTGGCGTCTTCACAAAGGATCTAATTGAAACTTGGATTACTTGGAAGCGTAAGGAAGAAGTGGATTATGTTCGCTTGCGTCCACATCCAGCAGAGTTCGAGCTTTACTACGATCTCTAAGAAATTCTATAAAGAGCCCTCCAAGAAATTGGGGGGCTTTTTTATTTCAACTCGCGCAAGTCCCTTGGTTAGGGTATTTTTCTACTTGCAAATCATTCGCATAAAGAAATTAAAGTTCCAAGGGGCCTCATGAACGAAGTTACTGCTTCACCAGCTCGAATTCCGCTTCGTGACCGCCTGACACGGGATGAATGGCGCCGAATGGCGCTGATGTTTGGGTTCATCGCATTTCTGCATATAGCTGGTTTTATTTTGATGGGTCTTGCAGTCTCTGGAAATTATGAATTAGGTGACGGCACGCTATTTGGTTGGGGCACCGCTGCACTTGCATACACACTTGGTATGCGCCATGCCTTTGACGCCGACCACATCAGCGCAATTGATAACACAACTAGAAAATTAATGTCCGAAGGACAACGACCACTTGGTGTTGGTTTCTTCTTCTCACTTGGACACTCCTCCGTGGTTGCGGCTCTTGCACTTCTTCTAACTTTTGGAATCAAGGCTCTTGGGTCACAGCTCAAGGATGAGGATTCTGCGCTCCACCATTACACAGGCTTGATCGGCTTAACTGTTTCTGGAACATTCTTGATGTTAATCGCGATTTTAAACTTAATAATCTTAGTTTCAATTGTCAAAGTATTTTCACAGATGCGAAAGGGTTTATATAACGAAGAGGAACTTGAGAAGCATTTGAATGCTCGAGGTTTACTCATGCGATTCTTTGGTCCAATTGCACGTCGTATTGATAAAAGTTGGAAGATGTATCCACTTGGGATTCTCTTTGGTTTAGGTTTCGACACTGCTACCGAAGTTGGACTACTCGTCTTGGCTGGAACGTCAGTAATTGCTGGACTTCCTTGGTGGGCAGTACTTTCACTACCTTTATTCTTCGCCGGCGGAATGAGCCTTCTCGACACAATCGATGGCTCTTTCATGAACTTTGCTTATGGTTGGGCATTCTCTAAACCGGTCCGCAAGGTTTACTACAACATAATCATTACAGGGCTTTCTGTTGGTGTTGCACTATTCGTTGGCGGCCTAGAACTGTTGCAAGTTTTATCAGGACAATTAAACCTATCTGGCGGGTTCTGGAATTACGTCAATGATTTCAGTCTTAATTCTGCTGGTTACATTATTGTTGCCGCCTTCATAGTCGTTTGGGCCATCGCATTATTGCTCTGGAAATATGGCAAAATCGAAGAGCGTTGGCACGATAAAGCGCATACCGCACAACTCGCTCGTGGTGAAAATACCGACCATGTAGCTGCTGGAATTGAACTTGGTGCAATTAAAGATGGTTTTAAGATAGACGATTAGTTATATCCGCTTACGCTGTGGGAGTATCGCTTAGTGATTGCCACTCAAAGCGTTGAACTCCGAGCTGGCGCAAGACTTTTAGTTAAAGATGTAGCGGTCCGAATCAACAGCGGTGATCGAATTGGATTCGTAGGCCGAAATGGTGCCGGAAAATCAACTCTTGCAAAATGTTTAGCTGGTGAAACTCTTCCAGCGGGTGGTCAAATAACTCGTACCGGAACTATCGGTTATCTCCCCCAAGATCCAAGAACGGGCGATCAAGAAGAATCAGTCATAAATCGGATTTTATCTGCCCGTGGTCTTGACCAGATTGTCGTGCGAATGCGCAAAGCCGAAGAGGCAATGGCAACTGCAACACCAGAAGAGTTAGAACTCGCACTCGAGCGATATGCCAGAGTAGATAGTGAATTCAATGCAGCTGGCGGATATAGCGCATCTGCTGAAGCGGAATCAATTGCAACGAATTTAGGGTTACCGGAACGGCTATTCGAAGAGCCGATTCAAGTCCTATCTGGTGGCCAACGTCGTCGCGTCGAACTTGCCCGCCTTCTGTTTAGTGGCGCAGAAACGCTTCTACTTGATGAACCAACAAACCACTTGGACGCAGAATCCATCAACTGGTTGCGCGATTACCTAACAAAATATTCTGGTGGCTTGGTGGTTATTTCTCACGATGTTGCCCTGATCGAAACGGTCGTAAATAAGGTTTTCTACATTGATGCAAACCGTAACGTTATCGATGTCTACAACATGGGCTGGAAGAAGTATTTACTTCAACGTGAAGCCGATGAACATCGCCGCAAGAAAGAACGCGCTAACGCAGAAAAGAAAGCAGAAATTTTGCAGAAGCAGGGCGAGAAGATGCGTGCCAAAGCTTCCAAAGCAACAGCCGCCCAAGGCATGTTACGTCGCGCCGAATCACTTATCTCTAATCTTGAAGATGTTCGTAAATCAGACAAGGTAGCAAAGTTGCGCTTCCCTACTCCGGCACCTTGTGGCAAGACGCCACTGATGGCAACTGGTTTGAGTAAGTCATACGGTTCACTTGAAATTTTCACCGATGTTGACCTTGCAATCGATAGATCTTCTCGCGTTGTAATCCTTGGGCTAAACGGAGCAGGAAAAACAACCCTGCTAAGTATTTTGGGCGGAACAAATGAATCGGATACTGGTGAAATTTTGCCGGGCCATGGTTTGAAAATTGGTTATTACACCCAGGAACACGAATCACTTGATTTCGAACGAACCGTTTTGGAGAACATGCTCTCTGCCGGTGAAAAAATCAGCGAACAACAGGCACGGCAAACCCTTGGCTCATTCTTATTTAGTGGCGATGACGTGCAAAAGCCTGTAAAAGTTTTGAGTGGTGGCGAACGAACTCGTCTTGCTCTTGCAACACTTGTAGTCGGCTCAGCAAATGTCTTGTTACTTGATGAACCAACAAACAACTTGGATCCCGCATCTCGCGAAGAGATTCTTGCCGCGCTAGGCGAATATCAGGGCGCTGTTGTACTTGTAAGCCACGATGTCGGCGCAGTTCAAGCTCTTAAGCCAGAGCGCGTTTTACTACTTCCAGATGGCGATGAAGATTTATGGGGCAATCAGTATTTGGAACTGATCGCCCTCGAATAAATAAGAATAAATTAAGAACGAAGTGCGACCGCGAAAGCGCGGAAATCTTCAACCAGTAAATCGATTTCTTTCTGGCCATGTGCCAGAGAAATCAACCACTGCTCATCAAGTCCCGGAGGCGTAATGATTCCGCGGTTCATTGACCAGAGCCAAGAAAGTTCCGCAATCGCAAAGTCTGTTGCCTTGTAATCACGGTAATTGCGAACTGGATCCTTCGACCAAGTTACACATCCCTTAACTCCAAAGCCAACAGTGTGGGCCGGAAGTTGGAACTCTTCGATGATGTCAGTGATGCGATCAAGTGCTTGCTTATTGAAGGCCTCTGCCTTTGCAAGAGCTTCTTCAGTACACAAACGATCCATCGCGCGAAGACCTGCCATCGCAAGAGGATTGCCGTTAAATGTTCCAAAATGGGCCATTGCACCCGTTGTGATTGTGTCCATGATTTCTGCCTTGCCACCAAATGCAGCTAGCGGAAGCCCACCACCGATTGATTTCGCTAAGCAAATTAAATCTGGCTGAACACCGATGCGATGTGCTGCTCCTTGTGGGCCAGCTGTTAGACCAGTCTTAACTTCATCAAAAATTAAGACGATGTTGTACTTGGTGCAAAGTTCACGAACACCGGCTAAGTAGCCAGCATCAGGTAGAACGATTCCTAGGTTCTCTAGAACCGGTTCCAAGATGAAACAAGAAATCGATTCGTGATCGCGAGCAAAAATCTTTTCAAGTGCTGGAAGATTATTGAACGGAACTACAAAAACAACGCCAACGTTAATTCCGTGTCCGACCACCGGATTTGGCTCTTCTGGGTTTCCAGCTTTATCTAGATCAGGTTTTGCTGACACTGTAAGTGGGTCGTAGCTACCGTGGTAACCACCCTCCAACTTAACGATTGCAGATTTACCGTTATAAGCCTTTGCGGTACGAACTGCATACATTGTTGCTTCAGTACCAGAGTTTGCAAATCTAACTTTGTCGATTCCAAATCGCCTGCACAGACGCTCTGCGCCATCGCGAGAGATTGGTGAAGGAGTAACAAAGAGAGTTCCACCATCAAGTGCTGCTTTGGTTTCGGCAATTACTTCTTCATTCAAGTGGCCGGCAAGCATTGCGCCGAAGCCCATTGAAAGATCAAGTAGTTGTCGACCATCAACATCGGTCATCCACGCGCCCTTAGCCGAAACAACGCTAATTGGATATGGATCCCAGTATTGGAAGCTTGAAGTTACGCCAAGTGGCGAGGAGTCTTTTGCAATAGTGCTTTCAACACCTGAAGCAAAAGTTGATTTTGTAAATAGCGCCCATTCGGCAGCCATCAACTCTTTAATTTTTTCAGGTGAGATTGGAGTTACAGTATTTGGGGTCTTGCGGAAAGTCTGAGGTTCTAGAGTTCAGGTCATTTTGGAAAGAAGTACCTTTTGTTGGATGGCTCGCTAGCAATCAGCGAATCCCTTTTGGGTACGAGCTCCTTTGGTTGAGAGAAAACTTGGTAGTTTTCTTATAAAGGTGAAGGTAGCAGGGAAAGCCAGAAAACGCACTAATAGGCTGACTTTATGCGTGTTGAATCACAAGATTTTGGACAATTTTTAAAGAATTTTCAAAAGTCATGCGATATTCCGAAAGTTAAGCCATTATTTGGCTATGGCTGAATCTAGCAAGAAAATAATTCTTGCAATCCAAAATGACCCAACCGACCCACCACATTTAGTCGGTCGTTGGCTGATGGAAATTGGATTTGAAATAAGAATTCTTCGTGCTTATAAGGGAGAAGTTGTACCAACTAAAGTTCCAAATGATATTTGCGCCTTGCTGCCATTAGGTGGATCTATGGGAGCAAATGATGATGAGAAACTACCTTGGTTAGCAAATGAAAAAGAATTGCTGGCTGATGCAGTTGCTAAAGAGATCCCAATATTTGCAATCTGTTTAGGTGCCCAACTCCTTGCTGCCGCTTTAGGTGGCGAAGTTTCTCGAGCCGATGTAGGTGAGATAGGAATTTACGAGATTAATCGTAATTCGGAGTCAGATCCAATTTTCAACTTTGGAAGCTCTGCAATTTCGGCACAATGGCACGAAGACAAAATTTCAAAGCTCCCAATCGGTGCTGTGAATTTGGCGTCAAGCGAGTTATGTGAGAACCAGATTTATCGAATTGGTAAGGCAACTTATGCGGTTCAGTTTCATCCAGAAGTCGATTCTGGGATTATTAAGCTTTGGGAAGATGACGCTGATAATGCATTTATTGAATCTGGAAAGAGCAGCGTTAAAGAAGAAGTTCAGAAGGCTGAAGTAGAATTGCAGGAAATTTGGAAACCAATTATTCAAAACTGGGGTCGCCTAATTCTCGCCTAAAGAATTCAACAAAAAAGGGGGTCCTCGTTTTGAGGACCCCCTTTTTTTACATCAAACTAGAGATTGCTAATTGGTCCCTTGAACCATTTCTTAACTGAAAGATGCCACCAGATCCAGAGAAGAATCAAGGCGCCTCCAGTAACGATTGGAGCATAGTTAACTGCGGTCCAGTTGAAGTCCTTTGCACCAGGAACTCCTAGCGGTGAGAACGGCATTATGAAATAGACTGAAATAATTGCAATTTCAGCAACAGCAATTGTGTTCATCCACTTGTACTTAGAACCATTGTTCCAAGCACCAACCTTGAATTTGTCCCCAGCTTTCAGGCGAAGATAAATAGGGATCATGAACGACAAGTAGAGGCTGATTACACAGACTGAAACAACAGCATAGAAAGCCGTTGGAACGCCAGCTGAGCTCTTGTAGAGAGCTGGAAGTGTTAGAACTACACCACCGGTAGCTGAGATAAGTACTGCGTTAACTGGAACTCCAGACTTGTTTACCTTCTTCCAGTTCTTATGTCCTGGAACTGCGCCATCTCGAGAGAAGGCGAAGAGCATGCGAGAACATGAAGTCAAGCAAGCAGTTACGCAGAATATTTGGCCAGCAGTTGTAATAACCATAACTAGCTTAAACAATGCACCGCCGCCAAGAGAGCTATAGAGAAGGGCGATGACAGAGCCGATACCGAATGGATTAACTTCAGGATCGGTTGAGTTGATCATGTCAGAATTAGTTGCAGCAAACAGGAATGCAAGCAACAGGATGTATCCACCGATTGCTGAGTAGAAGATTGACTTCCAGATTCCCTTCGCAGATGCAATGTGTGCCCCTTGAGTCTCTTCAGAAAGGTGAGCAGAGGCATCAAAACCAGTAATTGTGTACTGGGTTAATAAGAAGCCAAGTGGCAATACATATAGCCAATAACTTCCACCTGAGAAGCCAGAATTATTAATTTTTTCCGTGAAGACCCAGCTTGCAGATTGGTGAGCATCTGGAGCGACAACCAAAATAACAACAATTAGAGCGGCACCAAATACATGCCACCAAACTGAAATGTTATTTATAACCGCCAAGAGATGGCTACTGAAAATATTTATAAGAGTTACAAGAGCAATAACAATTACGAATAGTGCGAATTGTTGCTTGATAAAATCGCCACCCATAAATGAAGCTGCATAACCATCAAAGAAGCCGCCCAAAACAATATTTAGAAAAGAGGTTAAGCCGTATCCGACCGAAGCGGTTACTGAAACTAAACCAATCAGGTTCAACCAGCCGGTGTAGAACCCAGCCTTAGGCCCACCAAGTTTTGAAGCCCACCAATAGATTCCACCAGATGTTGGAAATGCTGAGGCAAGTTCAGACATACAAAGACCAATTATTAAAATAAACGCTGAGATTAGAGGCCACCCGAGAGAAATAGCTACGGGGCCGCCATTGTTCCAAGCCTGTGCGAAAGTCGTAAAACAACCAGCCAAGATCGAAATAATTGAGAAGGAAATAGCAAAGTTCGAGAAACTAGTCCAAGAACGATTTAGCTCTTGCTTGTATCCGAGGTCGGCTAAGCGACGCTCATCATCTGCGTGTGTATTCGACATTGAATCAATTCCACCCTTCTAGAAGTTAGAGAGAGTGTGCCCTGCGTCTCACGAAATTGGAAGTGTATTCACGGGGTTTTCAGAGGGAAATTTTGCGGATTTCTCGGTCGTTGTGCCTAGGGAAACGCCCTAGTAACCTCCCACACAGGTAATTACAGAATCTGGCCAAAAAGGAGCACGCGCGTGAAATTAACCGTTGAGCAACTTCGTAAAGATGTCGAAAGCGGCAAGATCGACACCGTTGTAGTCGGCGCTACCGATATGCAAGGAAGGCTCCAGGGCAAGCGAATTCATGCCAAGTTCTTTTTAGCTGACACTCTCGCAAATGGAACTGAAGGCTGTAATTATTTATTGGCATCAGATATCGAGATGAACACAATTCAAGGTTATGACGTCTCATCTTGGGATACCGGTTATGCCGATATGGCGATGCTTCCAGATTTGAACACTCTGCGCCCGATGCCTTGGCATGAAGGCACAGTTATGTTGATTGCAGATTTCACAGATCACCACAAACATGGAATCTCAGTTTCACCGCGGACAATTTTGAAGACTCAGTTAGAACGCTTAGATAAAGCTGGCATGGTCGCTATGTGCGGCACCGAACTTGAGTTCATTGTTTTTAAAGAGACGTTCGAAGAGGCCTGGGACAAGGGATATAACAACTTAACTCCAGCCAATCAATACAACGTCGACTACTCACTTCTTGGTACTGGCCGCGTTGAGAAACTATTACGCGAAATTAGAAACAATATGGATGAGGCTGGTTTAATTGTTGAATCTGCAAAAGGTGAGTGCAATTTTGGTCAGCACGAAATTGCCTTCCGCTATGAGGATGCACTTTCAACTTGTGACAATCATGTCATTTACAAAATGGGCGCTAAGGAGATTGCAGCCAAGCAGGGATGCTCACTTACCTTTATGGCCAAGTTCAATGAGAAAGAAGGCAGCTCTTGCCACATCCACCTATCGTTTCGCGATAAAAAGGGCGGCGCAGTTCTTGCCGGCGATGCTGGAGACGGCATGTCTAAGCAGGGCCGTTCTTACTTAGCGGGATTACAGAAACATATGAGTGAACTTTCACTTTTATTTGCACCAAATATAAATTCATATAAGCGATACCAAGCTGGAACCTTCGCGCCAACGGCCATTAAGTGGGGCCGCGATAACAGAACTTGTGCACTTCGCTTAGTTGGCGAAGGGCTATCTTTACGCGTAGAAAACCGAGTTCCAGGTGGCGATGTAAATCCATATTTAGCTGTTGCTGGAATGGTTGCTGCTGGTCTTGATGGCATCGAAAATAACTTGGAGCTGGAACCAATTTTCACTGGAAATGCTTACGCTCTTGAAACAAATCGCGTACCTACTTCGCTAAAAGAAGCTCGTGACTTATGGGCAAACAGTAAATGGGTCACCAATATATTTGGCGCGGATGTTCAAAAGCACTACACGCATATGGCGGATACCGAATTAGATGCCTACTCAAGAGCCGTAACAGATTGGGAGCGTTTCCGTAGTTTCGAACGGATGTAAATAAATGAGCAAATTCACCGTTATAAGTCCGACTACTGAAAAGCCAGTAAAAGAAATTGAACTCGCAGATCTAGCGGCAACTGACCTAGTAATAGCAAAAACTGAAAAGGCCTTCCAAACTTGGCGCAAAGTTAACCCTGGTGATCGCGCGCGATTGTTGCGAAACTTTGCATCAATCGTCGATTCCCATATCGAAGAATTGGCTCAACTTGAAGTATTAAATAGTGGTCACACAATTGGTAATGCTCGTTGGGAAGCCGGAAATGTACGTGATGTTTTGAATTATTACAGCGCCGCACCAGAGCGACTTTTTGGAAAACAAATTCCAGTTCCAAATGGAATTGATATAACTTTCAAAGAACCCCTCGGTGTAATTGGAATTATCGTTCCCTGGAATTTCCCGATGCCAATTGCAGGATGGGGCTTTGGCCCAGCACTTGCCGCGGGAAATACCGTTGTACTAAAACCTGCCGAGATTACTCCGATGACCGCAATTCGCTTAGGTGAACTTGCAATCGAAGCTGGAATTCCAGAAGGAGTATTTAACGTTATCCCGGGCAAGGGAAGCATTGTTGGCGAAAGATTTGTGACCAATCCCCTGGTTCGGAAAATAGTATTTACTGGTTCAACAACTGTTGGAAAAGGAATTATGCGCGGGTGCGCAGACCAAGTTAAACGATTAACACTTGAGCTCGGTGGCAAGAGTGCCAATATCATTTTCGCAGACAGTGATATCCAAAAGGCTGCAGCAAATGCACCAGGAGCGGTATTTGATAACGCTGGTCAAGATTGTTGCGCCAGATCTCGACTCCTTGTACAACGATCTGTATTCGATAAATTTATGTCGGAATTTGAAGTAGCTGTTAAAAAATTCCGCGTAGAGGATCCAGCGCTAGAAACCGCAGAAATGGGTCCGCTGGTTTCTGCCACGCAATTAGCCCGAGTCAAGGAATATCTGCCGCAAGGTACTCCAATTGCATTCCAGGGAACAAAACCGGAAGGTCCGGGTTATTGGTTTGCGCCAACCGTTCTGCTTCCAAAAGATGCTAATGACCGCGCATATCGCGAAGAAATTTTTGGTCCAGTAGTAAGCGTTCTACCTTTTGAAGATGAAGCAGATGCCATTCGAATCGCTAATGATTCTGATTACGGACTTTCAGGGTCAATCTGGTCTCGTGACATTGGGCGCGCAATTCGCGTTTCACGTGCAGTTGAAGCTGGAAACCTCTCGGTAAACTCAAACTCATCAGTTAGATATTGGACCCCATTTGGAGGATATAAACAATCTGGACTTGGTCGAGAGTTAGGACCCGATGCACTTGATGCATTTACTGAAGTTAAAAATGTTTTCTTTGACACTCAAGAATAACTAGGAGAATAAATGAAACGGTTACAAGATCGCGTTGCAGTAATTACTGGTGGCGCAAGTGGAATTGGATATGCGACAGCACAGCGCTTCGCTGAAGAGGGCGCGAAGGTTGTCATAGTCGATCTAAATGAAGAGATTGGCAATAAAGTTGCTAAGGAACTTGGCGGTATTTTCGTAAAGGCCAACGTCACTTCTGAAGAAGATGTAGCAAGAATGTACAAAGTTGCATTCGATGAATATGGTCGCATCGATATCGCATTTAACAACGCCGGAATTTCACCACCAGAAGATGATTCAATCCTTACTACCGGAATCGATGCCTGGCGCTTGGTGCAGGAAGTTAACCTGACCTCCGTTTACCTCTGCTGTAAAGCAGTGCTTCCTTATATGTTGAAGGCTGGCAAAGGCTCAATCATTAATACCGCATCATTTGTTGCGACAATGGCCTCTGCTACATCACAAATTTCCTACACCGCATCAAAAGGCGGCGTGCTCGCTATGACGCGCGAACTTGGGGTGCAATTTGCACGGCAAGGTGTTCGCGTAAACGCGCTCTCCCCTGGACCAGTTAATACACCGCTGCTTCAAGAGTTATTTGCCAAAGATAAAGAACGTGCTGCTCGTCGTTTAGTTCATATTCCTCTTGGTCGCTTTGCAGAAGCGAGTGAACTAGCAGCCGCTGTTGCATTCCTTGCATCCGATGACTCGTCATTTATCACTGCCTCAAACTTCTTAGTTGATGGTGGTATCAGCGGCGCTTATGTAACTCCACTATCTGAGTAGGCACAATAAAAAATGTGCCGGCTGATGGGTTATGTATCTCCCCGTGAGATAAGTATTGAAGAGATTGCTGGTGCTAGTTTCCAGGAGTTCTCTGATCTCTCGGAGAAACATCGTGACGGTTGGGGTATTGCCACATCCACAACTGGCAAACCCTCAAATTTAATTGTTGAAACAATTCCAGCTAAAGAAAGTGCACAATATTCGCACCTGACCAAAGAGGTTTTATCCGATGGCGCGTTGCTTCATCTGCGTTGGGCGACATCAGGTTTAGCGGTTGTAGAAGGAAATACCCATCCCTTTGAATATGAAAACATTTCCTTTATACATAATGGTGGAATTACACCACTAGATTCGATGGACCAATTCATTGATCCAGAATTGATCAAGCTAATGCGCGGGAACACCGATAGTGAGAAGTACTTCTATGTTTTGATTACCGAAATTAAGAAGCTGGGATTAATCGCTGGAATAAGTGCTGGGGTGAAGTTGATTAAAGATAACTGCAATTACTCCTCAATAAACGCCATGATTCTAACCTCTGATTTTTATGTAATTATCAATGAGCATAATTATGAGAAGCGGCCTAAGGGTGAAGCCGAAGATTATTACGATCTTTTTTACCGTAAAGATGAGAACGGAATCTTGGTTGCATCCTCCGGTTGGAATCAAAAGAATTGGAAGAGAATAGAGAACCATCAGATTCTCTTAATTGATCGCAAATCACTTAGCCTAGAAGCTCTCAGTATTTAATCTAAAAAGAAATCGAGCAAGAAATCAGTTGTTCCAGGCTTAACTGAATACTTCTCAAGATCAGTAATACCTTCAAATGCTAGGACCTCATCGTCTACAAAGAAATTTCCGGTCGTTGTCTTAGCATCTCGATTTAGGATTATGTAAGCAGTATCAGAAAGTATTTCGGGCTTACGACAGAAATCAGTATCGACGCCAGGAATCATTTGAAGCGCTGCAGTATCAATTGCCGTTCTGGGCCAGAGCGCATTTACTGCAATCCCATCGCGTTTAAATTCTTCCGCCATTCCAAGCACACACATACTCATTCCATATTTAGACATCGTGTACGCAACGTGGTTCTTAAACCATTTCGCTTTCATCGAAAGCGGTGGCGACAAAGTAAGGATGTGCGGATTTCGACCAGCCTTCGCACTATCTCGTAGATGAGGTACAGCTGCTTGTGAAGTTAAAAATGTTCCCCGAACATTTACATCAAACATCAAATCAAAGCGCTTTGCGGGAGTCTTCTCTGTTGGCGTTAAATTTATTGCACTCGCATTGTTGATCAGAATGTCTATACCCCCGAATTGTGCTGCAGCTGTATTTACTGCGGCGGCAATCGCATCTTCGTCACGGATGTCGCATTGGATTGGCAGAGCGGTGCCACCAGCAGCCTCAATCTCTTTCGCTGCGGAAAAAATTGTTCCTGTAAGTTTTGGATTCTCCTCAGCAGTCTTTGCTGCAATTGCAATGCTTGCACCGTCAGCAGCAGCGCGTAATGCAATTGCCAAACCAATTCCGCGAGATCCGCCAGTAATGAATATTCTCTTTCCAGCAAGTGACATCTTTAATTACCCCTTAGTTTTCTTCTCGAGAAATTTCATAAATGCGATTTGTGCTTCATCAGATTCGAGCGCGATTCTAAATAGCTCGCTTTCCGCTTCCATAACCATTGCAACTGCTTGATGGTGCCCACTCTTCAAAAGCGCCTTCGTATTAATAACAGCTGTGGGTGGCTGATTTGCAATTACCTCGGCAACTTCTAACGCTTTTTCAAGCGGGTCGGAAACAATCTCATTTACCAATCGCATCTCGTGTGCTTCGGTTCCAGAAAAGTCACGACCAGTCAAGAAAATTTCCGAAGCGATTGCATGTCCAACAAGACGTGGAAACAAAATCGAAGAACCGGCTTCAGGGACTAGGCCGAGTGAAACAAAGGGCATAGATAACTTTGCATCCGCTGTTGCGTAAACCAGATCGCAATGCATCAACATTGTGGTTCCGATGCCGACGGCATTCCCATGAACAGCCGCAATTAGTGGTTTAGGAAAATCATGAAGCACTGATAAGAATTGCATAACGGGTGAATCGGGTCCGGTCGGTGGGGTTTTCAAGAAATCCATAATGTCGTTCCCGCCAGTAAATGCGGTGCCAGCTCCTGTAATTACAACAACTCTGATGTCGAAATCATCTTTTGCTTCACCGAGCGCCTTCGAAAGGTCGGAATACATCCCAGGAGTGAGCGCATTCTTCTTCTCTGGACGATCTAAGGTCAGTATTAAGACCTGTCCCTTTTTACTTGTTGCGATGTTTCCCATTGGCTGAGTTTATGGTGGAGAATAGGGAAAGCAAAGATTTGAATCAAAAGTCGGAGAGGACTTCGGGGGCCTAACTATGGATATCAGAATAATGACTCGTGAATTAACTCCCTTTGAACATTTAGTTGCCCAGCATCTATGCGATGGACTTTCAAATGCCGCAGTCGCTCGAGCAACAGCACATAGCGAAAAAGTTATCGAAAATACTGTATCTAGAATGGCTCGGGCATTTGGAATCAAATCTGATGGTGACACAAATATTCGCGTACTACTCGCATTGGCGTATAGAACTCATTTCGGTGATGGCTCTTTTGATAAGTTAAATATTGATTGTTCACATAGCAAAGTTGGACCAGACGGTAAGTCATATTGCGATAAGCACATTGATTAATAACTCGAACCAAAACCTCTTTTAATTTCCAAGGGCTAGCACTCACTTAATTTACTTTGGGGCTAGCACTTGCCCTTTTCATCTCTGTTATCGCTTCGATACTCCAAACTAATGACGATGTGAAACTCCTCCAGGTTTTATATCTAAATATTCCGGAGAGCACAGAAAGAGAATAAAATGAATAGAAAATCGTTTGACAAAATCGCTAGCGTAATTGGACTGCTGCTTGCAGGCTTCCTGATAATTCTTGGCGGTATTCTGCAATACGGCGGCAACTTTGCTGCAGATCAAGTGGCGGCTCAATTAGAACCACAGGCGATTACAATTCCAGCAGAGAACGGCGACCCTGAAGTAACTGCTGATGTTAAGAAATTTTTTGCAGATAATGCAAATAAGGTTATGACAACAGGTAAGCAAGCACAGATGTATGCCGATCACTACATCGGTTTCCATATGGCAGAAATGCCTACATATGCCGCAGCATCAAATGCGAACCGTGCCGCAGCAGGCGCGCTAGCAGCTGATCCAGCTAACGCTGAATTACAAGCAAAATCCAAGCAGGCTTCGGGAACTGTCGAAACTGTTTTCAAGGGACAAGCACTTCGCGGAATGCTTCTTAACGCTTACGCCTTCGGAATGCTCGGTGACATTGCAATAGTTGCAAGCTATGTAACTTTCGCTGGTGGCTTGATTTTCTTAATCTTGGCGCTACTTGGTTTCGCTCATCTTCGTAGAGTTGATACTGACTCAGTTATCTAAAGCAAACTAGAAACCAAACAGAGACCTCATCTCTCCGTGAGGGAAGGCCCCCAACTCGAAAGAGCTAGGGGCCTTTTAGATGCTATTTATGCTTTCGAAATTTAACGGTCTATCGATCCACTAATGAATTCTGCAACCCGATTTTGAGCCTGCTCATCGGTGTATTGAATAGGTGGAGACTTCATGAAGTAACTCGAAGGCGAGAGCAATGGGCCACCGATCCCGCGATCGAGCGCTATTTTTGCGCAACGTAGCGCATCAATGATTACTCCGGCAGAGTTTGGTGAATCCCAAACTTCAAGTTTGTATTCCAAGTTCAGTGGAACATCACCGAATGCTCGACCTTCAAGCCTTACATAGGCCCACTTGCGATCATCTAGCCAAGGGATGTAATCAGATGGCCCAATGTGAACATTCTTGGCGCCAAGATCATGGTCCAGTTGTGATGTAACTGATTGAGTTTTAGAGATTTTCTTAGACTCTAATCGATCTCGTTCGAGCATGTTCTTGAAGTCCATATTGCCACCTACGTTTAATTGATAGGTGCGGTCTAAGTGCACGCCGCGATCTTGAAACAATTTCGCCATTATTCGGTGGGTTATGGTCGCGCCAACTTGAGATTTAATGTCATCGCCAACAATTGGAATTCCAGCCTTCGTGAACTTTTCAGCCCAGATTGGATCTGATCCAATAAATACTGGAAGTGCGTTCACGAATGCGACCCCGGCATCAATTGCGCATTGCGCATAAAATTTAGCTGCTGCTTCTGAACCCACAGGCAAGTAACAGATAAGTACATCTACCTTTTCGGCCTTCAGATTCGCAACTATATCTACTGGAGTCTCTGTTGACTCTGTGATTGTCTCTTTGTAATAACGCCCTAAACCATCAAGGGTATGACCGCGTTGAACATTAATTCCAGTTTTTTCAACTGTTGCAAACTTGATCGTATTATTCTCACTCGCCCAAATAGCATCAGCAAGATCAAGTCCGACCTTCTTCGAATCAACATCATAAGCAGCGACAAATTTGACGCTATTAATGTGATACCCGCCAAGTACGGCATGCATAAGTCCAGGAATTTCTACATCCGCCGACGCATCCTTGTAATAGGTAACGCCTTGTATAAGTGAGTTTGCGCAGTTTCCTACGCCAACAATTGCAACTCTAATCTCTTTACTTGTTGAGCTATTCAATTAAGTTTCCTTTTCGTTTTTTGTCATCTCTTCCAACCAAGAGATTTCTCGTTCAATAGATTCCAATGAATGCCGACGCCATTCGGTTAAATACTTATCTGAACCCTCTGAAGTTTGAGCAGCGTTGGAGATTTCACTCCGGAGAATTGCTGCTTTTTCTAGGAGACGTCTGTGTCTGCCTTCAAGAATTTGGACCCGATTTGTTGGTGGCGTTGGACTAAAAAATGCAAAGCGAACTTCAAAATTCTCATCATCCCAATCCTCTGGACCTGAACCTCCAGCAAGTTCGCTAAATCGTTTCCTGCCATTTTTTGTGATGGCATAGACGATTCGCGAGCGCCGAGATTTTGGAGTTGCCAGAGAGGTCGTGCTCTTAGATTCCTCGATTAGTCCAGCTTCCAACATACGACGAAGTTGGGGATAGAGGACAGAGAAAGAGAGCGCTCGAAAAGGACCATATGTAGCGATGAGACGTTTGCGAAGTTCATAACCATGCAAACTCCCCTGACTTAGCAAGCCAAGTAGAGCGAATTCGAGAGCTTCAATTCGTGAGCGCATGATTTCATCCCTTTCCTGGATCGCTTTGGGGTATATCGTTTATATATCTAAAAGATATATCGTGGCGATAGTTAATCCGATATATCAAGGATAAGCAAGTCGGCGCGCGCTCGCGGGTAGGCTCGCCCAATGAGCTCCCTCGTAGTAATCCCATCTCGCCTCTGGGAATACTGCATCGCAGCAATCATCATAATTTTGGCTCCAGGACCGTCAGTCCTATTTGTAATTGCTCGGGCTATCGCTTGGGGTCGCGCTACTGCAATTGCGACGGTTGCTGGAAATGTTATGGGGGCCTTCTCGCTCTCTGTCGTTGTAGCCGTTGGGCTGGGCCCAATTTTGCAGAGATCCGACCTAGCTTTCACAAGCGTTCAAGTTTTAGGCGGTGGATATCTAATCTACCTTGGAATTTCTGCAATCAAACATAGTCAGATTCATGCAAGTGATATGACCAATCAAGGTGACATCAGACCGTCAAAATGGAAATCTATTCGTGAAGGTTATTGGGTAGGGGCACTTAACCCGAAGGGAATTGTTTTCTTTGCCGCAATTTTGCCGCAGTTTGTCGACCGCGAGGCTGGGGGCGTAACTTCTCAGTTGATTTTGATGGGCGCAATTTTTGCGGTCTTCGCCTTCTTCTCTGATGGCGGGTGGGGAATTCTTGCAGGAACAATCAGAAATTGGTTGGCCACCGAGATGATTCGTTTGGTCCGGATGCGGATGGCCGGCGGAATTGTCATGATCGTACTTGGACTCTTCACTCTTATTTCAGCGATTCGTGGCCGATAAAGCTACTGATGTCAGTGCGATAGCCCAGAATAGGAAGATATATGGAACCTATAACTCTTTCAAAAGATGCCAGAGCATTCATCAGTCCTAGCGATTTAACCTTCGGTTGGGATAATTGCCACCGTTGTTTATGGCTTTATTACAACCACCAAGTCAAGGCACCACTCTTCATGCCACTTGTTGGTGATCTAGCCGAAATGCAAGAGATATCCTGCATTGGAAAGACTTCGGCAGAATTGAATACAAATATGCCTGAAGGAAAAGTTTTCAAACATGCTGGTTGGGTTGTATCAACACCGATTGAAGTTGATGGCGTTGTTACACCATTTGCCGTGCGCGGTAAGTACGACTTGTTGATGGAACATCCTGATGGAACATTTGGAATAGTTGACTGCAAATTCCAATCAAGCCCTAACGATAAATCAAAATTTTACGCTGTCCAACTGGAGGCCTATGCCTTCGCTCTCGAAAATCCAGCAAAAGATGCGCCGATTAAAGTATCTACGGCTGGTCTTCTTGTTTGGGCTCCGGTAAAAATTCGAGGAAATTCTTCGGGAAACTTTGGTTTAGAGCTATCTTGCAACTGGTTCCCGACTGATCGCAGTCCAGAGTTAATCGCATCGAGGTTATCTGATTTCATCAAGATGATTACTGGTCCAGTGCCAGCTGCGAAAACCAATTGTGATCAATGTAAATATGTCGAAAATAGAACTGAGATCTTAAAGGGAGTTTAACTGAGCCCTATTTTTCCTCTTCGCGCTTCTTCTCTTTAGCCTCTTCGCGGCGCAGCTTTATGAGAATCAGCTTCGCCTCTGATGCATACATATCTACATATTCCTGGCCGGATAGTTCCTGAATCTTCTCCATGATTTCATCTGTAATTTGGCGGAGAACCTTTAAATCCGAAGTATCACCTGTGTAGTAAAGCGGTTCACCAAAAATCATTTCAACTCGTTGTACTTTTGGAACAACTTGTCCGGTCGGTTGAATTTCTGCAGTGTTAAACATTGCTACTGGAACTATTGCCGCTCCAGATTCAATCGCCATCCGAGCTATACCGGTGCGACCCTTATACAATTTTCCATCAGGCGATCTAGTTCCCTCTGGATAAATTCCAATACAAGCGCCGCCCGCCAGAAGATCTAGACCAGTTAAGAGCGCAGCCTCGCTGCGTCGTCCACCAGAGCGATCAACTGGAACTTGCCCGAGCGCAATAAAAGTAATCTTCTTGATGAATCCCTTTATCCCAGGCGAAGTGAAGTATTCACTCTTAGCAAGGAAGGTGACTTTTCTCGGAACAACAAGCGGCATAAATATTGAATCACTAAAAGAGAGATGGTTTGAAGCAATGATTACTGGACCTGATTGTGGGACATTGCGCAGTCCGGTGACCTTTGGGCGAAATAGCAAAGTCAGGATAGGAATTAGGAAGGACTTGAGCGCTTGATAAACCACTGGCCTAATTTATGCCTTATCTGCAACTTATGACACCATCTGAGCGTGAGTAATATCCCAGAAAGTGAGCCATTGCGGCTTTTGGCGGGAAAAACCGGATTGTTAATGATTCACGGGTTCAGAGGTTCACCAGCTTCAATTAAACCTTGGGCTATTTCAATGCACGAGAAAGGTTTAACGGTTTCAGTTCCATTACTTGCAGGCCATGGAACTCATTGGAGTGATTTAAATAAAGTTACTTGGCAAGATTGGTATGACGTTGTAGAAAAAGAATTTCTAGAGTTAAAAAAATCCTGCGATCAAGTTTTTGTAGCTGGCTTTTCAATGGGTGGCGCACTTGCCCTTCGCTTATCTCAAATTCGTGGAAGTGAGTTGGCAGGCGCAATACTTTTAAATGCTTCGATTTATGATGAACGAAAAAGATTTAAATTTGTTCCCGCACTATCTCTATTTCTTCCTTCCATACCTGGTGGCCCGGGAGACATTGCTAAACCTGGCTCTCCTGCCCATGGTTATGATCGAATTCCTTTGCGAGCACTGAATCAAGTTCGCAAGCTTTGGGAAGTTGCCGAGCGCGATCTCTATCTAGTCGATCTTCCGTTAATGGTTGCGTATTCATTAAATGATCATGTAGTACATCCTGTTTGCAGCGAAACAATAATTGACAATGTTTACTCAACTGATATTCGCGAAGTTGTATTTGAAAAATCTTTCCATAATGTCGCACTGGATTACGATGCAGAGTTATTAAACGAGGAGACTATGGATTTCGTTTTAGATGTCCTTTCTGGTGAGCTTTCGAGAGGCGAATCTATATACGAATCAGATGAACGCGAACTTATCGATGCCGAATTTGAATCCATGGTGTCAGGCTTATCACTTGATCAATCAGCACCAACAACTTATTTAGATGAGTTGGATGCGAGATCATATGACCCAGAAGGCTTTATCCAACCCAATCCCAAATTGCCTGCAGCCGATCAAACGTCCCGCTTCGCACTACTCGGAATTGTTGGTGGCGGTACCTACATGCTCTTCGAGATGTTCACTGGGATTGATTTGTTGGGAATGGGACCATGGCCAGGAGTTCTCGGCTTTATTGGTGGAATCGCAACTTACATTTGGAAATCAGCAAGACCCGAAGATGATTTCGGAGATGGCGTAGAGCTTTAATTCCGAGCTAAATCTGCCGCCCCAACAAGTCCGGCATCATTGCCAAGTTTTGCCGCAACAATTTCGGGAACTGGATGTTTACCAAGGAATGGCATCTCCCGCATCATCGCTTTTCTTGCGGGCTCCAATAACAAATCGCCAGCATCAACAACCCCGCCACCGATAACAACAATTGAAGGATCGAAGAGCATCGATAAAGTTGCGATTCCTGCTCCGAGCCAATCTCCTGTTATTGCAAGAACGTCAATTGCAATTTGATCACCATCGCGCGCTGCATCAGTTATGTGGCCACCCATTAGTCCTTCAATTGTGCCGTTACCTCGCGCCAATAATTCCTTACCGCCGGCGGGATTTTTCGCAATCGCTTCTCGCGCATGACGCATTAACGCAGAACCCGATGCATAACGTTCAAAACAACCATTGATGCCACATCCACATAATTCGCCATTTGGTACCACTCGCATATGGCCGAATTCCGCACCAGTTCCATTTGCACCGCGAAGTGGTTGGCCGTTAACAATTGCGGCGCCACCAATTCCCGTTCCGACGGTAACCATAATTACATTTTCTAGGCCTTTACCAGCTCCATAAACCCGCTCTGCCCAGGCTGCACTATTTGCATCATTCTCGACAACCGTTTTAACGCCACATAGTTTAAGAAGTGCGCTTGAAATATTTACGCCATCCCAATCTTTAATGTTTGGTGCGCCAAGCATGGTCGCGCGATCTGATGAAACTAAACCGGCAGCTGAAATTCCAACGTGATCGACTTTGTGAGTTACTAAAAGTTCCAAAATAACTTCAGCAATACTTTCATTTAATTCGTTGCCACCAGCTTTAGGCGTATCTTTTCTAAAGGTGCGAAGGATATTTCCACTTTGATCTACAACACCACCAAGAACTTTGGTGCCGCCAATATCTATTCCGATTGCTAGGTCTGAATTTGCCAAATTAAATTAACTCTCTAGTTTTGCTTTTAATTGGTTAAGTGCAAGGTCGATAGTTGAACGTTCTGCCTTCTGTCGCATCATCGCAGGCACTGGCATTGAGAGTGCGACCGTTAATTCATAAGTAACTTTCGTGGTGTCATCTCCATTATCGATCAATTTATATGCGCCAGTCATCTCTGTTAAGAGATCAGCGTCATCTAATTCAAAGGTAATTTCGGCTGGCGCTTTGCTCCAGTCGTAATCGAGGATAACTCGGTCTTTCATAACCCCAGCATCAATTGAAATCTTCGCCTTAGTTGCGCGACCGGTTTCATCACTTTCTTGAACTTCTACGCTCTTAATGGCAGTGGACCAACTGGGATAGGCCGGTAGGTCGCTAAGGACCGTAATGACATCCGAAATCGCCGCTTCGATAGTTACAGAATTCTTTGAAATATCGCTCATGTCTAAACTTTACCCAATATATCTTCCGAAAATACCTACCTCGGCGATAACCTTCGGCTTATGGATCAATACACCGTCCCAGCAATCGTCCCGCCAGCAACTAAGGGGAATCTCTCAGACCTAGTCGCTGATCGTGCAGCAAATGAGCCAAATCGCATCACACTCTCCCGCCCTTTAGGCCAAGGTTGGCAAGGCGTAAGCGCTAAAGAATTTGATAGTGAAGTTCGCGCGGTGGCAAAAGGATTAATCGCGGCAAACATAAACGTTGGCGATCGAATCGCAATCATGGCTAAGACTCGATATGAATGGACAGTCTTAGATTTTGCAATTTGGTATGCCGGAGGTGTTTCAGTTCCAATTTATGAAACATCTAGTGCGGAACAAGTTGAATGGATTCTTGCCGATTCTGGAGCAGTTGCAATTATTGTTGAAACTCCACAACATCGTGAAATTGTGAATCCCGTAATAACTTCAGCTTGTAAATCTATCTGGACTATAACTGATGGCGCACTCGATGAACTTTCAACACTTGGAAGTAAAATTTCAGAAAGCGATGTTGAAGCACGCAGAAAAACTCCAACTCCTGATTCACTAGCAACCCTTATTTACACATCTGGAACTACTGGGAAACCAAAAGGCGTTCAGTTAACCCATGGAAATTTTCTTTCAGAATGTGGAAATGTCGTTCAAGGAGCAAGTGATTTATTCTTGAAGCCTGGTGGTTCAACACTTCTATTCCTTCCAGTTGCACATGTCTTCGGCAGAATGGTCCAGGTCGGTGCAATTACTGCAGGACTACATCTCGCACATTGTGGCGATATCACAAGACTTCCAGCTGATCTTGGAACATTTAAGCCAACATTCGTGCTCGCCGTTCCAAGAATCTTTGAAAAAATTTACAACGGTGCCGAAGCAAAAGCTGAAGCAGCAGGCAAGGGCGCTATCTTCCGCAAAGCAGCAGCTATTGCAATCGCTTATAGCGAAGCACAAGATTCAAAAGAGAAGAACGTTGGACTTATCCTGAAGCATGCAATCTTCGACAAGCTCGTTTACTCCAAAATTAGAACTGGAATGGGCGGACGCGTTGAGGCTGCAATCTCTGGTGGAGCTCCACTTGGCGAGAGGCTTGGTCACTTCTATCGTGGCGCCGGAATAAATATTTTGGAAGGTTATGGCTTAACTGAAACAACTGCAGGCGCAACGTTGAATTTAACTTCTGCGCAACGTGTTGGATCAGTAGGACGCCCACTTCCTGGAACGACAATAAAAATTGCTGAAGATGGCGAAGTTCTTATTAAAGGTGCAATTGTGATGAATGGCTATTGGCAGAACGATGCCGCCAACAGTGAAGTCTTTACAAGCGATGGTTTCTTTAAGAGTGGCGATCTTGGAACTATCGATCATCAAGGTTTCTTATCAATAGTTGGTCGCAAGAAAGAGTTGATTGTTACATCGGGTGGAAAGAATGTTGCCCCAGCAGTTCTCGAAGATCGAGTACGCGCACATCCGCTGGTAAGCCAGTGCATGGTTGTTGGAGATAACAAACCGTTTATTGCTGCTCTAGTAACGATTGATCCGGATGCAATCAAGGGTTGGACGGTTGCGAATAAGAAAGAGGGCGCAACAATCGCTGACTTAACTAAGGATCCAGATTTACTTTCAGTAATCCAGACCGCTATCGATGAGGCCAATAAGGCTGTAAGTCGTGCAGAATCAATTCGTAAGTTCACGATCCTGTCTACTGATTTCACTATTCCGGGCGGCCAACTGACAGCAAAACTTTCTGTGAAGCGACATGTTGTCGCCCAGGAATTTGCAGGGGAAATCGAAGCTCTCTTTACGTGAAAACCGCTCGTGATTTACACGACGACATAAGTGAAGAACTTTCGGCAATCTGCAATATCTTAGATTCCTTGGCCGGAAGGTCTGACTCGTCCTCGGCTGATAGAACCAATTTTCGCTTGATTAGAAACCAGGTCACCAAACTCTGCGACCTACTGAACGCAGATATTCCGTTGATAGCGGAGAAGTCGAAGACTGTATTCTCAATTGAGATTCGTAATGCGATATCTGAGATAAATAATTCACTTGATAGTTTTAGCGAGCTCGGTGAAACGCTAATGGAATTACGGAATAATTTGAATTTTCCCAAATATTTTCTCGATGAGTCCATAAAGAATCAGAAAATTCTCACTCCGCTAACTAAACGCGAGCGTGAAGTTCTACTCCTCCTGCCTCGCGGTATCACGGCCAAAGCAATGGCGAGTGAACTTTTCTTAACGGAAGCAACAATCAAAAGTCACTTGGCATCTATCTATCGAAAATTCGAAGTTGTAAATCGAACTCAAGCTATTGCTATCGGTATTGAGAATAAACTTTTAGCCTTTTAACACTTCTGCGAATTTCTTTCCCCATAAATCCCAATTCCAATTATTGACCGCCCAGATACGACCACTTGCGCCATATTCTTTAGCCTTAGCGGAATCTGAGAGAAGTTCTATACAAGCATCCGCAATCTCACAAACGCTTCTTCCATCGACAACTAAACCGGTCTTACCAATTTGAACTGCATCTGGCGCGCCACCTGAATCCCCAGCAATTACTGGAAGTCCACAAGACCCAGCCTCAAGATAAACAATTCCTAGGCCTTCGACTTCTAAACCAGCGAGCCTTGATCTAGATGGAGAAACAAAGACATCACCGAGCAGGATGTGGTTTGGAAGTTGGTCGTAGGTAATACGTCCAAGCATTTTTACATCATTCGAGAGGTTAAGTCTTTCGATCTCTCGCTTTAAAAATTTTTCACGTGGGCCGCTGCCAATTATTAGAAGTAGACCATCTGGAATGGCCTTCTTTATTGCTGGCATGGCCGCTATTAACTTGTCTTGTCCCTTACGGTGCACCAATCGACCTACGCAAATAAGTGTCGGTCGGTTACCAATTTGGTATTTCGTTAGCAACTCTGCCGGTTTGTCTCCAGGTATGAAGAATTGTGTTGAAATTCCGGGAGCTATTTGTACAAGCGAAACTCGCCCTCCAACTGATTTCGAAATTGCAGATTTAGTAAATTCTCCGAGGTAGGTGAGAACATCACAAGAGTTACCGATTCGTCGCATTGCAAGATTGAAAGGTGGAACTTTCGCCCACCAGACTTCATGTCCATGAGTTAGTGCGACAATTCGCGTGGCTCCAGCTTTGCGTAAGTTTGGCGCCATTAAAGCGAGTGGCGCCGATGCGCCGAACCAGATTGTCTTTGAATTATGGACTTTCATTATTCGCTTGATCGAACTTATGACTCTTGGAGTTGGTAAGAGGATTTTTGATCTGTCACGGTAAATTACTACTCCAAATTTATTCTGCAATCCAAGATCAAATTCGGTATCTCCAGCTTGCGAAGAGGTGTAAATCGCAATCTCTGAACCATCTAACTTTTCAAGTAATCCAAGAATAAAGGTCTCAATGCCGCCAGATCTTGGTCCCAAATCATTGGTGACAAGAAGAATCTTGCGGTCATTAGATTCGGCGGGCACCGTAAAAACTTAGTGAACCAAAATTGGGAGTGAACGTCATAATTTTTACTCGAGAACCAGGTTTTGGAGCATTCACCATTCGACCTTTACTTATATAGATCCCTACATGCGAGATATATCGGTTTCGACCAAAAAAGACTAAATCTCCGGGCTTCAATTGATTTAGCGCTATGCGTTTGCCGTATCTTGATTGGGCGGCTGCGGAATGGGGAAGCGATACACCCGCTGCACCAAATGCTCTCATCGTTAATCCACTGCAATCCCAGAGGGTTGGTCCTGCAGCTCCATAAACATATCGATCACCCATTTGCTTAATGGAGAAACGAAGCGCAATTGAGCCGCGGCCAGAACCAAGGTTAGATTTTGCGGCCAGCGCTTTCGATGCTCTTTGATCCGCATTCTCAGCATCGGCATTTAATTTTGCGAGTCGTGCGCGTTCGGCCTTCGAAAGTGAGTTAAATAATTTCTCGGCCGATGCTAACTTATCTTTTACTGATTTCTCTTGGGCTAGATATCTTTCTTGTGCCCTCTTAGCCAGCGTCAATTTGTCATTCACGGTTAATGAGGTGGCGGTCAATCTCTGTTTAGCAACACTATATTTCTTCAGGGCTAGTGATTGTTTTCTTGTTACGGACTCTAGAGATCCAGCTGCCGCTAAGAAAAGTTTAGGGTCTGATGAGAAAAGTAGTTCAAGGCTGCGACTCATAGATCCATTTTTATATTGTTCGCTCGCAATCGCACCGAGCGAGTTTTTAAATTTTGCAACTGTTGCGGCATCAGCAGCCACTTGGCGTTGTACCGATTGAAGTTTTCTGGTTAAAGAGGCATATTCAACTTTCGCCGCTTGTGCCGCTTCACCTGCGGTCGCTGCCTGTTCTTGCAAAATTCGAATCTTGGTACGAACATCATTAAGCGTAGGTGCTGCGTTTGCTGTAGAAGTTGGGAGTAACGAAATAGCCAATACAGCGCTAAGAATCTGCGCAACTATCTTCAGCAATTTCATTCGAGAAGGGTAACCAGTGGGCGTACCCGAGTTCAAATATTTCGGAGATTTACGCTTGATTTAGGCGTGTACGACTAATTCACATAGCGAAGTGGCGGGACTAACCCTTTCTCAGAGAGAACTGAGAGCGCAGTAATTTGGCTATTTGAAATTTCACTTGCTGGAGCAGCAGTGATGTTTAGGAGAACAGATACAACGCAATCATCACAAGAGATGTCGCGCATGGTGCAGGTCTGGCAATCGATGATCATGTCAAAAATGATAAATCGGACCACTGACACTACGGTTTGTCCATGAGCTTCGTTCCCAACCAAGTTATGGCCAACTTAGTTATGGGCAGCGATGGCAGCACCACGCTAGACGGTAGCTCCAAAACGCTGAGCTCCCCCCAAGACCGGCTCAGGTTTCATGAACTTCGCGCGCAAGCGTCGGCCATTCTTATCGGTGGGAACACTGCCAGAAACGAACCTTATGCGACCACTCCGTTGCCCCTAGTTGTAATTTCCAGAACTGGCGAGATTCCAGAGAGCGTTCTAGCCAATCCCTTACTTCATCTTTGGCAACTAGACCCAGTAAGTGCGATTCAAAGAGCCCACATTGAGTTTGGTGAAAAAATCTTGGTGGAGGGTGGGATTGAAATCCTTAAGGAATTATTGGCGGCCGACGTAATCGATCAACTGTTTTTAACAATTAGTGAGAAAACTGGTGGCGAAAATATTTATGATTTAAGTGCGCTCACTAGAAATTTCACTGTTGAATCTAGCGAGAAGTTTGGGAATGAAACGCTCTTAAAATTGCTTAGAAATTAACCTATAGAAATTAGTGATACACCAGAGACGGCTAAGAAGACTCCCAAATATTGCACCTTATGAAGGCGCTCGTGGAGAAATTTAAAAGCAAGTAGCGCTGTAACAATTGGAAAGAGCGAACCAAAAACCATCGCAACAGAAACTAATCCCTTAGTAGTTGCAACTCCAAGTAAGAGGTTGGCAACAAAATCTGTAGCTCCGATAATTATCAAAATCCGCAAATCTGCAATTCCAAATCCACCAATTGTTTTGAATCGTAGTGCAATCAAAATACAGACAGTTACTGATGCTACGCGCATCGAAGTCATAGTTAAGAGCGAACTTGTCTTAGAGCCTTGTGCCATAAGAGTTAGTGCAATACCAAAACCAAGTGCAGCACCAAGTCCAAAGAGAAGTGGTTTTACTGGAAGCCCGTTAACAATATCTGGGCCAGATGCACAGAAGGCACCAACAATCGCTATGGCCATTCCAAAAACTTGAATTCCTGTTGGTCGCTCTCCGGAAATAAAGGCCACTGATAGCGGGATGACTGCGCTCAAAGTACTTATCGGAGAGACAACTCCCATCCGACCAGTTGATAGTCCTGAGTAGAAAGAGACGAGCCCAAAGAAACCAGCAATACCCGCTCCGAGTGCAGGTAAGAAATAACCATTCCAACTCAAATTCGGTGCCAGATAAGAACCGGAAACCAAAACTAAAATCAAACCAAGGATCAATCCGAATGCTTGTGACATTCCAGTAACTGCAATTGCTTTAAAGCGCTTTGAAAGATTGCCGCCCAAGAAATCAGCTGTCCCCCAGAGAACGCTTGAAAGGAGAGCAAGGATTGAAGCCATTGGATGAGGCTAATACAGACCACAGTAAAAGTTGCTCGCGCCTTCCTCGGTAACCGGGATAAACGCCTTACCCTTTTCACATGGACGTGAATTTCGAGGAAATTACCACTTCAATTCGCGCTATTAAGCCAAGATCTGAAATTCTCTTAGAAGAAGTTCCTGCCCCTCAAAAACTCGCACCATATGCATTTGCAATGACTGCGGATGTTTTAGAAGATGCCGCAACTGGACGCTTTGTATTGCTCCATGATCCAGATGGTCAAGAGGGCTGGTCTGGAAAATATAGATGCGTAACTTTCGTACGTGCTGCAATTGATAACGAAATGGCTGCAGATCCAATGCTATGTAATATCGGCTGGACCTGGTTAATGGAATCGCTTAAAGCAAATGGTTGTGATTACACCGCACCAAGTGGAACAGTTACAAAAGTTGCCAGTGCATCTTTTGGAACGCTAGAAAATTTGGATGAAGATAGCGAATTAGAAGTGAGAGCTTCTTGGACACCAACATCAGGTAAAAATATTGCAGACCATATTCGTGCCTGGGTTGAGCTCTTGGAAATGTCGGCCGGACTTGCACCGATTCCAGATGGTGTAACCCAGCTAAGTCGCAGTAGATAATGGCAGAACCACTTCTTGCGCCACTAGGCGGAGTTCCAGATTTAATTGAAACTCCTGAAGCGCTTGCCGAAATGACTTCGCAACTCGCAAATGGCACAGGACCGATCGCAATTGATGCAGAACGCGCATCTGGTTATAAATATTCAGCACGAGCATATTTGATTCAAATTAAACGTAATGGTGGTGGACTACATTTAATAGATCCGATTGCAGTTGGACAGACTCACTACTGGAAAGAATTGAACGATGCCTTTGCAGATCAAGAATGGATTATTCACGCGTCTACCCAAGATTTAGCCTGTCTGCGTGAAGTGGGTATTAACCCGCAAATTATGTTTGATACTGAATTAGCAGGGCGAATTGCTGGTTGCGAGCGCGTTGGTCTTGGGCCACTCACTGAACAACTTCTGGGAGTAACGCTGGCAAAAGAACATAGCGCTGTTGATTGGTCGATCCGACCTTTACGTCCAGAATGGCTTAACTATGCCGCCTTGGATGTTGAACTTTTGATTGAATTACGAAATGAAATTGAGAAACTTTTAATTGACGCAGGAAAATTGGATTGGGCTAAAGAAGATTTCGCTGCAATTCTTAAGGCACCCGCACCACAACCACGTAAAGATCCTTGGCGCCGAGCATCTGGGATTCATAAAATTCGTGACTTAAATGCACTAGCGGTTATTAGAGCCTTGTGGCTCGCTCGAAATGAATTCGGTAAAGAGATTGACCTGGCGCCCGGGCGGGTATTCAATGATGAAACCCTCCTCTTGATCGCGACTAAACCTCCTAAGGGATTTGGCGACTTCAAAAAAGCGCTTCTGCGGAGGACTCGATTAACAGATATGCCATTTGAAGAATGGTTTAAATTATTTGAAGAGGCTCAAAACCTTGAAGGCGAAGACTTACCTAAATTGCGTCTACCTTCAGAAGGTCTGCCACCTGCGAAGATGTGGCAGAGTCGAAATCCTGTTGGCTATGCCCGCCTTACACATGCGAAGGCTGCAATAATTGAGTGTGCTGCTGTGAACGTTATGCCTCCCGAGAATTTAATATCCCCAGAAGCGGTCCGAAGGGTTTGTTGGCCAACTCCCCCAGAAAGTGATGCGGATCGCCGCGCATTTGTTACTAACGAGCTGGCTGAGTTTGGGGCTAGGCAATGGCAGATTGAACTGGTTTTAGGCCCGTTACTGGCTATTTTGAGCGAGAGAGAGCCACTTATTGTCGAGGTTACAGAGAGTGAAAACGAAGAGCCTGAAACGCCCGCCTCCGAAAGTGGCTAATTACGCAACATTCCAGTTGCGTAATTCGATCTAACAATCTAGCCTCTTCCATATGTACAGCACATTCTTAATTGCCCTGCGCGAGGGCCTTGAAGCCGCTCTAATAATTGGGATTCTTGTCGCATATTTAGTGCGATCGAATCAGAGGAAAGCGCTACCGGCACTTTGGGCCGGCGTTTCAATAGCTATTGTTGCAAGCCTAACCTTTGGCGCATTTTTATCTTTCACTTCAACCAATCTCTCTGATTCGGGCGAGAAGTTATTTGCTGGAACTACATCTCTTGTAGCGGTAATTCTTGTTACATACATGGTTTTTTGGATGAAGCGAATTGCTCGCGGACTTAAGAACGAATTACAAAGCAAGTTGGATTACGCGATGCCCCTTGGCAAAATCGCCTTGATTTCGGCCTCATTTTTTGCAGTTGCTCGCGAAGGTTTAGAAACAGCGCTCTTTATCTTCTCCAACTTTAAAACAATCTCTACAGATTCATCACCTGTCGTTGGATTAGTTCTTGGATTAGCTGCGGCGGTAGGCCTTGGCGTAGCAATCTATAAGCAGAGTGTGAAGATTAATCTAAGTAAATTTTTCACAATTACCGGAATTGCGCTGATTATTATTGCTGGCGGTGTCCTGTCATATGCCGTTCATGAATTTCAAGAGTTTGGCGCATTACCTGGTGAAGATTCATATGTTTGGAATTGGGTTAATGCCGATCCAACAATCACAACTCTACTTTCGGGAACTATCGGGATTAGCACCAAAATCTCTTGGTTACAGCTGATCGTTTGGGCAATCTACTTAACAGTCACCTTGCGCGCCTATTTAGCTCCGAAGAAAGTTCTAGTCTCTAACGCTTAGTTTGTAAGGCTTCTTCCAATTTTTCCTACTGACGGGTAACATTACGGGAACATAAACCGTCTCAGTAGGAGCCATTCATGAGTGAGCGCGTAGTTCTAGTTGATGCCGTCCGATCCCCTTTTGGCAAAGCTGGCAGTTTGTACTCTGAAACTAGAGCCGATGACATCATGGTCCGAATCCTGCGCGGTCTTTTAGAACGAAATCCAAAAGTTTCACCAGCTTTAATTGATGATGTTGCAATTGCAGCCGCTACTCAAACTGGTGACCAAGGAATGAATATCGGCCGAAGCGTTTCACTGCTCGCGGGAATTCCAAATAGCGTTCCAGGTTATTCAATTGACCGTTGGTGTGCAGGTGCTTTAACTGCAGTAACAACAGTTTCTGGAGCGATCGCAATGGGACAATATGACTTTGCAATTGCTGGTGGCGTTGAACATATGGGACACCATCCAATGGGTGACGGCATGGATCCAAATCCTCGTTACTTAGCCGAAAAGTTAGTTGATACCGATGCGCTCCAAATGGGTATGACTGCTGAAAGATTGCATGACAAATTTCCACATCTAACTAAGGCTCGTGCAGATGCATATGCAGTTGCATCACAGAACAAGACGGCTGCTGCTTATTCGTCTGGAAAAATTCAAAGAGATTTAATTCCAGTAGCAGTTCGATCTGTAGAACTCGGATGGGGTGTTGCAACAGTTGATGAACCACCACGTCCTGGAACAACTGTTGAAGCGCTAGGCGCGCTAAAGACACCATTTCGTCCAATGGGAAATGTAACTGCTGGAAATGCTGCCGGTCTAAATGACGGCGCAACCGCAGCAATTCTTGCTAGTGAATCGAAAGCAAAGGAACTTGGCCTAACTATTAAAGCTAAGTTAGTTTCATTTGCATTCGCCGGTGTTGAACCAGAAATTATGGGTTACGGCCCAGTCCCCAGCACAATCAAGGCGCTAGCGAAAGCCGGTTTAAGCATTGAAGATATTGGCCTCTTTGAAATCAATGAGGCTTTTGCTATCCAAGTGCTGTCGTTCTTAGATCACTTTGGAATTGCTGACGATGACCCCAGAGTAAATCTTTATGGTGGTGCTATCGCAGTCGGGCACCCATTGGCCTCATCAGGTGTTCGCTTGATGATTAATTTAGCGCGTGGTTTTGAAGAACATCCAGAAGTTAAATATGGCGTAACCACAATGTGTATCGGACTTGGTATGGGTGGAACGGTAATTTGGGAGAACCCACATTTTTCTGGAAAGGCTGGCAAGTAATGAGCGAAATAAAGTTGCCAGAAGGCGCACCAGAAGAAGTAATAACTGCTGCTCATGTTCGAGAGATTGATTTAGCGTTATTTGGTCACAACGGAACCCTTTCGTTGATTACATTGGATAACGGTATGGACCACAATCGTCCTAATACTTTTGGTCCGCAATCACTTGCCTCTTTGAGCGAAGCAATCAAAGTTGCCGAGGCCAGTTCATCAATCGCAATTGCAATTACTGGTAAGCCCTTTATTTTTGCTGCTGGCGCTGATCTTTCGGCTCTGTCATTTTTATATGATCGCGAACAAGCCCTAGCGATTGGAAAACTTGGTCACGATGTTTTCCGTAAGCTTGGCGAAAGTTCCAAGCCAACCTTCGCGTTTGTAAATGGCCTAGCGTTAGGTGGTGGGCTCGAGGTCGCCTTACATTGCAGATATCGAACTGTTGCAACCACTGCATTTACTGCGCTCCCTGAAGTATTTCTTGGCTTAGTTCCTGGCTGGGGCGGCGCAACCATATTGCCTAAATTAATTGGGCCTAAGAACGCAGTTCAAGTAATCATTTTAAACGCGCTAAATAACAACACAATGATGAAGTCGAAAGAAGCCCTAGCCCTTGGTGTTGTTGATGCAGTTTTTGAACCAGCGGATTTCATCGAAAACTCAATTAAATTTGCGGCATCGATACTAAATGGTTCTACAAAAATTGAACGAAGTGATTTTACAAAAAATGAAAGCGAATGGTCCGAGGCTATTAATTCTGGCAAAGCAGCAGTAGCTAAGAAATTTGGCGGCGCAGAAATTCCACAAGCGATAAAGGCCCTGGATTTAATTGCAGCTGCCAGAACAAATTCGTTAGGTGCTGGCTTTGATGCCGAAGATCAAGAGCTCGCAAATCTCACAATGAGCGATCCGCTCCGCGCCTCCTTATACGCATTTAATTTAATTCAAAAGAAGCGTAAGAAAGTCGAAGGCGCTCCGAAACCAGCTCTGGCTCGTAAGATAAACAAAGTAGGCGTTGTTGGAGCCGGCCTAATGGCATCCCAACTTGCTCTAATTATTCTGCGGAATTTAAAGGTTCCAGTTGTAATCACTGATCTTGATCAAGAACGTATCGATAAAGGCCTTGCATATATCCGCGGTGAACTAACAAAGCTTGTCGAGAAGAAGCGCATGAGCCCAGAAAGCGCTGCGCGACTCTCTTCACTAGTTTCTGGCTCAACAGATAAAGCAATTTTCGCTGACGCCTCATTCGTAATCGAAGCGATATTTGAAGAGCTCGAACTAAAGCAGAAGCTATTCAAGGATCTTGAAAAGATTGTTTCTATCGAGTGCATCTTGGCAACAAATACCTCTTCGCTATCCGTAACTAAAATGTCCGACGGGCTTGCAAATCCAGAACGAGTTATTGGTTTCCACTTCTTCAACCCAGTTGCAATTATGCCGTTGCTCGAAATAGCAAGAACGCCGGCAACAGATGATGCAACAACAGCGACTGCAGTTGCAATCGGAAAAGAACTTAAGAAGACCATGGTTATCGTCAAAGACTCCCCAGCATTCGTTGTTAATCGTTTGCTAACAAGATTTATGGGCGAGATAACTGATGCGATTGATGAAGGTACTCCTCCGGATGTTGCAGACTCAGCAATGAAGCCGCTCGGACTTCCAATGACCTCTCTCGAACTTCTTGGATTAGTGGGACCTGGAGTCGCACTACATGTTGCAGAAACGCTTCATAAGAACCTCGGCGATCGCTATCGAATCTCACCAACAATGCAGGCTTTCGTTAAGGAAGGAGTTAAGTCTTTCTACATCAAAGATGAGAAAGGTGGATTGAATCCAAATCCAGCTGCACTTGCACTAATTAAAGCCGGCAACAAAGCTTCGACTGCTGAAGAGGTTAGAGTTCGAGCGCTAAAAGCTTTAGCAAGTGAAGCGCGCATGATGCTAGATGAAGGCGTTGTTTCGACCGCCGCCGAAATAGATATTTGTATGCTGCTTGGTTGTGGCTGGCCACTTCATCTTGGTGGAGTTCTGCCTTACCTAGATCGAACTGGAATAAGCGAAGAAGTTAACGGTCAGCGCTTTCATCCGGCTGGTGTTGCTTCGCTTTCGTAATTTCATTTACTAAATTATCTTTAAGCGAACTGCTCCACGATACTAATTGATGGGCAATATTCTGCGCCGTCATTCCCAGATCTGCCAAGATTTCGCCGCGCTTTGAATGCTCGATAAATTCAAGTGGCACACCTATCGAATGAATCGGAACTTCTAAATCAGCATCTCTAAACATCTCTGAAATCGTGCTTGCGATTCCACCATGTCGAATTCCATCTTCAACTATGACAACAGATTTATATCGTCGCGCCATTGTCAGCAAGCTCTTAGGAAGCGGCTTAACCCAGCGTGGATCAACGACGGTTACGCCTACGCCTTCGCGATAGGCCTGTGAAGCAGCTTCAACACAAATCTTTGCCATTGCGCCAATACTTATCAATAAAACATCTGCACTCTCGCCGCGATAAAGAACATCTATTCCATCTCGTCGCTCAAAGGCTGGGATATCAGCGCCTACCGCGCCCTTTGGAAATCGAAGCAATGAAGGTGCATCGGAAATATCGAGTGCTTCACGAAGTGTCTCTTTAAGTGTTGCTGCATCGCGTGGTGCGGCAACATGAAGGGTTGGCACTATTCCAGTCAGCGCTAAATCCCAAATTCCATGATGTGAAGGTCCATCATCACCGGTAACTCCTGCGCGGTCCAAAACAAAAGTTACACCAGCCTTGTGCAGGGCAACATCCAATAACAATTGATCGAATGCGCGATTTAGAAAAGTTGAATAGATTGCAACGACAGGGTGCAGTCCAGTAAAAGCTAAGCCAGCGGCGCTAGTAGTTGCATGTTGCTCTGCAATACCAACATCAAACGCGCGATCTGGAAATTTTTCAGCAAATTTATCAAGCCCTGTAGGCCCAAGCATCGCTGCTGTTATCGCTACTAAATCTTTTCGCTTCGCCCCAAGTTCGCAAATTTCATCAGAGAAAACACTTGTCCAGTTTGGTTCTGACTTTGAAACTGGTACACCTGTCTCTGGATCGACAATTCCTACCGCGTGAAATTTTTCCGCAGAGTCATTAACCGCTGGTGCATGTCCTCGGCCCTTCTCAGTAATCAAGTGAACCAAAACCGGTGCACCAAAATTCTTTGCATGTTCGAGCGCAGTTTCAACCGCTTCAATATTGTGTCCATCAATTGGACCTAGGTATTTAAGCCCAAGGTCTTCGAACATTCCTTGTGGCGCAACAATATCTTTAAGGCCTTTTTTAACGCCGTGCAGAGTTTCATAAATAGGGCCACCAACAACAGGTGTCTTTTCGAGAACTCCCTTGCCCCAATCCAAGAATTTTTCATAACCACTAGTTGTCCGAAGGGTCGATAGATAAGTTGCTAGTCCACCAATAGTCGGTGAATATGAACGTTCATTATCATTTACAACAATTACCAGTCTTAGCTCTTCGCTCGATGCAATGTTATTTAGCGCTTCCCATGACATGCCGCCAGTTAGCGCGCCATCTCCAACAACACAAACAACGGTCTTATCTAGATCGCCTTTAATTAGATTTCCGCGCGCAACACCATCGGACCAAGAAAGGGCGGTGGATGCATGTGAATTCTCAACGACATCGTGTTCACTCTCCAAGCGATTTGGATATCCAGAGATTCCCCCACGTTGGCGCAATTTATCAAAGCCAGATACTCGACCAGTTAATAATTTATGAACATAACTTTGATGCCCAGTATCAAAAATAATTGTGTCTTTCGGAGATTCAAATGTTCTGTGAATCGCAATCGTTAACTCAACTACGCCAAGATTTGGCCCTAGATGTCCACCACTTTTAGAGACTTTTTCAATTAGAAAGTCGCGAATCTCTGTAGATAATTCACTTAACTCAGAGTACGAAAGCTTCGCCAAATCTGCAGGCGACTGAATGCATTCAAGGTGCTTCAACATCGTCGTAGTCTAGAGCAAGCCCTATTTTTTAGAGTAGTGAACGCAGCACATATTGCATGATGCCTCCATGGCGGAAGTAATCGGCTTCTCCTGGGGTATCAATTCGAACTACCGCCTCGAAAATCTTCTCGCCCGCAATCACCTTAAGAACCTTCGGAACTCCCCCGCTGTTTAGCGCTTCAATTCCAACGACAGAGAATTCTTCACTGCCATTCAATCCAAGTGACACCGCATTTGTTCCCGCGGGGAATTGAAGTGGCAGTACTCCCATTCCAATTAGGTTAGATCTATGAATTCTTTCAAATGATTCTGCAATAACTACTTTAACTCCGAGCAACGCGGTCCCTTTAGCGGCCCAGTCACGTGATGAGCCAGATCCATACTCTTTGCCAGCAAGAATAACTAACGGAATCTTTGCAGCTTGATAGGCCATTGATGCATCGTAAATAGTTGCTTGAGCACCACCATCTAAGAAATTCTTAGTGAAGCCACCTTCAACTCCATCAAGCAACAAATTCTTTAGGCGAATATTTGCAAATGTTCCACGAATCATTACTTCGTGGTTACCACGGCGAGATCCATACGAGTTGAAATCTGCGCGATCAATTCCGTGCTCGGCCAAATATTTTCCAGCAGGCGAATCGGCTTTGATATTTCCGGCAGGTGAGATGTGATCTGTTGTAACTGAATCCCCGAGAATTGCCATCACGCGTGCCTTAGCAATGTCTTTAACTGGTTCTGGATTTCTCGGCATGCCCTCAAAGTAAGGAGGTTTGCGCACGTAAGTAGATTTAAGATCCCAGTCAAAAACTTTTCCAGTAGGCGTATCAAGAGATTTCCAACGATGGTCACCTTCAAAGACGGTCGCATAATCTTTCATGAACATCTCTGATGAGATCGAAGAATCAACGACGCTCTGGATTTCTGCACTTGTTGGCCAAATATCTTTTAGGTACACCGCATTGCCTGCTAAATCATTTCCAATTGGATCGCTCTCAAAATCATGATCCATCGTTCCGGCTAACGCATATGCAACAACCAACGGTGGTGAAGCCAAGTAATTCATCTTTACATCTGGGCTGATACGTCCTTCAAAGTTTCTATTTCCTGATAGAACAGCAGTTACAGCTAAATCGTTTTCGTTAATCGCCTTGCTTATCTCAACTGGAAGCGGTCCTGAGTTTCCGATACAAGTAACGCAGCCGTAGCCAACTAAGTTAAAGCCAAGCTGTTCCATATATGTAGTCAGGCCTGCGCGATCATAATAATCTGTCACAACTTTAGATCCTGGGGCCAGGGTAGTTTTAACCCAGGGCTTACTGCGTAAACCCTTTTCAACCGCTTTCTTTGCAAGAAGCGCTGCGCCAATCATGACACTTGGGTTTGAAGTATTTGTGCAAGATGTAATTGATGCAATTACTACTGCGCCATTTGAAACTGAGGTAGCGCTGCCATTAAGCGAGATATCTACCGCTGATTTTGCAGTCTTATCGGTGAAGTAAGTAGGAACTATTTTTTCAAAAGCAGCTTTTGAATTGGATAGTTGAATTCGATCTTGTGGGCGTTTCGGTCCAGCGATTGAAGGAACAATTGTCGCTAAATCTAATTCCAGAGTTTCAGAGTAACGAGGAACTTCATTTGGGTTATGCCAAATTCCAACACGCTTTGCATACTCTTCAACTAACGCAAGTTGTTCCGCACTTCGGCCAGTGAGAGCCAAGTAGCGAATAGTTTCCTCATCAATTGGGAAGATTGCGCAAGTCGAACCGTACTCCGGTGACATATTTCCGATTGTTGTCCGATTGGCCATCGGAAGCGCAGTTACTCCAGGGCCATAAAATTCTACAAACTTTCCAACGACGCCATGCTTGCGAAGTGCTTCGGTAATCGTAAGAACTAAATCAGTAGCGGTTGTACCCACTGGAAGTTTGCCATTTAATTTAAAGCCAACTACTCGTGGAATAAGCATTGAAACTGGTTGACCGAGAAGTGCTGCCTCGGCTTCAATCCCACCAACGCCCCAACCCAATACACCTAGGCCGTTAACCATGGTCGTGTGTGAATCAGTTCCTACTACGGTATCTGGATATGCACGGAGCACACCATTTACATTCCGCGTCATAATTACTCGCGCCAAATATTCAATATTTACTTGATGAACAATTCCAGTTCCAGGTGGAACAACTTTGAACTCATCAAATGCGCTCTGTCCCCAGCGCAAAAATCTATAACGCTCTTGATTGCGCTGATATTCAATATCGGTATTCTCTTCAAAAGATGTTGTGGTTCCAAATTTATCTGCAATAACAGAGTGATCAATTACTAGCTCTGCTGGAGCGAGTGGGTTCACCTTTGCGGGATCTCCACCTAAATCAACGATTGCTTCTCTCATTGTGGCCAAATCCACTATGCACGGAACTCCAGTGAAGTCCTGCATGATTACACGAGCTGGCGTGAATTGAATTTCAGTATCGGGTTCAGAATCTGGATTCCAATTAGCAAGAGCTTCTATCTGAGCAGAAGTTATATTTGCGCCATCTTCAGTGCGAAGCAAATTTTCAAGTAAAACTTTTAGACTGAATGGAAGAGTCTTTGCCGCTGGTAATTTAGTGATGTCGAAGATTTCGTATTTCTTACCCGATACTTCGATTTCAACCTTCGCGCCAAAAGAATTTTTACTCATGGCCGCATCTTAACCGAGGGTAAAGCGAGCCACACATTCCACGTGGTGGGTCATCGGAAATAGGTCGAAGCCGACGATGTGATCTAGGTGATAACCGCCCTCTTCGAGTTGCTTGGCATCTCTTGCGAGCGAAGCAGGGTCGCATGAAACATAAACAATTGTCCGTGGCTTCTTCGACATCATCTGCTTCACAACCATTTCACCGGCACCAGTCCGTGGCGGATCTAACAAAATAACATCAATCCGACTAATCAGTGGCAGCTTCTGTTCCACTCGGCCAGAATGAATCATTACATTTTTCTTCTTATCGAAAATCTTTAGCGCATCCTGGGTTGCCCGATGACTTGATTCAATTAAGTGGACTTTCCCAATGTCGCCGATATCTTCAGATATTGGTGCAGTGAATAAGCCAACGCCACCATAAAGATCACAAACTTGATCTCCAGGGCGAAGTGCCAATAAATCCATAACCAATTTTGAAAGTGTTTCTGGCGCAGCTTTGTGACTCTGCCAGAAAGAGGTTGGTGATATTTCAAAAGTATGTTCGCCAACAACCTCGTGCAATTGCGTTGGGCCGGAAATACTTCGACCACCTCTTGAAACATTTCGTTCGCCGGAATTTGATACCGCAACTTCTAACCGATCGTCGCCCTTCCAACTTCGCGAGAACATTGCCGGATCATTTATAGCTTCAACAGCAATTAAGCATTTATCAATCTCAGTAACTTCTTTACTGCGCGCAGAGAAGAGTCCAGGTTTGCCTTTCTTTGAAATCGAAAAGTCCATCCGTGTCCGCCAGTGCAGACCATCCTTTGGTTCAACTGAAACAACATCAAGATCTATTTCGATTCTGCCAAGACGCGAGAATTGTTCGCGAATTACCGACCGCTTTAACTCACTCTGTTTTGCAATATCAATATGTTGGAAGTCGCAACCACCGCATCCACCAGGAATCGCATACTTACAAGGTGGAACTACACGATCTTCAGATGCTTTAATAATTTCTACTGCATCGCCACGTGCTAATTTCGAAGATACCGAAGTTATTTCTACGACTGCTTCTTCGCCAGTGATTCCATAACGAACAAAAATTACTTGGCCCTTATGGCGCGCAATAAAATGGCCGCCATGCGCAATTGGTCCAATTTCTACCGTTATCCGGTCGCCTACTTTTAACAAACTTTCGGCGTTTCCTATTTTGGATTCCATAGATGAACCTTAAGGGTGTAAGTTGTACTTCGTGCACGTAGTGATTATGGGTTGCGGTCGAGTCGGTTCTGGTTTAGCCATTGATTTAGAGGCTGCCGGCCATTCAGTATCAATAATTGACCAAAATCAAGAGGCATTTCGCAGATTGGGTCCAGATTTTAAAGGCCAAACAATCGCTGGAGTTGGATTCGATCGAGATATTTTGCTCGCAGCTGGAATTGAAAAGGCCGATGCCTTCGCTGCAGTTTCTAATGGTGATAATTCCAATATTTTGGCTGCGCGCGTTGCTCGCGAAACTTATGGCGTTGAAAAAGTTGTCGCACGTATTTACGATCCAGCTCGCGCAGAAATTTATCAACGTCTTGGTATTCCAACTGTGGCTACAGTTCTTTGGACAACAGACCAGATTATTCGTCGCCTTGCTCCGGAAGGCTCGCGTTCGGAGTGGCGCGATGCAAGTGGCGCTGTCCAATTATGTGAAGTAAATATCCACCGCGATTGGTTTGGACAACCAGTTTCTTTAATTGAAACTTCTACGAAAGCCCGGGTTGCATTCGTTACTCGATTGGGTGAAGGAATGATTCCTACCGAAAATACTGCCCTCCAAGAGGGCGATTTGGTTCATGTAATGGTTACGGATGCTGACCTCGCAGGCGTTGAAGCCACTCTTGCTAAATCTCCGGAAGAGGCTTAATCAATATGAGAATCGCGATTGCAGGTGCTGGGAATGTTGGTCGTTCAATTGCGCGCGAACTTATAGAAAATGGTCACCAAGTTCTTCTTATTGATCGCGATCCAAAGGCGCTAAAACTAGAGAGTGTTGCAAATGCCGAATGGCTCATGGCTGATGTCTGCGAAATTTCGTCGCTAGATAATGCAAAGCTAGATACCTGCCAAGTAATGATCGCTGCAACCGGGGATGACAAGGTAAATCTCGTTGCCTCACTTTTAGCTAAGACTGAATATGGCGTTCCTAGAGTTGTAGCACGTGTAAATCACCCAAAAAATGAGTGGATGTTCGACTCCTCATGGGGCGTAGATGTATCAGTTTCAACTCCAAGAATTATCTCTGCAATTGTTGAAGAGGCTGTTTCAGTAGGAGATGTTGTTCGTCTATTCTCACTTCGCAAGGGTGAGGCAAGTTTGGTAGAAATTACCCTTCCAGAGGCGGCAAAATGTTTGGGTCGCACTGTTGAAGAGGTAGAACTACCCGAGAATGCAACACTTGCTGCAATCGTTCGTGATGGTCAAGTAATAACTCCACATGCGCATGATGTTTACTCGGCTGGAGATGAACTGCTATTTGTTGCTACCGCCGCGGCTGAAGAATTGTTGAAGAACTGCTTTATCTCAAATAATTAATCGGCCTTTGCAGTAGAAACAGATCTAATTACTAACCAAGTTCCCCAAAGCGTCGCCAAGTAAAGTGGGAATCCTAAGAAAATATTTGCAATCCCGAGTGCATTTAATTGATTAGCTTTGAAGAGCGGATACTGAACCACCAGACGTATAGCAAATAGTGCAAACCAGATCCAAGTCGCTTTCTTATAGGCAGCCATACGAGCCGGATTTTTCCGCCAATTTAAATTCTCTCCCAATATTGGACCTAGAAGAACACCGATTAGCGGCCACTTCACAAGAATTGAAATTAGATAGACCAAGGCAAAGGCCGAGTTTTTCCAGAGACTAGGAGCGTAATAATCTTTCGCCTCACCAGTCTTCCAAGCGAACCATCCGCAGAAAGCGATTCCGATAAAACCGGAGATTGAATGCGTCAAAGTATCGCGTTTGATTAACCGCCAAATCATTAAAAGCGCAGCAGTTGCAATTGAGATATATAAACAAGCTTTTAAATTATGAGTGACGTTATAAGTAAGTAGAAAAATTAGCGATGGAATTGTGGAATCAATTATTCCCTTCTTGCCACCAAGCGCTGTTACTACTTTTGCTTTCTCTTCATCCTGCATCAGCCTTTACCTCCAGTAGAACCAAATCCACCAGTACCTCGATCTGAACCGGGCAGGGTTTTAACTTCAACAAATTCTGCGTGTTCAACTCTTTGAATAACCAACTGCGCGATCCGATCTCCTTTTTTAAATGAGATCGCCGCTTTCGGATCGTGATTGATTAAAATTATTTGTAGCTCACCGCGAAAACCAGCGTCAACTGTCCCTGGGGAATTAACCATTGTGACGCCATGCTTTATCGCCAAACCAGATCGTGGGTGAACAAGCGCAACATAACCATTTGGAAGTGCAATTGAAATTCCGGTTGGAACTAGTATCCGCTCCCCCGGTTGGAGAGTTACATCAATTCTGGATGTTAAATCAGCGCCAGCATCGCCCGGCTTTGCATAGCTCGGCAGCGGAACCGAAGAATCCAAGCGAGTGATTAAGATTTCAACGCTCATGGATTAATTTCAAACTCTGGATCAACAAATGCAAGAAGCTCAGGATGCGCAGTTACGTGATCCAAGTAGGCCTTAGGTGCATTGTCTAAGAAGTGCTGCATTGGAACTACTACAAAGAGAGCTGCTGCTCTCACTGCAATCGGACCATCAACTGAATCAATCCGACCGACTGCGCTGCAATAAACTTTACGATTAACCTGGCCGGTAATTTCCGCACTTATATGCAGCACTGTTCCCAGCGGGACTGGAAGCAGAAAATCAGTTTCCAACCTTGCAGTAACTGCTGGAGAGCGAATCAACCACATTAGTTTTCCAAGAGCCTCATCAAAAGCAAGTGATAAGAGTCCGCCGTGTGCAAGTCCTGGTGCGCCTTGATGATCTTCGGTAACGGTAAACACTGCAGTTAAATTCTGACCCTCTCCGGCATGTGCAACTAAATGCAGACCAGTTGGATGCAATTCTCCACAACCAAAACAATGTCCAAAATGTGAAGGAATTTTTGTTCCGGGAAGCGGCGCCTTTGCATGACGTGGTGGAATCTCTGCACCCTCCGGTGGCACCGTACTTGGAACGCGACTCATGAGTGAAGCCTAACCCGTGATGATGTCTGAGCAAATAAACGCAACGGTTATGCCGTAGCGTGCGCCTGTGGGAAAAATTAATAGACATAAAGATTTGGACTACGGGGTTCCGATTTATCAAGAGAAGATGAATTGGAGCAAATCGCTCTGGCTCTTTGTGATATTTATGGCAGCCTCAGTTTCCTTATCAATTTGGGCGGCCCTAGGAAATGGAGCTGCGCTTGCTGTCTCCTTAATACAACTTGGCCTACTAATTTTTGTAGCCAAGCGAACTGCTCTGGTGATAACAGTTACGAAAGGCTGGTTGCTAGTTGGACCTGCAGCCATAGAGCGGGCTTTTATCCATAATTTCAAAGCCTTGGAATCCGCAGAATTTAAACGTATCCGAGGCGTGGACGCTGATCCTGCAAGTTTTCTGCAAATTAGATTTTGGGTAAGCACTGCAATCAAAATTGATTTAAGGGATCCAAAAGATAAAACGCCCTATTGGCTAATTAGCACCAATAGAGCGAGTGAGTTAGCTAAATTACTTAACGTTGCAGAACGCTAAATTAAGCACAATCTTTACAGACTGCTTTTGCACCTTCACCTTTTGCAAGTTGTGAAGCGTGGTGAACTAAGAAACATCTTGAGCAAGTAAATTCATCTTCTTGCTTTGGAACTACGCGAACCGTTAACTCTTCGCCTGAAAGATCAGCGCCTGGAAGTTCAAGATTCTCGGCCGCATCCTCTTCGTCAATATCTACTTGACCAGATTGAGCATCTGCTCTGCGAGCTTTGAGTTCTTCAAGTGATTCTTCATGAAGTTCTTCATCTTGCTTTCGAGGTGTGTCGTAATCCGTTGCCATGGCACCTCCTCCTAAAACTTAATGCAGCAATTCATTTAACTGCCAACAGGGCGGATAGTGTCGTATAACTAGCCCGCTTACCTAATCAACTCTCGGCGTGTCGAAATTATTCCCGCCTACAGCACTCATACTGCTTAAATTTTGATTAATCCTTAATGCGAATTGGATTCTGCCCTCTAGCAACTAAACGATCGAAGTGAGCATCTCGTTTTTCTACAAATTTAGAGACATCAGCTTCTGCTGCAGCTATATATGCAGCTAACTCATCACGAGCGGCTGCGCCCTCGGCCGTGAAATCTTCTCTACCGAAAATATTCCAAGCACGCAGAACTGGAGCAACTACATCTTCTAAGTGAGACTTTGGATCATAAATACCAGCAAGTGCAATCTGTACAGACTTTCTTCCCCAACCTGGCATTCCCGCACCCGGCATTTGAAAATTAGTTACGACATCCTTAATTGCAACCATTGCCGCATTTGGCTCCATATCAATCGCGGCACCGAGTAAATTACGATAGAACAACATATGTAAATTCTCATCAAGCGCAACTCGTGCCAACATACCCTCGCAAATAGAATCATTTGAAATTCGACCAGTATTGCGATGTGAAATACGAGTAGCTAGTTCTTGGAATGTTACATAAGAAACAGTGTGCAACATATCGTTGTCATAAGGTGTTTGATAACCCGCCATCATGTGGGCCATGCGTAAATCTTCAAGTTCATTTGGATCTACGCCACGAGTAGCCATTAGATAGTCACGCATAACAATTCCGTGACGAGCTTCTTCAGCAGTCCAGCGATTGATCCAGGTATTCCATGCACCTTCGCGGCTCATCGAGACTGCAATTTCGGTGTGGTAACTCGGCAGATTATCTTCGGTAAGTAAATTTAGAATTAGTGAATCTTGCGCAATCGCACTTAGCTTTGAATCTTTAGCCTCCCATGCATCGCCATTGAGTGGACCAGCAAAGGTCCGACCCTCACTCCAAGGGACATATTCGTGGGGGTACCAATCTTTTGTTGTTGCAACGTGGCGCTCTAGCTCGACCTCAACAACTGGTTCTAAATCGCGAATTAACCGCGACTGAATCTTCGGATCGATTGATGCCATTGGGGGAACTTAGCGCAGGTATTGCGCTACTCGCGAGTTAAAAACCAATTAGTTGGGGCGATTCTTGGTGCGAATTCGTGCCTGCTCTAATCGCCACTTCGCAATTTCGCCATGATTACCTGAGAGTAGAACGTCAGGAACGCTTAATCCACGCCACTCTTTTGGTTTTGTGTAATTTGGATATTCCACCAAAGCCCCATCATCAGATGTCAAAGTGTGTGACTCTTCATCAAGTGAGGCTGGGTTACCAATAACACCTGGCAGCAAGCGAATGATCGCTTCCATAATGACAAGTGTCGCTACTTCTCCGCCACCTAAAACATAATCTCCGATAGATATTTCACGAACCTTAAAGTTTTTCTGAGTAGCGTAGAAATCACTTACCCGAACATCGATCCCTTCGTAGCGCCCACAAGCGAATATCAAGTGTTTAGACTTAGTTAGCTCAATCGCAAGCTCTTGGGTTAACTTCTGTCCGGCCGGTGTCAAAACTATTAATTCATGGACTTCATTAGGAACAAGCTCTGCAACCTCATCAATTGCACTGCCCCAAGGTTCTGGTGACATCACCATTCCAGCGCCACCACCATAAGGTGTGTCATCAACTGAACCATGAACATCACTTGTTTGGTCGCGAAGATCGTGTATCCCAATGGAAATTAGACCAGCGGCTTGCGCCTTGCCAATTAGCGAAAGATTTAGCGGCGCTAAATATTCAGGAAATATCGTGATTACATCAAAGCGATTTACATTACTCATCTAACAGTCCAATAGGTGGGACTATAACGATTCTGCGATTTTTAACATCCACGATAGGAACTATAGCTTTTACGAATGGAATCAAAACTTCACGACCGTTGTAATCAACGGCGAGCACATCTTGCCCGGGCAGATTAATAACATCTTTAACGGGACCGATTTCAAGTCCAGCATCCGTTGTTACTTGGCATTGAAGCAACTGTTGAACATGGAAATCATCTTCAGTTGAGTCTGCATCTATATCTACATCAGCAAGCAAAAGTACGTTTCTCAGTTTTTCAATTTCATTACGATTGCTCACTCCAGCAAATCCCAATAGAAGCGTTCCGTTATGGTCTCTAACTGATGTAATGGTTAGTGGGCCAAAAGTTGATGGCTCCGTCGCAAGGACAGAGCCAACATAAAATCGATCTTCGGGTTGATCAGTACGAACTTCTACAGTCGCCTCACCAAGAACTCCATGTGCGCGACCAATTCTGGCAACGACAAGTTGCACTATTAGCGAGCCTCGTCAGCCTCGATGAGATCTACGCGAACTGAACGACCAGCAATCGCACTAATAACTGTGCGAAGTGCACGTGCAGTGCGACCATTGCGGCCAATCACTTTGCCAATGTCATCTGGATTAACTCGAACTTCTAGCGTTGTCCCACGACGATGATCCTTAGTTGTAATAACTACATCATCAGGATTATCAACAATCCCCTTAACTAGATGTTCTAGCGCTTCGTCAATCATTGTTATTCAGCTGCCGCTTCTGGAGTAGCTTCAACTGGAGTTTCAAGCGTTTCACTTACTTCTGCTTCTACTGAAGCTGGAGTTTCAAGAGTTTCAGTCACATTTGTTTCAACTGAAGCTGGAACCACTGCCTCATTCGATTCTGTCTCAGCTTGGACAGGAGCAGGAGCAGCCTTTGCAGCTAACTTCTCGGCGGCCTTCTTCTTCATAGTTGTCGCGCCATCTGCTGGCTCGTTCATTGCATCTTTAACAGCTGCTTCGTATGCAATGCGCTTATGTGGCTTCTCCGCAATTTTCTTAAGTGTTCCCTCTGAACCAGGAAGACCCTTGAACTTCTGCCAATCACCAGTAATTTTTAATAGCGCTGCTACTGCTTCAGTTGGTTGTGCACCAACAGATAACCAGTACTGAGCGCGGTCTGATGTAACTTCAATCAGTGATGGCTCTGAACCTGGTGAGTAACGGCCGATCTCTTCAATTGCACGTGAGTTACGAGCTGCACGTGAATCTGAAACTACGATACGAAAATGTGGGGTGCGGATTTTTCCCATACGCATTAATCTAATTTTTACGGCCACGAAGGCTTTCTCCTTGTTTTAAGCGGAATTAATTTCGTTGTGACAGTGGGAGCGTCACTCAAAAAATAAAACCTATTTGAAAATATCTTTCACCTCTTGGCGAAGATCGCTTGGGGGTAGAGGGCCCCTTGCAGGAGGCCAATCTTGCCAGCCACAAGCGCATAACCCAAATTGCGATTTTGCTCTGGATATCAGCTCTCGAGCGCTCGCTTCGCTGGGTTCCCAGAGCGTGATTTCTTCTTATTTTGAGGCGCTGAAACTTTAGGCACAGGCGGCATACCCGGAGGCATCTGCATTCCCGGCGGCAACTGCATCCCACCCTTCCCAGTTCGCATTTGCTTCATAACTTTTTGGGCCTGGCTAAATCTTTCTACCAATGAATTCACATCGGAAACTTGGCGACCACTTCCGTTAGCAATTCGAGATCTCCTTGAACCATTTAAAACTTTTGGATCATGGCGTTCCATCGGAGTCATTGATTGAACAATGGATTGCGTCTTTACAAGTTCGCCTTCATCAAATTGTTCTAACTGCTTCTTCATCGCGCCAGAATTTGCACCAGGGAGCATGCCAAGTAACTTGGTCATAGAACCCATCTTCTTCATTGCTTCTAACTGAGCAAGGAAGTCATCTAGCGTAAAATCTTCACCGCTAGCAAATTTTGTCTCTAACTTTGCTGCAGTTTCACTATCAAACGCTCCCTTGGTCTGCTCTGCAAGAGTTTGAATATCACCAAGTCCAAGTATTCGCGAAGCCATGCGATCTGGATAGAAGAGATCAAAATCTGTGACTTTTTCACCGGTCGCGGCAAACATGATTGGTTTGCCAGTTACTTGCGTTATTGAAAGTGCAGCACCACCTCTGGAGTCACCATCTAATTTAGCTAGAACTATCGCATCAAAGCCGACGCCTTCTTGGAAGGCTTGTGCGGTTCGCACTGCATCTTGTCCAACCATGGCATCTACTACATATAGAACTTCATCGGGCGAGATTGCGTCCCGAATCCGTTTTGCCTGTGTCATCAATTCTGCATCAATTCCAAGTCGACCTGCAGTATCAACAATTACGATGTTATGTAATTTATCTTGGGCAAAAGTTAAGCCATTCTTTGCAACTTTAACTGGATCACCAACACCGTTACCTGGTTCGGGTGCGAACACCGGAACTCCGATGCTTTCACCAACAACTTGAAGTTGAGTAACTGCATTGGGGCGCTGTAGATCTGAGGCGACTAAAAGCGGAGTATTTCCTTGATCCTTTAAATATTTTGCTAGCTTGCCTGCCAGGGAAGTCTTTCCTGCGCCTTGAAGTCCGGTAAGCAAAATAATTGTTGGCGGTTTTTTCGCCAATCTAATTCGTCTGGCACTTCCCCCAAGAATTTCGATTAGAAGTGAGTTAACGATTTCGAAAACAGCGTTCGCTGGGTTTGTAGATTTATTCAGATCTTCAAGTACTTCATTTGTGCGGACCTTAAGTTGCTCAATAAATGATTCAACTACAGATAGCGAAACATCAGAATCTAGGAGCGCACTGCGAATCTCAGTTGCTATTTCATCGATATCGCCAGATTTAAGTCTGCCTTTACTACGAAGCGAGGAGAAAGCGCCTTGAAACTTCGCCGATAAGGATTCAAACATGGCAGGAGATTACTAGTTAAAGGTGTGTGATTAAAATATTTTCAACTTTTGTGGCGAGTAGTTGGGCCTGCTCCCCAGAGAGTGGCTGGCCGGAAAGATCGGTCACATAAAGGGTGTCGAATGCTTCGGCTCCAAGGGTGGAGACGATTGCGGATTTGATATCAACGCCAAATCTCGAAATTGCACGAGCGACGTTAAATAAGATGCCAGGGCGATCATGCATTCGCACTTCAATAATTGTTGCGTTTGTTGCTAAATCATTCGCTGCGAATACAACTGGGGGTGGCGTTGGAATTCCAGGGTATTTTCGATAACTATCGATTCGCTCTTCAATTTTACGACCCAGATCTAACTCACCTGAAAGTGCTTTCTTCAATTGCTCAGTTAATTTCTCGGCAGTCGGCGCTGTCGCATTCGCATCTAATTCAACAATCCAGCGCATCACAGCGACTCCATCAGTTGTGCGAGTTTTTGCTGAACGAACATTGAGCCTTGAAATCGTCATTAACCCCGCAACTGCCGAAAGAAGTCCAGTTTGATCTTTAGCAATGATCTCAATTTCAATTTGCTCTAAATTCGCTTCATCGCTAATCAATCTGATTGCTAAGTCTTCGGTTATCGGCGTGCTAAGAATTAAATCTGGCTGGGAAACTGGTTTCACTCCAGCCATTGAAGCTAAACATTTTGAAACGAGATTAGAGACCAAGCCTGCCTTCCAATCACTCCAGCCACTCTTTCCTGTTGCCTCACCATCTGAAATGCTCAATGCATGCAGCAGTTGGAGCGTTTCTGGATCTTTTATCTTTTCAACAACAAAGGCAATAGTTGCTGGGTCATCTAAGTCACGACGTGTGGCGACAGCCGAGAGTAGTAAATGTTCACGAACTAATAGTGCAATTTCCTCGCAATCTTTCTCATCAAATCCCAACCGCTTAGCTAAAGGTCTAATTAACTCCTCCCCATATTCGGAGTGATCTTTTCCGGGAAAACCTTTACCAATGTCGTGGAATAGCGCTGATACCAAGAGAATGTCAGGACGTTTTACGGTTCGAGTTAAAGCCGCAGCGTGCACTGCAGTTTCTAGCATGTGACGATCAACGGTATGTCGGTGTAGAACATTTCGCTGGGGCAAGAATCGCATGTGTGACCATTCTGGAATCCATTTCTCAATAATTCCTTCTTGATCAAGTGCTTCAAAAACTCTAATCATTGGCGCACCAGCGCCGATTAACGAAACTAAATCATCGAGCGCTCCCTTTGGCCAGGGCGTGGGAATTGCCGAAAACTTTTCTGCCAGCAACAAGCAAGAATCGATTGAGAGTGGCAGGCCACGTTGTGCAGCGGTTGCGGCTGCGCGCAATCCAATTCCGACATCTTTTTCGACTTCGTAATTATCTTGTATGGCAACTTCTGAATTTAGAATTACCAATCCTTTATCTACGCCCTGAACCTTCCGCTTACGAAACCAACCCTGGCTCTCGAGAGAATCGATACGATGCCACGATAAATCCATCAAATAGTCGACCGCCCTTGCCGCTTTAGCAACTTCAAGCATCAGTGCATCTGCATCTTTAAATCCCATCGCGTCTGCCACGCGATCTTGTTCGGTGAGAAAAAGCTGATCTCGAGCTTTTGAATTATCGCCGTGCAGGACATCACGAACATTTGAAAGCAGCGCTTCTGACTCCGCTACGCGAACTAGTGAAACTGTAACTACGCCTGAAGTTTCAATTGCTCGAAGGGCGTTAATATCACGTAGGCCGCCGCGGGCCTCTTTGAGGTCTGGCTCTAACAAAAATGCTAACTCTCCCGATCGGGCTTCGCGCTCTTGAATTGTCTTTCTTAATTTTGGAAGGTGCTTACTTTTGTTTCTGCGCCAATCTTCACTTGCATCGGCTGCAACGGCGCTTGTTAACTCAGTGCTACCAGCAATATGTCTGATATCTAATAATCCAAGCGCGACTCGAATATCTTCCTGAGCCATTTCACGGGTTTCGCTTCGCGTTCGGACTGAATGATCAATCGCTATTTTCTGATTCCAAAGTGGATAGAGAAATGAATTAACAAAATCCGATAGCGTTTTAGGATTTTCACTTCCATCGTGCAAGATTAATAAATCAAGATCAGATCCTGGAGAAAGTTCACCTCGGCCATATCCGCCAACCCCGGTCAGCGAAACTGCATAGGGTTTTGCTAAATACTCTTTAGCACATGATAAAAACGAAACCCGGAGCTCGTTATCAACCTTGTCAGATCGATCACGACGCTCACGGGTTCCCACGGAGTTAAGTTTACTTACAAGTTACTAAATTGCATCCGTTCCGCGTTCGCCGGTACGGACTCGAACGATGTTATCTACTGGTGAAGACCAAACCTTTCCATCACCAATAGCGCCAGTTGATGCCGCTTTCACGATTACATCAATAACTTTATCTGCCTCTTTAGAATCGACTAGAACTTCTAGTCGAATCTTAGGAATTAGATCAACGGTGTATTCAGCGCCACGATAGACCTCAGTATGTCCACCCTGACGACCAAATCCACTTGCCTCTGAAACTGTCATTCCAGTAATTCCGAAAGCAGTGAGCGCTTCCTTTACATCTTCCAATTTGAATGGCTTGATGATTGCAGTAATTAGTTTCATAATGATGAACCTCCTCGTGATGAGCTGTACATTTCATAAGCTGATTCCGCATGTTCGTTTAAGTCGATGCCTTCAACTTCTGCATCTTTCTTGACTCGGAAGCCGATAGTTTTTTCAATTACGAAGCCGATTATCAAGGTTACGATAAATGAATATGCTGCTACTAAGCCAACGCCGATTGCTTGTTTCCCAAGTAACGCGGCGCCGCCGCCATAGAGCAGTCCATCTAGACCAACGCTGTTAACAGCACTGGCACCGAAGAAGCCGACGGAAAGTGAACCCCAAATTCCACCAACTAAGTGCACGCCGACAACATCTAGTGAGTCATCGAATCCAAACTTGTACTTCAGTCCGACTGCTAATGAGCAGAGAATTCCGGCAATGAATCCAATAACAACTGCCGCCCATGGTGCGACAAAAGCACACGCAGGAGTAATTGCTACGAGTCCAGAAACTGCGCCAGATGCTGCGCCAAGAGATGTTGGATGTCCATTGCGAATTTTTTCGACAAGGATCCAGCCAATAAGTGCACCAGCTGTTGCAACTTGGGTATTCATAAATGCAAGTCCAGCAATTCCATTTGCTGCGAGAGCTGAGCCAGCATTAAATCCGAACCAACCGAACCAGAGCAGACCAGCACCTAACATTACAAGTGGAAGAGAATGCGGACGCATTGCTTCCTTACGCCAGCCAACTCGCTTCCCTAGAACTATTGCAAGTGCAAGACCAGCGGCGCCAGCGTTAATGTGAACTGCAGTTCCACCAGCAAAGTCTTCAAGACCTTTACCAGCAAGATAACCAACACCTGTTACATCATCGCCAACTTTGTGACCAAACGCGAATACCCAGTGAGCCACCGGAAAGTAAACAACTGTTGACCAGATTGCAACGAAAACCGCCCACGCTGTGAATTTTGTTCGATCAGCAATTGCACCGGAAATAAGTGCTGGAGTAATAATTGCAAACATTAATTGGAATGCCGCAAACACAAGAAGTGGAATTGGGTATGTACCACCATTGTTGGTGAAATCATTTACTTGAGTACCAAGCCCAGATAATGAAAATCCACCATACCAAGGTGAATCAGATGTGTAACCAAAAGCTAATTCATAGCCATAGAAGACCCAAAGTATGCTCACGATTCCGATTGTCACCATAGACATCATCATCATATTTAGAACACTTTTACTTCTAACCATTCCACCATAGAAAAATGCAAGACCTGGAGTCATAAGAAGCACAAGTGCAGTGCTTGCCAACATCCACGCCGTGTCGCCTGAGTTAAGAACTACGTCCATTTGCAACCACTTTCACGATTTTATGAAAAAGGCCTCGTCATTGAGATGGGAGTAGATTGCTTGTTCTGAGTTACATGCAACAGCCTGGCAGGTTACAAAATGGTGAAAGCTTCGGCCCATGTGTTACGAACTCGTTACATCTCCCCCGTTTTAGCGGAAAAGGCCGTTCAAATAACCTTCGGCGCTAAACGATTCAAAATCTTCTGCGCCCTCCCCGGTCCCGATGAATTTTATGGGAACTCCGGTCTCTCGCTCGATCGCGAGGGCAATTCCACCTTTCGCCGAGCCATCCATTTTCGTCAGGATTAAACCAGTTATTGCCACGCTATCCATAAACATCTTTGCTTGAATAATTCCATTCTGTCCCGTTGTTGCATCAACTACTAGGAGAACTTCATCAACAGGTAATACTTTCTCTACAACTCGACGTATTTTCCCGAGTTCATCCATTAGATCTGATTTCGTGTGCAAGCGACCAGCTGTATCAATAATTAAATAATTTACTGCCTCATTTTTCGCTCTTGTCGTAGCATCAAATGCAACTGAAGCAGGATCGCCATTTGCAGGACCTGTTATAACTTCAACTTCTAATCGCTCTCCCCATGTCTGTAACTGCTCTACTGCTGCGGCACGAAAGGTATCGGCTGCCGCAAGTAAAACTGATTTATTCTCGCGCTTCAAATGTGAAACTAATTTTGCGGTTGATGTTGTCTTTCCTGTTCCATTTACTCCAACAATCATTACTGTGGTTGGTCGATCTGCATTGAAAGCAAGTTCTCGATTGCTAGTACTCAACCAACTCTGAAGCGTCGCAGAAACTGCGCTATCAATTTCATCGCCTTTAGATTTCTTTGCAATCTCAACTATTTCGGCTGCGCTCTTGGCTCCTAGATCAGAAGCAATCAGTGCCTCTTCAATCTCTTTCCAGTCACTAGCAGATGAAGAACCGGCGCGAATCTTGGAAAAGAGCTTGCTAAAAATCGCCATCTTGATAACTAGTTAAAACTAGTTTGCGCTTTCAGATTCCCGAATACGTTGTGAAATTACTTCAGAAACTCCATCACCACGCATTGTTACGCCATAAAGCGCATCGGCAATCTCCATTGTGCGCTTCTGGTGGGTAATAATAATCAACTGTGATTTTTCGCGAAGCTCTTCGAAAACTCCAAGTAAGCGTCCTAGGTTCGTATCGTCAAGCGCAGCTTCAACTTCGTCCATTACATAGAACGGACTTGGTCGGGCCTTGAAGATTGCAACCAACAGAGCAACTGCAACAAGTGAACGCTCGCCGCCAGAAAGTAATGAGAGTCGCTTGACGCGTTTTCCAGGTGGTCTTGCTTCAACATCCACACCTGCAGAAGTCATATCTTCTGGGTTTGTAAGGATTAGTCGACCATCTCCGCCAGGAAAGAGTCTTGCAAAAATTATCTCGAATTCGCGAGCAGTATCGTCATAGGCTTCTTTGAAAATTTGTTGAACCTTGTCATCTACCTCTTTGATAATGTCGAGTAGATCGCGCTTAGTTTTCTTCAAATCTTCTAGTTGTTCAGCCAAGTAACGCAGGCGCTCTTCTAGGGATGAATACTCTTCGAGGGCAAGTGGGTTAATTTTTCCAAGTAGCGCTAGCGAACGTTCGGCTTGTGCTAGACGCTTCTCTTGTTGATCTCGGCGGTAAGGAATTAAATCTCCGGGTACAAAGTTGCCTTCCTCATCTTCAACAAAAGTAGGAACATCATTTGATGGACCATACTCATTTACAAGAGTAGAAACATCCACTCCAAGCTCTTCAATTGCTTTCTGTTCAAGCGCTTCAATACGAAGCCTCTGTTCGGCTCGGGCAATCTCATCACGATGAACACTTGACGTAAGTGCATCAAGTTCTGAAGTTAACTCACGGCTTCTAACCCGAAGCGCCAGGATTTCACTCTCGCGTTCAGATCGAGAAATTTCTAAACGTTCGCGTTCAGTAGAAGCTTTAGCAATTGATGATTCAATCTGAATTAGCGCTTCATATGCGGCATCAGCAACACCCTGAGCAGTTAGTGCGGCTACACCTCTTTGTTCACGACGACTTACGGCGCGAACAGCAGAGTCTCGTTCGTTTTGAGCAGCAGCTTCAAGTGCGCTAGCGCGAGCAATAAGTGCTGTGACGCGTTCTTCTAAAGTTCTTAAATTAAGGCGAGCTTCGACCTCTGCCGATCTAGATGCAGAAACTCTGGAACGTAAATCTTCTAAATGTGTTAAATCTGGATCGGCTGGAGTTTGGTGAGATTCAAATTGAGTTATAGCCGCATTTAAGTCTGCTTCATCAGATTCTCTTTGGATATTAGCTTCAGCCAGAGAAGCTAGCACGCGTTCTACTTCACCTTGCGCGCTCTTAACATTCTGTCCAGCAACGGCCATTTGTTCCGCGAGGCCAGAAATTTTTGCATCTGATTCATTCATCTTTGAGAGAGCTAATTCAAAGATATTTTTGCGAGAGGCTAGCGTTTCTGTTGCGCGAACAACTTCAAATTTAATTCGATCACAAGTATTTGTGACTTCTTGTAATTGGCTTTCTGTCTTCTCTATTAACGCTGAAATTTCAATCGCAGAACTTTGAGCACTAGAACCACCGCGAACTCGAATTCGACTAAGAACATCGCCATCTCGCGTAATCGCAATTACTGATGGATCGGCACGCAGGGCGCTCTCGGCTTCAGCTAAATCTTCAACTGCTACAAAGCCTGAAAGCAATGAGGCGATTGCACTTGAAACTTCAGTTGATGAGACCAGACTTGATAGCGAAGTGAAGCCATTTGGAACGGAGCGATTTGAAGATGTAAAGCCGCTGTCGCCATCAATTACCAATAGCTCGGATTGACCAGCGCCTTCGCGCTTTAACATCGTCAGCGCTGAAACTGCAGACGAAATATCTGAAACAACTACTGAATCAGCTAGCGGTCCGAGTGCTGCTGAAACTGCAACTTCCCAACCAGGCGCAACGTTTATAAGTGAAGAGAGACGACCTCGAGTACGAGTTCCACTTGTTAACACAACACCAGAGCCGTCGCGATGTACCAAGCTCTCTTGCAATGCGCGCAGTCGGCCATCTAAACCAGAGCGAGTTCGTTGCGCTTCGCTATCTTTCAATTCAAGTTCATCTAATTCAGTTTGTGCAATTGCTAGAGCGCTCTTTGCCGCTTCAAACTCGGCATCCAATCCAGGTTCATTCGCATCCACAGAGGCAATCTGAGTTTCAAGTAGCGCAAAGTCTTCTTGGGAATTTCGCAGGCGACCAGCGGCTTCATCTTTACTCTTTGTTAAGCGAGTAATTTCAGCGTTAGTTGCATCTATGCGAGATTTCAAACCATTTATGTGTCCCTCTTGTCGAGCAGTTCCTTCGCGTTGATCTGCGATTGCACGAAGCGCAGCAGAGACGCTATTTTCTTCAGAAATTAAATTGGCTTCTAGCGTTCTAACTTCACTTGAAAGTTTCTCTAGTCCCGACGTTGCGCTAGTAACTTCATTCTTTAGAACTTGCTCTTCGCCACGAAGACCGGCTGCTTCAAGATCCATGCTCTCTGGATCACGACCACTTGCGCGTGCTTCATCTGCTTCTTCTGATAAGAAGCGGGCACGCTCTGATGCTAAATTCTGGATTCCACGGAATTTTTCACGTTGCGCAGTCAATTGATAATAATTTTCTTGTGCTTTAACTAAAAGTGGATTTTCGATAAGCGTCGTGGCATCGATCTCTTCTTCGCGGGCCCTGGCTTTATTCAATTCTGCTTCTACACCATCTCTGCGTGCGCGAAGTGCAGACTCGTCTGCTACTTCAGCATCTACAGTCGAACGCAACTGAAGTAAGTCATCGGCTAATAATCGAAGCCTTGAATCTCTAACATCTGATTGAATTGTTGAGGCCTTACGCGCAACCTCAGCTTGCTTGCCAAGAGGTTTTAATTGTCTGCGAAGTTCAACTGTTAAATCTTGAATACGAGCTAAGTTCGCTGTCATTGAATCTAATTTGCGAAGCGCCTTCTCTTTACGTTTACGATGCTTTAGAACTCCAGCGGCTTCTTCAATGAAGGCGCGGCGCTCTTCCGGGTTAGCGAGCAAGATTGCATCAAGCTGGCCTTGACCAACAATCACATGCATCTCGCGACCAATGCCAGAATCGCTTAGCAACTCTTGAATATCTAAAAGTCTTGTTGTGTCACCATTTAATTGATATTCACTTGCGCCATTTCTAAAGAGAATTCTAGAAATAGTTACTTCAGTGAAATCAATTGGAAGTACGCCATCGGTGTTATCTATCGTTACAGAAACCTCAGCACGTCCAAGTGGTGCGCGACCAGAAGTTCCAGCGAAGATTACGTCTTCCATCTTTCCGCCACGCAAAGATTTTGCGCCCTGCTCTCCCATAACCCAGGAAAGGGCGTCGACCACATTCGATTTTCCAGAGCCATTGGGACCCACCACGCAGGTAATACCAGGCTCGAAATTGAGCGAGGTCGAGGATGCAAAGGACTTGAATCCTTTGAGGGTCATACTCTTTAAATACACAGGCGCAACCTATCGGAAAAGAGGTTAGTGATTTCTCTTCGCACGCGGCGTGGGCTGACATTTTGGGCAAAAATGTGAAGATCTATTGGCAAAAGTGATCCTTCGGATTTGAGCGCCGCATCGCAGACAGCCCTCGCCCTCCTGGCCATACACCGCAAGAGACCTTTCAAAATAGCCACTCTCGCCATTTACATTTACATAAAGTTCATCGAATGAAGTACCGCCAACTTTAAGCGCCTCAGACATTACAGAAGTTGCACTCTCAATTAAATCTTGAATCTTTGCGTTCTTCATATTTTCAGTTCTAGTTTCAGGATGGATTTTGCTCCGCCATAGAGCTTCATCGGCATAAATGTTTCCGACCCCACTCATAACGCCCTGATCTAGAAGGGCACGTTTTATTTCAGTCTTCTTCTTCGCAAACCTAGAAATAGTTTCAACTAAATCAAATTCTGCATCAAATGGATCAGGGGCAATTCTCTGAACACAAGTGGGAAAGCCACCTTTACATTCCTCGACACTTAGCCAACCGAAGGTGCGCTGATCGATAAAACGTAATTCGTACTTCCCAAGATCTATTCTTACTCGCAAATGACGCTCATCTGCTGCGCTTTTTGGCTGAATCAAGAGTTGCCCACTCATTCCTAAATGTCCAGCTAAAACTTCTGGTCGATCTAACTTAAGCCAGAGAAACTTGCCGCGGCGAGAAACTTCTTTTACCCGCGCGCCTTTTAGTGAGGTTAAAGCGGCAATTGATTTGGGTGATGTTGCTCGGTGATGCCGTACTTCAATATCCTTGAATTTCTTGCCAATAATGTGTTCGGCTAAACCGCGCCTGACTGTTTCAACTTCAGGAAGTTCGGGCATTTAATTTGTCGTAAGCCAATTTTGCTGCAGCCTGTTCGGCCTCGCGCTTTGATTTACCCTCGCCAACTTCAAATTTTTCATTTGAAATTACTGCTACTGCAGTAAAACTCTTATTGTGGTCTGGACCGGATTCTGTTATTTCATACTCTGGATTACTTAGACTTCGAGCAGCACATAGTTCTTGAAGAGCAGTTTTACTATCAAGGCCTAGGCCTTGAGCGCTTGCAGATTCAATCGTTGGTCTAAACCAGTTAAGAATGATGTTCTGAGTTTCTACGAAACCTTTATCTAAATAGATTGCTCCAACGAGGGCTTCCAAAGAATCTGCGAGGATGGAATTCTTATCGCGACCACCGGTAGTTTCTTCGCCTTTACCGATGCGCAGATATTGACCGAGATCTAACTCGCGTGCGATTTGGGCAAGTGCTCTCATGTTTACGACGCCAGAGCGAAGCGGCGAAAGTCGGGACTCATCTAAATCGGGAAATTTTGTGTAAAGCTCTTCTGTTACAACTAATCCGAGGACGCTATCTCCAAGAAATTCGAGACGTTCATTAGTTGGAAGGCCACCAAATTCATAAGCATAAGAACGATGGGTTAGTGCAAGTTCTAGCAATTCACTTGAAACCGTAGTCCCAAGTGATGCATTTAAACGATCGTACAGACTAAACCTCTACTACTTGGCGCGAGTTATAAGTGCCACAAGTTGGGCAAGCTGTGTGTTGCAACTTTGGTTGTTGGCACTGTGCGCAATTTGCAATTGCTGCAGGTGTTGTCTTCCATGAGCTACGACGATGACGAGTGCGTGAGCGAGACATCTTTCGCTTTGGTACTGGCACTTTGGGCACCCCTTTTTACTAATAAATTCATAACTTAAAGATGAATTACTGAAGGCGTAAGTATCCCTCAAACCGGCAGATATTCAAAAACGCGGTTTACTCCCCCTTGGGAGGTTGAGCCTCGCTCCAATTTTCCAAGCCGGCCCAACGAATATCGGCCGGAGCATGAGCATGGTCTTCTGGGAGCTCAATCCACTTCAACCCGCAATCTGGGCAGAGTCCAGGGCAATCTGACGAGCAGAGCGGATTAATCGGAAGATTCAAAATAATTGCATCTCGAATTGGACCGTCGAGATCAATCAATTCGCCATCCATCTGTCGAACTAGATCTTCATCTAAATCGTCATCGTCGCTTTTCTGGGGCCGTTTCTTACCAGGCTTATTCTTCTTTCGCGCTTGTCTAGGATCTTCTACATATTCATAGAGCTCTTGGAAACTTTCATCGACATCATAAAAAACAGCATCAAGACAGCGACCACATTCACCACTTGCTTCTGTTCGAACGCTCGCACTCGCAAGAATTCCCTCTGCAACCGATTCAATACGAAGATCAATATCAATTGGTTCATCGGCGGCAATCGAGAGCACTTCAAAGCCCAGCTCTTCGTGGGAATCAATTGTTAACTCATATTCCCGCATCTCACCTGGACGGCGCGGTAAATCATGAGTGTTAAAGAGGAAGGGGTTTTTACTCATTTAAGAATTACTTATCGCCCAATTCTGAGAGCGCTGATTTCGCATCTACTCCTGCGAGTTGGTCACGACCACGATTAACAACTTCCATTGTCTTATGAAGAATTACTTCAAGAGTTGCAAGTCTTGAATCTACATATGCATCAATTTCATTTTGCTGACTCTGTGCTTCTTCAGCTACCTCATCTAAAATTCTGCGCGCTTCTTTCTTTGCGGCCGCAACAATTTCAGTCTGGGAAATCATTGATTCAACCTCTTCACGGGCATGAGCAATAATCTGATCAGCCTGAACTTGAGCTTCTTCAATTACCGAATCTTGCTCGCGCAAGATTTGCTGAGCATTTGATAAGTCACTTGGGAAAGCGGCGCGTGCGCTATCTAGTAGTTCGAGAATTTCTCCGCGGTGTAGAACACAACTCGCTGAAAGTGGAACACCTCTGGCCTCTTCGACCATGGCAATTGCGGTTTCAATCCGCTCAATAACTTCCATTTTTCTCTCCTTTATTTTATAGCTAAGCGATCTTTCAATCGCTCTAAAAGTATTGCTGGGATATAACTAGACACATCGCCACCATAACTGGCAATCTCTTTAACGAGTGATGAAGATAAAAATGAGTGAGCCGGAGCCGTTGATAGGAATAGAGTTTCAACGCCCTGCAATTGCAGATTCACTTGTGACATTTGAAGTTCATAATCAAAGTCAGTTACTGCGCGCAAGCCTTTTACAATAATCGAAATATCATTTCTTTTGCAGTAATCAACTAGTAATCCCGACCATGAATCGACCTTCACATTTGGAAATTTGGAGGTAACTTCCTTGGTCATCGCAATTCGCTCTTCAACAGTAAATAAAGTCTTCTTTGTCTGATTTACCATTACGGCGATTGTGACTTCATCAAATAATGAGCTCGCACGTTCGATGATATCTAGGTGCCCAAATGTTATGGGATCAAAAGTCCCGGGGCATACGACGCGTTTCACGGCAAAACGCTAGCAGAATACCCACCGTAGAAGATACTTCCCTGCCCGTATGAGCGGACTTTCTCTTCAATAAATGGTTGTGGCCATATGAATTGCGCCTTCTTTGTCTCTCGCTCAATAGCAATAATGCCATTTCGTTTCAGTAGATTATTTGAATTTATCTCAACGAGAATTTTCTCTATAACTTCATTAGCAACATCGTAAGGCGGATCCATAAAAATGATATCGAATGAGATTTGATGAGGTGTAGCGACAAATCGTTCTGCTGTCGTTGTCACAACACTGAATTTTCCAGCTGGCTTATTTACTAATTCAAAGTTCTTAGAAGCAACACCAGCTGTCGGTGCATGATCTTCGATTGAATAAACGTTTGCCGCGCCTCGTGATAGCGCTTCGACTCCAACTGCGCCAGAGCCAGAAAATAGATCAAGAAAATTTACTTCGCTCATCGAACCAAACTCTGAATCAAGTGATGAGAAGAGCCCTTCGCGTGCTCGGTCAGATGTTGGACGAGTTTTCCCGGTCGGTGAGAGCAGGGTCTTTCCTTTGCTGCTTCCCGCAATAATTCTCATTGACCAACGGTAACGCGCTATCCCTTATCTAAGAAAGCCGAACGCTCCTCTTCCTTTAAAAGGCTGACTTGGGCGGCAAGCGCCGGATGCTTTGCTAACTTCGGATCACTTGAAACTAATTCATTTGCTACACGTCTTGCCTCTTCGATTAACGCTTCATCCCGCAGAACTCGCAGCAATCGCAGATGAGATTTCGTTCCAGATTGTGCGCGACCGAGCACATCACCTTCGCGACGTTGATCTAAATCAATTCTTGATAATTCAAAACCATCGAGTGTTCCAGCAACCGCCGTAAGTCTTGCCATCGCAGTTGATTCTGGTTCCGCACTTGAAACCAATAAACATAAGCCTGGCGTTCCACCACGACCAACGCGTCCGCGAAGTTGGTGCAGTTGTGACACACCAAAACGATCCGCATCCATGATCACCATCATCGAAGCATTTGGAACATCCACGCCAACTTCGATAACTGTCGTAGCCACTAAAACATCTATTTCACCTTGCGCAAATGCGTTCATGGTTTCGTCTTTCACGTCAGAGCTTTGACGACCATGTAACGGAGCAAGCTTTAAACCTTTAAGTGCGCCGGTGGCCAACTTTGGAGCGAGCTCTTCGACGCTCGTCATCTTCTCGCCCCCAGATAACTCATCACTAGTTATTTCATCGCCCATAAGTTTTGCCATTGCAATATCAGCCTCAGAAATCTTGACCTTAGTTTCATCTTCCGCCTCTTCAGAAATTCTTGGTGCCACGATGTAAACCTGGCGACCCTTGCCTACTTCCTCTTTTACTCGCTCCCATGCGCGCTCTAGGAAATGCGGTTTCTCTAATACTGGAATTACATGAGTCTCGATTGGAATTCGCCCACTTGGTAATTGGCGAAGTGTTGAAACATCTAAGTCACCAAAGATTGTCATTGCAACTGTTCTTGGAATTGGTGTTGCAGTCATTACCAAAAGATGTGGAGGTTTAGCAGCCTTCATCCGCAGGGCATCACGCTGCTCTACTCCGAATCGGTGTTGTTCATCAACAATCACCAGCGCTAAGTCGTGAAACTCAACACCCTCACTTATAAGTGCGTGAGTTCCAATAACAATTCCGGCTTCACCATTACTAATTTTTCCCAGTGCTTCACGTTTTTGGGCGGCGCTCATAGACCCTGTAAGCAGTGCAAGTTGTGTGCCTTCGCCACTCCCCTGCAATGTTCCTGCTTGTGCCAGGTCACCCAATAATTTAGTAATTGTCTTTAAATGTTGCGTCGCTAAAACTTCTGTTGGCGCAAGTAACGCTGCTTGGCCACCAGATTCAATAACCGAGAGCATCGCACGCAGCGCAATAACCGTTTTACCCGAACCAACTTCGCCTTGAAGCAAGCGATGCATTGGATGTGGTTTCTGCATATCTTCGGCAATCTCGCTATTAACCTCGACCTGACCGCTCGTATATTTAAAAGGCAGGTTAGATTCAAAGACGCTAACCAAGCCATTAGTTGAAATCTTTCTTGGCGTTGCATCAAGTGCCTTTATTTCAGCGCGCCGCCCGGCAAGAAGTAATTGCAACAAGATTGCTTCGTCGAATGTTAAACGCAACCTTGCGAGATCTGCCGCTTCAAGTGATTCTGGTTTATGAATTGAAATTAGCGCTTGCTTGAGCGTTGGATATCCGAGTTCTTTTATTACACTTTCTGGAAGATAATCCTCGACTTCATCAAGTGAATCTAAAACTAATTCAACGCACTGCGAAATTTTCCAGGATGGCATCTTTCCGCCCGCTGGGTAAACCGGTAGATATTTTCCGGCAAAAGCTGCGAGCGCAGAATCAACATCATCGCCATCCGGAATTAATTGATAATCAGGATGCGAGAGTTGACGCTTCCCGTTGAATGAACCAACCTTGCCAGCGAACATTCCAGTCTTGCCAATCTTTAACTCTTTTTCGCGCCAAGGCTGATTGAAGAAGGTAAGTGACATTACGGCGCTGCCATCCGTAACATTTACTTCCAAAATATTGCGGCCATTAGCCCGTCTGGTTTTTACCGCTGCAATTTCAGCTAAGACTGTTACTTCATCGCCTTCAAGTAGCCCCGAGATATCGGAAAATTCACCACGAACTACATAACGCCTTGGGTAATGGCGAAGAAGGTCTTCAACCGTAGTTGCTCCGAAAACCTTGGTTAGAGCCTCTGCGGTCCGGTCACCGATGATGCCTTTAAGGCGATCTGAAAGTACTGCCATGGGCCTATCTTCTCGCGCGGATTAGCCAATCCCTGCGTAGACGGGGTAATCTTTGCGACTTATTGCGAAACCCGTAATTTAACTTGATTCAAGGGAGAAATACCGTGTCCTCAAACTGCGATATCTGCGGCAAGGGTCCTAGCTTCGGCAACAAGGTCTCCCACTCAATGCGCAAGACCCGTCGTCGTTGGAATCCAAATATCCAGCGCGTTCGCACTCTTGTTGGTGGAACACCTAAGCGTCAGAATGTTTGTGCTTCATGCCTAAAGGCTGGAAAAGTAACTCGTTAATTCTGCTTTAAAAAGCTGTTGTGTAACCATTGATGGCTGGTTGGCCACCGAGGTGCACGTAAAGAACTTTCGAACCCTCTTTGAAATAACCTTCTTTAATTAAATCAATCATTCCTGCCATCGACTTACCTTCATAAACAGGATCGGTAATCATTCCTTCAAGTTGGCCGACCAACCTAATTGCTTCAATGGTTCTTGGTCCGGCAACTCCGTAAATTCCATCATGCCAACGATCCAATAAAACAATTTCCGAATCGCGAAGATCGCGGCCAAGTTCAATTGCTGCTGCGGTGCGCGATGCAATTCGCTTTATCTGTTCCCAAGTTTTTTCAACAGTTGCAGAGGCATCGATTCCAATTACTGATTCAGCTCGATTCGAATGAGCAAACCCAGCAATCATTCCGCCTTGTGAAGAACCTGTTACCGAACAAACAATAAAGTTATCAAACTTAATTCCAAGCTGTGCTTCTTGGTCTTCAACTTCAAAGGCCCAACCTGCGAAACCATGTCCACCAAGTGGGTGATCCGAAGCTCCTGCTGGAATCGCATAAGGCTTTCCACCACGCGCCTTAACATCAGAGATAGCTTCTTCCCAAGATTTTCTAAATCCGATATCAAAGCCTGCGGGATCAAGACGCACTTCAGCGCCCATTATGCGACTTAATAAAATATTTCCAGTTTTTTCATAATTAACTTCATCCCAATCGACCCAATGCTCTTGTACTAGAACACACTTAAGTCCGAGATGAGCAGCAACGGCCGCAACTTGTCGAGTGTGATTTGATTGCACGCCACCGATAGAAACTAAAGTGTCACAACCTTGTGCCAGCGCTTCGGCCGCCAAGTATTCAAGTTTGCGAGTTTTATTACCACCATAAGCCAGACCGGAATTTACATCTTCGCGCTTAGCCCAAACTTCAACCTTCCCACCGAGGTGTTCGGTAAGACGATCTAGACGTTGTAACGGCGATGGACCGAAAGTAAGTTTCGCTTTTGGAAATGATTCAAGTTTGGCTCTGGACATCTGCAAATACTCTCACAGTAAATCAGAAATGGCGGAATCCGTTTGTAGGTAATTCAGCTATTCCTGGAACCGTAACTTTATCTCCCGCAACTACCTTGCCTATTGCATAAGCACCTACCGGAATTTGCGAAGAAGTTGTTGCAACAAAGACATGGTCCTCGCCTCCAGCTAATACCCATTGCCAGACTAATTGCAAAATATTTGATCCTGCTATTTGGGCTAGCTCGTCAAAGCCTGGAATAACTTTAATCAACTCAACATCAAGTTCAATCCCAACTTTTGATGCTGATGCGATGTGATTTAGCTCAGAGAGCAGACCATCGCTGACATCACACATTGAATTAACGCTTTGAAAATTAGCGGCCAACTTGTAATTTAGATCAGGCTTCTTATGGGCGCGGATATAAGGTGAATCCGCAATACCGTTCTGCAATTGATACAACCCAGCCGCTGACTTACCAGATAGACCAGAAATAATTACAACATCGCCAACTTTTGCTCCTGCACGAGTAATTGGTTTTTCCACCTCACCGAAGGCAGTAATAGAGATAACTAGCTTTTCAGCACTTGAAAGATCGCCACCGACGATTGCAGCTCCAACTAAATCTGCCTCACTCTTAATGCCATTGGCTAACTCTTCAATCTCTGGTATTCCAAAATCTTTACTTAATCCAGCGCTGACTAATAAATACTTTGGTGTTCCACCCATCGCATAAATATCGGCTAAGTTTGCTGCGGTTAATTTCGCACCAATATCGTGCAGGCTAGACCAATCTCTTTTGAAGTGAACTCCTTCAACTGCCATGTCCGTTGCCGCGACTAGATTCTTTGGGCTAGCGCTTATTACCGCGCCATCGTCGCCGATTCCCACGATTAATTTTGGATCGGAGGCAGCAAATACTTTGGAGAGTGCGGCTATTAATTCGGACTCTGTAGCCAATTTGCACCCCTCCATTTAAGTCTTAATTGGGTTAAATTAATTATTCCCAAACCAACTCTAGAGGCGGTAGCCTTTAACTCTGCAATCACGACGCTGTGGAAAGCAGAAATATTTAGGAGTAACACAAATGTCAGTTCAGGTATACATCCTCATTCAAACCGAAGTTGGCAAGGCTTCAAGCGTTGCTAAATCTGTCTCCGCAATTCCTGGAGTAACTCTCGCCGAAGGCGTTACCGGCCCATACGATGTAATCATGCGAGCCGAATCACCAAGTATGGAAGACCTCGGTCGTGCAATCTTGGCGAAGGTTCAAGCAGTTCCTGGCATAACTCGCACTCTTACTTGCCCAGTAACAACTTACTAATTACTTTTTAGCTAGCGCGTTACGTTCAATGGGCGCGCTATTGCTGACTCAATCAAGTTTGTAATCAAATCGCTATAGCCAATTCCACCTGCAGCCCAGAGCTTTGGAAAGACAGATGTTGCGGTAAATCCTGGCATCGTATTTATTTCATTGATGATAATTTTTGTTCCGGTGTAGAAGAAATCCACCCGAGCCAATCCTTCACAACCAAGGGCATCAAATGCCAAGGTCGCATAATTTTGGATCTCCTCTTGTACGCCAAAAGGTAGGTGAACTGGAACCACTACCTCAGTTGAATCATCTAGATACTTCGCTTCGAAATCATAAAACTCATGATCACCTAGAATTTTGATCTCACCAACTGGGGATGAGAGCGCTACCCCATTTACTTGCAGAACAGCGCATTCAATCTCTCGGCCAACAATCGCACTTTCAACCAAAACTTTCGTATCAAATTGAAGTGCAAAATTAATTGCAGTTTTCAACTCTTTAACGCTTTTAACTTTGCTCGTTCCGCGGCTGGAACCGCTGCGAGCAGGTTTTACAAAGAGTGGGTTTCCAAATTCTGTTGCACTTGCAAGAATACGAACTTCATCAATCTGCCAATCACTCTGATGAATAACCATTCCAGGTGCTACTTCCAAACCATGGGCTTGAAAAATTGGCTTAGCAAATGATTTATCCATTCCAACAGCGCTTGCCAGAACTCCTGAACCGACATATTTAATTCCAGCCATTTCGCACTGGCCTTGGAATGTTCCATCTTCACCGTATGGGCCGTGCAGAACTGGAAATAAGAGATCGATTTTTAGCTTTTCGATACTTGTTTCCGGTAATTCATTAGATATCTCTGGCAAGACATCACCTTGAATTGTCAGGTTGTAATCGTGTGGTGGCAGAACCCACTTGCCTGACTTGGTAATTCCAATTAAAAGCGGCTCATATTTATCACGGTCAATGGCAGATAAAATTCCCGCTGCGGAGATACATGAGATCTCATGTTCACTTGATTTTCCACCGCAAACTATTCCAACTTTGATTTTGCTCATTACAACTCAGCAGCCATGCTTACGGTCATAATTCTGGCCAAGGCATCACTTGGTGAAATTCGATCACGAACAACTTCTGAAACTACTTCGATAATCGGAACTTCAACGCCGACGCGGTGAGCGAGTTCAAGAATTGCTGCGGCTGATGCCACTCCCTCAACAGTTTTAGAGACTTCGATTCGCGCTTGCGCCATTGTTCCGCTGCGCCCTAACGCTTCACCAAATGTTCGGTTACGAGATAGACCAGATCCGCAAGAAGCAACTAAGTCGCCCATTCCAGCCAAACCTAAGAATGTAAGTGGGTTGGCTCCATAACCATCACCAAATCTTGCAACTTCACTAAGGCCACGAGTAATAATCATTGCTTGTGTGTTTTCACCTAGTCCGAGTCCGATAGCCATACCAACTGCAAGTGCGATGACGCTCTTTGCGGCGCCAGCTAGTTCACAACCAACTAAATCTTCAGATGGATAAACCCGGAAGTAAGGCGTTGTAAATGCTTCAATCATCATCTGCGAAATTTCAGTATTTGAAGAAGCTGCAACCGCGCCAGCAGGTTGGCGAAGTGAAAGTTCACCAGCAAGGTTTGGTCCAGTAATTAAGCCAATTCGTGCAGGTGGAATTCCTAAAATTTCTGTTACAACTTCAGTCATACGTAATTGGGAATTGGCTTCAATTCCTTTCAACGTACTAATTACGGGCTTATCTTGGGGAAATGTCGAAACCCATTCAGTCATGTTCTCACGGAGAGATTGCGCAGGAATTGCCAGAACTATTGCTTCACCAAAGTTAAAAGCCTCTTGAATATCATTTGTAGCCCGCATTGCTTTTGGTAGTGCGACGCCCGGTAAATACTTAGTATTCGAATTCTTAGTATTGATTTCAGAAATTACATCGGCGTTGCGGCCCCAAATTAAAACTTCTTGACCAGCATCGCAAAGTACTTGTGCCATGGTTGTTCCCCATGCGCCAGATCCAAGAACTGTGAACTTAGACATTTACTTAATCCTTCTTTTTCTTAAAATTACCGGTCCGGGGAAGGGATGAATTATGTGGATCAAAGATTTCATGAGGTGCTAATTCTCCCCTAATTTGCTCCAACAATTTCGTAATTTCGGCCATTGCATAAGCGGTTGCTTCCACAAGCGCCGCTTGATCCTCCTCTTTTCCATACCATTTACTGAAATCCAAGGCTGGTCCCGCCAGATAAGTGATCTTTGTGCGCCGCCATAGAACTACACGCTTTGAATATGGCGCCAATAGATTTTGATCGCCCCATTGTGCGATTGGAATTACCGGGGCCTTGCTCATAATCGCCAACCTTGCCACCCCAGTCTTTGCAACCATCGGCCATAAATTCTTATCACGAGTCAAAGTTCCCTCAGGATAAATCCCAACGCAGTGTCCCGCTTTCAATAAGCCGAGTGCGCTATCTAAAGCATGCGAAGCTTTATCACTCTCTCGCGCAACAGGTATTTGACCGGCCGACAAAAGAATTCGACCAAGTACCGGAATCTTAAAGACCGAATCTTTTCCTAAATATCTAACGGCACGACCATTTCCATATAAGAAATGTGCAAAAACTAAGGCATCGGCATAGGAAATATGATTTGAAATAACTATTACCGCTCCGCTCTTGGGCAAGTTTTCTGCGCTGCGCCAATCGCGTTTTGTAAATAAATTTAGAATCGGAATAATGATTGAGGAAACATATTTAAAAGTTTTATTAGTGCCGAGCGGATAACCACTGGGTGGCTGAAATTGCATGCCTATATCCTAATTCCCATTAAAAAAGAGGGAACCATTTCTGGCTCCCTCTTTTAAATTAATTAACTACTAGCGACGCTTTACAGCTTTCTTCGCAGTCTTCTTCTTTGCAGGAGCCTTCTTAGCTGGCTTCTTCTTTGCAGCAACCTTCTTAGCTGGCTTCTTCTTTGCAGCAACCTTCTTAGCTGCTGGCTTAGCAACAACCTTTACAGGTGGCTTTGGAGCCGCTTCAAGCTTACGTGCGCCAGAAATAACTTCCTTTAGCGCCTTTGCTGGCAAGAAACGAACTTTCTTGCTTGCCTTAATTTGAATTGTTTCACCAGTGAAAGGGTTACGACCCTTACGTGCTGGACGATCAAC
>WLJX01000030.1 GCA_009701575.1 Actinomycetota bacterium
GAATAATTGAGTAAAACAATCTTGCCCAGCGGGCTACGAATTGTTACTGAAGAAGTCAGTACTTCTCGTTCCGCTGCGGTAGGAATTTGGGCAAATGTTGGCTCTCGCGATGAATCAAAATCCGTCGCGGGAGCTTCTCACTTTCTAGAACATTTACTCTTCAAAGGAACAAAGCGCCGTAACGCTCTCGAAATTTCATCTTCGATTGAAGCAGTTGGTGGCGAGATGAATGCATTTACTGGTCAGGAATACACCTGCTTTTATGCCCGAGTAATCGATACCGACCTACCTTTAGCAATCGATGTTGTTACTGATTTGATTACCTCTTCAACTTTTACTGCGGATGATGTGGATTCTGAACGCAAAGTTGTTTTGAGTGAAATCGCAGTTCGCGACGATGATCCATCTGACTACATCCACGAACTCTATTTAGATACTTATTACGGAGATTCACCTGTTGGTCGTTCAATCCTGGGGACTGTTGATTCGATCAATAAGATGCCAAGAAATTCAATCTTTAATTACTATAAGAAGCACTACCAGCCAGAGAACTTAGTTGTTTCAGTTGCCGGAAATGTTAAACATAAAAAAGTTGTAAAGATGGTTGAAGAGGCGCTCTCTAGAGATGGCTTCCTTAATGTTCCAAATAACAAACATGAAGTCAGAGCATCCACCCCAATAAAGACTCCAGGTCTTGGTGAAATTGGTTTGATTGATCGCAAGACTGAGCAAGCACATATTCTCTACGGCTTTCCGGGTTTAGCCCGAAGTGATGACCGCAGATTTGCGCTAAGTGTTCTCTCTTCTGCAATTGGTGGCGGAATGGCCTCAAGATTATTTCAAGAGATTCGTGAGAAGCGCGGTCTGGCTTATACAACTTATGCCTACCCACAACAATTTGCAGGAACTGGAACCCTAGCTTTCTATGCTGGTTGCCGAACCGAGAAAGCGGAAGAAGTAATAAAACTTATGCGTGACATAAGTGAATCAGTAGCGCAGCATGGTTTAACTGATGAAGAGATTTCTAGGGCAAAGGGTGCGGTAACTGGGGGATTAATTCTCGGCCAGGAAGACACTGGCTCTCGTATGAGCCGAATTGGCAAGAGCGAACTTGTTTATGGCGAGATCATGAGTTTCGATGAAATCTTGAGCAAGGTCAAAGCAGTAACACCCGAGCAAATTCATCAATTAGCACGCGACTTGTTTAGCGCTCCCGCTACCCTTGCACTTGTGGGGCCATTTAGAAGTACCGCTAAATTTGAGAAGGTGATTGCATGAGTATCAAAGTTGCCGTCCTAGGGGCCAAAGGTCGCATGGGATCTGAAAGTGTTAAGGCTATTTCCGGAACATCTGACCTTGAAGTAGTTGCGCAATTAGATCTTGGTGATTCTCTAGAGAAGTTAATATCTAGTGGCGCGCAAGTAATAGTTGATTTCACCCATCCTGATGCCGTTATGGGCAACCTTGAATTCGCAATTAAGAATGGAATAAGCGTTGTTGTTGGAACTACAGGTTTCGATGAGAAAAAGTTGGCACAAATCAAATCTTGGTTAGCTGCAAATCCAAAGGTAGGAGCGTTAATCGCTCCAAACTTTGGCCTTGGCGCAGTTCTTATGATGCAATTTGCCGCCCAAGCATCTAAATACTTTGAATCAGTAGAAATTGTTGAATTGCATCACCCAGCAAAAGCTGATGCGCCATCAGGAACTGCGGCGCGTACCGCCGAACTAATTAATGATGCGCGTGCAAGTGTTAAGAAAGCTGTGATGCCAGATGCCACAACTTCAGAGCTAGATGGTGCACGTGGCGCAAAAATTGGTGATGTACATATCCACTCGGTCCGACTACGTGGTTTGGTGGCACATCAAGAAGTTATTTTGGGTGATATCGGTGAAACGCTTTCAATTCGCCATGACTCGATAGATCGCACTGGCTTTATGCCTGGTGTTTTATTGGCCATTAGAAACGTAGGAAAGAACCCTGGCCTTACCTTTGGTCTTGAAAACTATATGGAACTCAATTAAGGAGTAAATAATGGCTAGCGTATTAATGTATGGCGCCGAATGGTGCGGAGATTGCCGTAGATCCAAACGCTTTCTAGATTCTAATAACGTTGAATATACATATGTTGATGTCGAGGCAGATAAGTCAGCAGCCGAAATTGTTGTTGAAATAAATGGCGGCGCCCAATCAATCCCAGTAATTGTTTTTAGTGATGGAACACATTTAACTGAACCTTCAGATATTGATTTAAAAGCTAAGTTAGAGGAGCTAAAACTTCTTTAGAGATAGCGGTAACCAAGAGCAGAAGTTAGGGCCGCACCTAAAACCACAACCGGGAATGGCGCTTTCGCAATCAATAAGAGAATTGCCGCTGCCATACCAAGAGCGCGGTTATCGATGACAAGCTCTACTTTATCTGCGAAGGTATTTACGGCGACTAAGGCTGTTAAAAGTGCGATGGGAATAAAGTTGTTTATCCGCAAAATTCTGGGATGACTCAGAACTGATTCTGGTACTGAGGCGCCTAACATTTTCACTGCAAATGCCAGCGCACTTGACCCAATAACTGCAATCCAAAAGGCGCTCATTTACGCCACCCAATGATCACTGCAAGCAAAGTGCAAGAGATAATTGGAATTCCTGCGGGAACCAAAGGTGTAAGGGTTAGCGCTAGAACAATTGCAAATCCAGCGAGCACCCAAGATTTACGATCTGAGAGTCTGGGCCAAAGTAAACCGAGAAATGCTGCGGGTACTGCAGCATCTAATCCCCAAGCTGAGGGATTGCCAATTGCTTGTGCACCAAGTGCCCCTGCCAAGGTAAATAAATTCCAGAATAGATAGACGCCAAAGCCGGTGTACCAAAAACCTTTTCGCATATCGCTCTCGTTATTTTGAGCAAGAGCTACGCCGGTAGATTCATCAATAGTTATTTGCGCCGCGACAATTCGCTTAAATCCACGTAGCTTCAATATTGGGGCGAGTCTGAGTCCATATAAACCATTTCGCGTTCCAAGCAGAGTCGAAGTCGCAATTGCATTTATCGGAGTTCCACCGGCAGCAATAACACCAACAACAGCGAATTGGGATGCACCAGAGAAAAGTAAGAGTGATAGCAAGCAAGCTTGGAGAACAGAGAAATCTGCTGCAACTGCGGCCGCGCCAAATGCACTGCCGTACGCGCCTACAGTTATTGAGACGCTTAATGAATCACGCTTCACTGACACGCCGAAAGTATGCCCTAATCCACGGCGGATGGCACACCTTTATATAGGGTCGCCTTATGAATACCGATACTCCCGATATAGAAGATACAAAACAAGAAATTATTTTCCGCGATGACATGACCGTTGAATTGGTTAAGTCGAGTGCGAGTGATGCCGATGTAATTTGGGCCGCACGCGTATCAACTGCGGGGGAGACAACGCTAGAAAAAGTCGGGGAGTCCAGCGATCGGGATGCCGGTTTAATTAATTACCTAGCCCGAGAGCGCCACGGCAGTCCCTTCGAACACACATCAATGACATTCTTTGTATCAGCCCCAATATTTGTGTTCCGTGAATTTATGCGACATCGAATCGCTTCATACAATGAAGAGAGCGGTCGCTACCGAGAATTGCGTCCAGTTTTTTACATTCCAAATAAAGATCGTAAATTGGTTCAAGTTGGCAAGACTGGTGCGTACACCTTTATTGATGGAACACCAGAACAATTAGATATCACTGTTAACGCCATCAAAGAGACTTGCATAGTTGCTTATGAGAATTATCAGAAGATATTGGCATCTGGCGTTGCTCGAGAAGTGGCTCGTGCAGTTCTCCCAGTAACTCTTTACTCTTCAATGTATGTAACTATGAATGCAAGAGCGCTAATGAATTTCCTTTCACTTCGAACATCAAGTGAAGGCTCACATTTCCCGTCATATCCACAACGTGAAATTGAGATGGTCGCCGAGAAGATGGAGAAGCACTTCGCGCAATTAATGCCGATGACCTACGGGGCATTCCAAAAATCCGGTCGCATAGCTCCATAATTAGCGTGTAACCTAGGCGCATGAGTATCACACCACCATTTGGCCGGTTAATTACCGCCATGGTCACGCCATTTAAAAAGGATGGCGAGATTGATTGGGCTGGTGTTGAAGCCTTAGCCGCGCACTTAGTTTCAACGGGACATGATGGCATCGTTGTAAATGGCACAACTGGTGAGGCCCCAACAACAAGTGATGATGAGAAAGATCAGATTGTTACTATTGTTAAGAAAGTAGTTGGAGCAAAGATTTACGTTATTGCTGGTGCTGGAAATAATGAAACCTCGCACTCAGTTGTTCAAGCTAAGCGCGCAGCAAAGGCAGGAGCCGATGCTCTTCTAGTTGTCACTCCTTATTACAACAAGCCGCCACAAGCCGGTATCGCAGCACACTTCCGTGCGATGGCTGATGCAACCGATCTTTCAGTGATGATGTACGACATTCCCGGACGTACTGGAATTGAAATAGAGAGCGACACAATTGTTGAACTCGCTGAACATCCAAGAATTGCTGCGTTAAAAGATGCGAAGGGCAATGTTGCTGCAACTTCGTGGGTTATCAAGCGTTCTGGAATTCCAGTTTATTCTGGTGACGATATTTTGAATTTGCCACTACTTTCAGTTGGCGCAGTTGGAGTTGTTTCGGTTTGTGGTCACACCGTTGGAAGTGGCCTTCGTGAAATGCTAGATGCTTGGTTTGCTGGAAAGGCAGATCGTGCACTTGAAATACATCAAAAATTATTGCCGGTATTCACCGGAACCTTCCGCACCCAAGGTGCGATATTGACTAAGGCCGCACTAAATGAAATGGGCCTACCTGGCGGATTTACTAGATTGCCACTTGTCGATGCCACCGCTGCGCAAATAGCGCAACTGCGGGAGGACCTACGACA
>WLJX01000031.1 GCA_009701575.1 Actinomycetota bacterium
ATCGCTCTTGAGACTCGCTTCCGCCGTCCTCTCAGAGATCAGTGACGATTGGGAAACTGGACGTGCCTACCTGACCATGGAAGCCAGATGACCCACCTCTGAAAACCCGGATTTACAGAAGAGCTGTTGCATTATCGGAGTTCAACCTACATGACGTGTAGGGAGGATCCACCGTCGGGCGCCAAGGATCTGCCCGGCATGAACGATTCGAAGGCCTGGTACGAGGGATTGTCCCCGCATGAGCAGATTACGGCCATCCGCCGCGTCGGCATGCCACCACGTTTTGGAGATTGATCCCTGATGACCGATATCGTCGATCTCTATGACGTGGCTTATAGCTGGGGATGGGCGCACCCCACCCTGCGAAAGACTGTCTACCTGTGCTACAAGACGCCGGACTTCGTCAGCAACGCACGACGATTCCACGCCAGCGCAGAGTTCAGTGAAACATGTGCTCTGCTGGGCCGTCTAGGACATCCGCCCAGCAACGCAGGGCGCCTTCTCGACATTGGATGCGGCAATGGTGTCGCCTGCTACGCACTCGCCCGCAGCGGTTACCGCGTCACCGGAGTCGACTCTTCCGCCGGCCAATTGGCGGGCATCCGCGCGGCGGAAAAGATCGTCGGACTGGATGGATCGCACTTCGAGGTCAGACAGGTAACGCCAGGGCCGCTAGAATTTCCGGACGAGAGCTTCGATGTCGTCTGGATGCGGGAAGTGCTGCATCACATCACAGACCTGGTGCCGTTCCTGCTGGAGGTGAAGAGGATACTCAAGCCAGACGGTGTGCTTTGCTGCCTGAGAGACACGGTGATCTGGAACGACGAGCAGCGGGCAAACTTCTTCAGGAATCATCCCTTCTTCCATATCACCCATGACGAGGGTTGCTATTACCTCGATGAATACCGACAGGCGTTCAAGATCGCCGGCCTGCGCATGGAACAGGAGGTGAATCCACTCGAATCGGTCATCAACACCTATCCATCGGATCCAATCCCTGGAGCTCTCTACGATCCGGCCGTCTCCATGGCAAATCCTGGGCGGTACGATCTCTTTTCATTCTTTGTTCGTAAGCCGGCCATGTCGCCGGTCATGCCTGTGCCGTGGCCGACCGAGGGGGGCGCTGTCGAGTCTGCGCCCTTGCAAAAGGCATCGGCAGACAGCGCGCCGGAGACGGCACCCCTTGCTGCATGCCAGGATCTCGCCGTCTACTGGACCCCCGAGATGGCCATCATGCTCGAGGTCTGGGGCGATGACAACGTGTGGAATGAAATCCAGTTCCTGCTCGCCGGTTGCGAGGGCCGCATTCTCGATATTGCCTGCGGGACCGGCAATGCAATCGCAATGCTTTCGCGGTTCAGACATCTCGAGATCCACGGATGCGATATCTCGGATTTTCTCATCGGCAAGGCCATCGAGCGAGGCCTCAGGAAGGACTTGCTGCGGGTCTGCGATGCAACTGCCACAGGGTATGCAGACCAATCGTTCAGGCATGCCTACTCGATCGGATCGCTCGAGCACTTCACCGAGGACGGGATCGTCGAGTTTCTCACCGAAACCAACCGGATTACCCGCCACAGTTCCTTTCACATGGTACCCGTGTCGCGATCAGGACGCGACGAGGGTTGGGTCAGATCGTCACAGGGCTACTTCAACAACTCGACCGCCTGGTGGCAGGAAAGGTTCTCTTCAGTCTTCACAGCGGTGCACTCGCTCGACTCTGCCTGGTCTGATTCGATTTCGACAGGAAAGTGGTTTGTCTGCACCAATACGCCAGTGCCTGCGCACACCCATGACGCTGTCCTCGCACACACCGGCGCGTGCTGCAGGCCAGCGGGCGATCAACTCAGGAAGAACACCATGCTGGGAAGCGTCATGACCGTCGAGGGGGAGCATTACGGGCCCGTCATTCTGACACCGCAGATTCTGGCCAGTATCGCAGCGTCGCCTGAGACCATGGAAGAAATCCTGCTCTTCCACGAACAACTGGCGACTGACAAATACGTCCGGTACGTGGACACGTATTACTGGGAGGGTCTGCGGCGCTTTGGCAGACACTGGCGCTTCATGGATATCTCGACGGTTCTGTACGCCGCGGCCAAGGTGCTGCAACCGCGAAACTATCTGGAGATCGGTGTACGACGCGGCCGCTCGATCAGCATGGTTGTCCGGGCCTGCCCCAGCGTCAAGATCGCAGCCTTCGATCTGTGGGTGAGCAACTACGCCGGAATGGAAAACCCGGGGCCCGACTTCGTGCGCGAAGAGTTGATCCGACAAGGCCATACCGGTACCATTTCCTTCTTCAATGGCGACTCGCACCAGACCATCCCAAAGGTATTCGCCGCCTCTCCCGATGTCCTGTTTGACATGATCACGGTCGATGGTGATCACTCCGAAGCAGGCGCCTACGACGACCTGTGCAATGTCATCCCGCGACTCGCGGTCGGCGGTGTACTGGTCTTCGATGATGTCGCCCACCCATTGCATCCCGAGTTGGTGGGCGTCTGGCGCAAGGCACTGGCACGCTTTCCGGCCCTCGTCGCATACGAGTTCACCGAATCGGGCTTCGGGGTCGCGTTTGCCATCAGAAGTCGGTGATGTTTCCGGCCGGATGCCCCACCGCGAGTTCGTGTCCCGCCAGCAGTAACTGGGCATCGCGGGCAATGGAACAGAAGCGCCGCGCGAATGATTGCACCAGCGCGGGCGCTTCCGCGCGCGCCATGACTTCTTGCCCTTCGTGCGGCCCTGGGGAGAGCCGCGGCAAATGCTCACGAAGCACTGCCACGAGGGAATCCAGACGATTGCGGTCGAAGTAGACCGCGTGTCGCGGCGCCTGTTCGTGGTGCACCGCGAGATTAGACAGGATCATGGTCTTGCCAAGGGCACGACAGTCCTCCACGACCGTGCTCCAGCCCTCGAAGAGGGAAGGCTGCACCAACGCCATTGCCCGGCGCACCAGTTGAATCTGGTCCTGGCGCGGTATATTCCCGAGAAAGTGGACGCAGTGTTCAATACCCAACTCGCCCATCTGTTTCTTGATGGCATCGAAAAACCCGGAGACGCGGTAGTCAGAGGTCGGACCGGTACAAACCAGCGTGATCTTGACCCCTTCTTCCCGCAGCCGCGCCACGGCGTGCAGAAGCATGACGTGATTCTTGTGGATCCAGAGCTGATTGCAGCAGATCAGGAACGCGTCGGGCAGACCGTAGCGCCGCTGCACTTCCCTGCAGTCGGCTGCGTACCACGTCTCATCCGGCAGGACGTGGAAGGGGAGTACCCGCGTCGGGATCCTTGAGTCGGGATGAAACTGCTCGAAATCGCTCCGCGCATCCTCGCTGCTGAGTACCAGCAGCCGTGCCTCAGCCGCAATACGCGCAAAGCTCTCCGAGCGAGTCCTGCGCTCAGACTCGTGAAAGAACCGTGGCAGGTGCATGTGCTGGAAATCAGGGATCCAGCTGGCGACCTTGGCATTCGGCCATGCCTGGCTAAGCAGGGGGAAAAAGAAGTCGAGCCGCGAGAGCAACTCGCCATGATCCCGAACGTGGGCAAGCTCGGGAAACTGCGGCAGCTGGCGGCCAACGCACACGACTTGATCAACCCGATGGAGGATCGTCTCGTGCAGTGCAAGATTCGCCCGAGTGTCTGCTGTAACGATTAGGGACAACTCGGGACGTTCGGATGCGGGCAGGTTGCTGAGTGCCTTCACGAGCAGTTCGATGTACAAGACCCCACCCATCCAGTTCGCACTGCCGATGATCGGAATACCGACACGCAGCGGGCGTCCCGGCGTCATACCCCCACCCCCGAGACTGCCTTGAACCACTTGATATAGCGGGCCAGTCCAGCGCTCAGTTCCACGCTGCTGCAATAGCCGAGTTCACCGATTCTGGCCGTACACGCCTGCCAGTTGATCGGATCACCGGGTCGGGCAACGCCGTTAAAGACCACCTGCTTGCGTTGCTCGAAGTGTCTGCCGATGTGGTCGGCTACTTCGGCAATGGTGGTCTGGACGCCCGTTGCGGCGTTGAATACCCCCCTCGCATCGGCGCGATGAATCACCTCGATGATCCGAGCTACATCGCGGGCATGGATGAAATCGCGGCTTTCCCGGCCAGTGCCGGAGAGCTCCACGTGGCTCAGAGCCGGATCGGCGAACCTGTAGCAGATGTCATGCACGACCTGCCGCCGCAATCCTTCGCCATAGGCCGAGAAGATGCGCAGGACCACAACCTTCAATCCGTGCAGTGTGGCGTACTCCTCGGCGAGCATCTCGCAGAGTCTCTTGTGGTAACCATATGGAGAAACTGGTTGCAGAGGTGCGTATTCCGATATCGGAAGAGCTTGCGGATTACCGTAAACCGATGCACTGGAGAGCAGAACGAAGCGGCAGCGCGGCGCCGCGAGGCGTGTTGCCTCCAGGTTGAAAGCACACACATCGACCGCTCTGCAGAAATCCTGGTAGGGCTGCTCGACCGACCAGGCCACCGATGCGGTGCTTGCACAATCGACCAGGAGGGTCGGTCGGAATGCGCGGATGACGTCGAGGAACGCCGGGTCGGGCAAACTCATCCTGCTCGAAATTCGGCCATCAACCGGATTGCCACTAAATGCGCTCGATGTACTCGATGCCAGACGACCGACTCCAGCCACGCGGTGCCCCAAGGCGCTAAAATGGTCGATGAAATGCGCTCCGAGGAAACCACCGGCACCGGTTACCAGAACGCGTTCACTATCCATTGTGTCGTCAGTCTCCCCCGTGTCGCTTGTTAGTGCAACATACGTTCTGTA
>WLJX01000032.1 GCA_009701575.1 Actinomycetota bacterium
AACTCTAAATCCAAAAAGATTTATTAAGTTAGAAGGAGAAAATCATGCTCTCAGCATTTGGTAAGGCGTTTAAGACGCCAGATCTGCGTCGAAAGATCTTCTTTACTCTTGCCATCATGGGCTTGTTCCGTTTTGGTTCGATCGTTCCAACGCCAGGTGTTTCATATAAGAATGTTCAGACCTGTTTAGATCAAGCCAGTAATGGCGGTCTCTTCGGTCTGATCAACTTATTCTCTGGCGGAGCGCTTCTTCAACTCTCAGTTTTCGCACTCGGCATCATGCCTTACATCACCAGCTCGATCATTGTTCAACTTTTGACTGTAGTTATTCCACGTTTCGAAGCGCTTAAGGCTGAGGGACAATCTGGAACAGCAACACTTACTCAATACACACGTTACTTAACTGTTGGACTATCTATTCTGCAGTCAACCGGTTTGATCGCAGTAGCAAGAACTCCAGGACGTTTATTTAGTGGATGTTCTTATCCAATTATCCCGGACACTACCTGGCCAAGAATTATGACTATGGTCTTTGTTATGACTGCCGGAACTGCGGTAATCATGTGGCTTGGTGAGTTAATTACAGATCGCGGCGTCGGTAACGGCATGTCAATCTTGATCTTCACATCGATTGCGGCTCAATTCCCAACACAACTTTGGTCAATCAAACTTCAAAAGGGTTTGTTTGCATTCCTCTTTGTAACAGCAGTTGGTGTACTTGTTGTCGCGGCAGTTGTATTCGTGGAGCAAGCACAGCGACGTATTCCAGTCCAATATGCAAAGCGCCAAGTTGGTCGCCAGTCATATGGTGGAACCAGCACTTACATTCCTATTAAGGTGAACCAAGCTGGCGTTATCCCAGTTATTTTCGCCTCCTCACTTCTCTACATTCCATCTTTGATTGTGAACTTCTCTGGAAGCTCTGCAAAGTGGGCTGTTTGGATTCAACAGAACCTTGTTAAGGGCGATCACCCAATTTACATAATCGCTTATTCAGCAATGATTATTTTCTTCACATATTTCTATGTTGCAATTACCTTCAACCCAGATGAAGTAGCCGAGAATATGAAGAAGTATGGTGGCTTTATTCCAGGTATTCGTGCTGGTCGTCCAACATCAGAGTATTTACAATATGTTCTCTCTCGCATCACTGCGCCAGGCGCGCTATACCTAGCGCTGATTGCGATCATTCCAATCGGTGCACTGATCTTGTTTAACGCAACTGGAAACTTCCCATTCGGCGGAACTGCAATCTTGATTGTGGTTGGCGTTGGTCTTGATACTGCAAAGCAGATTGAGTCACAGCTACAACAACGTTCATACGAGGGATTCCTTAAGTAATGCGCTTAATCCTGGTAGGTCCACCAGGTGCGGGCAAAGGAACACAAGCAGTTCAACTCTCGCATCACTTTTCAATTCCTCATATCTCAACTGGGGATATCTTTCGCCTAAATATTAAGGGTGAAACCAAATTAGGTTTACACGCGAAATCGTTTATGGATGCCGGGAATCTTGTTCCTGACTCTGTAACAAATGACATGGTCGCAGATCGTTTAACTCACCCAGATGCTAAGGGTGGTTTTCTTCTTGATGGCTATCCAAGAAACATTGGCCAAGCAGATTTCCTGAAAGAAAATTTAGAAAAATCAGGAACCCCGCTTGATGCCGTACTTGAATTTAAGTTAGAGAACGCAGAAATCATTAAGCGTCTTGCTGGTCGCAGAGCTTGCCGAGGTTGTGGTGCAACTTCTCATGTAATTTTCGAAGCACCAAAAACCGCTGGCGTCTGCGATTCCTGTGGTGGCGAGTTATATCAACGCCCAGATGATGCTGAAGATGTCATTTCTCATCGCTTAGAAGTTTATGCGGAACAGACCGAACCAATCATTAATTACTACCAAAGCACTGGATTACTAAAAACTATTTCTGCTGTTGGTGAAGTTTCTGAGATTGCAGCTCGCGCAATCGCAGCTCTTAAGTAGTCACTATGGCAATGCAAATAAAGACTCTCGATCAGTTAAAACTGATGCGCAGAGCGGGCTTGGTAGTTGGTGAAACTCTAGAACTTTTACGTGCAGCGATTGCACCTGGCGTCACAACAAATCAATTAAATGAAATCGCAATTAAGAACCTTGCAGCAAACGGCGCTAAATCTAACTTCCTTAATTACCACGGATTTCCTGCCGTTATCTGCGCATCAATTAATGATGAAATTGTTCATGGCATCCCAAATGATCGGCCAATCGAAGATGGCGATATTGTTTCGATTGACTTTGGTGCAATCATTGAAGGCTGGCACGGCGATGCCGCATTCTCAATTATTGCTGGTACGAAATTTCCGGCAGATCAAAAACTTCTTGATACCTGCGAAGAATCAATGTGGCGGGGGATAGCGGCCGGAAAAGTCGGCGCTAATTTGACTGACATCTCCTTTGCAATCGAAGATTACATTCGTTCACAAGGTAAGTATGGAATCTTGCGTGAATATGGTGGCCACGGAATTGGTACGGAAATGCATCAAGAACCACACGTATTAAATTTTGGTGCCGCCGGGATGGGACCGGAACTTAAGCCAGGTATCGCACTCGCAATCGAACCAATGATTACAAGTGGATCACCAAAGACTAAAGTTTTAGCCGATGAATGGACCGTAGTTTCGCAAGATGGAACACGCGGTGCCCACTTTGAACATTCCTTTGCAATTCTCGAAGATGGTAAGCCATTTGTATTGACTGCTATTGATGGCGGACGAGAAAAACTAGCTTCACTTGGTATTGAAACTTCTAATTTACTTTAATTTCCAAACCATCAATCCAAACACTTTTAACATCAACCTCATAAGTTTCAAATGGGTTCTTATCTAGAATCACGAAATTTGCCCGCATGCCAGGCTCAAGTTTGCCAATTTCATTCTCACTAAATAATTGATAGGCGGCGTTGACCGTATAAGCAGTTAGGGATTCTTCGAGCGTTATCGCTTCATTAAAACTCCAGGCTTCACCTGAAGAACCAGGAACCTTGCGCAGAACAGGTATGAAGATTGCATCCATTGGCTTGTGGCTAGTTACCGGCCAATCACTTCCAAAACTTATTCTGGTCTCTAAATCTAATAGAGTGCGCAATTGATATTGGCGATTATTTCGCTCGCTTCCGATTCTAGGTTCGATTAACTCTTTATTCATTGGATCCAAGTAAGTCCAAAGTGGCTGAAAATTAGCGATTACATCTAGCTCTTTAAATCGAGCTAAATCATTTGGTTCAATTAATTGAGCATGAACAATTACTGGACGTCGATCCCATTTAGGATTAGTTTTTGTCATCGCTTCAATTGTGTTCAGAGATTGTTTAATTGCGCCATCCCCAATTGCATGAATATGCGCCTGGAACTTTAGTAAGTCGTAGACTGAAACTGCAGCAAGTAGATTTTCATCCTCCCAAATCTTTAAGCCAGTTGATTCTGGGTTATCTAGATATGGTTCTGTGAGCGCAGCGGTGCCACTTGAAAGCGCACCATCAGTTAGAAACTTAATGGTGTTCGCCTTAAGTCTTCTTGGTTCAGGGAGCTTTGAAATTTCGGCTCGAAGTTCTTGGATGTAGGCAACTTGTTCTTGCCAATTTTGAGGTGTAACTAAGAAGGCGAGATGCATATCTATTGTGAGTGCTCCAGATTTTGCGGCCGCGATATAGGCCTCGGCCATAGGTGGCTCAACCCAACATTCGGTGGCAGTTGTAACGCCCGCAGATATCAATTCATTACACGCATATTTAATTGCTTGTAGATCACTTTCGAAGCTATCTGCTGGTGCGTGCTTAAGGATTAAATCAAAGGCAATCGGTTCACGCAAGGTTCCTTTCGGTGACCCATTTTCGCGTCTTGCAATCGTTCCGCCATCTGGGTTTGGGGTATTGGCACTTATGCCAGCAATTTCTAGTGCTTTGCTATTCACCCAAATTGTGTGATGATCAACAGCATGTAGAACAACGGGGCGGTCCGAAACTACTTCATCTAACCAATGTGCATCAAAATTGCCGCCAGAAATAATCGCAGCTTCATAAGCACCGCCAATAATCCAACTCTCATCAGGATTTTCTTTTGCGTATCTAGCAACTTCACTTTTAATTTCATCAACTGATTGCAAATTACTAACTTTTGGTCCGCGGGCTTCACGGCCGGCAAATATTGGATGTGCATGACCATCGATAAATCCAGGCATCATGAAGCCGCCATTTAAATCGACTACTTCGCCGGCAAGTTCTAGCGCCGATGGACCTGTAGCTACAATTCGGCCATCCTCAATTGCCAGGCCATCAAATACGCCTAGACCGGCGCTCCACACGGAGCCACCCTTAAAAATTATTCGCAATTTGCCACCTTCTGGTCAGGATTAGGAGTATAAGACCCGATTTCCTGATTTGGGGCTTGCGCCTTAGACTAACCCTCTGCCCAGAAATGGTCGGACCCCTGTTAATGAATTGAAATAGAGAAGTAGGTACTGCTTGGCTAAGAAAGACGGCGCAATCGAAATTGAAGGCTCCGTATCTGAAGC
>WLJX01000033.1 GCA_009701575.1 Actinomycetota bacterium
GCCGTCGCGATGCAGGCGTGAATGGCGTTGCCGAGTGCCGCCATGTCGGTGCCCGTCTTCAGCGCGATCCGCTCTCCAAGGGATGCGGTATCCGTGACTTTGCACGGCCGGGCGACCGATGCCGACGCCACAAGCGTCGCCGGCAATCGCTCCGTTCGCGAGTCGGGATCGGGAAACCATCGAAGGGATGAATCCGGTTCGGTCGGCGCCGGGATCGCCGCGGGCGCCGCGAAAGACTGGAAGTCGCAGGTAATCTTCGAGCCATCCGGCAGGGAGATCGAATCGCTTGCAGCGTCCGGCGCAAGCCAGGGGGCGTTCAGCGACCCCAACCATTCGCACGTGCCCTTCTTCGCGGGAAACGCGAGAACAAGACAGTCGCGTGCCCGCGTCATGCTCACGTACAGGAGGCGCTTGGCCTCGTCGATCGCCTCCGCGCGCAAGCGAACCCCCTCCGGGGACTGGGCGATAACATCGGCGATATCGACCTTCTTCTGGGCGCCGAAGGGCCACGGCCAGTAGCGGATCCAGCGGTCTTTAAGCGGCGCGGCGACGTCGAGGGTCGAATCGGACCGGGCGCCGACCGACCAAAGCCGATCCTGAATGTCCTTCTCCAGATCCAGAAGAATGACGATCGGCCATTCCAGTCCCTTGGCCGCGTGATGCGTCATGACCTTGACCGCAGCGACCGGCGGCTCCGCGAGCATGTCGAGTTCGCTTTGCGCCTGTTCGCCGAGCCAAAGGATGAGCCCGGAGACCGTGGCCGGCTCGCGTCGCGCCAGACACGCATCCTCGTAGGACCTTGCAAGTGCCAGCACGGCTTGCAGGTTGGCGAGTCGCACGCGCGCCACGAGTTCGTCGCGCCGCCAACGCAGGACGCGCCCGGCGAGATCGCACTGGGCGACGACAAGTTCCATCGCCGCGTACGGCGAAAGCAGCGGCGCCTGCTCACGCAACCTCGCGATTCGCGAAAGCAACGGGTGACCGTCCTCGGCCCCATCCCGCCAGAGGGCGCTATCGCCACCGCCTTCGAGATAGCGCAAGCGATCCGCCAGCCAGGACTCCGGGGCCTCGCAGTCCGCGAGCGAGACGATCTCCGCGCTCGCCAGCGTGTCGCGCGGGTCGTTCAGTCGCCGCAGGCACGCAAGCGCCAGCACTGCCTCGGGGGTGGAGAGCAAGCCGGACTGTTGTGTGGCCCATGGCACGGAACCGAACCGAAGGGCTTCCGCCACAGACTGGACGCCCGCATTGGTCTTTGAGAGCACCGCGATATCGCCGTAGTGCGCGGGTCGCGGCTTTCCGCTTGCGGGATCGACGATGCGATAGCCGGAGGCAATTAGCGCCTTGATGCCCTCGGCGAGTGCCGCGGCGCGTTCCGGTATGTTCTTGCCGTTAAGAGTCCAGTTGGCGAAGGCTGCGTCGGGAACCAGCTCCTTGCGAACCGCTGCAAGTTCCACCTCTGCGCGCGATAGTCCGGGCGCGAACACGTCGCCGAAGGCGCCATTGACCAGACGCACGAGGTTCGGCCGAGACCGGCGCGATTGCCCAAGAACCTCCTTGGATCCGCCCAGACTCGGAAGCTTACCGAGGACGGCCTTCATCAGTTCGGCGTCGCTGCCCCGGAACCCGTAGATCGCCTGTTTGACGTCGCCGACCCAGACCGTTTCGCGGGCGATGCGAGACAGACGCACGAAGAGTTCGAGTTGTATGGGGCTGGTGTCCTGGAACTCGTCCACGAGAAGCAGGTCGAGCTCCTCCGACAGCGCCTCGACGACCGAGGGCTTTTCCAGAAGCCCGAGGAAGAGGTGCTCCTGGTCCACGAAGTCGATGACGCCCAGCTCGCGCTTTCGCTGGGCGTAGGCGTCGAGCGCCTTTGCGCCGAGCGTGAAGATCGCTGCGAGGTACCGCTCGATGTCTTGTTGCAGCCGCGGGTGCGCGACATAACGGCTCGCGATGTCCGTCACGGGTTGGGCAATTGTCTTGAGCCCCGCCTCCGGCGCGCCCTTGGAGAGTCTTACCCAGTCGGCCCACGCCGCGGTGCCGCCGCGAACAAGGCGCAAAGATTCGCGAGCAAGCGCGATGTAGTCGGCTGTGTTCTTCTTGCCGCTCGCGCGCTTCTCGATCTCCGGGACGGCGGTCTCGATCGCGCTTGCGAGCGACGCGTCGAGTTCATCGGCGCTCGGCGCGGGAAAGAGTGCAAGGAGGTCCGTCGCGTTGCGCCCGCCGAACGTGGCAAGGCGCGCGGGTGGGATGTCGTTCGCCCGCGCTTGGTCTATGAGCGACTTAAGCGCGTCTTCCCAGCTCTCGATGCCCAATCGCCGCGCGAGCTCGACGATGTCCTGCACCGTGGCGCTGTCGGAAACCGCATCGATCGCCTCTCGCACGAGTGCGCCCGACTGGGCTTCCTCCAACACGCGTTGTTCCGGGGCCAGCCCAGCTTCGAATGCGAAGCGCTCGAGGAAGCCGCCGCACACGCTGTTCACCGTGCCGATGCGCGCCTGCCCCATTGCATTGGCGAGGGCGAACTCGCCTTTCTCCAGGAGCGCAGTGCGGACCCGCTCGCGAAGCTCCGTGGCCGCCTTGCGAGTGAAGGTGGTGGCGATCACCCCGCCGGGCGCAGCCTGCCCCGAGCTGAGCTTTTCGTGGAGGATCTGCGTGAGGCGGTAGGTCTTGCCGCTTCCCGCACCTGCGCTGACGAACCTGAGCGTGCCGGCCATCCGTCAGTCCTCCCAGCCGGCAAGCCAGCGGTAATCGTTGTAGGCCTCCGGCAACTCTTCCGGTACGAACGCGTCTGGCGGTCCCGCCGATTCCGGGGTCGGTTCGATGCCCTCTACGGCTACCTCGATCATTCCGGCATCGATCTGGGAGCGGCGCCATCTCCATGCGGCTGTGAACTGGTCCCAAAGCAGCGGCGTGGATCCCGTTGCGCCGGATTGAACCGGCCGGGCCTCCGGAAAGAACGCCTTGTCCGGCGCAAGGATCTGAGACGCCTTGAGGATAAAGTAGGAAACCTGCGGCCAAGCACCCGTTTCCTGCCGAAGCATCTCGGCATAGACGGCCAGCTGCAGATGCCGATTCTTCGCGAGCCGGTCCTGGTAGTAGTTGGCGCCAGACCATTTCATGTCGACGATGGCCCGCTGGCCCGATTTGTTGCGCACGACCAGGTCCGCCTGCCCTTCGAGGGCGCCGCCCGGGAACGTGCCGGCGAGATCGCGCTCCGACTCCACCGCGTCGATGCCCGCCGCCCCGAACTGCCGCTGGATTTCTCCTATTGCGCGCTCCAGCGCGGAGCGCAGCCGTTCGTAATCCGAGCGCCGGCCGGGCATCAACAGAACCGCGCCCTCCTCTGCCACGACGTTCGCGAACTCGCGCGAGAACCAGGCCGTCAAGGCGTCGCCCCGAAGCGCCTGCGCGCCGTCGGTGCGAAAGAACCGATCGATCAGCCTATGGGCGAGATTGCCGTAGAGCAGGTTCTCGTCGGCCACCGCCAGTAGGTTGGACGGGCTGAGCCGCGCCTTGTACTTCAGAACCCACTGATAGGGGGCATTCAAGAAAGCGTTGAGGCTGGAATAGGATTCCTGTGGGCGAAGCGATAGCTTGACCTCGGGTGGCACGCTCCACCATCGACTGCGTTGCGGGAGATGGGCGTGCGCAACTTCCGGAAGTTGTTCGCCGGCGCGACCGGTCACCAGGTCTTCCAGGGGCTCCAGTCGC
>WLJX01000034.1 GCA_009701575.1 Actinomycetota bacterium
ACCTACCAACCGCGATAACCTTCGGGTCTGAAGAACTCATAACTTATAAAGCGAGAAGGAGGTCACGCGCATGGGGCGAGGCCGACAAAAAGCAAAAGCCACACGAGTAGCTCGTGATTTGAAATATTCGAATACCGATATGGATCTCGAAAGACTTTCTAAAGAGTTACATGGCGAGAAGCCACAAGATGTAACCGAAGTAGATGACGATCCATATGCCGAGGGCAATTACATAGCACGTGCGTAAACCAACGCCTTACGTTGCATCACTTCGGGTCTACGAACCAATATCTGCATTCTCACCTGCTGAAGCGCTGCGTTGGGAATCAATTCCAATTACAGCAACAACCGGACACGATGAACAATCGCGCGCACTTCGTCGCACAATAATTACTGAACCACCCGGACTAAGACCAGATGGCGCACACATTCTCGAATGGGAAGGCAAGCGCTACATCTGCCCTTGGTCAACCGCCGCGCGCGTTTGGGCCGCGCTAGATCAATTTAAAGGCTCAGTTCCACTTCCTGTTTCAAAATTCTTTGTGCCACAAAATATCGAAGAAGCAATAAATATAAATTCCGAAACTCTCGAAGATAAAGTCCCACACATCATCACCGAAACTTGGATGGTGCCACCACGTTGGTTCTCACTATTCCAACCCGAAGATCGCTTGCGCGGCCAATCCGATGACGGCCCCTTTACTGTTATGCGAACTTCAATCGCGAATGCAAAGGCACGTTGCGCCTTCACTCACGATTCTGTTGTATCCGCATTTGGTCACGGCCCAATTGAAGAAGAGATTGCAGACCTGCTCGAATGGATGGAACTCTTCCATCCAGAATCAATTGTCGAAGTTGATTACGGCGGCCTTGCTGGCTACTTAGAAAAAATTCTCAATGACGAAGGTGAAGAAGGTTTAGAGGCTGATACCTCAATCGAAGATATTCAACTCTCACTTGCCGGGCTATCCACGGGTGATGGCGCAAAAGCAGGAGTGGGTTACGAGCGCTTAATATCAAGGTGGCGCAAGGTTTCTGCCTTCGAAGCGGCAACTTGAAGAGTTAAGATTATCCAATGATCGGCGAACAAGAAGTTCTGTTAACCGCAGCAGAAGTAGCAAAACTTTTTCGAGTCGGCCCAAAGACCATCAATCGCTGGGCAACTGAAGGCAGGCTTACAATCATTAAGACCGCCGGTCGCCACTATCGATATAAAGAATCAGAAGTAAAATTACTTCTTGAAAGTTTCACCACACAAGCAAAACCAATTGCGAAAACAGAGAAAGAAGCGCCAACAAAATGAGCGAAGCCGATAACTCAAAAGACAAACCGTTAGATGCCAAAGCAAAAATGCTCGAGGCGCTCGCCAAGAAGCAGGGCAAGAACAACAGCGGAGTTAAAGGTGGACCAGCTTCTGGTTCGAAGGTAAATGCCGCAGCCGGTGCCAATGCACCAAAGATGTTTCGTCGTAAATCTGGACCATCAGGTTCTGCCGGTTAATTAGAAACTAAATCCAATACAAATGGCGATAACGGATTTTCAATACTTCCTGCTCTTTGTAGTTACTTTCGTAGTCGTTGGTTTTTTAACACCAGTAATGCGCAAGATCGCAATCACAAATAAAATTTACGATGCCCCAAATGCCGCCCATAAAACTCATAAAGAGCCAGTCCCATATCTCGGTGGTGTCGCCATCATCATTGGTGTAGTTCTAATTTCCTATGGCGTTGCAATTGTTGATGGCTTTACCGCAAGAAATTATGTTCTTATGACTTCAGTACTCGCCCCCGCAATTATTCTTGGTGGCATTGGCTTGTGGGATGACATGCGAAACCTTCGCCCCGCACCACGCCTTGCAATTCAATCTGCCGCTGGTTTATTCACCGCCTGGATTTTGATCTCGCAAAACACAATTGGCAACCCAACAAATTCCACAGTTATTGATGCACTAATTACTTCATTCTGGATTGTCGGTATCTGTAACTCAATTAACTTCTTTGACAATCTTGATGGTGGCGCTGCTGGCACAGTTGCAGTCACATCCAGCGCCCTTTTCGTTCTTGGCTTCCAAGGCCAGCAATTTATGATCGCTGCGCTTTCTGCAGTAACTGCAGGCGCAACAATTGGTTTTTTACTTTGGAACAAGAGCCCAGCTCGCATCTACATGGGCGATGCCGGTGCACTCTTTCTTGGTGTTCTAATTGCAACGCTAACAATTCGACTTCAACCAGATACTGAAGTTATGTGGACTTCACTTGCCACACCAGTTCTACTTCTCGCGGTACCAATTCTGGATACCTCAGTCGCAGTTCTCTCAAGAATCAAACGCGGTATCTCGCCATTCCAAGGTGGCCATGATCATTTATCTCATCGCTTAATTCGCGGGGGACTTTCACGTAAGACCGCAGCCATTTCGCTCTGGGGACTTTCTGGCTTCTTTGCGCTTTGTGCAATCGCAATTCCTAGAACATCTCAGAACCTTGAACAGATTATTGTCGCAATCGCCGCCCTAGTTTGGGCCGTTCTATTTATAAAGTTCTTTCAATCTAAAGACGCTTAACAATCGCTTTTGCTTGGGAATACTTCCCAACCCATCTTCTTGCAAATCTCATCAATAGTCATACCTGATTCCATCATTTGAAAAAATGGGTCGATTTTATCTTCAGCAAGCATCTGCGCTTCACTTCTAACTTTCGTTGGCTTCAATTTCATAAAAGTATCATCCTCCATTTTTGCTATTTTTTCTAACTAATTTTGCAGTTCGAAGGGACCACTCTGAGTAATCAGAATTCTTTTTATCAATATACATTTCAACAACAAACTTATTTGAATAATCAACTCGAACAAAAGTTCGTGACCCATGTTTAACATCAGTTACCTGCAGACCAATAATTCCTTGACTCCCTTCTAATAAGAATTTAATCTCATGCGCGTCAATGCCGTGTTTCGAACCCAATTTGCTCATTACATTTGACACATCCAAGTATGCGATCCAAATTGGTTCCCAAGTAGGCATCCGCCAAGGATGTAGTGGACGCAAATACTAAATATTAGAAAAGTTATCGTCTGTGGACAATTAGCTAATGTGCAAAAGAATCAATATAAATCAAGAGTGGCTCGGGACAGGATCGAACTGTCGACCTCACGATTTTCAGTCGCGCGCTCGTACCAACTGAGCTACCGAGCCAATATTAAGTTGTACTTGCTAATCCTTTAAAGTTAAAAGAATAAAAGAAGAGAGTGTGTGGACACTCTCTTCTAGCGACCCAGACGAGACTTGAACTCGCGACCTCCGCCGTGACAGGGCGGCGCGCTAACCAACTGCGCTACTGGGCCTTTCCACACATCTAA
>WLJX01000035.1 GCA_009701575.1 Actinomycetota bacterium
CACAATTACCCTGCCACGGATATTTTGGGTAAAAAAGGTTGTAAATATGTTGCTGTTACAAATGGCGTGGTGGATGAAGTAAATCGAGTAGATAAATACAACTACAAAACTAATCTTGGTGCCGATCGTGGCGGGCTATTCGTTTCAATTATTGGCGATGACGGTGTGCGCTACTACGCATCGCACTTGATGCAAGTTGCAGATGGAATAGAACCAGGTGTTCGAGTTGTTGTTGGGCAAGCGTTAGGGAAACTGGGAGATTCCGGAGATGCAAAGGGAATCGCCCCACATGTTCACTTTGGAATTTCTTGGCCAACTCCAGCCGATATTTGGTGGGTCAGACGAGGAGAGATTTTCCCGTGGCCATATTTAGATAAATGGAAAGCGGGATTAAATGCATATCCGGCAAAGGCTGTTGCAGCTAAGAAAGCAAAGGTTGGAGAAGTCCCCGAGCAAGTGGGATACTGAAGTAGCTGCGTGACTTTGCTTTTGATCTACCTTGAAGGATGAGCGTGAAAAAAGAAAAGAAAGTGAAATCTGCTCCGTTCTATTTGTCATGGATATTGGTAGCCCAATCACTTTCCATCATTGGCTTTTTATCAACCAGAACCTTCCCGCCTGTAATCCGAATCGTTGGTAGAAATCTATCTGCTCCTGTGTTTCGAGGTACAGAAATTACTGCCGTCATTGCGGCAACTGTCATTCTTTTGACTGCGCGGGGAATCAGATTAAGAAGGAGAAGAGCCTGGATTCTCGCAACTGTTTTACAAGGTGTCTTAATTATGACGTCCGTAGTTCACGGTTTGGTCCAATTGACCCTGCGGCGTAAAGATGAGGAGATTGCACTAAAATCTGTCGGTATTTCACACCTACTATCAGAATTCCTCATCTTATTTCTTTTGTTGTATTTCAGGAAAAATTTCAAAACAAAGTCCGACATTCAAACAACTATGAAATCGGTATTTTTCTTTCTGCGAATCTCCTTAACCTCGTTTCTCGTTGGATTACTTTTCGTTGGGCTAGATCAAAAATCTTTCACGGTCAAACAAAATTTTGGACAAATCCTTGAAATAACTTTAAAAGGACTCTTAGGCATTTCTGGTTCCATCCATTACGTCACAAGACATGTTCAAATTCGAACTGAATATACTTTGGCAGCCCTTGGATTACTTATTGTTGTCACATCAACTTGGCAGTTTCTGAAGCCGAATAGGTTTAAATCAAAAGTTGATCACGAAAGCCTCAATGAAATCCGGACTTTACTATCTCGCTACCCTGAGCATGATTCTTTAAGTTATTTTGCGCTACGCGAAAATAAGAACTTTATGTGGTCGAAGAATATGAAAGCCGTGATCCCATATTCAGTAATAAATGGAGTCATGGTTACTACGGGGGACCCAATTGGTGACCGTGAATCATGGCCTTCGGCGATGGGTGCCTTCTGTACGGAGGCAGAAGCACACGCTTGGATTCCTGCTGTTTATGGATGCACAGAAGAAGCCGGCTTAATTTGGTCACGCGAAACTGATTTCGAATCTTTAGAAATTGGAGACGAAGCAGTTGTGCTTGTTGACACCTTCTCACTTGAGGGTCCCGAAATGAAAAATGTTCGCCAGATGGTCAATCAAATTAAGCGAAAAGAGTATTCAACTTCTATCAGGCGAATTTCTGAGATAGCCCCTGGGGAATTGGATGCACTAAGCAAACTCGCCGAGAAATGGCGCCGCGGTGGGAGTGAAAGAGGTTTCTCTATGGCGTTGGGTCGTTTTTGTGATCCAAATGATCCAGATTTAGTGGTTTCACTGGCACTTCAAAACGGAGAACCGATGGGAATGTTGCAATTTATTCCATGGGGCACAGATGGGTTGTCATTAGATTCAATGCGGAGATCCCCTAACGGTGATCCCGGAATCAATGAGCTTTTAATTTCCGATACGGTTGCGTTCGCAAAATCTAAAAGTATTACCCAAATATCACTTAACTTTGCCACTTTCAGAAGTATCTTTGAAAAAGGTGAACGGTTAGGGGCAAGTCCAATAACTAGATTTTCTCACAAGCTTCTTCTTTTTTTATCAAGATTTTTTCAAATGGAATCTCTTTATAGATTCAATGCAAAGTTTCGTCCTATTTGGACTCCTAGATACATCATGTTCCCTAGCATCCGCAACCTGATGAAAGTAGCGGTGGCAATTTTGATGATTGAATCTTTCGTCCCAGTACCCAAAAAGAAAAATGCTAGAAGTGTCGGTGGGATGTAATGCTTGGGTTAAATAGTGCGGTAACACTTGGGTTATTTGCTGCCCTTTCTGCTGCTTCGATTATTTTTTTCGTCCTATTTTGGCAAAAACTCTTCCGCAAAGGCATACTTAATTTCATTTTTAGATTACTTTTGTTGATGCTTTGCCAGATTCTCATAGTTTCAACAGTAGGAATTTCAATCAATCGAAGTAATGGATTTTATTCCTCTTGGGCAGATCTCATGGGAAAAACTATTGATTATTCCTCTGTTGCGATTGCATCCAACGTCACCACAACCCTGGATGCAGCCATCCTTGATAGTGGCCAGAAATCCCTTGATGGTCAAGTTATCATCAGAGAAATCGTGAAAGGTGAAAATTCAGGCATCTCCAATGTGGTCTACATGGTGCTTCCCAAGAGCGTCGTATCGCGGATTAAAAGTGGCAAACCGATTGATTTAAAAACAACAAAGGTTGTTGAGTTTCTTGCGGGGTATCCTTCTCAACCTGAAATCTGGTTTAGATCTTTGAACATTGCTAAAGCTTTAGCAGCGGCAGAGAAAGCTAATCCTGGAATGTCAATAATTGGTGTAATTCCGGCAGTTAATATTGCGGGAAAGCAAGATCTAGAGTGTATGAACTTTCCAAATGGTGGACCCCAAACAGAAACATGGTTAAGTACTGATCTGCATTCTTTTGTGGATCATCGGTTAGGAATTTCACCTATACGTTGGGGCCTTATGGGAGTTTCAACTGGCGGCTGGTGTTCTGCAATGCTCTCGGTTAAACATGAAGATTTATTTTACGGAGCAGTATCTATCGCTGGATATTACCGTCCAGCACTTTCGAAAAAGACGGATCCTTTAGTGAAAGCGCAATTAGAGAAGGATTATTCATTCCCTGAACTTGAGGCAGGAATGACCGGCAGAATGGATATGTTATTAATTACGAGCGTAGGGGATATTTATTCTTTTCATGAAAC
>WLJX01000036.1 GCA_009701575.1 Actinomycetota bacterium
CTTTCTCGGGGGCAAAATGAGCCTTTCTAAAGAAAAGGCAGTTCAAGTTATAGAAACAAAAATCGCAGGTCCACTCAAGTTGGGTAATGCGCGTGCTGCATGGGGGATTCATGAAACCGCAAATGAGGATGTTGCACGTGCTTTCCGCGTTCATGCTGCGGGGCGAGGCTTTGACTATCGCCAATCAGCAATGATTGCATTCGGAGGGTCAGGCCCCATCCATGCGTTACGTATCGCGCGAAAACTGAAGATACCTAGGGTAATTTTTCCAATCGGCGCAGGCGTAATGTCTGCTTTTGGGTTGCTTGTCAGCCCGAACAGTTTCGAGGTTATAAAAGCTGAGAAAGTACTGCTCAATCAATTGAATGCAGGAGCGCTCACTGAGCGGCTTAATCAGCTAGTCAATCAGGCTTCACAATTCCTTCTTGAGGCTGGCGTCGCGCATGACTCCATAGGTATTCGTTTACGTTTGGATATGCGCTATCAGGGTCAAGGACATGAAATCGAAGTCCCACTTCCGCAAATCAAAGACATCGCCCACATTTTCAACGAATTGCCGCGCCTGTTCGCGGATCACTATGCTCGGGTCTTTTCCATCAGTTTTCTAAAGCAGCCAATAGAAATAGTGAATTGGAAAGTGGAGGCTTCTGGTCCAGCTCCGCCAATGAGTGAACGTGGGTTTTTTCTCGACAGTTTTATCGCAGCAACAGAAGTAGACAAGGACTTTATCAAAGGGACGCGTAATGTCTATTTTCCGGATCGTGATGGCTTCATAGAATGCCCCATCTACGACCGTTACAAACTTGGGCCTGGCGTCGTTATCAAAGGTCCTGCATTGATCGAAGAAAACGAGTCAACGTGTGTAATCGGCCTAGGCGATCTAGTTCATGTCGATGCCGGGCATAACCTAATCGCCGACGTTACGGCGGATTGATTGGACCTAAGATGAAGAACAAATACGATGCAGTGAGCTTAGGGATGATGTGGGATCGGCTGACCTCTATCTGCGATGAAATCGTCTCCGCGCTGGTGCGTTCGTCCTTTTCTCCCATGGTGAAGGAACAAGGAGATCTTACGTGTTGCGTCTTCGACTCCAACGGTAACCTACTTTCGCAAGGAACATTCTGTCAGCCAGCTTTTATTGGTACGGCACCGTTGACAATGAGGCATATGCTCAAGGAGTTTCCCATCGAAACACTTGAACCTGGAGACATGCTGATTACTAATAATCCGTGGCTTGGGACAGGACATCTTTTTGACGTTAACGTAATGAGTCCCATCTTCCGTCGGTCCAAAATTGTTGGATTCACCTTGAGCGTGACCCACGTTCCCGATATTGGAGGTGCTGGATACGGCACCTCTGGGACGGAAATTTATGAGGAAGGGCTTCAAATTCCCATTATGAAACTCACTGAGCGAGGTCGACCGAATGAGCACTTGTTCAGGATTATCCGCACAAACGTACGCACTCCCGAAATGACGTGTGGCGATTTAATGGCTCATATCACGTGCAACGAAGTGGGCGGGCGTCTGTTGCTAGAAATGATGAGCGACTATCAAATTGATGATTTAACGTCAATTTCAAGTCAGATATTTGAACAGACAGAGCGAGCAATGCGCGACGAAATTCTAATCATTCCAGACGGAGTGTATAAGCATGCTTTCCCTGTCGAGGGGATCGATGGACCGATCACGCTTGCTTGCGCAGCAACAGTAAAAGGTGGCAGTATAAGCTTTGATTATTCTGGAACTTCGCCTATGGTGAGGCGCGGAATCAACGTACCACTGTGCTACACCCGCGCCTTTTCACTTTATGCGATGAAGTGCCTAACAATTCCGAGCCTACCGAACAATGAAGGTGCAGCGGCCCCAATTTCCGTATCTGCGCCAGATGGATGCATTCTCAATGGAATACCCCCTTACCCGACCGGTGCTCGACAGGTGATCGGTCATTATGTCCCATCATTAATTTTTGGGGCCCTTAAGGATGCTTTGCCCAAACGCGTCCAATCCGACAGCGGAATGCCAACCCAAATTAATGTGCAGGGATATCGTCGCGATGGGCAGCGCTTCTCGGGCTTGTTCCTATCTTCTAGCGGGTATGGTGCGCTTGATAGTTTTGATGGCCATCCAGCCATGCCGTTCCCACACAATATGTTTACTTGTGCAGCGGAAGTGTGGGAGACAGAAACCAACATGCGCATAATGAGCAAATCGCTGCGTGTAGACTCGGGTGGACCAGGAGAGTTTAGGGGTGGCGTAGGCCAAGAAATTCTTCTACGCAATGACACAAATCATCCGATGGTCATATTTTGTATGTCAGGTCGTAATGAATTCCCCGCTAACGGATTCAATGGCGGAAAACCCGGCGCACTGCGTCGATTCATACTAAACGACAAGGATATAAATCCCAAAGGACGGTATGAGCCTAACCCGGGCGACACATTATTAATACTCGAAGCCGGTGGCGGTGGTTTCGGTGATGTTCGCAACCGGCATCCTGAATTAGTAAAGAGGGACATTGAAGCCGGCTTCGTTTCGATTGACGGTGCTTTGGAGGATTACGGTGTCTCTCTCAGTTCTGTCTCATTAGTGGGGTCTGACCTAAAGAAGTCAAATCGCTTAACCCACAATTAAGGAGCAAGACTATAAAGTCAGTTAGCTAGAACACTACTCTCTTGTACCAGTTAATCGATATGCTGAAGATTCAAATAATAGACCATGTATCAGCGTTTGCAGGTAAGAACTACATTCAGGGGGCAGTGATGTTGCATGATGATCTTGCTCGACACGTTCAAAGTATCTTTAGAAATTGTGCAATTTCAAGTTGATTAAACATTTATAAAATCGAGCATCATAGGGTTTGTCCTACTTTGCTTTTTGCGAAAAAACACTGAGAATAAAGATAAGGGTTATGAATTCGCTATAAAGGTTGCTGAATTCAGATAATCCGTCCACTAAAAGCGAAGGTACCTGTTAAATAGTGGATTTCTAGAGGTGCTCTTAAGAAAGATTCCTATAGTTTGTGTTAACCACAACGAGCATGTTCCGCCAATTATCGATAAGAGCGTTTTGTTTCGGATGTTAGGAAGGCAGTGCCGACTC
>WLJX01000004.1 GCA_009701575.1 Actinomycetota bacterium
CCAAAGGCTGGTGACGTTGCTCGTAAATGGCATGTCATCGATGCAGAAGGAGTTGTACTTGGTCGTCTTGCAAGCCATGCAGCTGTTCTACTTCGCGGAAAGCACAAGACAACATTCGCACCACATATCGACATGGGTGACTTCGTAGTTGTTATCAACGCAGAGAAGGTTGTTTTAACCGGACAAAAAGCTGGACAAAAGTTTGCTCACCATCACTCTGGTTTCCCAGGTGGTATGACTTCAATTGTTTACTCAGATCTTATTAATTCAGATCCAACACGTATCGTTGAAAAAGCAATTCTAGGAATGATTCCAAAGAATAAGTTGGGCCGCACTGTTGGTTCAAAGCTAAAGGTTTACGCAGGACCAGCACATCCACATGCTGCGCAGAACCCAACACCTTTCGTATTCACCCAAGTTTCCCAGATGACTAAGTAAGTAACAGGAGCCATATAAATGTCTGATTTTGATACTGCAATCGATACCGATGTTGAAGAAGTTCCAACTTCTTACTCATCATCAACTCCTGGTATTGCCCCTGGTCGCAAAGGTGTTCTTGCACCTGGTGGCGGAACTGGTCGTCGTAAAGAAGCAGTTGCACGTGTTCGCTTAGTTCCTGGTTCAGGAAAGTGGATCGTTAACGGTAAAGAGCTAGCAGTTTATTTCCCAAATAAAGTTCACCAACAATTAGTGTCAGAACCATTCCGCACGGTTGGTGCTGAAAATGAATTCGATGTTGTAGCCCGTATCAATGGTGGCGGAACATCAGGACAAGCAGGAGCACTTCGTTTAGGCGTTGCTCGTGCGCTAAATGAAATCGATCGTGATGCAAACCGTCCTTCACTTAAGAAGGCTGGATTCCTTGCACGTGATGCTCGTGTTATCGAACGTAAGAAGTACGGCCTAAAGAAGGCACGTAAGCGTTCTCAATACAGCAAGCGTTAATTCACTCAATCAAATATGGCTCTCTTTGGCACTGATGGTGTCAGAGGTGTTGCCAATCGCGATCTCACTGCGGAACTCGCTCTCGATTTAGCTGTCGCTGCTGCACACGTGTTGGCCGAAGTTGGCGCAATATCAAAAAATCGCCCCGTAGCAATTGTCGGACAAGACTCGCGCGCATCCGGTGAATTTCTCGAAGCTGCAATTGTTGCTGGCTTAGCAAGTGCTGGAGTTGATGTTTATAAAGTCGGAGTTCTTCCAACACCAGCCATTGCACACTTAGTTGCATCAACTGGCGCAGATCTCGGTGTAATGATTAGCGCATCGCATAATCCGATGCCAGATAATGGAATTAAATTCTTTGCTAAAGGTGGCGGAAAGTTAGATGACGCTCTAGAGGCAGCAATCGAAGCTCGACTCAATGAACCGTGGGATCGACCAATTGGCCGCGAAGTAGGCAGAGTAATTGTTGATGAATCAGCAGCCGAAAGATATATCTATCACTTGCTCTCATCGCTAAATACAAATCTTTCTGGAATAAAAGTCGTAGTTGATTGCGCAAATGGCGCAGCATCAGATGTGGCCCCAGAAGTTTATGCTCGAGCTGGCGCCGAAGTTATTGCCATATCTAATAAACCAAATGGTTTAAATATCAATGAAAATTGTGGCTCCACCCATTTAGAAAATCTAATCGCAGAAGTTAAGAAGCACGGCGCCGATTTAGGTATTGCCCACGATGGTGATGCAGATCGCGCACTGGCAATAGATGCCGCAGGCAACATAATCGATGGAGATTTCATTCTGGCCATCTTGGCTAAGGAATGGAAAGTTCCAACGGTTGTTGGAACGGTTATGACAAATCTTGGATTTATTAAAGCGATGTCTGAAGTTGGGATTTCATTTGAAAAGACGCCAGTTGGCGATCGTTATGTTTTAGAGAAAATGTTGGCAAATGGGCACAAACTTGGTGGCGAACAATCTGGTCACATAATTATGCGAGATTTTGCGAATACCGGTGATGGTTTGTTAACGGCGCTCCAACTAATGTCAGTAATGGCCAGAAGCAAGAAACCATTAGCTGAATTAGCAAAGATTATGGATCGATTCCCACAAGTTTTGATAAACGTTGACGGAGTAAAGAAAGAGAAACTCGATAGCTCTAAAGCAATTGCAGTTGCAATTGGTGAATATGAATCAAAGCTTGGTGCATCGGGTCGAATCTTGTTGCGCGCATCAGGAACCGAACCACTAGTTCGGGTTATGGTTGAAGCCGAAAATCAGAGCATCGCTGAGGAAATAGCCCAGAAACTTGCATCACTTGTAAGATTAGAACTCTCGTAAGTTTCTAAGGAGCCTTCCCCATGTGTGGCATTGTTGGTTACACCGGAAAAGAACTTGCTCTAACACCAGTTCTTGAGGGGCTTCGCAAACTTGAATATCGCGGTTATGACTCTGCGGGAATCGCTCTCATCACAAATCCTGGTGAAAAACTTTGGATTGAAAAGCGAGCTGGAAAGTTAGGAAACTTAGAGGAAATTCTCGGAAGTAAAATTCCTAATTCACATAGCGGTATTGGGCACACCAGATGGGCGACACATGGTGGACCAACTGATGAGAATGCGCATCCACATCTCGATAACGAAGGTAAGTTGGCAGTGATCCACAATGGAATTATCGAAAATTACTTAGAACTGCGCCGTGAGTTAGAAAAAATAGGGCACGTTTTTAAATCAGAGACAGATTCCGAATCAGTAGCACATTTATTAAGTGATGCTAGAAAGAAGCGCGGTGGTGATTTAGCTGCCGCTATGCGCGATATCTGCAAACAGTTACGTGGCTCATTCACACTTCTAGCTATTCACAGTGATGATCCGGGACGAATTGTGGGAGCCCGTCGAAATTCACCTTTAGTTGTTGGCGTTGGAAATGGTGAAAACTTCCTTGCATCAGATGTTTCAGCATTTATTTCCCATACCAAGCGCGCCCTTGAACTAGGCCAAGATGAAGTAGCCGATATTACGGCGGACTCTATTGTTATAACTGATTTATCTGGAAAAGTATTGCCACACAATGAGTATGAAATCTCGTGGGATGCATCTGCTGCAGAACGAGGTGGCTTTGAACATTTCATGCTTAAAGAAATTTTCGAACAACCTAAGGCTATTGCCGACACCTTGCTTGGGCGGATCAAGGGTTTAGATAGTGAAGTAACAAAAGGAATTAACTTAGTTGGAATCAAGAAAGTGGTAATTGTTGCTTGTGGAACCGCATTTAACGCGGGGTTAGTTGGCAAGTACGCGATAGAAAAATGGGCTGATATTGCGGTCGATGTTGAGTTGGCATCAGAATATAGATATCGCGATCCAAGTGTCGATGAAAGTACTTTGCTGATACCAATTTCGCAATCAGGTGAAACTATGGACACGTTGATGGCGATGCGATATGCCAAAGAGAAAGGCGCCAGAATATTTGCAGTTTGCAACACAAATGGATCAACAATTCCGCGCGAATCAGATGCTGTTCTTTATACCCATGCTGGCCCAGAGATAGCAGTTGCATCTACTAAGGCATTTGAAACCCAATTGATTGCAATGTATTTAATTGGCCTTCATTTAGGTCGCATTAGGGGAGTTATTTCACAAGAGCTTATGGAAGATATTGAATTTGAACTTTCAGAACTTCCGGCAAAGGTAGAACAAGTTCTAGAAACTGTTGAACCACTACGTGAACTAACTAGAAAATTTGCGGGCGCAACCTCAATGTTATTTCTTGGGCGACACGTTGGTTTTCCAACTGCCCTTGAGGGCGCCTTGAAGTTAAAAGAGTTGGCCTATATGCATGCCGAAGGTTTTGCTGGAGGCGAGTTAAAGCATGGCCCGATCGCGCTAATTGAAGCGGGGACACCTGTAGTTGCAATAGCCCCACCGGCGGGTACATTATTGGCAGAGAAGATGGCATCTAATATTCAAGAGGTGAAGGCTAGAGGCGCAGTGATAATTGCAATTGCAGATTCGGAACTTGCTTCAGCGGATTATTTGGTTCGCATCCCCACAACTCATGAGTTCTTGCAACCAGTTCTGTCGGTCGTACCATTACAAGTCATCGCATATGAGATGGCAATTGCCCGAGGAAATGATGTAGATCAACCACGTAATCTAGCAAAATCAGTAACGGTTGAGTGATATGACTACAGATCAATTAATGAAACGCCGACATGAAATGTTTCATGCCCTTCGAGTTTCGGGGCTTTTATTCTTAGGTTTTCTATTTATAACTCAACAAGTAATAACTCGTGGATGGCTTTATCACCTAGATCATTACATTTTAGATTTGAAGAATCCAAAGTTTAAAGGCTTAGCTGGTCATATCTTAATTGGGCTTGATGATCTTGGACTTCGATGGTTCACGGCAACTGTTCTTTTGATTTGCGCTGCAATCATTAGTTGGAGATTTAAATCATTTCGTCCGATAAATCTCTCAATCTTGGCGCTGGTATCACTTAATTTAGTTGTAGGCGCAACTAAAATTTATATTGGCAGAACAAAGCCAAGACTTTATATTGATGATCTACAGGCCGGCGGAATGTCATATCCAAGTGGCCACGCTTCTAATGCGCTAATTACTTGGGGCCTTCTTGCCTACTTGATTTATCGCTACACAAATCGCGCACCATTTGAGGGAATAAAGTTGTATCCAATAGTTGGACTAATCACGACAACTGTTGTGATTGTTTCACTCATTAGAAACACCCATTGGTTCTCGGATCTACTTGGTGGCGTATTCATAGGTGGCGCCTTACTAGTAGCAATTATTGCAATCGACCGATTTTTTCCATCAGATAAGCAGCCCTCGTAGTGGCGCCAATTATTGGAATTGGAATTGATGTCGTTGCAATCGAACGTTTTCAAGAGTCATTGGATCGCACGCCAGGATTGCTAACTCGCGTGTTTACTCCAAGCGAGTCGCAACTAAAAGTTTCCAGTCTGGCCGCAAGATTTGCAGCTAAAGAGGCTCTAGCTAAAGCGCTTAATGCCAAGTCGGCTTTCAATTGGCAAGAGGCCGAGGTCATTAATGAATCGAGCGGAAAACCAAATTTTGTATTTACCGGAGAGATGGCCAAACGATTAGCAGATCACAAAGTTCATTTAACGCTCTCGCATGACGGTGGAATCGCATCCGCAATGGTGATTGTCGAGGCCAATTAATGCGGGCCTTTGTTGAAGTAAATTTAAAGGCAATTGCAAATAACATTGCGCTAATTAAGAACGAAACCTCTGCCGAAATTCTTGCCGTAGTAAAGGCAGATGCATATGGTCATGGCTTAGTTCCAATTGCAAAATGCGCGATTAAATCAGGAGCCTCGTGGCTTGGAGTCGCCTTACTTGAGGAAGCTTTCACGCTTCGCGAAAATGGGGTTACCGCACCACTTATTGCCTGGCTAACTCCACCGAGTGCGGATTTCAAAGCCGCAATTGATTCCAATATTGATCTTTCTATTCCATCTTTGAAGCATCTAGAACTTGTAGTTGCGGCAGGTAAAGTGGTTGGTAAAAGGCCACGAGTTCATATCGAGGTTGATACTGGAATGAGTCGTGGTGGATTGCTCGGTGAGTGGCAAGAATTTTTGATTGCAATTAAGGGCGCCGATGTAGAAGTTATTGGTTTCTGGTCACACTTTGCAAGAGCTGATGAACCAGATGAAATTGCGAATGAAAAACAACTTCAGGAATTCGAAGCTAAATTATCAGAGCTACGTGAAAAGGGTATTAATCCGAAATATGTCCACTTTGCTAACTCTGCTGCAACTCTTACCAATCCAACTTCACATAACGACATCATCCGCTTAGGAATTTCCATGTATGGACTAAGCCCTGATGTTAATACCCTTGGCTCTTCACAATCTTTGAACCTTGAACCTGCAATGACCCTTAAGGCCGAAGTTCATTTAGTAAAGCGTGTACCGGCTGGATCTCCAGTTGGATATGGCGGAACCGAAAAAACTTCCCGCGATACTAAACTTGCAATTATCACTATGGGATATTCCGATGGCATACCACGCAACACAACGAGCGCTGCGGGTGTATTTGTTGGTGGTGCAAAAGCTCCAATAATTGGCCGAGTATCTATGGATCAATTCGTAGTTGATTTAGGGCCGGATTCAGATGCGAAAACTGGGGATATTGCTGAGATATTTGGCCCCCTTGGATATTCAATTGATGATTGGGCTAACGCGGCAGGAACAATTAATTATGAAATGGTTACTCGAATCGCCACTCGCGTGCCTAGAATCTACGGGTGAGTTCATCCCTGTTAGCCATCTCAAACCTATCGGTCTCTTTTGGCGGAGTGAAAGCGTTAACAAACGTCTCAATTGATGTTCCGAAAAATAGCGTTGTAGGTCTAATCGGACCGAACGGGGCTGGGAAAACTACAGTTTTTAATTGCATCTCGGGTTTAGTAAAAAGTGATTCTGGAACATTTGCATTTGAAGGCGTCGAACGAGAATTTCCTAAGCCACATGAATTAGTTGATTTAGGTATTACTCGTACGTTGCAAGGCGTTGGATTATTTAATGAATTATCTGTGCTCCAGAATGTAATGGTCGGAGCGGATAAGAACTACAAACCTAATTTTATTAAAGAGCTCTTTGGGCTCTCTGGCAAAGTCGAAGCTGGACTTAAGCAACGTGCGGAGGAAGCTCTCGCTTGGACTGGTGCTACTGGGCTAATTGATAGCAAGCCATCTGAACTTAGCTATCCTGATTCGAAACGAGTTGCACTTGCACGAGCGCTAGTTATAAATCCTAAACTTTTGCTTCTCGATGAACCTGCAGCCGGCTTAGGTCAAGATGACATTGATGCGCTTGCTGCGCTAATAAAGCAGATTAAACGCCGCTGCTCAATTCTTATCGTAGAACACCATGTTGATTTTGTTCGTGAAATTTCAGATTCAGTGAGTGTTCTAAACTTTGGAAAGTTAATTGCTGCGGGCAATTTTGATGAGGTTAAACGTAATCCAGCTGTTATTGAGGCTTACTTAGGTCACACTGATAAGCCAGATGAGAATTCTAAACTCGGTATCTGATGCTCGCCATAACTAATCTTGTAACTGAATTCGCTTCAATCAAAGCGCTCGATAACATCTCGTTTCAGGCGAAGCCTGGTTTGATCACAACAGTTATCGGAGCAAATGGCGCAGGTAAGAGCACCTTGCTTCGAACAATTTCCGGGTTAGAGCGACCAACTAGCGGTTCAATAACATGGTTTGATGAAGAGTTAACTCACAAGAGCGTAGAAGCGATTGTTAGAAGTGGAATCTCTCAAGTTCCTGAAGGACATGCCGTTATTTCACAGTTGAGCGTTGCTGAAAATATCGAACTTGGTGGCCTCTTTCGTAAGCGAATCGCACGAGGAGATTTAGCAACCGCCACAAAAGAGGTGTACGAACTCTTTCCAATTCTTCATGAACGTCGTAATGAACCGGCAGGATCTTTGTCGGGTGGCGAACGACAGATGCTTGCAATTAGCCGCGCGCTTGTTTCCCGCCCTAAGTTGTTGTTATTAGATGAACCTTCACTTGGTTTAGCACCTTTGATTGCGGCTCAGATTATTGGCATCATTAATGATTTATGTCGGTCAACTGGTCTAACAGTGTTACTTGTAGAACAGAATGCAAATACCGCACTTGCTGTTGCCGATCACGGAATTTTGTTAGCTCTTGGAAAAGTAGTTGCAGATCTACCCGCTAAGGAAATGGCTGCCGATTCATCCCTTCGAGCTGCTTACTTGGGGTACTAGATGACATCATTCTTATCGGCGTTCTTCTCTGGCACGGCGCAAGGTGCAATTTATGCACTTGTCTCTCTTGGATTAGTTTTAGTTTGGCGTGGCGCCGGAATAGTTAACTTTGCGCAAATGGGTCAAGCAATGTTCACAACTTATATTGCCTCGCAATTGATCCAGAATGATTACTCATATTGGAGCGCGTTTTTAATCGCACTAATTAGTGGCGCAGCGCTTGGCGCACTAGTTGATCTTGGATTAATGCGGCCACTTACATCGCGGAAGAATTCGCAGTTATTAACTAGTCAATCAATGAGAACAACAATTCCAGTTATTGCTTCACTCGGAATACTCGGAGTCCTAAAGGCGCTTGCCGGAATTTTCTGGGCAGGCGAAGAGCGAGGTTTTCCATCACCAGTTGCGCCAAATGCGATAAAGATTGGTGAGACTAATCTTGCAATTACCGGCTTTGATCTCTTTGTAATTGGAACCGTATTCCTAACTTTAGTTTTAACAACAATCTTCTTCACAAAAACTGGAATGGGACTTGCCATGCGCGCAAGTGCGCTAAATCCAGAAGTCACAAGGCTTAGCGGGATCAAAGTTGGCTGGGTTCGGACTCTGGGTTGGGCAATATCTGGAATAGCTTCTTCACTTGCCGGGCTATTGGTGACACCAAAGACAAACCTCTCTCCTAACACCTTAGATTTACTTTTGATTATTGGCTTTACCGCAGCAGTTGTTGGAGGACTTTCGAGTCTGGCTGGATCAGTGCTTGGTGGATTTATCTTGGGATATGTAATCTCATTCGTTAATGTATATAGCGCTCCAGAGAATGTGTTTATCGCGATCTTGGTCTTCTTATTACTAGCTCTTTTCTTTAGACCTCAAGGAATTCTTGGCAGCAAGCAGGTACGAAGTGTCTAAAGTTAAAACTCATAAAGTAATTGGGCTGCGCAGTACGCGGCTTTCAATAGTTTTATTCCTCTTCTTTATTCTGCTTAGTAACCAATTTGAGCCATATAACCAATCCCAGTTAGCAAATATTGCGATGCTCTTGATTGCGGTTCTCTCGATTACCTTATTAACCGGCGCATCTGGGCAAATCTCACTTGGTCAGGGTGCGATTATGGCAGTTGGTGGATACAGCTCGGCCTTGCTAGTCACGCGCCTTGGACTTTCAATGTGGCTCTCGTTTATCTTGGCAATATTTATATCAGCGCTATTTGGTTTATTTCTTGGACTTGCTGCTGCAAGGCTAAGTGGACCTTATTTGGCGGGAACAACTTTGGTAATGGCTCTTGCAATTCCATCAATTGCAGTTCGATTCGAAACTTTTTTCAGTGGTGATGTTGGGATAAGTGTTGATTACGGAATGCCTCCTAAGTGGCTAACTAATTTGATTGGTGAAGTCAGTATTGAAGAGTGGTCGCTTTATGTTGTTCTGCCATTTACTGCGGTTGCGCTGTTCGCTGTATTAAATCTTTCGAATACCAGGACTGGCCGAACCTGGCGCGCAGTTCGTGATAACGAAGTCGCTGCATCACTTGCTGGAATTAACATCGCACGAACCAAGGTGATTGTTTTTGTCTGCGCATCGGGGCTAGCAGGTTTGGCTGGTGCACTTTATGGTTTTCGCGGACTTGTTGCACCGAGCGTTTATCCAACTGATCTCTCTCTGACTCTTCTTACCGCTGCAGTAATCGGTGGCTTGCGCTCTATCGGTGGCGCAATTTTTGGAACTTTCGTAATTGTTTTTCTGCCAGATCTAATTGAGAAAGTAACGGGTAAGTTAGCGATTCCAGAAACAATTGGAATCTATCTACCTGCGCTAACGATTGGCGTATTGCTGCTTTTAACAGTCATCCTCAATCCCCGAGGGGCGGCTGGAGCGCTAGAACATATCCGCCACAAGAAAAAGCACTAATTTGCCAATATGCTCGATCTCTGGGGCATTTGAGCGTAAAAGTTGCTCGATTGTTACCGTTTTTTACCCGCATGGCTCTTCATTTTGGCTTCACTCGAGGTTAGCCTTTAGGCAGATTCGGACGCACCCGTTCGGATTCCCATGGGCTGAGCTTCTCGGTTCCATGGCGAGAGTGCAGTAGAAAGAGTGAATGCAGTGAATCTTCGCAAACCTCTGATTCTCACCGTAGTCGCATCAGCGCTGGTGGGGTCTCTAGCAATAAGTAGCGTTTCGGCAACTGCCGCCAGCGATCCAGGAGTTACATCCTCTGAAATCGTTCTAGGTATGCAATTGCCACAAACTGGAGCAGCAAGCCCAGGTTATAACAAGGTAGATGACGCAGCTCGCGCCTACTTTGATTATGTAAATTCAAAGGGCGGAGTAAATGGCCGCAGCATCAAGCTTGTAGTTAAAGATGATACTTACAAGGCTGGGTTAACAATTAGCACCGCTTCTAAATTAATTAACGAAGATAAGATTTTTGCATTCTTTGGATCAATTGGAACTCAAACCCACGTTTCAATCATCAAAGATATTAACCGTCGCAAGATTCCAGATATCTTTGTAAACAGTGGTTACAGCGGTTTCTATACCGATCCTAAGAAGTATCCAACAACATTTGGTGGTCTTGGAACTTATACCGTTGAGGCGAAGATCCTTGGAAAGTATCTCAAGGAAAAGTACGCTGATAAGAAGATTGGTATTTTGTATCAATCCGATGACTTCGGCCGAAATGCTCTTGCTGGATTTACCGCAGCAGGACTTAAGTTTGAAGCTAAGAAAACTTCAGCATCATTCGTTGCTGGAACTCAAGGCTCACTTGGCTTGGGAACACAAATTGGTCAGCTAAAAGCTAATGGCGTAGATATTGTGATTATCGCTGCTGTTTCTTCAGCTACAGCAGTTGCATATGCAACAGCCAGTGCGCTTGCCTACAAACCAACAAAGTGGGCAGTAATTAGCGTTGGCGCAGATGCCACAACTTTCCAGACAATCCTTGGCGCAAAGGGCGTACCTGCAGCAACAAGCGCAGCGATGCTTGCTGGAACTATTTCAGCATCACATGCACCAGCTCCTGGCGATGCGACTGATGAATATGTCACTGCATTCAAGAAGATAAATGAAGACTTCAATAAAGGCGTAGATAAGCGTTGGGACAACAACATCATGCAAGGCATGAATATTGCTTACCTTGCTACTTCTGCACTTATGGGAGTTGGAAAAGATCTAACTCGTGCAAAGTTAATTGCTTACCTTGAGAACAATGGTTCAAAGTTAAGCAGCGCAGCATTCGCACCTCTAGGCTATTCAAAGTCCACTCATGAGGCCTTCACTGGTTTCTGGCTTGGTGAATATGACGCCACAACACTTCTTGCTCCAATTGATGGAAAGCGCGTTGTTTATACAACCGATTCCGGAACTGGCGAAGTAACTGTTTCCAACTACAAGCGTACAGCTATTGCTGCTGATGCGCTTCCAAAGGTTGCGTGAGGATAAAATGAAAAATATGAATCTCAAGAAACTAATAGCAACACTTGGTGCAAGCGCAATGATCTCAGCAGGATTGGTAGTCGCAGTTGCGGCGCCAGCTCAAGCTGCAGATCCAGTTTGTGTTACTGATGCTAAAACTGGAACTATCACTTGCGAAGGCAAGTTGAGTAATGGCGCTGCATATAAGACGATGGTTCCATCTAATTACGATGGAACTTTCTACTTCTGGCAGCACGGAATTCGTCCTTCCTATCCATATCCAGGATATACACCTCCAAAGGGCGTTGAACAAATGGCCCCAACAAGTGTTAACCACAAGGTTGATACAACTAAGTCAATGCTCACACTGGGTTATGGCTTAGCTGCGTATGACTGCTCTACAGGTGGCCTACATGGTTGGAACACTGCAGACTGCGTTGAAATGCTAAATGAATTAGTAACCATTACTAAGTCACGTATTTCAATTAAGAAAACCATTGTTTACGGTGCTTCAATGGCCGGTGTAGTTCTAACGCCTTTCATTGAGAAGTATCCAAATCAAGCTGATGCAGTTGGAATTCTTGCTGGTTTAACCCCATCAGTTAATAACGAACTTAAATCTGGTTGCGACATGCTCTACATCTTCAGCGTCTTCTTTGATCCAACGATCAAGGGTTGCGGAGTTATGGGAACAAAGGGTCTGCCTGGTCACATGGCTGTTTTAGGTGACTTTCCTAAGGTTGTTGCACTACTTACGCAATGGAGTAAGGACTCCGGAGCACTTCCACTTGCATATCCTGCAGCTCTAGTTGGTTCAGGAATTCCACAACGTTCTGCGCTTCTACTTGCAGGACTTATTGCGGGTCTTCCAACTAAATCTGCAAGCTTTGATGGAATTTCAACAAGCACACTTATTCCAGAACAGAGCATCAATGCAACTCTTGCAATTCTTCAAAATACAGGCGAACTACTTGGAACTGCCTACTTTGGTGGACAAGCGGTTTCTGAAGTTGTAGGTGCAGGTTTCTACGACAACACAAAGACTGACTTTGCCTCACTTCTATCAGATGCAGATCTAGGCCGATTTAACCTTGGTCTCTCTGGAGATGATGGAATTAATGCAATGCTTGCAATGCTTGCTGCAGCGCCACGTGTTACTGGAAATGCAGAAGCAATGGCGAAAATTGCTGCACTTGATAAAGCAAAGTTTGATACCTCAAAGCCAGTAGTTCTGCTCTCAAATGAAGCAGATCGCTTGGTATTGCCAGGTAACACACCGCTTTATCTAAATAAAGCAAAGGCATCCTATGAATCAAAACTTGCTTCATGGGAGAAGAAATATGCTGCCGCAACAACTTCAAGCCAAGTCTCTGCTCTCTTGAAGAGCAAGCCGGTTTGGAACACAGTGGCAATGTATGCGCTGACTCCTGAAACTTACACAAAGTTCACAGCAGCTGGGCTTCCAGATTCAAAGGCCGCAATCTCACCATCAGGTGTTGGCCATGAGTCATTCACCAAAGATCAGCTAATGCTTTGGGTTCGTGTTCTTGCTTCATCAGCAAAGACTGGAAAAGTCCCAAGTCAAGGTGTCATGAGTTCATTATTGGCTGCAACTCCGTATCTAAATACTGATCCGGATTACCAACCAAATGAGTTGAAGTATCAGGATTAAATCCTGAACAACTAGAAATTGCGGGGTCAGTTAATTCTGGCCCCGCTTTTTCATGAAATCGTCTTTAAATATTTGGGTAACCTTCTCTTGTGGCTGAGATAAATAGCGTTGAAGAGATGTTCTCTTTCGGACGAGCAGTTGGCGAGCAACTCAAATCCGGGGATTTAATTCTTTTATCTGGCCCACTTGGCGCTGGCAAGACCGCACTAACTCAAGGAATTGGCCGAGCGTTGGGTATTGAAAATGTAACTTCGCCAACCTTTGTTATCTCGAGAATTCATCCTGGAAAGATCCCATTAGTTCATGTCGATGCCTATCGATTACAAGGCGAAGCAACTGCAATCTTTGATGATTTAGATTTAGAGAGTTATTTAGCTACGAGCATCACCGTTGTCGAATGGGGTGAAGGACTAGCAGACCGACTTGCTGATCAGTATCTAGAAATAAAAATTGAATTCGGTGAGAGCGATGACCTGAGAATTGTTTCAATAATTGGCCATGGCGAGCGTTTTGCAGGTTTCAAAGCATGAGCACATATTTACTTCTTGATACCTCAACTTCTCGTACAAGTGTTGTAATAGTTAAGAACGGTGAAGTTGTTTTCAGTGAATATAGCGATGGCGCTCTTTCACATGGCGAAACACTTCCCAAACTTGTCGTAGCTGCGCTAAAAGTTGCGTCACAAATAGATGAAGTAATCGTTGGTATGGGGCCAGGTCCTTTTACTGGACTTCGAGTCGGAATTTCATTCGCCCAAAGTTTCGCTTTTGCTCGTGGAATCAAGTGGCAAGGTGTCTGCAGCCTTGATGCCATTGCTAGCCAATTTTCCGATAAAGATTTTCTGGTTGCGGTAGATGCGCGTCGCAAAGAAGTTTTCTACGCCAGATATACCGATGGCGTTCGGATTGGTGAACCAAATGTGTGTCAACCTTCTCAGCTTGATGCGTTGCAAATTCCAATTTATGGTGAAGCGCTAAATCAATTTCCAGATCCTTCAGCATTTGTAGATATTGCTAATTCGAATAAAACTTATTCGGCACCTATTTATGTTCGTAGACCTGATGCTTACCCTGCGCCAGTCGGTGTGAAATTTAGGCCAATGACTCAACTTGATTTGGTTCCAGCATTTGCTATTGAGAAAGCGGCATATGGAAAAGATGGTTGGTCGATGGCCCAACTCAAAGAAGAATATGCCGGTAGCGATCGAATGTATGTTGCTGCTGAATTTGGTGGTGAGCTAATTTCATACGCCGGCGTATTTAATTTAGCTGGGGTTGCTGATGTTCTAACGCTTACGGTTGCCGATGGGCATCGCCGTAAAGGTATCGGGCGCGAGTTATTAAGACGTTTGATTGACTGGTCCCGTACCCAAAAGTGTGAAGCGATAATGCTTGAAGTTCGCGTCGGCAATGAAGAGGCGATTCCTCTTTACACATCATTCGGTTTTATCGAAATTTCACGCCGCAAGGATTATTACGGGCCAGGTAAGACTGCGATCGTTATGCGCAAGGAGTTGAAATGAAAAACTCTGATGCTCTTGTATTAGGTATTGAAACATCGTGTGATGAAACGGCTGTTGGAATTGTTTCGGGTCGCAAATTATTAGCAAATGTAATTTCATCCAGCGTTGAAGAACATGCCAGATTCGGCGGGGTTGTCCCAGAAATCGCAAGCCGGGCACATTTAGAAGCAATGCCTAACGTTATAAAACAAGCGTTAAGTGAAGCCAGAGTTTCCATTGAAGATATCGATGCTTTTGCGGTGACTGCTGGACCAGGGTTAATTGGAGCTCTTTTAGTTGGAACTTCAAGTGCATCAGGCCTTGCACTTGCGATGGATAAGCCACTTTATGGAGTTAATCATTTATCAGCCCACATCGCGGTTGACTCGCTCAATTCGGATCATGAATTGAATCCAGCAATTGCGTTGTTAGTTAGTGGTGGCCACAGTTCAATCTTGCAGGTAAATGACCTAACGAGTGATGTAATAACACTGGGTTCAACTATTGATGATGCCGCAGGCGAGGCCTTCGACAAAATTGCCAGAATTTTGGAACTTGGTTTTCCTGGTGGCCCAGCAATTGATCTTGATGCAAAATCCGGTAACCCAAACGCAATTGAATTTCCACGCGGTCTAACACTTGCTCGCGATTTAGTGGAACATAAATATGATTTCTCATTCTCGGGTTTAAAAACTGCGGTATCAAGATATTTAGCAAAGACTCCTGAATATATCCGCGCCGATGTTTCGGCTTCGTTTCAAGAAGCAGTGGTAGAAGTACTTTTACTTAAGGCAATTGCAGCGGCCAAAGAGGTTGGGATCGACACCTTAATAATTGCTGGTGGGGTAGCGGCAAATAGCAGACTTCGGGCCTTGGCCCAAGAACGGGCCGATAAGGCCGGAATTCAACTACGAATTCCACCAATGAACTTGTGTACCGATAACGGAGCAATGGTTGCAGCCATCGGTTCATTGGCTGTAGCGAAGGGTTTAAGGCCCTCAGAGCTTGGTTTTGAGGCTAATTCCAGCTCAGGTATTACAAGACCCATCTTTTGACGCCTAGCCAGCCCTGCTTTAGAGTTTGCGTTAGCACTCGAAGGGTGAGTCTGCTAATTTGAGTAGAGCCCACAAATATGAAGGAGCAATCATGGCCGTAACCATCAAGCCGCTTGAAGATCGCCTAGTTGTAAAGGCAAATGAAGCCGAGCAAACAACAGCATCAGGTTTAGTAATTCCAGATACCGCAAAAGAGAAGCCACAAGAAGGCACTGTAATTGCAGTTGGCCCAGGTCGTTTCGATGATGGCGTGCGCACACCAATGGATGTAAAAGTTGGCGATGTAGTTCTTTATAGCAAGTACGGCGGAACTGAAGTTAAGTACAACAACGAGGAATACCTTGTTCTTTCAGCTCGCGATGTACTAGCAATTATTGAAAAGAAGTAATAACACATGGGTAAAACTTTAAGTTTTGATGAAGAGGCTCGTCGTGCAATGGAGCGCGGTGTCAATATTCTTGCTGACACTGTAAAAGTAACACTTGGACCTAAGGGTCGTAACGTTGTTATTGCAAAGTCATATGGCGCACCACTAATTACAAATGATGGCGTAACAATCGCCAAGGAGATTGAACTCTCTGATCCAGCCGAGAACATGGGCGCTCAACTTGTAAAGCAAGTTGCAGAAAAGACCAATGACGTCGCTGGTGATGGCACAACAACTGCGACAGTTCTTGCTCAGGCAATGGTTAAGGAAGGTCTTCGTAACCTTGCTGCCGGCGCACAACCGATGGATATCAAGGTTGGTATCGAAGCTGCGGTTAAGGCAGTTTCCGATGAGCTAAAGAAGAATTCCACTGCAGTTAGTGGCAAGTCTCAGATTGCAGATGTTGCAACTATTTCAGCGCAAGATAAAGCTATTGGTGACCTCATCGCAGAAGCGATGGATAAGGTCGGCAAAGATGGCGTAATCACCGTTGAAGAATCATCAACAACTGGCTTAGAACTCGATTTCACCGAGGGAATGCAGTTCGATAAAGGTTACATTTCACCTTACTTCGTAACGGATTCTGATCGCATGGAGACTGTTCTAGAAGATGCCTATGTTCTTATTTCAGGCGGCAAGATTTCTGCACTAGCCGAAATTCTTCCAATCCTTGAGAAGGTTTCTCAAGCCGGAAAGCCACTATTGATTATTGCTGAAGATGTTGAAGGCGAAGCGCTTTCAACGTTGGTGGTAAACCGTATGCGCGGAACCTTTACCTCAGCTGCTGTTAAGGCCCCAGGCTTTGGCGATCGCCGCAAGGCAATGTTGCAAGACATTGCAATTCTTACTGGCGGCCAAGTTATTACAGCCGAAGTTGGCTTAAAGCTTGAGCAAGTAACTGTTGATCTTCTTGGTCGCGCTCGCCGTGTTGTAATCACAAAGGACAACACAACCATCGTTGATGGCGCAGGCGATAAGGCTCAAGTTGCAGCACGAGTTCAAGAGATTCGTAATGAACTTGAAAATACTGATTCTGACTGGGATCGCGAAAAGCTACAAGAGCGCGTTGCAAAACTCGCAGGTGGCGTTTGCATTATTAAAGTCGGAGCACATACCGAAGTTGAATTGAAAGAGAAGAAGCACCGTCTTGAAGATGCTATCTCTGCAACTCGCGCAGCAGTTGAAGAAGGAATCGTTGTTGGTGGTGGAGCAGCTCTAGTACACGCAGCATCAGCACTCGATAAAGATCTTGGACTCGAAGGCGATAAGGCTGTCGGCGTTCGTTTAGTTCGCAAAGCTTGCGATGAACCACTTCGCTGGATTGCTGAAAATGCAGGCCATGAGGGTTATGTTGTTGTCGCGAAGGTTCGAACAATGAAGCCAAATGAAGGTTTCAATGCTGGAACTGAAGTTTACGAAGATCTTGTTAAGGTCGGCGTAATCGATCCAGTTAAAGTAACTCGTTCTGCTCTTGCAAATGCGGCATCAATCGCTGCAATGTTTATCACCACTGAAGCTCTCGTATTTGAGACTCCAGAAGATAAGAAGGAAGAAGCAAGTGGACATGGTCATAGCCATGGACCAGGCGGACATGGTCACTAATTAGCCATTAATTAACGCTTAAATTTAAGGCCCCAAACTTTCATTAGTGCGGGGCCTTATTTATTGGTTTAATTAGCACATGGCAAATTCCCCAATAATGACGCTCAGCATTGATTGCGGCGGACTTAGTATCAAGGCCTCGGTCCTTGATGAAGATGGCACGATGCATGCCCCTGCAATCGCAGTGCCAACCCCATATCCACTTACTCCGCTGGATCTCATCAACGTCTTTAAAGATATTGCCTCAAAACTACCTAAAGCAGATCGCATAACAGTTGGCTTTCCGGGAATGGTTCGCCACGGAGTTGTTGTAAATACCCCACATTATGTAAATGTAAAAGGGCCGCGCACCAAAGTTGATCCAGAGCTGTTCTATGCCTGGAAGGGTTTAGATTTTAGAAGTCAGGTCGAAGAAACTTTTAAGCTTCCAACCTTGATGTTAAATGATGCTGAGGTCCATGGCGCTGGCGTTGTTGCTGGCTCTGGCTTTGAAGTTGTTTTAACCCTTGGAACCGGACTTGGTTGCGCAGTATTTGATGGTGGAAAACTTGCACCCCATATTGAACTTTCACATGCTCCGATTCGTCGATCAACAATTTATGACGAATGGATTGGTGAGCACGAACGTCGTCGCCTTGGCGATTCATTCTGGTCTCGCCGAATTCGCGCGATGGTTACAGATTTGCGCCCAGTATTTCACTGGGATCGACTCTATTTAGGTGGCGGAAATGCCCGCCGAATTACACCTTATGTCTTAGAACTGATTGGCGATGATGTTGTTATCGTGCCAAATGCTGCCGGAATTGTTGGCGGCGTTCGGGCATGGAATTTAACTCGCGTTTAAAAGGTCTCGATTTATTTCGGCCGGCAAACCACTTGCCATTGTTATCATAGATAATCTATAATCCTCTTCAATTACAAAGGGGCGATGGCTATGATTATTGAGTCTGTGGATCTTTTTTACGTACGCATGCCAGAGGTTTTGGATATTGGGGATGGAAGCCAAGATGGCTTAGTTTTTCGAGTTCGAGCCGGAGGATTTGAAGGCTTCGGTGAAGCAGTTGCATCGCCTCTAACCTCAATAGCAAGTTGGATCGCTCCAATGTCACACAGTGGGTGCCATCCAGTTATTGATTCTGTACTTGGTTCAAAGCTTGATTCACCGGCTGATATTCAGGCCATCGCAGACAGAGTAAGGGCGCAATCGTTTTATGGAATTATTCAGAGTGATTTAACTTTCTCTGGAATTGAAATCGCGCTCTGGGATTTGTTAGGTCGGGCCAAAGAACAACCTATCTACGAGCTTTTGGGGTATCGAAGTTCAGAGAAGAAATTGCCTTACGCGTCAGTCCTATTTGGGGATAGCCCAGCAGAGACGCTAGAAAAAGCAAGATCTATGCGCACCCGTGGTTTCTCCGCAATTAAATTTGGTTGGGGACCATTTGGACGTGGCTCTGTTGAACAGGATGCCGAACATATATTTGCCGCTCGCGAAGGAATTGGAAGTGACGGTCATTTAATGATCGATGCTGGAACTGTTTTCGGAGATGACGTTGATGCAGCAGCCCTTCGGTTGAAAGCGCTATCTGAGGCGAAAGTAAAATGGTACGAAGAACCAGTATCAGCCGCTGCTATTTCGCTATACAAGAATTTGTCGTTACGTACTCCAAAGGTTCCACTGGCTGGGGGAGAGGGAGCACACAATCGATATCAGGCCGAGCATTTAATTGATCAAGGTGGAGTTGAGTACATTCAGATTGATACTGGATATATCGGCGGAATTGGACCAGCCTACAAAGTTGCTCAACATGCGGTGAAGCAAGGAGTCCAATTTGTTAATCACACTTTTACTTCTCATTCCGCACTGGCAGCCTCGATGCACCCATTTGCTGGCTTGAAAGAGTTCTGGCTTGCCGAATATCCAATGGAACCGAAGGCGCTATGTGCAGAAATGAATAAGAACAAGATTGAAATTCAGAGTGATGGAATGATTCAAGTTCCAGAACGTCCTGGTCTTGGCATTGATTTTGATACTGAAACTATTAAAAAGTATTTAGTTGAAATTGAGATCAAAGATTCTGGAAAGGTTCTTTACAAGACCCCAACTATTTAAACGCTCTTTCCATCAACTTTTTTTGAGATCCGAGTTTGAACTGTTCCGATTATGTGCCATTTAAGTATTTCATCAATCTTTGTTGGCGAACCAGTTGTTAGGACTTCAAGTAGGGCTGCGTGCTCGGATGCTTGCTTGGATAAACTTGGACTAGGTCCGTATTTATAGAATTCCAAGCGAACTCTAGATAAGACGGCCTTCCACAAGTTAAGAGTTTGCGTTGAGGCTGCAACTTCCATGGTTATTGTATGGAATTTAATATCCGCTTCATTGACCATTTTAATATTCTTTAACTTGGCTCCAGCGCGCATCTGTTCAATTTGATTTTGAAGTTCTTTGACTACATAAGGAGTAAATTTAGCGCGCGCATTTCGTAACGCAAATTGCTCCATGACCAGGCGAACTGGTAGCAACATATGCAGAAACTCTTCGTTTGAAATGGAAGTAACGAAGACGCCACGATTGGGAATATGTTCAAGAAGGCCCTCGCTCTCAAGATCACGCATGGCTTCGCGAACGGGTCCAGGACTACATTTGAATTTTTCGGCAACCTCATTCTGTTTCACCTGAGAACCTGGCATTAGTTCGCCAGAGATGATTTGTTCACGAAGAAAGTGCGCAACACTTGAACGCTGCGAGATTGGTTGTTTACTTAAGGACATCGGATAAGTCTACCTAACACCTGAAAAAGAATTAAATGAAACCTTTCGCTCCCGTGTATTTTTCCACTTTATCTGGGTCGAGTTCGTAGCCTAAACCTGGCCCACTAGGGATCTCTAGGAATCCATCTGAATCCAGCTTCCATGGAGTTTTTCCAATGTCATCTACGTAGGCAGAACCCGTTATGTATTCGACCTTATTTGAACTGCTTATTGAAGATGCAAGCTGTAAATCGGTTGCCAACCCCACGGCCGTATTCCATCCATGTGGAATAACTTGAACGCCATAGGCATCTGCCAGGGTGGCAATCTTTTTGAATTCGCTTATTCCGCCAACTTTCGTTACGTCGGGTTGGACAATATCAAAGGCGCCATCTTGTAAGAATGGCAAGAAACTCTGCCTGCGAGTCAAAACTTCGCCACCTGAAATCGGCACACTTGATTGTTTACGTAGCTCCACAAAGTTATCTAGATCATCAGGTCTGATTGCTTCCTCTAGCCAACCAACTTGATAGAAAGCCAGCATATGAGAAGTGTTAATGGCCCACCGAAGCCCATTACGCCAGTAAGCGTCACTTGCACCTGCATCAACAGCAAGAAAAGCTTTATCACCAATTGTTTCTCGGGCCGTCTTTACTAGCAGCTCATCATGCTTATCATCAATTCGCCCATATGCGCCCCAACCAATTTTGAATGCCATGAATCCCTGAGATAACAAATTCTCTAGATTAGCTGCCATGAGCTTTGGTTCATCCATCAATAGAGATGCGTAAGGCATAACTCTTTCTCTAACTCTTCCACCAAAAAAGCGCCCGATAGGTTGCTTTGTTGCTTTTCCAAAAATATCCCAAAGCGCAATATCTATTCCACTAATTGTGTGGGTGATAGCGCCACCACGGCCTTGCCAAAAAGTATTCTGATGTAATTTTTCACTTACTCGCGATGGCTCGTCTGCACGCTCCCCAATAAGAAGAGGCTCGAGAATTTCGAGTGAAGCTTTAACAAGAGCCTCGCTTGTAAAGACTGATCCAATTCCAGTAATTCCTTCATCAGTTTCGACTGCAATTAACGTGTGAACCACCGTGTCTGGCTTTAGTTCATCAGACCAACCACCCTTCGGAGTGGCGCCCCGGAGCCCTGCTGCCTTAATGCGCACAATTTTCATTATTTACCTCCGATTAAATCAGCCAAAAAGATCAGCCGAATAGTATTGACAGATTATAGATAATCTGTCATCGTAACGCAACGTTTAAACCTCCTCCTTTGGCGAGGCATGGGGATTGGGCGAGGTGGGTACTTGGGGGTACTCGCGGTATTCCAAATCTGCTAGTTCACATTCAAAAAAGGGAGAGAAAAGAATGGTTATAGCAAAATTAATGAAGCGCAAAGCGGGATTGGCGATTCTTGTTGCCAGTACAACTTTCGCTGCAACTGTAAGTATTGGTATCTCATCAGCACATGCTGCTGCAGGCGATATCAATTATTCATACTTTACAAAAAACTTTGGATGGACCCCTATGAAGGGCCGCCTACCAAATATGGATTGCAAAGACCGTTCATATTCTAATGCGGTAATCAAAGGTATTAATCTAGGCGTTTACGATGCCGCGCCATACATGTACACCGAGAACGGAAAAATGACTGGTATTGATTACGACATCAATATTGCGGTCCTAGAATATATTGGGATCAAAAAGCACAAGGACATTTTGTTGCAGTGGCCTCAGATGATTCCAGCACTACTTTCAAAGCGAATTGATGTTATTGGTGGCGACATCCATGAAAATCCAGATCGCTTAAAATCCATCGCGTTTACCACAACTGCTTGGTGGTACGGAACAACTCTGATGGTTAAATCCGATAATCCAAAAGGTATTAAAACTTGGGCAGACTTGCAAAAGCCTGGTGTGAAAGTTGGCGTACTTACAGGATCATTCGTTGGTGAATTCCTCGCTAAGCTTTCACCAAAACCAGATTTGGTATTAGTGCCAGATTCAAACTCTGAGTTCCAATCTCTAGCATCAGGGAAAGTAGATGTTGTTGTTGATGATGCGCCAAAAGAGGGCGCATACATGATCAGCAATCCTGGTTCAGGGTTAAAGATTTTGAGCGCAGCAACATCAAACCCTCCTGTTGATTTCCAGGATACTGATGCAAAATTTGCTCTGCGTCCTGCAGATTGCTCATTGAATCAAGCCTATTCACGCGGTTTGGCTGAATTGCGCGATCACGGCGTGATCACACAAATCCTAAAGAAGTATGGACTAGGAGATGGAGATAACCTCTTCATGCCTAACTACAAGCCATAACGAGTAGGAAATTTAGAGGCGGCAGGCTTTCTTCGAGAGTCTGCCGCCTTTCTCTTTAGCATCCTGTTAAGTTCTTTAATTGTTACTTACTAGCAATAGTTAGGATCAAAAATGCTTTTTAATATTGATAATGCCTACTCCGCCCTTGGTGTTCTCTCCTTGGGACTCTTGATGACTATATTTTTAACTATTATTTGCGGAGCAACAAGTTTAGTTGCTGGCGTCTTTGTAGCCCTCGCTAAAATGTCAAAAAGGCGTTGGTTAAGGGCTATAACTGGTTCTTACGTAACCATAGTTCGATCAACTCCGCTATTGGTTCAATTGATTTTCATTTATTACGCTTTACCATTTGTCGGAATTCGATTGAATCCGCTTTCTGCGGCGTACATCGGATTATCATTAAATGTAACTGCCTACCTTTCTGAGGTTTATCGTGGGGGAATAGAAGCTGTTTCAAAAGGGCAACACGATGCCGCCGCCGCTTTGGGAATGAAAAGTTCTGTAGCCATGCGACGAGTAATATTTCCACAAGCCTTGCGAACACTAATTCCGACCCTCGGAAACTATATTGTTTCGCTCTTCAAAGATACTTCCCTTGCATCTGTCGTTACAATTCAAGAATTGATGTTTAAAGGGCAGATAATTGCGGCTCAAAATTATGACTACATGACTATTTACGCGATGGTATTTCTTCTTTATTTAGCGGTTGGTTATCCGTCAATTCGTTTTGTTACATATTTGGAAAAACGCATGAAAAACGGTTATGCCGTCAAGAAGGCTTCAAAAAGGAAAGTAGGAGTTGCGCTATGAGTACACCGATAATTGAAATTAAGAATCTTACAAAGAGTTTTGGATCCAACCTAGTGCTGGAAGATTTCTCTACAACAATACAAAAAGGAGAAGTTGTTGGAATTATTGGACCTTCTGGGAGTGGAAAATCAACGTTACTTCGTTGCATAAACTTTCTTGAAATTGCAGATTCAGGTTCTATCTCTATTGCCGGAGAGGAAGTAAAAGTCGATGGCAAAGGCGGACATTCTGTACCTGCGCTAAAAATAGCCCAATTACGCACAAAAGTTGGAATGGTTTTTCAGCAATTCAATTTATTTCCACATCTAACGGCAATTGAAAATATCATCGCTGGACCTAAGTATGTTCTGAAGGAAGACCAGAAAGAACGAGAGCAGAAGGCTCGCAACTTACTTGAAATGGTTGGACTATCGGAGAAAATGGATCATTTCCCAGAAGAACTTTCTGGTGGCCAGCAACAACGTGTAGCCATTGCCCGAGCGTTAGCAATGAATCCTGAGGTGATGCTATTTGATGAAGCAACCAGTGCTTTGGATCCCGAAATTGTTGGTGAAGTTCTAGGCGTTATGCGCAAATTAGTTGATGATGGAATGACGATGTTAGTAGTAACGCATGAGATGGGCTTTGTTCGACAAGTCGCTGACCGGGTAATATTCATGGATGAAGGCAAAATCGTTGAAGAGGGACCACCAAGTCAACTCTTCGATAATCCAAAACACCCTCGAACAAAAGATTTCCTATCGGCTATTCTTTCACATACCGAATAGCGAAAAGGTATCACTTTGAATAGAGGCGTTTACCCCGTAATCCAAACTCCTTTGGATGAGAACGATGAAATTGATGAAGGTGTTTTTGAAACCGAAATCAATTGGTTAATTAAGTGCGGTGTTAAAGGTTTAGTTCTGGCAATGGTTTCAGAGGTAATGCGGTTTAGTGCGGCCGAACGGCGCAAACAATGGCAGATTGTGCTTCGCATACTTGACGGACGCTTGCCCCTAATCGTTAGCGTTGGCGGCGAGAGCACCGCAATTGCAGTTCAATTGGCAAAAGCTGCAGAAGCTGATGGCGCAACCGCACTAATAGCAACCCCTCCTGCATCATTCCCGGCAACCTCATCCGAAATCTATTCTTACTACTCCACAATTATTGAAGCAGTGGAGATTCCGTTAATAGTCCAGGATGCAAGTAATTACATGGGTCAACCACTTGAACTTGAGTTGTATGGAAAGTTGCTTGAGAAATATGGCAATACCCGCGTGCAATTTAAGCCAGAAGCAAAGCCAGTTAAAGACCGTATGGCGGCGTTACAAGAAATTGCAGGCGGAAATGCAAAAGTTTATGAGGGCCAGAGTGGTTTGGATTTGCTGGATACGCACCCACTTGGACTTGTAGGAACAATGCCAGGCGCTGAAATTCCTTGGGCAATTATCGCGCTTTGGGAGGCTTTGGAAGCCAACGATTTGGCACGTGCTACTGCAATTCATGCTTGCGTTAAAAACTTAGTTGCATTTCAACCAACCATTGATGCCTATGTCGCAGTTGAAAAATATTTATTAGTAAAACAAGGAATCTTTACTTCAAGTCGTCAGCGCGGCCCAGTTAGCGTAACCCTTAGCGATCAAACCAAGAACGAGATTGATCTCGTATTCAGCGAGCTTCTTAAGGTTGTTGGAAGGCAGAAATGACAAGTGTTTCTAACCGAGTTGATCTCACCCCCAAGCAATTGGAGCACTTAAAATCCCTTGTTTCTGGTGGAGTGAGTTCAAGCAAATCTGTTTTAGAACAACATGGCATGGATGAGTCGGCTCACCTACCAATCCTTCCCTCCGCAGTGGCAATGGTTAGTTCTACAGAAGAAGTTTCAAAAGTACTTGCCTACTGCAATCAAGAAAGAATTCCGGTTACTCCATTCGGAGCTGGCACATCATTAGAAGGTAATGCAATTCCATTATTTGGTGGCCTTAGTTTAGATCTGACTAACATGAATAAAATTTTAGATGTTCGACCAGATGATCTGACCGTTCGCGTCCAAGCCGGGGTTCGGCGCATGGCGCTAAATGAACGGCTATCACGTGAAGGTCTCTTCTTTTCAGTTGATCCAGGTGCTGATGCAACTATCGGAGGTATGGCTTCAACAGGTGCTGCAGGTACTACAAGTGTGCGTTACGGAACGATGAGAGAGAACGTCTTGGCTCTGACTGCCGTACTTGCTGACGGAACAATTATTGAAGCAGGTCGCGAAACTCGGAAACTTTCGGCAGGTTATGACATAACTAGGTTGCTTGTTGGATCGGAAGGAACTCTTGCAGTCATTACCGAGATTGCACTTAAGTTAAATGGCATACCTGAAAAAATGGCTGCTGCGATAGTTAACTTTCCAACCCTTTCTGATGGATTTCAGGCAGCGACAGCCATCGTCAGAATGGGAATTTCAATTGCTAGATGTGAATTCCTAGATGAGGTTTGCATTCAAAATGTAAATGCCTTAGATGGTTTGAATCTAAAGGTTGCACCAACTTTGCTCTTCGAATTTCATGGAACGCCGCAAGGTGTCGAAGAGGAAGCCAAAGCCGTAGCAGAGATTGCTGCGGAATTTCATGGCAGTGATTTCGAATGGGCCGCCGATGAAGGTGCTAGGCGAAAATTATGGCAAGCAAGACACAATGCACATTGGGCAGCGATGGCAGCAAATCCTGGAATGCGAACTGTCAGCACCGACACGGCAGTTCCATTATCTAGGTTGGCCGAAGCTGTTAGAGTAGCAAGCGAAATCTTTAACGCCTCAAGATTTAAGTTTTCAATTTTGGGCCATGTCGCTGATGGAAATTTCCATGTTTCAATAGTTACCGATCCAGAAAAGCCGGAGGATCTCGTCGAAGTTCGTAAATTAACTCATCAATTAACCGGTCGAATTATTGATATGGGTGGTACTTGCACCGGTGAACACGGAATTGGATCTGTAAAAATTGAAGATCTCGTAAAGGAAGTTGGAGAAAATGGAGTTAACGTGATGCGTTCTATAAAGCGCGCCCTTGATCCAAATGGAATTCTAAATCCTGGAAAAATATTCAGTAATTAAGAAGCGGTAGAGAAAGTACCTTCATCAGCGCTCTGATTATGGCTTAATATATTTAAGCGATCGTCTTCAGTTAAGCCACCCCAGATTCCATATGGCTCAGCCAAAGTAAGGGCTTGCTTTCTACATGCTTGCAATACGGGACATGAGGCACACACAGCCTTTGCGGCATTCTCACGATTCTTGCGGCGAGGTCCACGCTCTCCATCTGTATAGAAGAACATTTCAGTAGGAAGCTCACGACATGCAGCAGATTCTTGCCATTCCCAATCAGAAGCGATTGGTCTTGGCTGTATCTGTGTAGTCATCCGGGCTCCTGTTCACGTATTTACTGCTCTAAGCGATAGTACAACCGCGCCATAGGTTGTTCAACAATCCACCGGCTTTTGTTGCGTAATTTAAGCGTTTTCAGGTGGCAAGGTTCACAGCTTCTAGGGACAATTGCAGCATGACCCCCGCGCTTGAGACCCTTGATTCAAAGGAATCGCTCCCAGTCGCAGCCGTAGCCCGAATGCTTGGGGTGGCGCCCTCAACTCTTCGTACTTGGGATCGCCGGTATGGCTTAGGTCCTAGTAAGCACAACGTCGGTACACATCGAAGATATTCTGCAACTGATTTAATTCGATTAACTGCAATGGTTCGACTCGTTGTTGCCGGGGTAGCACCGAAAGATGCAGCTCTAAAAGCACTAAAACTAAATGTGCAGGGAAGTAGGCAAGCAATTGAAAAGGTTTGTCGAGTACCAGAGAGCCAAGCGGATCTTGTAACTCTGCTCCATCGCTCGGCTATGAAATTTGATCAGGCACAGCTTGAAAAACTCATAAGAAAATCAATTGCAGGTATCGGTGTTGAAGCCACCTGGCTTGAAGTCCTATCCCCACTGTTAATTGAAGTGGGAGATGAATGGGTGCGCACGGGTGATGGAATTGAAGTTGAACATTTTCTGAGTGAGTTACTACGAAAGATATTAAGTGAAAGCCTTGGAAAGATTGATAAGCCTAAGAATTCACGGCCGGTACTGCTTGCATGTGTTGAAAATGAAATGCACTCACTTGCATTGATGGCGCTCGCCGCAGTTTTGGCTGAAGCCAAGGTCGAATGCTTATTTCTTGGTGCCAGAACTCCACAAACAGCGCTTAATCAAGTTGTAATTAAATCCGCGCCACCAGCAATTTTTCTCTGGGCCCAACTTGGCGAGAATGCAGATCATACTTTTGTGAATGAGCTTCCAACAATCCGGCCAGCACCAAGAGTTCTATTGGGTGGACCTGGCTGGAAATCTGCAAAAGGAAAAATCCACAGCAAAGTGGTAATTACCGAAGGACTTAGTGAAGCCCGAGAAGAGATTCTGCAGGCTCTGGCCGTTTAATAGCGGGTAAAACGCCTATTTTGATTGACTAGACTTGCCCAATGCTTGAAGGTGCTCGCGACAAAGTCGTAATGCTTGGACTCACTTACGATGACGTCCTTCTGCTCCCTGATGCTTCCGATGTCGTACCAAGTGAAGTTGATACGAAGACTCGACTTACTCGGAAAATTTCCTTAGATATTCCACTTGTCTCATCAGCGATGGACACTGTTACTGAATCACCTATGGCAATCGCAATGGCAAAAGCTGGTGGCATCGGAATAATTCACCGAAATTTGCCAATTGAGGATCAAGTCAAAAATGTTAAGGCAGTAAAGGCCCATGGAATAGTTGGTGCCGCAGTAGGTGTTGGTGATGATGGATTTGCTCGAGCATCGGCGCTAATCGAAGCCGGAGTTGATGTTGTAGTCGTAGACACCGCACACGGACATCACCGCGCAGTATTGGATGCGATTGCCCGCATCAAGAAAGAATTTCCAGGCATTCAAATTATTGGTGGCAATGTCGCAACACGTGCTGGTGCACAGGCACTAATAAATGCCGGTGCGGATGCCGTTAAAGTTGGTGTTGGCCCTGGATCTATTTGCACAACTCGAGTTGTTGCTGGTGTAGGAGTTCCACAAATTACCGCAATCATTGAGGCCCACAAAGCTTGCGTCAAAGCTGACATTCCGTTAATCGCAGATGGCGGCTTGCAATATTCTGGTGATATCGCAAAAGCAATTGTTGCTGGTGCAGATTCAGTAATGCTCGGCTCACTTCTTGCAGGTTGCGATGAGTCACCAGGTGAACTTGTTGAAATAGATGGCAAAAAATATAAGGCTTATCGCGGAATGGGCTCACTCGGAGCAATGCAATCCCGCGGTGATAAAAAATCTTATTCGAAGGACCGTTACATGCAAGATGACGTTCTTGCTGAAGATAAATTAGTTCCAGAAGGTATCGAAGGAAGAGTTGCCTATCGCGGACCCGTTGCTGAAATGGTTCACCAATTAGTTGGCGGATTACGCTCTGGTATGGGCTATGCGGGTTCTCCGACAATTGCTGATTTGCAGCAAAATGGCCAGCTAATTCAGATTACTTCAGCGGGACTTCAAGAGAGCCATCCACATGATGTTTTACACGTTGCAGATGCACCTAACTACACCGGAAAAGGAAAGTAGCCATGAACGAAATTGAAATTGGCCCAGGAAAGCGTGCTCGCGTTGGCTATTCATTTGATGACATTGCGATAGTTCCAAGCCGCCGTACTCGTGACCCAGAAGAGGTTTCAATCAACTGGCAGATTGATGCTTACAAATTTGCACTTCCAATGATGGCTGCTCCAATGGATTCTGTTGTATCACCAGATACTGCAATCGCCATCGGAAAGCTTGGCGGACTTGGAGTTTTAAACCTCGAAGGACTTTGGACAAGGCACGATGATCCAAGAATTCCACTTGGTGAAATTGCATCGATGCCACAAGAAAAAGCTATTCGCAGAATGCAGGAACTTTACTCATTACCTATTCGTCCGGAACTTATTAAAGAACGTATCGCACAAATTCGCGCATCAGGTGTGACGGTCGCTGCGGCCCTTTCACCACAACGAACAGCTGAACATGCAAAGGCTGTTATTGATGCTGGTGTAGATATCTTCGTTATTCGCGGAACCACTGTGAGCGCCGAACATGTTTCGACTGAAATTGCGCCATTAAACTTAAAGAAATTTATTTATGAATTAGATGTCCCAGTAATTGTTGGTGGCTGTGCAACTGGTACTGGTGCTCTTCACTTGATGCGCGCTGGTGCTGCTGGTGTGCTAGTTGGATTTGGTGGCGGCGCGGCACACACAACTCGTTCAGTATTAGGTATCGCGGTACCAATGGCATCTGCTGTTGCCGAAGTCGCATCTGCTCGTCGTGATTACATGGATGAATCTGGTGGACGTTTTGTTCACGTGATCGCCGATGGCTCTGTTGGTAAATCTGGCGATATTGCAAAGGCAATTGCTTGCGGTGCCGATGCCGTAATGATGGGCTCGCCACTTGCGAAAGCAGTTGAATCACCAGGCAAAGGTTGGCACTGGGGTTCTGAAGCACATCACACAGAATTACCTCGCGGTGACAGAGTTCAAGTTGGAATTGTCGGAACTTTGGAAGAGATACTCGTTGGTCCATCTCACCTTGCAGATGGAAGTATGAATTTGTTCGGTGCACTGCGACGTGCGATGGCTACATCTGGTTACTCAGATCTAAAAGAGTTCCAGCGCGTTGAAGTTGTAATCGATCGTGTCTAATACCAAAACTCAAGAGCTGGTATTAGTCGTTGATTTTGGGGCGCAATATGCGCAATTAATTGCTCGTCGAGTTCGCCAAGCCCAGGTTTATTCGGAAATTGTTCCCTCATCAATGCCCATTGAAAAAATGCTGGAGAAGAATCCGGTTGCCATAATTTTATCTGGTGGGCCATCAAGCGTTTATGAAGCTGGCGCACCAACCCTAGATCCAAAGATTTTTGAAGCTGGTATCCCAATCTTCGGAATTTGTTACGGTTTCCAAGTCATGGCATCGGCACTTGGGGGAGTTGTAACCCAAACTGGTAAATCAGAATTCGGCCGGACAACTCTTTCTCATACTTCAAATTCGAAATTGTTAAATGGTCTGCCTAAAGAATTTAGCGTTTGGATGAGCCACGGTGACAGCGTTACAACAGCGCCAACCGGCTTTACTTCTACAGCCGCAACAGTTGATACGCCAATTGTTGCCTTCGAAAGTGGCGATGCGAAATTTGCAGGTGTGCAATTCCATCCCGAAGTCCTGCACTCTGAAAATGGTCAAGAAGTATTACGACGTTGGTTAATCGATATCGTCGGGTGTATACCAACTTGGAACTCCGAGAATATTGTTACAACAGAAGTTGAAAAAGTTAAGGCTCTTGTCGGCAAGGGGCGAGTTCTTTGTGGCCTATCTGGTGGCGTTGACTCGGCAGTTGCCGCAGCGATTGTGCAGAAAGCGGTGGGCTCACAACTCACCTGCGTCTTTGTAGATCATGGATTACTGCGCGAAGGCGAAGCGGAACAAGTAGAACGTGACTTTGTTGCATCTACCGGCGTCACGCTTAAGGTTGTCGATGCTAAAGAGCGCTTCTTGAAAGCACTTGCAGGCGTTACGGACCCTGAAACAAAGCGAAAGATTATCGGCACTGAATTTATTCGAGTCTTCGAGGCAGCTGCTAGAGAAATTTCAGCAACCGAACCAATTGATTTTTTAGTACAGGGAACTTTGTATCCTGATGTAGTTGAATCTGGTGGCGGAGAAGGCGCAGCAAATATTAAATCGCACCATAACGTTGGTGGATTGCCTGATGATCTGCAATTTAAATTAATCGAACCACTGCGTACGCTTTTTAAAGATGAAGTTCGATATGCCGGATTATCAATGGGACTGCCTGAGGAAATTATTTGGCGTCAACCTTTTCCAGGACCTGGTCTTGCAATTCGGATAGTTGGCGAAGTGACTGAGAATAACCTTAGAATATTGCGAAAAGCTGATGCAATTGCTCGAATTGAATTGCGTAATGCAGATTTAGATCGGATAATTTGGCAGTGTCCAGTTGTTTTATTAGCTGATGTAAGAAGTGTTGGAGTGCAAGGAGATGGCCGAACTTATGGTCACCCAATTGTTCTTCGGCCAGTTTCATCAGAAGATGCAATGACTGCAGATTGGAGTCGGATTCCGTACGAAGTATTGGAGAAGATTTCAACTCGAATTACAAATGAAGTTCGAGAAGTAAATCGAGTGGTTCTAGATGTAACGTCTAAACCGCCCGGAACTATTGAGTGGGAGTAATTTAGAATGAGACGTTCAACTACTGTTGTGATTGTTACAACGTTGATCGCTTCTATTCTGATTGCTGCACCTGCAAGCGCCGAAAAAACTAAGAAGTTCAAGAAAGCTAGTCAGACTTCTTCATTGCTTGCGCTCTGCAAAGACACCAAGGCTGTTGGGCACTCACCAATGCGGTTACCAGTCCCTTCAATAAAGCGACCACATGTAAATAAAATTATTACTTTCAAGACAAATTGCGGAGAGATTCAGATTGCTGCAGATGGTGTCAATGCACCGTTAACTGTTATCTCCATGAGCTACTTGGCAAACAAGGGATACTTCGATAATTCACCTTGTCACCGCATAACGACTTCTGGAATTTTTGTTCTCCAATGTGGTGATCCAACTGCTTCAGGTTCAGGTGGACCGGCATGGCAAGTTCCAGATGAGAATCTTCCAACCGGTACGGGAAATATTTATCCAGCAGGTTCTGTAGCAATGGCAAACTCGGGTGCTAATACAAATGGCAGCCAATTCTTCATCGTTTATGATGATAATTCGCGCCTAGGCCCAAATTACACACTATGGGGCAAAGTAACTAAAGGTTTAGATATTGTGAAAGCGGTTGCCGCACTTGGATCTGATAATTCAAATCCAGCAGGTGGAGGCGTTCCAAACCAAGCAATTACTATCGAACGTGCAAGTGCTCGCTAATTAATCGCTAGTAACTATTCTAAATATTTCAGCGACTCTTCCATCGGCTAAGCCATTTAACTTTGCATTTCGCTCGCCCCACTCGCGAATCATCTTCTCTAAATCAGGATTGTGCGCTGTCTGACTTACATGGGCTTGTAGTGCCGCAATCTTCTTATCGAAAGTTTCAGTGACATCCACAAAGTGGTCTGGAGTGTGATGAGACATTACCCAGACTTCGCGTACGCGCCAAGGTTCTAAACCTTCATCTTTCAATAGCTCTTCAAAAGCGAATGGGTTTCTAGCATCCGGATAAACGGCCTGAATTGCCGCTTCACCTGCCGCCATATGATCCGGATGACTTGAAAAGAGCCGATCCCAATTTCGTTCCGGACTTTGGATAAGCATTCGTTGAGGTTTGCTCTTTCGAATTTCACGAACTATCTGTTTACGTAATTCAATTGTTGGCACCAACCAACCATCACGGTGATTTAGGAATTCAATATTTATTACACCAAGAACTTTTCCAGCATCGCGCTGTTCACGTTGGCGAATCTTTGGCATATCTTCCCGAGGAACATCTGGATCCTCGCCGCCTTGGTCACCATTAGTGCATATGCAATATGAAACTTCGATTCCCATCGCCGTCCATTGCGCAATCGTTCCTGCGGCCCCGAAATCTAGGTCGTCGGGGTGAGCAGTCACTACAAGGACGCGTTCAATTTCGGAATCATCTAAAGGAGGCATTGGGCAATCTTAGGAGAACTTTATGGATTATGTGAGTCGTTAGACTCCGACCTATGTCTGCAGAGTCACTAATCGATGGATTGAACCCACAACAGCAAGCAGCTGTTACTCATGAGGGTTCTCCGCTTTTAGTAGTGGCTGGTGCTGGTTCTGGGAAGACGCGAGTTCTAACAAGGCGAATCGCATACTTATTGGGAGAACGTGGCGTAAATCCTTATGAGGTTCTAGCAATTACTTTTACAAATAAAGCTGCAGCAGAAATGAAAGAGCGCGTTGCAGATCTAGTTGGCGATCGGGCAAAATCAATGTGGGTCTCTACATTTCACTCCGCATGTGTTCGAATCTTGCGCCAAGAAGCATCTAAAATTGGTTACTCAAACTCTTTCACAATTTATGATTCATCAGATAGTTTGCGACTTATCACGCTGGTAATGAAAGATATGAATCTAGATATAAAACGTTATGCACCAAGAGCGGTCGCCGGTCTCATCTCACAGGCCAAGAATGAACTTCAAGGCCCAGCTGATTTTGTGCAATCGGCTGATAATCAATTTAATGAAATTGTTGCCGAAGTATTTGCGCATTATCAAAAGCGATTGGCTAGTGCGAATGCTATGGATTTTGATGATTTAATTGGAAGAACTGTTGAAATCTTGCAACGTTATCCCGAGAGTCGCCAACGTTATCGATCACGCTTTCGCCATGTTTTAGTCGATGAGTATCAAGATACAAATCATGCGCAATACATGTTGATTAAAGAGCTTGTTGGTACCGAAGGAGAGGGAATCCCACTTGCCGAACTCTGCGTTGTTGGCGATGCAGATCAATCAATCTATGCCTTTCGTGGCGCAAATATTCGAAACATTCTGCAATTTGAAGCGGATTATCCAAGTGCTAAAACAATTCTTCTTGAACAAAATTATCGCTCAACCCAAAATATTCTGACAGCAGCAAACGCTGTAATTTCAAACAACGAAGGTCGTAAAGCTAAGAACCTTTGGTCCGAATCTGGCTCTGGTTCAAAAATTACAGGTTACGTCGCGGAAAGTGAACACGATGAAGCTGACCATATAGTTTCGGAGATTGGCCGCCTAAGAAAAGAGAGCCTTTCACAACCTGGCGATACCGCAATTTTCTATCGCACAAATGCCCAGTCTCGAGTATTTGAGGAAGTTTTTTTACGTTCAGCCATCCCATACAAAGTTGTTGGTGGAGTGCGCTTCTATGAGCGTAAAGAGGTAAAAGATTTCTTAGCCTATCTTCGAGTGTTAGTTAATTCTGAGGATGAAATTTCACTTCGCAGAATTATCAATACGCCAAAGCGTGGAATCGGCGATCGCGCACTAGACACTGTTGACCTATTTGCTAAAGATTCCGATATCTCATTTTGGAGCGCCCTTAATCGCGCGGCAGAAGTTCCAAGTATTCCAACTCGATCAATCGCCGCAATAAACGACTTCGTTCACTTGATAACTTCGTTAACTTTCTTGGTCGAAGCCAAAACTCGGCCATCGATTATTGCGCAAGCTGTCCTAGAGCAATCAGGGTTGCTTCACGAACTTGAGAAGAGCGATGATTTGCAAGATGAATCGCGCGTCGAGAATTTACAGGAATTGGTCTCTGTTGCAGTTGAATATGAAGAGGGCGAAGTTGAAGAAGGTGAAGAAATTTCACTTCTAGATTTTCTGGAGAACGTTTCACTTGTTGCAGATTCAGATCAAATTCCTGAAGGCGAAGATCATGGCGGTGTAGTTACGCTAATGACGCTACACACAGCAAAAGGCTTGGAATTTCCAACGGTATTTTTAACTGGAATGGAAGAAGGAATATTTCCGCACTCTAGAACTTTGGGTGATCCAAAAGAGATTGAAGAGGAGCGCCGACTGGCATACGTTGGATTAACTAGAGCACGTACTCGATTATTTATTTCACGATCTGAATATCGAAGTTCATGGGGTGCGCCAACCTACAATCCAGCTTCAAGATTTCTTTCGGAAATTCCAGATGAGGTAATTGAATGGAATGAGCACGCACCGGCACCTTCTAGGGCCAGTATTTTAAAGACATCACATTTCACTCCAGCCCCAAGAGCGACAGGACGCAAAGCATCTTCGACAATGGTTTTGAACGTTGGAGATCGTGTGTCACATGACACATTTGGATTAGGCAGCGTTATCGCTGTCATCGGAGAAGGAGATCGTGCCGAAGCCACAATTAACTTCGGTTCACTCGGAGAAAAGCGGTTATTACTGCGATATGCGCCGGTAGAGAAGCTCTAAACAACCACTAGGATTTCGCTTATTCGCAAGCGCAAGATTTAGCATTTATAACGAATGGGGTAACTAGTGGATCTCTTTGAGTATCAAGCTCGAGATCTTTTCGAATCACACGGCGTTCCAGTTTTGGGTGGCGCAGTTGCGTACACACCTGAGGAAGCCGAAGCTGCTGCAGAATCAATGGGCGGACGTGTGGTTGTTAAAGCACAAGTAAAAGTTGGTGGCCGAGGTAAAGCTGGTGGCGTGAAACTTGCAGAAAGTGCGAGCGACGCAAAAGAGAAAGCCACTGCAATTCTTGGAATGGATATCAAGGGCCACATAGTTAATAAAGTAATGATTGCTCAAGCCGCGCCAATCGAAGCAGAGTACTACTTAGCAATTTTGCTCGACCGCGCAAATCGCAATTTCCTAGTCATGGCTTCAGTTGCTGGCGGTATGGAGATTGAAGAAGTTGCACATAAAACCCCAGAAAAATTAGCAAGAATTGGTATCGATCCAAATATCGGAATTTCAAAAGAGAAGGCACGCGAAATAGTTTTAGCCGGGCAATTCCCAGCCGATGTTGTAGATCAAGTTGTAGATGTATTACTCAAATTATGGGCGGCATTTGTAGCTGAAGATGCAACTCTTATGGAGATCAACCCACTTGTTAAAACAAGTGATGGAAAAGTTGTTGCACTAGATGGCAAAGTAACATTGGATGACAGTGCAGACTTTAGACATCTAGACCATGAAGCGCTTATTGATCACGCTTCAGCAAATCCATTAGAAGCAGCAGCCAAAGCTAAGAATTTGAATTATGTAAAGCTCGATGGTCAGGTTGGAATCATTGGAAATGGCGCAGGACTTGTGATGAGTACGCTCGATGTCGTCGCTTATGCTGGCGAGAAATTCAACGTTAAGCCAGCAAACTTCCTAGATATCGGCGGCGGTGCATCAGCTCAAGTAATGGCTGATGGCCTTGGAATTATTCTTGGTGATCCCGATGTTCGAAGCGTTTTCGTAAATGTCTTCGGTGGTATTACTGCATGTGATGCCGTCGCAAATGGAATTGTTCAAGCCCTTGAAATGCTTGGCGATAAGGCAACTAAGCCAATCGTTGTTAGATTAGATGGAAACAATGTGCTTGAAGGACGTCGCATCTTGAACGAGGCGGCGCATCCACTTATTCAACAGGTTGACACTATGGATGGCGCAGCAGCGCGCGCTGCAGAATTGGCGGCAAAATAATGGCGATCTTTGTAAACGAAAATACTAAAGTTCTAGTTCAAGGAATGACTGGTTCTGAAGGTACAAAACATACTGCGCGAATGATTAAGTCCGGAACAAAAATTGTTGGTGGAGTTACACCTGGCAAAGGCGGACAGAGCGTTGAGATCGAAGGAGTAACGCTTCCAGTATTTAATAACGTTACTGAAGCAGTTGCTGCAACAGGGGCAAACGCTTCGGTTGTATTTGTTCCTCCTAAGTTTGCGAAAGCAGCGGTCATCGATGCAATTGATGCAAAGTTGCCACTAGTAGTTGTAATTACTGAAGGAATTCCAGTTCATGATTCTGCAGCGTTCTATGCATATGCTGTTGCAAAAGGAACTACTCGTTTAATTGGGCCAAACTGCCCAGGTTTAATAAGTCCTGGAAAATCTAATCTGGGAATCATTCCAGCAGACATAACAGGTCCAGGGCGAATCGGACTAGTTTCTAAATCCGGAACTCTGACCTATCAAATGATGTATGAACTTCGTGACTTTGGAATCAGTACAGCAGTAGGAATTGGTGGCGATCCAATTATTGGTACAACGCATATCGATTGCCTGCGCGCTTTCCAAGACGATCCAGATACTGATGCAATTGTCATGATTGGTGAAATTGGTGGCGATGCTGAAGAGCGTGCCGCTGCATTTATTGCTGAGTATGTAACTAAGCCAGTTGTTGGTTATGTTGCAGGTTTTACTGCTCCCGAAGGAAAGACAATGGGACATGCTGGAGCGATTGTTTCTGGTTCTTCTGGAACCGCTGCTGCAAAGCAGAGTGCACTTGAAGCAGTTGGCGTTAGCGTCGGTAAGACACCAAGTGAAGCCGCGCAATTAATGCGCACTATTTTAAATAATAAAAAAGGTTAACTAACTTGGGCCGCATCCTGCTGGTTACTTTTCAACAGGCGCTGCGCAGTGTGGCCTTAATTTTATTTCCACTTAGTTTTATCGCGCTCTTCGCATGGTCGACAGCCGGTAGTGCAACTGGAAATACCTCTGATCCAATTCGCGCCGCGATTTGGCTCTGGCTCGGTGGACATTTAATTCCATTTAAATTGGCGTTATCTTCTGGCTTCTCAAGTGGTGCTCTTACATACCTTCCACTTGGAGCAGTTATTTTTCCTTGGCTTGCCATCCGAAGTGGATTTCGTCGAGCCAGCGATTATCTAAGCAATCCACGTGGTGCAAGATCATTTATCGTGATTTGGTACACGGCAATTGCAACAATTGCGGCTTTGCTTTCACAGAGCACAAACATCAAGCCAAATATTATTCTGACTCCAATATTAGTTTCAATTATTGGGTTGAGTGCAACCGTCGGATACCAGGCCAAAGCCTTTGAAAGATTTAGGCTATTAACCTTTTCGTTCCTTGCCCTTTTAGGCCTGGTCATAATTTTTATAGCAATCTCATTAGGTCTGCATTTTGCGGTTGTGAAGTCTCTTGCAATCGTTATCCAGCCAGGAATTATGGGTGGAATTCTCTTTACGCTCTTGCAACTTCTATATCTTCCTAATATGGCTCTGGCCGGTATTTCATATCTATTTGGAACCGGATTTTCTTTAGGGCTTGGTACTTCAATTTCGCCAATAAATTTAGATTTAAATTCTCTTCCCGCCATTCCAATCTTGGGTGCATTGCCAACGAGTGAGCATCCAATCTATTTAATAGCGCTAATCGCGCCGGTATTAATGATTCTCGTTAATCAAATCGTTATTTTCCGCCGTTTTCAAGCCTTTACAATTCGGCAGACTGAATTGGTGAAAGCGCTAATTCCACTACTGGCGCTGTTGATGGCGCTTTCGTATTTTGCGGGTGGAACGCTTCTAACTCAGGACATGAATCCAGTCGGGATCAGTTGGTGGAAGTTGCCGACTGTTTTTGCACTAATTCAGTCAGTAGCGCTGATTTTTGGGTTGTACCTGCCCAAGTTGATAAAGAAAATTAAAGCTCATAAGAGCGAGCTTTAGATGAAGATAGTTTTATTAGCCTCCGGAAGTGGTTCCTTAGCTCAGGCAATCATCGATGCAAAAAGTGCTGGTGATTTGGATTTAGAAATTCTGGCACTAGTTTCAGATCGAGATTCAGAAGTTTTAATTCGTGCGACATCAGCAGGAATAATTACAAAGAACTTACCAATGACACCAGATCGAGCATCCTGGGATACCCAGTTAATTAATTACCTTTCAGAGCTAAAACCAGACTTGGTTGTGAGCGTTGGCTTCATGCGTATCTTGTCCAAAGAATTTGTAGAAAAATTCCGCACAATAAACACCCATCCAGCTTTGTTGCCCAATTTCCCTGGCGCCCACGGCGTAAGAGATGCGCTGACCGCAGGAGTCACCAAGACTGGTGCAACGGTGCACTGGGTTGATGCTGGTGTTGATACTGGTGCGACTATTGCTCAGAAGGAAGTTGAGATTCTGCCAACAGATGATGAAGCAACTCTGCATGAACGCATTAAGATTGTGGAACGAGCGCTCATAGTTGAGGCCCTTAAAAACTTCATTATTAGCGGAATTCCAGGGCGGATTTAATGGATCGCAAGAAAATATCACGAGCACTTGTCAGCGTTTATGACAAGGTTGGTTTGGTTGAACTTGGTAAGAACCTGGAAAAACATGGAATTGAGATTCTTTCTACTGGTTCAACTGCTAAAACTTTACGTGAAGCAGGAGTAAAAGTAATTCCAGTCGAGGAGTACACCGGCTTTCCCGAAATGCTTGGCGGACGCGTAAAGACGCTGCATCCCAGAATTCATGGTGGAATATTGGCCGATCAAAGTGATCCGGAGCATTTGTCACAACTAGCAGCCCAAGATATTGCGCCCTTTGATTTAGTAATCATAAATCTCTATCCATTTACCCAGACCATCGCAAGCGGCGCAAAATTTGAAGAATGTATTGAACAAATTGATATTGGTGGACCAAGTATGTTGCGTGGTGCTGCGAAGAATCATAAATCCGTCGCAGTTATTTCGGATCCATCGCAATACGGATTACTTAATGAAGCTTTGAATAGTGGTGGCTTTACACTGCAAGAACGTCAGAAATTAGCGATGGCTACATATCGCAAAACTGCCGAATACGACATTGCTATTTCAGAGTGGTTGGGCAGCGAATTAGATCAGAGCGACTGGCGAGCCAAGGTTTGGAAGAAGATTGCAGACCTTAGATATGGTGAGAATCCACATCAATCAGCGACGGTTTACTTAGATAGTTCAACTTCAGTTGGAATAACAAGTGCTAAGCAACACCATGGCAAAGAAATGTCATTTAATAATTACACCGATGCTGATGCCGCACTACGGGCAGCTTATGATCACAGCGAACCATGCGTTGCAATTATTAAACATGCAAATCCTTGTGGAATTGCAATAGCCAGTGATATCGCAACCGCTCATGCCGCAGCTCATGCTTGCGATTCAGTATCTGCTTTCGGGGGAGTAGTGGCCGCAAATCGCTCGGTATCAAAGAATATGGCTCTAGCGCTAAGTGAAATATTTACTGAGGTTGTGGTTGCACCAGGATATGAAGATGGTGCAATTGAAATTCTCTCCAAGAAACCATCAATTCGAATTCTAGAAATTTCTGATTATAAAATAGCTAAAGAAGAACTTCGCCCAATTTCAGGTGGCATATTGATTCAAGAGACTGATCTCATAAATGTAGATGGCGATAGTTCAGCAAATTGGCAACAAGTATCAGGTGGAAAAGTGAGCGCGGAAGTTTTGCGAGATTTAGAGTTTGCCTGGCGAAGTGTGCGCGCTGTTAAGAGCAATGCAATCTTGTTGGCGAAGAACGGTGCATCAGTCGGTGTTGGTATGGGTCAGGTAAATAGAGTTGATAGTGCAAAACTTGCAATCGATCGTGCTGGAAATCGCGCCCAAGGTTGCGTCGCTGCAAGTGATGCTTTCTTTCCATTTGCCGATGGACTTCAAATTCTCTTAGCCGCCGGAGTATCTGCTGTCGTAGCGCCAGGTGGAAGTGTGCGTGATGCTGAAGTGATTGAAGCGGCAAAGAGCGCTGGAGTACCCATGTTCTTCACTGGGGTTCGCCATTTTTCACATGCCTAACTCTTCTCGATAGGATTGCAATATGAGCGCAATAATTCTTGATGGTAAAGCCACAGCGGCAATAATCAAAGAAGAGTTACGCCAAATCGTTTCAACTTTAATCAACAAGCCAGGACTTGGAACAATTTTGGTAGGAGATGATGCGGGTTCGCATTCTTACGTTGATGGAAAACATAAAGATTGTGCTGAAGTTGGAATTAATTCAATTCGAATTGATCTACCTGCCAACTCAAGTCAGAACGATGTTCTTGCGGCAATCAAGGATTTAAATAACAGCAAAGAATGCACTGGTTATATTGTTCAACTCCCAGTTCCAAAGGGAATAAGTGCAAATCTATTATTAGAAAGTATCGACCCAGCCAAAGATGCAGATGGTTTGCATCCACTCAGTTTAGGGCGATTAGTTATTGGCGAGAAGGCCCCGCTGCCTTGCACCCCCCGTGGCATCCTGGAATTGCTAAATCGTTATTCACTTTCAACTTCCGGGAAAGATGTTGTGGTTATGGGACGTGGTTTAACCGTTGGACGCCCACTCGCTTTACTTCTATCTCAAAGAGGTAGCGATGCCACCGTAACAATTACCCACACTAAAACTGTTGATGTTATTTCACATACCAAGCGCGCGGACATAATCGTTGCCGCAATTGGAAGTGCGCACTTCTTGACTCCAGAGATGATTAAGCCAGGAGCAATCGTTTTGGATGTCGGCATTACTCGCACCGCAGCAGGTTTACTTGGAGATGTTCATCCAGATGTTGCAAAGGTTGCATCAGCGATTGCACCGATGCCGGGTGGCGTTGGCCCAATGACTCGCGCAATGCTGCTTTCGAATGTTGTAGAAATGGCGCAACGAATTTAATGAAAATTGCTATCGATCGTTTGAGGCTTGCTGCATTTGGAATAATCGTTCTAGGTGTTCTCCTTGGGATTTTTAACGTTGTCCGAACAGGAGCGCTTTTACTTGCACTGGGCACTGGCGTCATAGCGATTACTAAATATTTACGCTCAAATCGCCACCGAAAGATTGAGCTAATTCTCCCCGTTGGAATGGCAATACTACTTTTTGTGGTGGCGCTCACACTGCCTCATGCCAAGTAACATTTAGCCATTGGGATTTATTAGAAGTAATTAGAAGTACTTAGAAAAGGGAATAAGAAAATGAGTAGATCAGGGAAAGTTACTGTTGTAGGAGCTGGTTTTTATGGTTCAACAACTGCACTTCGGTTAGCAGAATATGACATCTTTGAAACAGTAGTACTCACAGATATTTTAGAAGGTAAGCCTGAAGGCTTGGCTTTGGATATGAATCAATCCCGATCAATTGAAGGATTCGAAACAAAGATTGTTGGCGCAACAACTACTGCTGAAGGTGCAGGATACGAAGCAACTGCTAACTCCGAAGTTGTAGTTATCACTGCAGGATTGCCACGCAAGCCAGGCATGAGTCGTATGGATTTAATCGGCGTAAACGCTGGAATCGTTCGAGGCGTTGCTGAAAATATTGCTAAGCATTCACCAAACGCCGTAATTATTGTTGTTTCAAATCCATTAGATGAAATGACCGCACTTACCCAATTGGCTACATCGTTTCCTAAGAATCGTGTAATGGGCCAGGCTGGAATGTTGGACACCGCACGCTTTACAAACTTTGTTGCCGAAGAACTTAAGGTACCTGTTGCTTCAGTAAAGACGTTAACTCTTGGTTCACATGGCGACACAATGGTTCCAGTTCCAAGTCGTTGCACTGTCGACGGTAAGCCGCTAACTGAACTTTTGGATTCAGCAAAAATAGAATCACTTGTTGACCGCACTAGAAACGGTGGTGCAGAAGTTGTTGCACTACTTAAAACAGGCTCTGCTTATTACGCACCATCTGCAGCCGCAGCAAGAATGGCCAAAGCAGTCAAGGAAGATTCTGGTGCAGTAATGCCAGTGTGTGCCTGGGTTGATGGCGAATATGGAATCAGTGGTGTATATCTCGGCGTTGAAGCCGAAATTGGAAAGAGCGGAGTTCGCAAAGTTGTTGAAGGTGCGTTAACTCCTTCAGAAGTAGAAGCTCTCAAGGCGGCAGCAGAAGCTGTTCGCGCCAAGCAAGCAGATGTTAAAGATCTCTAAAACTTAAGAAGAAAATAGAAACGGGCGAAGAAAATGTCGAAGATTAAAGTAGAGGGAACAGTCGTTGAACTAGATGGCGATGAGATGACTCGCATTATTTGGTCATTTATCAAAGAGAAATTGATCTTGCCTTATCTAGATGTAAATCTTGAATATTACGACCTCGGAATTGAACACCGAGACGCCACAAATGATCAGGTAACTATTGATTCTGCTAATGCGATAAAGAAGCATGGCGTGGGAATTAAGTGCGCAACCATAACTCCAGACGAGGCCCGAGTTGAAGAATTTGGTCTAAAGCAGATGTGGAAGTCACCGAATGGAACTATCCGCAATATTTTGGGTGGCGTAATTTTCCGTGAACCAATCATTATGAAGAATGTGCCAAGACTTGTTCCTAACTGGACCAAGCCAATCGTTATCGGCCGTCATGCATATGGCGATCAGTACAAGGCCACAGATTTCCGAGTTCCAGGTGCCGGCACGCTAACAATGACATTCACACCTAAAGATGGTTCAAAGCCTATGGAATTTAACGTCTTTGATTTTCCATCATCTGGTGTTGCGATGGGTATGTATAACTTAGATGACTCAATTCGCGACTTTGCGCGTGCATCGATGAATTATGGTTTAATCCGAAACTATCCAGTATTTCTTTCGACTAAGAACACAATTTTAAAGGCTTACGATGGTCGCTTCAAAGATATTTTTGCAGAAGTTTTCGAGAGTGAATTCAAAGCTAAGTTTGATGCCGCAGGCATCACTTATGAGCACCGTTTAATTGATGACATGGTTGCAACCTCACTTCGTTGGGAGGGTGGTTATGTTTGGGCCTGTAAGAATTACGATGGCGATGTGCAATCAGATACCGTCGCACAAGGTTACGGATCACTCGGTTTAATGACTTCAGTACTTATGACTCCAGATGGATTAACCGTTGAATCTGAAGCTGCACACGGAACGGTTACTCGTCACTTCCGCGATCACCAAGCCGGAAAGCAAACTTCAACAAATCCAATTGCATCTATCTTTGCTTGGACACAAGGTCTATCTCACCGTGCAAAGTTGGATAACAATCCAGCGCTTGCAGAGTTTGCATCAACTCTTGAGAAGGTCTGCGTACAAACTGTTGAATCTGGAAAGATGACTAAGGATCTTGCAATCCTGATTTCAAAAGATAGCCCTTGGTTAAATACTCAAGACTTCTTAGCCGCAATCGATGAGAATCTAAAGGTCGCCTTAAATAAGTAATTCATTTGTTACAGAAAAAAGCCCCGCACCAGATATTGGCAGCGGGGCTTTTTAGTTATCACTAATTAATTAATGCGGAGTCCTGAATTTGCATCAAATAGGTGAACCGCAGCTGGAATTGCATTAACTGAGATTGTTGCACCTGGCTTTGGTGGATTCTTTGGATCCCAACGAACAATTACTTGTGCGCCTTCATCAGTTTCTTGTGCAAACTTAATGCTCTTATCTACTGGCTTACCGTAGATGAAAGCATCTGAACCAAGCTCTTCAACAACTTCAACTTGAACATCGAAGCCACCTGAAGTAGCAGGAACAAAACCTTCTGGGCGGACACCAACTGTTACAACTGCACCAGCACTTGCTGGAACATCAACAGCGAAGCCACCAAGTTGTGCTTTGCCACCCGAAACTGGAACTGTCAGCAAGTTCATTGCTGGAGAACCAATAAATCCGGCAACGAAAGCATTTGCTGGACGATCATAAAGATTGCGAGGTGTATCAACTTGCTGAAGCAGACCATCTTTAAGAACTGCTACGCGATCTCCCATTGTCATTGCCTCTACTTGATCGTGTGTCACATAAACTGTTGTGATTCCAAGACGACGTTGTAGTGCGGCAATTTGAGTACGAGTTGCAACACGAAGCTTTGCATCCAAGTTTGATAGCGGTTCATCCATCAAGAACACTTGTGGCTCACGAACAATTGCGCGACCCATTGCTACGCGTTGACGCTGTCCGCCAGATAGCGCCTTTGGCTTACGGTCTAAATAATCTTCAAGATCAAGAAGCTTTGCTGCTTCCTTAACGCGACGATCGCGTTCTGCTTTATCTATGCCAGCAATCTTTAGTGCGAAGCCCATGTTTTCGGCTACGGACATATGTGGATAGAGCGCGTATGACTGGAACACCATTGCAATATCGCGATCTTTTGGTGCAACGTGAGTTACATCTTTATCGCCAATGCGGATTGAACCAGTATCAACTTCTTCTAGGCCGGCAAGCATGCGGAGTGATGTTGATTTTCCGCAACCTGATGGGCCAACTAGAACAAGGAATTCACCATCATTGATAGTTAGACTTAACTTATCTACTGCAGGCTTGGTGGTGCCTGGATAAACGCGAGATGCATTTTCAAATACGACTGATGCCATCTTTTTACTTCTCCTTTTCCGGGCAGGTACGTGCCCGACGATCCTTTGGATAAAGGCTTTGCTACCGCTCGGTTGAGCGTGGGCATAGGTTACGCGTCGGAGGCGATATGCGCCACCCGCATAGCATCGCCTACCGAGCCAAAGAAGTTACCCTTACGCCTGTGACCATCCACATCCTGCGCGATATCGGCCTGGTGCTCCTCTTTATTGCGGTAGCTGGATTCTTTGTCGCAGCTGAAATTGCCCTGATCTCGTTGCGGGATTCCCAGATCCGCCAACTTGAGGGAACGAGCAAGCGCGGCGATCGCGTAGTTCAATTAACGAAAAATCCAAACCGGTTCTTAGCCGCAGCTCAAGTTGGAATTACCTTCTTAGGATTTTTATCAGCAGCTCTAGGTTCCGAGCGCCTTGGTAAATATGTAGCACCAATCTTTGAGGATTGGGGCTTATCAAGAACTGTTAGTGAAACCCTTGCACTCGTTTCAATAACAATTGTAATTGCATATATCTCTCTGGTTTTTGGCGAACTTGTCCCAAAGCGACTTGCACTTTACCGAACTGAAATAATTGCGCTCGCAGCAGCTCCAACAATTGATTTGATGGCGAAAATATTCCGTCCAGTTATTTGGTTGCTTTCAAAATCTACTGATGCAATTACAAAACTATTTGGTCTTAGCTCAAAAGAGATTCGCAGCGAAATATCTGAAGCCGAACTAGTTGACTTGGTTTCTGGACATACGGCGCTAAGTGAAGAAGAGCGCGAAATTGTAGAAGAAGTATTTGCTGCCGGCGATCTGCAATTACATGAAATTATGGTGCCGAGAACTGAAGTAGATTTCATGGATGTCGGCTTAACAATTAGTGATGCAATAACCGTTGCCGTTGAACGCTCACATTCGAGATATCCAGTTACTAGGGGTAGCACAGATGAAGTCATCGGTTTCCTTCACGTACGAGATTTACTAAATCCAAAAGTTAATTCATCGGCAGGTGAAACTATTCTTGACTTAGTTCGACCTGTGTTAAATCTTCCGGGAACCAAAGGGGTGTTACCAGCACTTGCGGAAATGCGCGGTAAGCGAAGTCATATTGCAGTAGTTTTGGATGAGTATGGCGGAACTGACGGAATAGTTACGCTGGAAGACCTTGTCGAGTGCCTAATCGGTGACATTCAAGATGAATACGATGAAGATGATTTAGAAGTAACACCACAAGCACGAACTGGGGATTTTGAAGTTGATGGCTTAATTTCACTCGAAGATCTTTACGATCAGACTGGAATCGTTATCCCAGAGGGGCCATATGAAACTGCTGGTGGCTTTGTAATGCATCATTTAGGGCGTATTCCCCAGCTCCATGATGTGATAAATATTGCGAAGGTTCGCATAACTGTTTTAACTCTTGAAGGAAAACGGGCAGGTCAATTACTGATATCAAGAGATGAATGGAAAGATAGCCCTCATGAATAACGGAGTTAAAGAACGTGTTTTGTCGGGCATTCAACCGACTCACGACTCCTTTCATCTTGGAAATTATTTAGGCGCAATTAAGCAGTGGGTAGATCTTCAAAGTTCAAATGATGCGTTCTATTGCGTAGTTGATCTGCATGCACTGACTATTGAAACAAAGCCAGAGGATTTAAAACGTCGCACTCTTGCTTCAGTTGCCCAATTGATTGCGCTAGGACTTGATCCTGAAAAATGTACGCTCTTCATTCAATCTCATGTTCCTGCGCATAATCAATTAGCCTGGGTTTTGGAATGTCTAACTGGATTCGGTGAAGCCAGTCGAATGACGCAATTTAAAGATAAATCTCAAAAAGCTGGATCAGATCGGACCGTGGTTGGACTCTTTACATATCCAATCCTGCAGGCCGCAGACATCTTGTTGTATCAGGCAAATAAAGTCCCAGTAGGTGAAGATCAGCGTCAGCATATTGAATTAACACGAGATCTTGGACAACGATTCAACTCAAAATTTGGTGAAACATTCACAATTCCCGAAGGCTATATTCTAAAAGCTGGAGCAAAGATTAATGATTTACAAGAACCAACGGCGAAGATGAGTAAATCAAGTTCAGCTAGTTCTGGAGTTATTGAACTCATGGATAGTCCAGAAATAAACACTAAGAAGATTAAGAGCGCAGTTACAGATACTGGTCGTGAAGTAACTTTTGATGAGAAAGAAAAGCCTGGTATTTCAAACTTATTAACTATTTATAGCGCACTAACTGGTAAAAATATTGATGAGTCACAGCAAGATTTTGAAGGAAAAGGCTATGGAGATTTCAAGGGAGCCGTAGCGGATGTAGTGGTCGATTACCTAAAGCCAGTTAGAGATAAGGCGAATAAACTTCTTCAAGATGAAACTCACCTAAATAAGCTTCTCGCAATCGGTGCTGAAAAGGCTAACGCAGTTGCATCTAAAACTTTAAAAGATACTTACAACGCCCTAGGGCTTATCTCTCGTGGCTAAACGTTTCTTAGTCTTTCTAGCTTTAGTTGCACTCTCGCCATTAATTGCAGTACCTGCCAAAGCAGCACCAGCAAAGGTAAAAATTGGAATTGTTTACGAAGTCGGTGGTCGCGGGGATAAATCTTATGATGATGCTGTAGCAATCGGAGTAGATGCTGCTAAGAAGAAATTTGGCCTATCTGATTTCGACGTTCGCGAATTGGTAACCACCGGAATAGATTTTGATCGAGAGAACCGCATTGAATTCTTAGTCAAGGCTAAGTACGACTTAGTAATAGGAGTCGGACCATTCTTTGATGAAGCAATGAACTTTATGTCCGAAAAATATCCTGAATCCGAATTCGCAATAGTTGGAAGTTCTGGCGTCGAATCCTTAAATGTTAGTTGTATGGCATTCGCCCTTGATCAAAGCGCATATTTAGCTGGGGTTATGGCAGCCTTGAATTCCAAGTCAGGGAAGATTGGCTACTTGGGGGACAGCGATAACCCAAAAAACGGTTTGATGCTTCGTAATTTTCAGGCCGGCGCAAACTATGGGCTGTCAAAGGTAAAGGTAATTGCACGAGATCCTATTTCTAGCGCAGCGAGCGATGTTTCGGAGCTCTCCAACCAAGGCGTAGATGTGTTCTTCTCTACCTGGTCACGGGATGGAAGCGTCCTAAATTCAATTACCAAATTAAGTAAAGGTAAGAAAGTAATTAAGTTAATTGGAGTGCGACCAGATCAGTATTTCCTAGCAAGTAAAGCGGCACAAAAGCATTTGATTGGTTATGTAAATCAAAGATATGACAGCGCAGTGATTGATCTATTCGAGGCCGCTATCTCTGGAGTTTCGATTACTGAAGAAGTAGATGCGAAAAACGGCGTATTTGGTCGCACTTTCAACCTACAAAATAGGGGAATTGATCTTGTCGCAACAACGGCAAATCAGGCATCAAAGAGCGCAGTATCAAGGGCAAAGAGCGCACTTGTTGCAAAGAAAATTAAGGTTGTTAAATAACATTAGATTCCGATTGGGTGCCAAATTGTTTTGATTTCCATAAAATTGGTCATTCGCTTAGTAGATTGCAATTCGCTAAATGAGTAAATTCGCTTAAGGTTTTCAGCGCCTAGCTCTTTAAGCTCAGAAAATTCGCTCTTGCTAACACCTGTTGCATCAATTCCATCAATATCCATATGGGAACCAGCCCAAGATATAAATTGATCGAATTTTCCGGTTAGAACGTTTACTACGCCGGCAGGTACATCACTAGTAGAAATGCACTCCGCCAAAGTTATTGCGCATAGTGGGTTCTTCTCATTTGCAATCAAGATTGCAGTATTACCGCTGGCAATAATTGGGGCCAGGCTTGCAACAAGATTTAACAATGAAGGCTTTGCATCAGCAAAAATTGCAACAACGCCAAGGCTCTCTGGGATTGAGAAGTTGTAGTACGGACCAGATACTGGGTTAGTAGATCCCGAAATTGAATCAATCTTGTCGCACCAACCTGCATACCAAACCCAGGTATCGATTGCGCTCTGCACTTGAGCTTTCGCAGCGGTAGGTGTTGCTCCCTCTTGCGTAACAATTTCAGCAACAAACTGATCAATTCGCCCCTGCATTATTTCAGCAACGCGATAAAGAACCTGTCCTCGGTTGAATGCAGTAGCGCTAGACCAACCATGATGGGCAGTTCTGGCCGCCACAACTGATTCGCGCAAATCTTTTCTTGACCCAAGGCATGGATTCGCTAGAAATTTACCTTTGGCATCTTTAACTTCATAAACTCGACCAGATTCACTTCGTGGAAAACTTCCATTGATGAATAACTTATAAGTCTTCATTACATCTATGCGCATTTTAGTATTGGCCCTTCAAGTAACCGGATAGACCATGTCTTCCACCCTCACGTCCCCAACCGGATTCTTTATAACCTCCGAATGGGCTTGCTGGATCAAATTTATTAAAGGTATTTGCCCAAATTACGCCGGCACGTAACCGCTTTGCCGTCCAAAGAATTCGAGAACCTTTATCGCTCCAAACACCGGCAGATAACCCGAAAGGCGTGTTATTCGCTTTATCAATTGCTTCTTGTGGAGTTCGGAATGTTAGGACAGATAGAACTGGTCCAAAGATTTCTTCACGTGCGATTCGATGCGACTGTGATACTCCCGTAAAAATAGTTGGGGCATACCAGAAGCCTGATGATGGGAGAGTGCAGTTTGGACTCCATCGCATTGCACCTTCGATATCCCCAGAATCTGCGAGATCCTTAATACGACTAAGTTGAGCAGCGCTATTGATAGCACCTAGATCGGTATTTTTATCCATTGGATTTCCGATCCGAATTAAATTCATCCGGTTCTTCAGCTTCTCTAAAACCTCATCTTGAACGTTCTCTTGAATTAATAACCTTGAGCCGGCACAACATACGTGACCTTGATTAAAGAAGATTCCGTTAACTATTCCCTCAACAGCTTCATCAATCGGAGCGTCCTCGAAGACAATATTTGCGCCTTTGCCACCGAGTTCTAGCGTTGCACTCTTCTTAGTTCCGGCAATCGCTTTTGCAATTGCTTTACCAACACCAGTCGATCCAGTAAATGCGACCTTATCTACATCGGGATGGTTCACTAAATGTGAACCGGTAGCGCCATCACCAGTAATAATATTTACAACGCCCGCTGGCAACCCAGCTTGTTGGCAAACTTCGGCAAATAGGAGCGCAGTTAGTGGCGTAGTTTCTGCAGGTTTTAAGACAACAGTATTTCCAGTTGCAAGTGCTGGTGCAATTTTCCAGGCAAGCATTAGCATTGGGAAATTCCAAGGAATTATTTGTGCCGCAACTCCATATGGTTTCGGATTTGAACCATGACCGGCATATGAAAGTTTGTCGGCCCAACCGGCGTGATAGAAGAAGTGTGCAGCCGCGAGTGGAATATCAGTATCTCGGGTCTCACGAATTGGCTTTCCATTATCTAAAGTTTCAAGAACAGCGAATTCACGGCTTCTTTCCTGCAAGATCCTGGCAATTCTAAATAGATACTTTCCGCGCTCTTCTGGTGGCATCTTTGACCAGACCTTAGTAAAAGCGTTGCGTGCGGCAGTTACAGCAAGATTTACATCAGCAAGTTCGGCATATGCAATTTTTGCTAGGACTTCTTCAGTTGCTGGATTAATAGTGGTGAAAACCTTGCCACCCTTTGGTGCTATGAATTTTCCATTAATGAACAAGCCATATTGGCTCTTAATGTCAACGAGCGCAGCAGATTCTGGTGCTGGGGCATATTCGAACTTATTCATCTCTGATTCACTCTCTTTAATCTAGCGTCACATAGTTTGGACTAGCGTAATACCCATCACGCATCTTCATTCGCTGCATAAGCAGATCATTTAGAAGCGCACTTGCACCAATTCGAAATAGTGATGGATCAAGCCATTCTGGGCCTGCTATCTCGTTTACTAAAACAAGTTGTTTCATGGCATCTTTAGTATTTCGAATTCCGCCTGCGGGCTTAACTCCGATTCGAACCCCAGTCATCTTATGAAAATCTCGGACTGCCTCGAGCATTACGTAGACGACAGGAGCGGTCGCAGCAGGCGAAACTTTTCCAGTACTTGTCTTAATAAAATCTCCACCAGCCAGCATTGCAAGATATGAGGCTTTGCGAACGTTATCTAAAGTAACAAGCTCGCCAGTTTCTAGAATAACTTTAAGGTGAACGTCTTTGCCGCAAATTTCTTTTATGGTCTTTATCTCATCAAAAACTAAACCAAGATTGCCGGCTAAGAAAGCGCCACGATCAATGACCATGTCAATCTCACTCGCACCATTTGCGATTGCATCTTTAGTATCTTGAATCTTTACTTCCATACTCGCACGACCTGAAGGAAATGCAGTTGTTACAGCAGCAACAGGAATGTTTTTGCCCCCACCATTATCAAGCGCTTCTCTCGCAATTTTCACCATATCGTTGTAGACACAGATTGCTCCGACAGATGGAATTGATAAATCAGTTGGATCTGGATAAACACCCTTTGCGCAGAGCGCCTTAACTTTTCCTGGAGTATCTGCGCCTTCTAAAGTAGTTAAGTCCACCATTCGGATAGCAAGATCAATTGCCCAATTCTTACTTGAGGTCTTGATGCTTCGGGTGGCTAACATTTCAACCCGGGCACTTGCTCCCACTGCATCAACAGGAGCCAGGGTCTTTAGGAACTTCTTAAGCGAAGCTTCGCTGTTATCTGCGAGTAGCGTTGAATTCACACCGCAAATCTAGCACTTAAGAGTTAGTCCTCGATGAGACATAAGGTCGCACCGCTAGCAACGGTTTGACCAACATTCACATGCAACTTAGAAATTGTTCCTGCCTTATGAGCAATTAGTGGCTGCTCCATCTTCATCGCTTCTAAAACAACTATTAAATCGCCAACTTCAACTCGATCGCCATTGCCCTTAACAACTTTAACGACCGTTCCCTGCATCGGGCTTTCCAGAGAGTCTCCAGCAAGAGCGGTAATTGCATTGCTCTTAACGCGATGTCGCTTCTGAATTGGTTCTGGGGTGTGGAGAAGGACTTCAAAGCGGTGGCCATCAACTTCAGCAATAATTTTCTGTGATGCCGCCTTTGAATCAGCCGTTCCTTGCTTAAATGAAAATGGTGGAATCTCATTCTTAAACTCATTTTCAATATAACTTGTATATACCTTGAAATCTTTAGTGAAATTTGGATCTTCAACAATTGCACGGTGGAATGGAAGAGCTGTTGCTAGGCCACCGATATCAAATTCTCTAAGTGCGCGGCGGGCTCGATCAATTGCTTCTTCACGAGTCGAACCAGTGACGATCAACTTTGCAAGGAGTGAATCAAAGTGTGAACCAATTGTGTGGCCATGGTCGAAGCCAGCATCAATTCGAACTCCCGGACCTGATGGAACTTCCCACTTAGTAATTGTTCCAAGTGATGGAAGAAATCCTTTTCCTGGATCTTCGCCATTGATTCTAAATTCAATACTGTGTCCACGAATTATGGGATCGACTGGATTAATAGTTTGACCATCAGCAATTCTAAATTGTTCACGAACTAGATCAAGGCCAGTGACTTCTTCGCTTACTGGGTGTTCAACTTGAAGTCTGGTATTAACTTCCAAGAACGAAATCGTGCCATCAGAACCAATTAAGAACTCGCAAGTACCGGCGCCTATATAGCCAGCCTCTTTCATGATCGCCTTACTTGATGAATAAAGTTGGTCAATCTGGGCCTGTGTTAAGAATGGTGCAGGAGCCTCTTCAACTAACTTCTGGTGGCGACGTTGCAACGAACAATCACGAGTACTTACAACAATCGCATTTCCTTTAGCATCAATCAAAACTTGAGTTTCAACATGTCGTGGCTTATCTAGATAGCGCTCGACGAAACATTCACCGCGGCCAAAACCGGTAATAGCTTCACGAACGGCTGATGCAAAGAGTTCTGGAATTTCCTCGATTGTGTGTGCAACTTTTAAGCCACGTCCACCACCACCGTGTGCCGCCTTGATTGCAACCGGCAGGCCATGTTCTTTGGCAAATGCAACAATCTCTTCAGGTGTATCAACTGGGTCGGTGGTTCCTGCAACTAATGGGGCGCCAACTTTGGCCGCAATCTTTCGGGCCGAAACTTTATCGCCAAGCAATCTAATTGCATTTGGTGGGGGTCCTATCCAAATTAAACCTGCTGCAATAACACGGTCAGCAAAATCTGCATTCTCTGAAAGAAATCCATATCCAGGATGAACGGCATCGGCTCCAGATTTCTTTGCAATCTCAATTATCTTATTCTGATCTAAATAAGTTTCGGCTGCAGACAAGCCTTGTAGGGCATAGGCCTCATCAGCGGTTGCAACATGTAGTGATGTTCGATCTTCGTCAGAGTAAATGGCGATTGATCTAATTCCATGGTCACGTGCAGCTCGAGCCACGCGTACTGCGATTTCACCACGGTTCGCGATTAGTACTGCTTTCATGCGTTCACCGCCGAATTAGAAATTGCGCTCCAAGAGAGTCCAAGTGAATTAACGGCGCGCCTAAGCAGTGGAAGTGAGAGCCCAATGATTCCTGATGGATCTCCTTCAATTCTTGAAATAAATGGTGCACTCAATCCATCTAACGTGAAACCACCAGCAACATTTAGTGGCTCACCTGTCGCAACATAGCCCGCAATTTCAGCATCTGTCATGTCGGCGAAAAATACTTTTGAGGTTGAAACATCACTTATTTCAATACCTTGCTTTGTATCTATTATGCAATGTCCAGTGTGTAAGTAGCCAAAATTTCCACGCAACTCTTTGCAGCGAGCAGTCGCTAGCTCCGGCGTCATCGGTTTTCCAAAAGACTTTCCATTGAATTCAAAGGTTGAATCGCAGCCAATAATCAAATGTTCATTGCCAACCAAGTTCTTGACTGTGTGCGCCTTCAGAATAGCTAGCGCGATAACCATTTCGCGTGGCGCCAACGCGGTTAGCTTTGGATCTTCTTCATCAACACCGCTAATCATTACTTCCGCAGAAATCCCACTCGAGTCCAAGAGACGTTTGCGCGAAGGTGAAGCAGATGCCAAAACTACATTTCTAGATTCAGACATCAGAAACTCTGACCCCACTTACGTGGCAAGGGTTGGCGGATCTGAGATTTGCGCCAAAGATTTGCAGTTTCAACCTTCTTTACGACAGGTGTTGGTAGTGCTTTTTCTAGAGCAGCCAACTCTTTCTCAGTTGGGGTGCCATTTAAAATTGTGAATTTAGAGTTCATCAGAGCGGAATATTTCCATGCTTGCGTGGTGGTAGTGCAACACGCTTATTGCGAAGTGCATTTAGCGCCTTAACTATTTGATGGCGAGTTTCTTGTGGTTCGATAACAGCATCTATGAAGCCACGATCAGCGGCAATATATGGATTTAGCAAGGTCTCTTCATAATCTTCAATTAACTCTTTACGTCTATCATCAACATCTTTCGCATCCGCTAACTCTTTGCGATGCAGAATATTTACGGCACCTTGGGCTCCCATAACTGCAATTTGCGCAGTTGGCCAAGCAAGGTTTACATCAGCACCAAGGTGTTTTGAACCCATAACAATGTATGCACCACCATATGCCTTACGAGTGATAACAGTTATCAATGGCACTGTTGCTTCACCATATGCATAAAGCAATTTAGCTCCGCGGCGAATGATGCCGTTCCACTCTTGTTCGGTACCAGGTAGGAATCCTGGAACATCAACCAAAGTTATTACTGGAATACCAAAAGCATCACAAGTGCGTACAAAACGTGCAGCCTTCTCACTTGCTGCAATATCTAGCGTTCCAGCTAGCGCTTGTGGTTGGTTCGCAACAATTCCAACTGAACGACCTTCAATTCGCCCAAAGCCAACCAAGATATTAGGTGCAAAGAGCGTATGAACTTCTAAGAAATCTGCTTCATCCAAGATTGCTTCAACAAGAACTTTCATGTCATATGGCTTATTTGGATTATCTGGAATTAACGAATCAAGCGCACGATCTGACGGTGCGATATCGCTACTTTCAGTCGCAGCAAGAACAGGGGGCTCATCCATATTATTACTTGGTAAATATGAGAGCAAAGCTTTTACATAATCAAGGGCGTCATCTTCGCTGTCAGCGAGGTAATGTGAATTTCCAGTCTTGGTGTTGTGAGTCCGAGCGCCACCAAGTTCTTCCATGCCAACTTCTTCACCAGTAACAGCCTTGATTACATCTGGACCAGTAATAAACATTTGCGAAGTCTCATTAACCATAATCACAAAGTCAGTGATTGCAGGTGAATAAACTGCGCCACCAGCAGTTGGACCAAGGATCAAAGAGATTTGAGGAATAACGCCTGATGCTCGAACATTTCGTTTAAAAATTTCACCATATTGGCTAAGTGATGCAACGCCTTCTTGGATACGAGCGCCACCTGAATCATTAATTCCAACGATTGGGATTCCGCTCTTAAGTGCGAACTCCATAACTTTTACAATTTTCTCTCCGAATACTTCGCCCAAGCTTCCACCATAAGTTAAGAAATCTTGAGAATAGATAGCGATTGCGCGGCCATCAACTGTTGCATGCCCGGTTATGACGCCATCGCCGTATACGCGATTCTTATCCATTCCGAAATTCGAAGAGCGATGTCTAGAGAAGGCATCCATCTCGACGAAAGAGCCTGCATCTACAAGACGGGCAATTCGTTCGCGCGCAGTTAACTTTCCTTGCGCATGGCGCTTCTCGATTGCTTCTGGCGTACCGTTCGTTTCAGCTTGCAAACGACGTCTGCGAAGATCAGCAATCTTTCCGGCTGTTGTGCGAATATCATCAGTCACGGTCGTAGGTTACTAGTTCCAGCAGATATTTCCTACAAATGTAAATGAAACGAGTCATGAAGTGATGCCAGAGTTATGCGAGAGTTAATGAACGCCGATGCAATTGCAGGCGCGTTAGCGAGCGGCTACTGGCGAGTATCGGTGATTGATGAGATTGATTCAACACAAAATTATTTACGCATCAGTAATCCAAAACCAGGAGAGTTAATTACTGCCGAGTATCAATCTGCAGGTCGTGGTCGATTAGATCGAAAATTTATCGCCACAAAATCAAGTGCACTTTTATTTTCTTTCTACATCGAACCAACAATTGCGATTAATAATCTCGGTTACCTATCACTTCTAGTTGGCGCAAGTATTACCAATACTCTAAATAAAATAACTAATTCTAAAAATTTTAAATGTAAATGGCCAAATGACATTATCTTTGGCGATCGGAAGATTGCCGGTTTACTTGCTGAGAAGTTTGGTTCTGGTGTAATTGTTGGTGTTGGTATAAATGTATCGACCTCGGAAGAGCAACTGCCAGTTCCACATGCTTCATCTATTTTTCTTGCAACTGGGACTGGTTTGGATAGAAATGTATTGCTGGTTCAAATTTTAAAAGATTTAGAGAGTGCGCTCAAAGATTGGGAGAGTGGTGCGGATTTGACTCCAGCTTATCGAAAGCTAAGTGCAACTCTTGGAAGAGTAGTTAGGGTCGAGCTTCCTGGAGGCTCGATGGTTGAGGCAATAGCCCTAGATATAGATTCCACTGGCGCGCTTCATCTAGATAATGGCCAGGTCATCACAGTTGGAGATGTAATACATCTGGACAGTAAACTTTCCGAGTGAGCTTTCCTAGAGTCGGTGTAATCGGTGCCGGCCAACTAGCCCGAATGATGGCAGTACCAGCAAATGATTTAGGAATAGATTTCAAAGTATTCGCTGCGATTCCAAATGATTCTGCGGCTCAAGTAACCCACTTCGTCTTAGGTGATTACACCGATGTGAATTCAGTTCTAGCATTTGCGAAGAATTGTGATGTTCTAACCTTCGAGCATGAACTTGTCCCACAAAGTGTGATTAAAGCAGTTGAAGCTGCTGGGATAAAGGTTTACCCAAAATCTGAATCATTTACTTTTTCGCAAGATAAGTTAGAGATGCGTAAGAAGGTTACTGAATTAGGTCTGCCAAACCCTAATTGGCAGAAATATCAGGGTGGCAAATCAGAGATTAACTTTCCATTAATTGCAAAGCTTCCTGCCGGAGGATATGACGGTCGTGGCGTTTATGTGATCAATAGTGAAGAAGAGCTAATAGAACTGCATAAAAAAATGGGAACCCTTCTCCTCGAGGAAAAACTTAACTTCGATTACGAGATTTCAGTTATGGTTGCAAGATCACCACACAATCAAGCAGCAACCTGGCCTGCAACACTTACGGTTCAGAGCAATGGAATTTGCACTTCAACCATCACACCTGTTCCTGATATTTCAGAAGCGCTGAGTGAAAAGACGCAGGTAGCCGCTTTAGAGATTGCAGCAGGAATTTCGTTAGTCGGAGTAATGGCTGTTGAGATGTTTATTATTGGTGAAAATTTTTATATAAATGAACTTGCACTACGCCCACATAACTCAGGTCATTGGAGTATTGAAGGTTCACTTACAAGTCAGTTCGAACAACATCTACGTGCAATCTTGGATTTGCCACTTGGCGATACTGCAATGCGAAATAAATTTGCTGTAATGGGAAATGTGTTGGGCGGCCCAAAGAGCGATATGTATCGTCCTTATTTACATCTGATGGCTCGCACACCAGGACTCAAATTCCATCAATATGGCAAGGAAGTTAAGCCTGGTCGAAAGATTGGCCATGTAACTATGTGCGGTGAAAATCTTCTACAATTGCGAGAAGAAGTCGCCCATGCAGTTGACTACATGAATGGAGTAATTGATGAGTGATGTAGCGATAATCATGGGATCTGATTCTGATTGGCCAGTAATGGAAGATGCAGCGAAGGTTTTGGATTCGCTTGGAATTACATATTCCGCAGATGTGGTTTCCGCACATCGCATGCCACTTGAAATGGTTGAGTTTGCCCAGAGCGCTAAGGCTAAGGGTTACAAAGTAATAATTGCAGGTGCCGGTGGCGCTGCACATTTACCTGGGATGGTTGCGTCACTTACCGCACTTCCAGTTATCGGAGTCCCAGTTCCACTTAAGAATTTAGATGGAATGGATTCACTGCTCTCGATTGTTCAGATGCCGGCCGGAGTCCCAGTTGCAACTGTTGGTGTTGGAAATGCCAAGAATGCTGCTCTGCTTGCTGCACGAATTCTTGGGATCAGCGATGAAGAAGTATCGAAGAAGGTAAGCGTTGAACTTGCCAAGATAAATGTTGAAGCAAAAGAGAAAGGCGCAAATCTAACCTCGCGCCGAAATCAAAAAACTGGCTTTTAAACTTCGCTTCGCCCAAGTGCTCTAAATTTCCAACCTGCTGCAATCCAAGCATCACGATCTAAAGCATTTCGGCCATCAATAATTATTGGGTTTGCAACAAGTGATTTCATCTTTACTGGATCAAGTTCTCGATAAACCTTCCACTCAGTTAAGTGCAGAACTAAATCAGCACCATTAAGCGCCGCTTCAATACTTTCCGAGTAATTAAGAGTTGGAAAACGTTTTCTTGCTGGTTCGATTGCCTTTGGATCATGAATAGTTACGGTGGCACCAGCAGCTGCAATTTGTACGGCGATATCGAGTGCAGGGGAGTCGCGAACATCATCGCTATCAGGTTTAAATGCTGCACCTAGAACTGCAATCTTCTTGCCGCTCAAGTTTTCTGCTAAATCTTTTCGAACTAATTCAATTACTCGTTGACGGGCGCGCAGGTTTATCGAATCAATTTCGCGTAAAAATTCAAGTGCTTGATCTGCACCAAGTTCGCCAGCTCGCGCCATAAATGCGCGAATATCTTTCGGCAGACAGCCGCCACCAAAACCAATACCTGCTTGCAAGAATCGACTTCCAATTCTTGGGTCATATCCAATTGCCTTAGCAAGAACAGTTACATCGCCGCCCGCAGCTTCACAAACTTCAGCCATGGCATTGATAAATGAAATCTTCGTTGCAAGGAATGAATTTGCTGCAACCTTAACAAGTTCGGCGGTCGGTAAATCGGCGCGAACCCAAGGGGTATTTGCCTCGAGATTTACTTGATAAATTTCTTTTAACTTTGCTTCAGCGGCATCGTTTGTTACACCAACAACTAATCGATTTGGGCGCAAGGTATCTTCAACAGCGAAGCCTTCACGTAAGAACTCTGGGTTCCATGCTAAATCAACTTTAGGATTTACTTTCAACAATCTCTCACGCAGTCTTGCGGCAGTTCCAACTGGAACCGTAGATTTACCAACTACAAGTGAACCAGGCTTACAATTTGGTGCGATTGCATCTAGGGCAGCATTTACAAATTTAAGATCGGCCGCGAGTGAATTCTCGCTTTGTGGGGTTCCAACACAAATAAAATGAACATCGGCTTCGGCAATTGCGCTGAAATCGGAACTGAAAGTTAGCCGCCCAGATGCGATCTCTTGCTGCAGTAACTCTTCCAGCCCCGGTTCATAGAATGGAACTTTTCCGGATGATAAAAGTGCAATTTTGGCGGCATCAACATCTACGCCAATTACTTCAAATCCAAGTGTGGACATACAGGCTGCGTGGGTCACACCCAAATATCCAGTACCAATTACGGAAACTCTAAGCTTCATTTGCCCGATACTAGTGCGAGGTAACGCTACCGTTGGAGATATGAATCAGGTTTCTAGTGAATTAACGGGGATTTCTGTTGTTCTGCCCATCCTCAATGAGGAGCGACACCTATCTCAATCGATTTCTGCAATCTTGGCTCAGGAGTATTCAGGAGATTTCGAAGTAATTTTGGCACTTGGTCCATCTAGTGATCGTACGAATGAAATCGCAGCGGAGCTTGCAGCGAAAGATGCGCGAGTAGTTCTAGTTGATAATCCAACTGGCAGAACCGCGAATGGTTTAAATGCCGCAATCGGTAAAGCTAAATATCCAATTATTTCGCGCATCGATGGTCACGCTGAAATTTCACCAACTTATTTATCACAAGCAGCAGCGCTTCTTGAAAAAACTGGTGCAGTAAATGTTGGTGGAATCATGGCAGCAGTCGGTACAACAAATTTTGAAAGAGCAGTGGCAACAGCAATGCGCTCGCCAGTAGGCGTTGGTTCATCAGCGTTTCATACTGGCGGTGTTGCTGGACCGGCTGACACTGTTTATCTAGGAACCTTTAGAAAATCTGCGCTGCTAGAAGTTGGTGGTTACGATGAAAGATTTACCCGTGCTCAAGATTGGGAGTTAAATTACCGTCTCCGCAAGCGCGGTGGAAAAATTTGGTTTGATCCATCCTTACTTGTTACTTATCGACCAAGATCTACGATTAAAGCGCTTGCTAAACAGTATTTCCAATATGGAACTTGGCGTCGTGCGGTATCACGAAGCCACAAGGGGAGTGTTAATTTTCGTTACTTAGCACCACCGACTGCGCTTGCGATAAATACAATTTCTCTTATCTTTGGTCTAGTAATTGCACCAATATTTCTTATTCCACTAGCAACTTATATCGTTGCAATTATTATTGGTTCTTTTGTTATCGGAAAATCTTTTACCGAAAGACTAATTCTTCCCGTTGTTTTAGCCACAATGCATATGGTTTGGGGTGCCGGGTATCTCTCTTCGCCAAAAGGGTTATTGGCTGAAGAACAATGAAACGCTTTGCAATTGCATTTGTTCTAATCAGTTTCTCTTTAACTTCGCAAGCAAGTGCGATACCGCCGAAATCATTTACTTTTACTGGTTCTGGATATGGACATGGCGTTGGACTTAGCCAATATGGCGCAAAAGGTCAGGCGCTAGAAGGAAGAACAGCGACTGAAATCCTTAATTATTACTTTCCAGATGCTCAAGTAACACCTGTTCCAGACTCAAGAACTATTAGCGTAAATATTGCCCACCAAGTATTAAGCCTTTCATTATCAATCCCTATAGATGATTTCTTCACAATTCAAGGCGAGGGTCTAATTGAAACTTCGACTGCACTAGGCGCAAACCTTAGTTTTGTGATGGCAAATAATTTGATTTCAAACTCCACTGTAAATGCAAAAAGTTGGATAATTAAGTGGAGCAATCCCAATTCTGTTGTGACTTTAAATTATGGAACCACCAAATTTCTAGTTAACCATGGATACATCAAACTTCGGGCAGTCAAAGCAACGAGCCTTGGTTATCGTATTGAAGCCACGAATTTATTGCGTCTGCACGATGAATACTTATACGGAATTGCTGAAGTGCCATCTTCTTGGCCGGCTGCAACGCTACAAAGCCAAGTTATTGCTTCGCGTACATATGCGCTTATGCGAATGAACTCGATTAAGAAAGCTTGCGATTGCCATGTTTATAACTCTAAATACGATCAAGCATTTGTTGGTTTCTCAAAAGAAGGCGAAGCAAGATATGGCCAATTCTGGAAAGCGGCCGTTGATGCAACAGCCATTGATGCGGAGAATGGTCTCGCAATAACAATTGATGGGGCGCCAATCAGTGTGTTTTTCTCATCATCTACTGGTGGGATGACACAGAGAGCGGTTGATGTTTGGGGAACAGAAATTCCGCATTTAGTTAGCGTTCCTGATCCATGGAGCATTGATCCGGCAATAAATAAAAATTATGCGAGTTGGACAAAGAAAGTTTCACAGAAGGCTATGGCAAAAGCATTTGGATTGCCTGATGTCGAGCGCTATGAAATTGCTAGTAGAACTGCAACCAATAGCGTCTTATTTATTACTGGATATTCAAGTACCGGAGTTTCTAAAACTTTACCTGTTGCTACCTTTAAAACAGCGGTCAAACTACCTTCATCTTGGTTTGATTTACCAATTAGTTAGCATGAAGAACTGAATTCAAACCGCCCCAGCTTCCAGTCTTTGGAATTGCTTCTAGCGCACCACTCTTAGAATTGCGTCGAAAGAGCAAATTGTTTGCACCAGATAACTCACTAGCCTTAACGACTTCACCATCCGGAAGAGTTATTTTTGAACCAGCGGTTATATAAGTTCCTGATTCGACAACACAATCGTTGCCAAGAGAAATTCCAACTCCGGCATTTGCTCCAAGTAAAGAGCGTTCACCAATCGAAATAACTTGTTTCCCGCCACCGCTTAACGTTCCCATGATCGAAGCGCCACCACCGATATCACTTCCATCACCAACGACAACTCCTGCACTAATTCGCCCCTCAACCATTGATTTACCTAAAGTTCCGGCATTGAAGTTTACGAAACCTTCATGCATCACTGTTGTGCCACTTGCAAGGTGCGCTCCAAGTCGAACGCGATCAGCATCTGCAATGCGAACACCTTCTGGAACAACGTAATCAACCATTCTTGGGAACTTATCGACCGAAAAGACGGTAAGAGTTCCATACTTTGCCCGCAACTTTGGTCCAACTAAATTAAAGGTAGAGACCGAACAAGGTCCAGCAGATGTCCAGACAACGTTATTTAGAATTCCGAAGATTCCTTCCAACGATTGACCATGTGGTTTAACAATCCGATGCGAAAGAAGATGGAGACGAAGATAAGCATCAGCAACGTCTTTAGGCGCCGCATCTAGATCGATTTCGATTGCGACTTTGCTCTTTGTTACTTCGCGAATTGAATCGGTGCCAGTAAATTCAGATAAATCGGGCCCATTATTCTCAGCGAGTTTGCCAAGGCCAAGGGAATCAAACCAGACATCCAAAACTTCACCAGTGTTTGCAGTGCTGGCAATTCCAAATCCGAAGGCGCTTCTCATGAGATAACGCTACCAAAACCATTTAACCTCTAGACTTCTTTTATTATGCGAATAGCCGTTTATTGCTCAGCCTCATCGAGTATTGACCAGAAATATCTTGACCTGGCCTTTGATATTGGTGTTGCGATTGCAAATGTTGGCGCTGACCTGGTTTGGGGCGGTGGCCAAATTTCTATGATGGGTGCAGCAGCAAAAGGGGCGCGCGAACGCGGCGCAAAAACTTTCGGTGTTATTCCAGAGAAACTTGTAACTGTTGAATTTGAAGATCCAGAAGCAACTGAAATGTTTATCGTTTCCAATATGAGAACTCGGAAAGCAAAGATTGAAGAGTTAGCAGATGCCTTCATAATGCTGCCGGGTGGAATCGGAACCCTAGAAGAATTCTTTGAAATTTGGGTTGGGCGCAAATTGGGTTATCATTCAAAACCAGTTGTGGTTTGTGATCCCTATGGAACATTTGCACTACTGCGAAGTGCCCTTGATTACCTAAGTGATGAAGAGTTTATTGGCGCTAATCCAAATGAATTAGTCGCTTGGTGCAGTGATATTCCAAGCACAATCCTTGCCTGCACAAAGTAGCGGAGTAACCTTCACTCATGGGCGCACTCTCGGAACTTCTGGCAAGCCTGCCTGAGGAGGAGCGCTTTATTCTTACAATGCATTACATCCGTTCGATGTCGGCCAAAGAGATTGCACAGACCCTTGGGGTGCCTGAACGCGCAGTTCAAAGCGTTATCACGAGTGGCAAATCTCGTCTACTTTCCGCGTTAAATCCGGGGCAATAACCAGCTTTTCTCAATTTCCTTTCATAAGCGCTTTTGCGAGATACTTAGCCACTGATTTCCCCGGTTTGATTTAGATTTCTAAAGGAGCAACAACATGGCAGCCATGAAACCTCGTACTGGTGATGGACCCATGGAAGTCACTAAGGAAGCTCGCAGTTTTGTTATGCGCATCCCACTAGAAGGTGGCGGCCGTCTGGTTGTAGAACTAAATGTTGAAGAAGCCACAAATCTCGGCAATGCACTTCAGGCAGCGGTATCCCTCGTTAAGAAGTAATCAAAACTTCATTTGCTGGAATCGTTATAACAGTGAAACTAGTTCCAAGAATCGATTGTCATACACAATCTGATATTGATTATTCGATTGTCGACGCTATTGCGATTCCATTCGGTAAAACAGAGGAAACTAGCGCTTTAGAAATCGTCAATCCCAAATTAGCATCACAAATTTCCAAGCACTTTGGATTAGATCTCAAAGGCTTTCTTTCACAGTGGCCGGATGCAACTGGCAAAGCCGGTGAATTAATTGAAATCCCGGTTGAAACTTCGGTCGGAAAGTTATCCAGAATCTATTTGGTCGGCGTCGGTGCTAATAGCCCAGATGACTTACGCAAAGCTGGTGCAGCACTTGCTAGGAAAGTGAAAAATACCGGGGTTCGAGTTCTAGATGCACTTGTCACAAATAAGCAGAGCGCACGAGTTCATGCGGTAGCACTAGTTTTGGCTAGTTATTCCTGGAGTGAAAAGAGCGCACCACCCAAAGAGTTGAAAGCCGCACACTTCATAATTGTCGGAAATTTCGCAAAGGAAATAGTCAGCGCAAATTCTCTAGCACTGGGAGTCTGGCGTGCAAGGGATCTAATCCACACGCCTTCAAATGTTAAGAATCCACTCTGGATTGCAGATCAAGCTAAGGCCCTAGTAGTGAAAGCAAAATCACCTGCTTTAAAGATTGAGATTAAAAGCGGTGCCGCACTTGCAAAGTTTGGTGGCTTACTTGCCGTCGGAAACTCTGCTCCTAAACCTGGACCGCGACTTGTTCAAGTCTCATATGCACCAAAAGGATCAAAGAGTTGGCCTCATGTTGTCCTAGTTGGCAAGGGAATCACTTTTGATACTGGTGGCGTTTCGCTCAAGCGGCCATATGAATCAATGATTGGAATGAAGAGCGATATGTCAGGTGCGGCTGCGGTTCTTGCCACCGTAATCGCAATTGCTGAAATGGGAGCTGATGCCCCAAAGGTTCGCGTAACCTCTTTATTAATGTGTGCCGAAAATGCACTTTCATCGACATCTCAACGTCCGTCAGATGTGATTACGCATTTTGGTGGAACTACCGTTGAAGTCATTAATACTGATGCTGAAGGTCGTTTAGTTCTTGCTGATGGCCTGGCATATGCAGATGCTGAATTGGATCCCGATTACCTAATCGATATTGCAACACTTACAGGTGCTGCAACTCTTGGACTTGGTCGTCAGTATGCGGCGATGTACACCCGCGATGTTTCACTTGCACAGGATCTTTATGACTCCGGGCAAATTGTTGGTGAACGCGTTTGGCACATGCCACTAATTGATGATTATAAAGTTGCGCTAGTAAGTGAGATTGCAGATTTTAATCACACTGCCGAGAAACCAGATTTCAACGGCGGCTCAATCACAGCAGCCCTCTTCTTGGAACACTTTGCTGGAGAGCGCAGATGGGTGCATTTAGATATCGCAGGTCCAGCGCGTTCTGAGAACGATTCTGGCGAAAATCCAAAAGGCGGTACTGGCTTCGGGGTTAGATTGCTTACAGAGTGGTTGACTTCGCTATGACTGTTGATAGGACCGTTGATAAGGCATCAAACAACCGTGGTGACATGTCAGCCTTTGCTGAAAATTTTCCACATGAAGATTTCTTTATGCAACAAGCTCGTAAAAATGGCGCCGAGGTTGGCGCACCCGATCCAACAATCGGAGTCGGTGGGTTAATTAATTTTGTTGTCGGTTTAATCTCTGCGAAATCAATTGTAGAAATTGGAACCGGTTCTGGAGTGAGCGGGCTCTGGATATTTAACGGTGCACCAAAAGAAGCGACATTTACCTCGATTGATTCAGAGCGTGAACATTCTGCAAGCGCAAAAGAGATCTTCGAAGAAGCGGGAATCTCTGCGCAAAGATTCAGGCTAATTACTGGAAATATTATAGAAGTGGTTGGAAAGTTAGCGGATTCAAATTATGACTTAATGATTGTGAGGTCTCCAGAAGATATGGTCGATGTCGTTCAAGAGAGCCACAGATTATTAAAGACTGGTGGCGTATTAATAATTGACAACGCACTTGATGGTGGCAAGGTCGCAGACCCAACACAGCGAGATTTTGACACTATCGCCCGACGTGATTCGATCAAAGCAATCCGCGAAGATTCCAGATGGAGTGCGACAGTGCTTCCAATTGGCGGCGGCGCCCTTGTCGCCCGTAAAATTTAACTATGACTAACGTTCCAAATACTCCTTGGTGGATCTCTGAGCATCCCGTTGTAACTGCTCAAGACATCAAGAAGCGAAATACCAGAACTGTTGGTTTTGGCGTAGCAATCACAATGGCGCTTATCGCCGGAGTCGTGGGGAGCATTGCTGGACGCACTTCAGCAAACATTGATTCAAAAACAAATCTAGTAACTACCAAGAGCGTTATCGAACGCAAGCCAGATTCAATTGCTGGAATTGCGGCACGGGTTTCGCCTTCAGTAGTTTCAATTGACGTCCGGAGCGGAAATTCTGGCGGAACTGGGTCTGGATTCTTCTTAGACAATTCGGGTTACATTCTTACTAATAACCATGTGATATCGAGTGCAGCCATTAACAATGCAAAAATTACTGTGAAGTTAGCAAACGGCAAGAATTACAGCGCGAAATTGGTTGGGCGCGATGTCTCTTACGATCTCGCTGTCATAAAAATTTCAGTAACTGATGCACCAGCACTTCAACTTGGCGATAGTGATCAAGTTCAAGTAGGAGATGGTGTAATCGCAATTGGTTCACCACTTGGGCTAACTGGAACAGTCACCTCTGGAATCATTAGCGCAAAGAATCGCCCTGTAACTTCTGGCGGCGGAACTAGTGAAAGTTCATTTATAAATGCAATTCAGACTGATGCCGCAATAAATCCTGGTAACTCCGGTGGACCTCTAGTGGATCTTTCTGGCGCAGTTATCGGAATCAATTCAGCAATCGCAACTACAGGTTCCAGATTTGGCGAGCAAGGCGGTTCAATCGGCTTAGGTTTCGCGATTCCAATTAACCAAGCGCGAAAGACTGCAGATCAATTGATTAAGAATGGCAGTTCAACCTATCCAATTATGGGCGTTTCACTTGATACGAGATTCACTGGCAATGGCGCAAAGATTTCTACCGAACCAGGATCTGTGACACCAGGTGGACCAGCAGAACGAGCAGGCATTAAACCTGGTGACGTGATTATTGAAATAGATGGCAAATCTGTTGGAACTTCTGATGAAGCTATCGTAAGCGTTCGCTCACATAGCGTCGGGGATTCAATCAAAGTTAAGTTTCAACGTGATGGGGTTACAAAAGAGGTATCGCTAAAACTCATTGCAGCGAAGTAACAGCTTTAGATATAGAATTCGAAAATGTTCGGAATCGGTGGCGGAGAAATAGTTGGCTTACTTCTGTTGGCCGTAGTTCTTGTTGGCCCAGATAAGCTCCCACAACTTTCTGCAGATTTCGCAAGGCTTATACGTAAAGTTCGAGATATTGCGCAAGGTGCAACAAATGACCTGCGGGATAACTTGGGAGCAGGGTATGAAGATTTAAAGGTTACAGACTTGCATCCTAAGAAATTCATCACAAAGCAGATAAATGAAGCGCTAGCCGAGCCGACTGCGCAAATTAATGACTTCAAGAAATCAGCAAAAATAGATCCGGATCTCCTATGACAACCGAAGTTATTGAGAAGATTAACCAAGCACTTCAAGGAGTTTCAGACCCCGAATTGCACCGTCCACTTCCAGAACTTGGAATGGTCAAATCTGTTGAATTCAATAGCGGAGTTGCAGAGATCACTATTTTGCTTACGATTTCGGGATGTCCAATGCGCGACCGCTTGCAGAAAGATATTTCTGATTCACTTGAACCAATAGCCGAAGTTAAATCACTCGATCTAACTTTTGATGTTATGAATGAAGAACAGAGAAATAACGTTAAGAAATTATTGAATGGCGGCAAAGAGCGATTTATTCCATTTGCCCAACCAGATTCTTTAACAAGAGTTATTGGCATTGCCTCAGGCAAAGGTGGCGTCGGAAAATCATCAGTGACAGTAAACCTAGCCGTAGCAGCGGCACAGAAAGGTTTGAAAGTCGGTATTTTAGATGCGGATGTTTATGGCCATTCAATTCCAAGACTTATGGGAATTGTTGGAAAGCGCCCAACCGCAATCGACCAAACTTTTATTCCAGTCGAAGCCTTTGGGGTAAAAGTCGTTTCCATGGAAATGTTTAAACCAGAACGTTCTGATGCAGTTGCTTTTCGTGGACCAATGTTGCACAAGGTTTTAGAACAATTGTTAAGTGATGCATATTGGGGCGATCTTGATCTTCTTCTTCTGGATCTGCCACCAGGAACGGGTGATATCGCAATTTCCTTGGGCCAACTTCTACCAGCTTCAGAGATAGTAGTTGTCACAACTCCACAAATTGCTGCCGCTGAAGTTTCTGAACGAGCAGGGCGAATTGCCCACCAATTAAAGCAACACATCATTGGAGTTATTGAAAATATGTCTGATACCTCTTGTGATAAATGTGGCGAACCAATTGCAATATTTGGAACTGGTGGCGGCTTAGAAACTGCTAAACACTTATCAACTTTGGTCGGGACTGATGTAGCGCTAATTGGGCAAATCCCATTTACAGCCGCCCTTCGCGAAGGTGGCGATATTGGTCAGCCAATTGTTATTAGTGATCCAACATGTCCAGCAAGTGAATCTTTTGCAGCAATAGTCGAGAAAATAGCGATACGCCCTAAGTCCTTAGTCGGAGTTAGGCTCTCGGTTTCCTAACTTTCTAGAACCATCGCCTAAGATTGGGCTATGAAAAAGCCACCTGTAAAGAGCATCAACACGGTGGCCAAAAGGCTTGTAGGGCGCAGTGAATTGGTCTTACAGCGGAAAAATATTCGTGAATCTTTAGTTTCAGTTGCTGGACTCATTGGTCGCCCAGTTAAATATCAAGGTGGAAATGAGATTGGCCGTCTTGTAGATGTCGTTGTACGTCATGGCGAAGATTCTTATCCGCCAGTTTCAGGCTTGATTGTAAAAGTTGGTCAGAGTAAATCCTTTATTGATGGCGCAAGAATTGCAAAGTTAACTCAGAACGAAATTCAATTATCGTCAGCGAGAGTAGATTTAACGGAGTTTGTTAGGCGCGAAGGCGAATCCCTTCTTGATGCCGATGTTTTAGATCACCAAATTGTTGATGTAAATGGCCTGCGAGTAGTTCGTTCCTCAGATCTTTATTTGGCTCCGCTTGATCGCGAGATTCGGGTTGTTGGAGTAGATATTTCATTTAAAGCATTTATTCGCAGAATTTTTCCTGGCGCTCTAGGGCGCGGCCCAATTCCAGAACATGTAATTGACTGGGCGAACGTTGCCTCACTTGCTCATGGAACAGGAGTTGTTCGCTCAACCGAATCTCGTGCGGCTCTTGGCCAACTTCGCCCTGCAGATTTAGCAGATTTAATTGAAGATTTAGCTGGCCGAGAACGAAGTGCACTTATTGAAATGCTCGACCCTGATCTTGCTGCAGATGCTCTGGAAGAGATGGAAGATGATGAACTACAAGGTTTGTTGCGCGGATTATCGGCACAACGTTCTGCGGAATTGATTTCTCGAATGGAGCCGGATGAAGGTGCGGAAGTTTTGCGTGATCTAGATAATGATCACCGCGAGAGCATCTTTATGGAGATGGATTCCTCAGTTGCAAAACAACTGCGAAAGCTCGTTGAGTTCGATGAAACCCTCGCTGGTGGAATTATGACATCACATATGTTGATAACTCACGAGGGAGACACAGTTGGCTCTGCCCTCAAGTTATTAGTTGAGAACAGAGAGCGCGATATTTCAGATGGTGTAGTTGTTGTTGATTCCAAGGGTAAATTGCTGGATCACATTCAAATCATTGAATTAGTTGCTGCAAAACCAGGTGACTTACTCTCAACTTTGATGGGTCCGCCATATCCAACATCGGTCGATATAAATACCAGACTTGATGAAGTTATTGATGAGTTTGCAAATAACCGTGGTTCATCCATCATCGTTGTTGATGAGAAAAATAAGCCAGTGGGAAGAATTCTTGCCGATGATTTAGTTGACGCACTTTCTTCAACCTCAGAAGTTCAAGGTTTCGCTCAAGGAAGTGGTGCGTTGTAATGGCAACTCGACAGAATATTTCTCCGAAAAAAATTAGGATAGCGGCGCTCCTTGCCGTAATGGGACCAGGAATGATTGCCGGACTATCTGATGATGATCCAGCAGGAATTACAACTTACTCAGTTCTCGGTGCAGATTATGGTTATCAACTTCTATGGGTACTTGTTGCTTCGACGTTTGCCTTAATAGTTCTGCATGATCTTGGTGCGCGAATTGGTGTTGTGACCCGGCAAGGAATGATTGGATTGATTCGCCAAAAATATGGCGCAAGGTCTGGAACGTTAAGTGCAGCAGCACTTATTCTGGCGAATGTTGGAACGATGACTGCAGAATTTGCGGGGATCGCTGCCGCTGGCCAACTATTTGGATTTAGTAAATATGTGACAGTTCCAGTCGCCGCTTTCGCAGTTTCATTCCTAGTTCTCCGTAATTCATTTGCAAAAGTTGAGAAAGTATTCTTTCTAATCTCCGCAGGATTTATTGCCTACATAATCGCTGGCTTTATGGCTGGCCCTGATTGGGGCGCAGCAGCAAAAGGCGTCTTGATTCCAACAATTCCATTTACCCAAGATGCAATATTTATCGCAACTGCAACTATTGGTACAACTCTCGCCCCTTGGGGATTAGCATTTATTCAGTCTTATGCAGTTGATAAGCGCCTAACAAAAGACGACTTAAAACTTCTCCGAGTTGATGTTTGGACGGGATCACTTCTGACTGGAATTATTGGTTTCTTCGTTGTGGTTACTTGCGCAGCAACTTTGCATAAAGAGGGCATTCATATTAATGATGCGGCCGATGCGGCAAAAGCCCTAGAACCACTCGCTGGAACTATGGCTAAAGAACTATTTGCTATTGGATTAATCGGAGCTGCACTTCTCGCAGCATCTATATTGCCTTTATCAACGGCATATTCTGTAAGTGATTTAACTGGACGCCCGGCTGCACTTGATGACAGCCCAAAGGAAGCGCCGCTTTTCTACTTAACATTTGGCCTGATAACTGGAATCAGTGCAGTTTTGATCTTAATTCCAGGAGCACCGCTCATAACTATTCTTGTTGTTACTCAAGTTCTAAATGCAATTTTGTTATTACCACTCTTGATCTACATGTATGGCATCTCCAAAGATGAGAGGCTTATGGGTGAATTCGTCGCAACTCGTACTATGAAAGTTATTTACTCAATTATTATCACCGTAGTTGGTGCCGCAATTGCCTGCATGCTCTGGTTTACGATTAATTAATGAGTAAACACGACCACACCGCAATTCCTGCGCCTAAAGATCTTGGCCTCTTAACTCTTGGGGTAATCGGAGTAGGAACTTCAGGTCCAATTATCGCCGCAAGCATCATGCCGGTTCCTTCACTTATTTTTTGGCGCAACCTTGGTGGCGCCCTGATTATGTTGCCCTTTGCAATTAAGAACGGCGAATGGAAATCATATGAAGAACGCCGCGCAATTCTCTTATCAAGTGGCGCTGGAGTTTTGCTTGCAGCGCACTTCATCTGCTTCTTTCTTGCGATGCGATTTACAAGCGTCGCGGCGGGTACAGCACTTGCTGCACTTCAGCCAATTTTTACCGCCTTCTACTTCAAAACACGTGGTGGCGTAATTCCAAGACGTGCTTGGGGTGGAATGTTTATCGCATTTCTTTCTGTGCTATTGATAACAGGAATTGATTTTCAAATAAGTTTGCGCAATTTTGCTGGAGATATGCTCGCACTTTTAGGTGCTGCACTTGCCGCCGGTTACATGTTAATTGGGTCTAAGGCACAGCAGAAGCTTTCAACATCTACATATACGAGTGCTTGCTATTTGACATGCGCCATCACGGCGTTATTGATTGCACTTGCTACTGGAAGTAAATTTTTAAATTTTGAAGCTCGTCAATGGTGGCTTGTTATTGGGCTAATTCTTGGCGCTCAACTACTTGGACACACAATGTTTAATATGGCACTTCGTCGCGTTTCACCAGTCTTTGTTGCACTAATTGTTTTCTTTGAAGTTCCAGTAAGTGCGCTTATTGCCTTCTTTTGGATTGATCAAGTTCCTCCTACTGGAATAATTCCAGGAATCATCGGCTTATTGGTTGGCTGCGGAATCTTCGTATCAAGAGCGAAGGTCGTGCCAATAAATGATTGATCTACACACGCATTCATCCGCAAGTGACGGTACTGATACACCAGGTGAGTTAATTAATAAGGCACATGCACGTGGAATTACCGTTCTTGGACTTATGGATCACGACACTGTGGCTGGTTGGGATGAAGCGATTGCATATCTTCGCCCGGGTCTTTCTTTAGTTCTTGGTTCCGAAATATCAGCACAAACTGCAGATGGAATAAGCGTTCACATGCTAGGAGCGCTCTTCGATCGAAATAATGAACCACTTATGACTGCGTTAGCCAAGACTCGCGAAAGTCGCTTTGGGCGAATGGAAAAAATAGTTGGCCGATTAAATGAAGTCGGAATTGAAATTACAATCGAAGAAGTTTTAGCCCAACTATCTGAAGGCGCAACACTGGGCAGACCACATCTTGCAGATGCACTAGTTGCGAAGAGGATTGTAAAAAGTCGTGAGGAAGCATTTGAACTTTACTTAAGCAATAGTTCAAAGTTTTATGTTTCCCATTATGCACCAACACCTGAGGAAGCCATTCGCTTGATCAAGGAGGCTGGGGGAGTCGCCGTCATTGCTCATCCACTTGCTTCACTGCGCGGACGAATAGTTTCAATTGATAGTTTTAAATCAATGGTTGATGCAGGAATGGATGGAATAGAAGTTTCACATCGAGATCAAACTCCAGAAGCGCAAGAATTACTCGCCAAGGTTGTTAAACAGTATGGCATCATTGCTACCGGTTCCAGTGATTATCACGGCAATGGCAAAATGAATGAGCTTGCTGAATTCACGACAACATCGGAAGCCTTCGCTGAATTAGAGGCAAGGGCTAATGCGCGAAGGGTCGTTCGGAAATGAAAGACATACTTCTAATTTCAACTGCCACATTTGGAATCCAAGCATTCGTAACTCTCTTTGTAATTATGGATCCACCAGGCGCTACCCCAATTTTTCTCGCGCTAGTAAAAGATCAGCCAACTCGGAAGCGAATTCGAATGGCATGGCAAGGCGCCGGAGTCTCACTTATCGTAATTGTCACGTTCGCGATCTTCGGAAAGTTCATTCTTGATTATCTTCACATTTCAGTAGAAGCGTTGCAAGGTGCGGGTGGGTTATTGCTATTACTAATTTCACTCGAGTTGTTAACTGGAAAAGATAGCGGTGGAGATAAGACTAAAGATGTAAATGTGGCTCTTGTTCCACTCGGTACTCCACTTTTAGCTGGACCGGGTGCAATTGTTACAACGATTGTTTTCGTGCAACATGCCTATACCGTCGAAATGAAACTCGCCCTAGCCGCAGCAATAGTTGCAGTTCACTTGGCGATTGGCTTAACTCTTATGTTCTCAACAAAGCTTGTTGGTTTGATTAAGGAATCGGGCGTAACTTTAATTGCAAGAATTGCCGGCTTACTTTTAGCTGCAATAGCAGTCGAGATGATCGTTCAGTCGATTAAGGGATTCTTCGAAATTTAAGCGGTTGCAAAACCGACTTTACGTTCTTCGCTCTGGCCAACTTCAACGAAAGATATTTTGTTATTAGCAATAATTGTCTGACGGCCACGAGTATCGGTAAGAGATAAAGCCTTTCCAGAATCGAGGGCTGTAGTAACCGCTTCAATCACTTTCTCCGGAGTTAGTTCACACTCAATATGTAGTTCTTGAGTTGAATCTGCGATTCCGATTCGGACTTCTGTTGTTATGCCTGATGTGCTCTTCTTAGTTGACATGCTTGTAGTTTATTCCTTTAGTTCGCTTTAGGGAATCCAGAAATTCCGCGCCAGATTAAGTTTGATACGAGTTCTACGGCTGTTTCACGATCTAGCTTTCCGTCACGTTCTAGCCAATGGCGAGCCGAAGTTTGAGCGGTTCCAATCAACCCAACTGCAAGCATCATTGAGGCCTCTTTGGTTAATCCAGTGTCGAGTGAGATGACTGCGCTAAGTGCGGCGGCAGAGTCATAAGTCATACGATTTAGCCGTTCGCGAACTTGTGGCTCAACGCTCATGTCACTTTCGAATAACAATCTAAATGCTTCGCCCTCACGATTTATGAATCCGAAGTAGGCATCTACTGTCGCATGAACACGAGCAGCGTTGTCTTGGGTTGATGCAATCGCTTTTTGAATATCAAAGACCAGTGAATCAATATGTAGATCAAGAACTGCAAGATATAAATCTAACTTAGAAGGAAAGTGCTGATAAAGAACAGGCTTACTAACTTTTGCACGATCAGCAATCTCATCCATCGCAGCCGAGTGGTATCCGGCTTGCGTGAAAACTTCCAAGGCTGCGGCTAGTAATTGCGCACGTCGCTCGTCTCGAGGGAGGCGCCCCTTATTTGCTGCGGTTGATTCTGCGCTCATTGGGCTAATCGTAGGGTCAATCAGTCAATTAAGGCGACTTTATGCGAGTTCTTTGCATTAAGTATTTAACTTTCAATTTTGAATTGCGAGGAATATCCGCGAAAATTGGGGTGTTGTAAGAGCACCACTAAAAATAATTAAAGAGATGAGTATTTGTGTCCGTCAATTTGAAGCCACTCGTAGAGCAAGGGCCAGAGCTCACGGTTGACGAGGTTCGTCGCTACAGCCGACACCTAATTATTCCAGATGTTGGAATGAGCGGACAGCGAAGGTTGATGAATGCGAAAGTTTTATGTGTAGGTGCTGGCGGACTTGGTTCACCCGCGCTTATGTATTTAGCTGCTGCTGGAGTAGGCACTCTTGGAATTGTTGAATTTGATACCGTCGATGAATCCAATTTACAGCGCCAAATTATTCACGGTCAATCAGATATTGGTAAGAGTAAGGCGCTAAGTGCAAAGGAAGCAATCACTGAGATAAATCCAAATGTAAATGTGGTCCTGCATGAAACTAGACTTGATGTAGATAATGTGATGGAAATATTTGCGCAATACGATTTGATTGTTGATGGAACTGATAATTTTGCAACTAGATATTTAGTAAACGACGCAGCCGTGCTTTTGAAGAAACCATATGTTTGGGGATCTATCTACAGATTTGATGGCCAAGCAAGTGTGTTCTGGGCTGAACATGGTCCTTGTTATCGCTGCTTATATCCAGAGCCACCACCACCAGGAATGGTTCCAAGTTGTGCCGAAGGTGGCGTACTCGGAGTTCTCTGCGCATCTATCGGTTCCATTCAAACAACGGAAGCGATTAAATTAATTGCGGGAATTGGCGAACCACTTATTGGCAAACTTATTGTTTACGATGCACTTGAAATGGAATATCGCAAAGTCAAGATTCGCAAAGACCCTGCCTGCCCTATTTGCAGTGATAAACCAACTCAAACCGAGCTACTTCCAGATTATGAATCTTTCTGCGGAATGATTTCGGATGGCGCGGCAGAAGCAGCATCTGGTTCCACAATTGCAGTTACCGAACTTAAGGCCAAAATGGATAACGGCGAAAAGTTCATGCTGATTGATGTTCGCGAACCTGGTGAATTTGAAATTGTTCGAATTCCTGGCTCAGTCTTAATACCTAAGCAAGAATTCTTAAATGGTTCGGCTCTCGAAAAATTGCCGCAAGATGTGCCAATTATTCTGCATTGCAAATCCGGTGTTCGTTCCGCCGAATGTTTAGCCGTACTGAAACAAGCTGGCTTTGCTGATGCCACTCACGTGGCCGGTGGCGTAGTTGCTTGGGTTAAGCAAATAGATCCTGCACTTCCGATTTACTAAAAGAATAGGTTTATATATGTCCGATCGTTCATTACTTCTTGTTCATGCCCATCCTGATGATGAAACTATCAATAATGGTGCGACGATGGCCAAATATGCAAGCGAAGAGGTTCGCGTAACTCTTGTTACCTGCACTCGTGGTGAAGAAGGCGAAGTTTTAGTTCCAGAACTTGCTGATCTTGCCAGTACGGCGAGCGATCAATTAGGAAAACATCGTGAAGGTGAATTAGCAGATGCGATGGCCGCTCTCGGTGTAAAGGATTTTCGTTTTCTAGGTGCACCTGATCGCTTGTGGCGAGATAGCGGCATGATGGGGACCGAACCAAATAATCGCAGTGATGTTTTTTGGCGGGCAGATTTAGATGATGCTGCTGGGTATTTAGTAAAAATCATTCGCGAAGTTAAGCCACAAGTTCTAGTCACTTACGATGAATTTGGCGGGTATGGCCATCCGGATCACATTCAAGCCCACCGAGTTGCAATGCGAGCAGCTGAATTAGCCGCGGATTCAAAATTTGGTGAAGGTGAAGCTTGGGAGATTTCTAAAATTTACTGGAACACAATGCCAAGGTCAGTTATTCAAGAGGGCATCGATAAGATGAAGGAAATTGGCTCAGACTTTTTTGGCGCCGAAAGTGCGGATGATCTCCCCTTTGCTAAACCAGATGAACTAGTCACAACGCTAATAGATGGCCGAGAATTTATAGATGCAAAGATGAAAGCCATGGCAGCTCATCCGACACAGATCGAATTAGATGGCCCATTCTTTGCACTTTCAAATAATTTAGGAAATCAAGTTTGGGGTGACGAGTACTACACCTTAGTTAAAGGCGTGAAGAGTACGAGACTTGATGCCAAGGGGCGCGAGGTAGATCTCTTTGCTTAAAGCACTTGGTGCGCTATTACTTGGTGCGTTAATTAGCTTTGTTGGAGTTGTACTTCATAATTCGATTCATCCCTTTGGAATTTTGTTAGCGCTATTAACAACGGCGGTTGGTATTTGCTTTGTTGGCCAGTTATTTGGCGCCCGGAAATTTAAAATCATTGCCGCAACAGCCTGGTTGCTTGTCGCTTTACGTGCAGGTTCATATGGCTTGAGCCAGGAGTTGTTAATTATCTCAAACGTTTATGGAAACGCTTTTCTTCTTGGTGGATTTCTAATTGCAATCTTTACCGCGCTAAAAAAGGCTTAGAGCCAATCCCAATCTTGACCAGCCGGAGAATCCTTTACTCCAACTCCTAATTTACTTAACTGGTCTCGTAATTGATCACTAAGTGCAAAATCTTTAGCGGCCCGGGCACCGCTTCGTTGCTCAAGTAAATCCAATACCTCTTGACTTGGTTCTGCCTTGGCTTTAGGTGCTCGCGCTATATCCAACGCGAAGATCGAATCCATAATTTGAAAACATTCTGCTTTGGTTGCCCCGGACAGAAATTCATCCTTCTCTAACTTTCTAAGCTGCTGAATCGCTCGTGGCGTATCTAAGTCGCGTTGAATATCAGCCAATGAACCTTTAGAAAACTCAGCCACAAACTGCTTATCGATTTCGCCATCGCTCTTCCATTGCGCATACTTAACTCGCCAGCGTTCAATCGCAGAATCTGCTGCTTTAAGGGAGTCCCAAGTTAAATCCATCTGGCTTCTGTAGCGGTTCTCTAAGAAGCAGAGACGTAAGGCGAGTGGATCAAGACCTTTAGCAATAACATCGCCGAGCAGAACAACATTCCCAGCGCTCTTCGACATCTTGCGACCTTCAAATAACAAGTGCTCACCATGTACCCAGTTTTCAACTACTTCGTATCCAGCCGCTGAATTGGATTGCGCACGTTCATTTTCATGGTGTGGGAATCTCAAATCAATTCCACCTAAGTGCAAATCAACGTTTCCTTCTAGGAAATGAAGAGACATCGCAGAACATTCAATATGCCATCCTGGGAACCCCGCACCCCAAGGCGAATCCCAAATCATCTCTGTTCGATTATTTGCAGCTTTCCAGAGCGCCCAATCCGCATGGAATTTTTTGGCGCCGTCTTCAACATATTCATAGCGATGACCAGGTTTCAAAGAGTCCAAACGATTGCCAGAAATTTCGCCATATGTTGGAAAACTCTCTGCAGAAAAATAAACACAGCCATCAGAACCAACATATGCATGATTGGTTGCAATTAGCTTTGAAATAAGGTCAAGCATTAAATCGATAGTCTCACTCGCTTTTGGATATGCCGCCGCAGGAATAACGCTTAGTTGCGCGAGATCAGCATGAAAATTTGCCTCATATTTTCGGGCGATATCAAAAGGATCAGTTGCTTCTGATTTAGATTGCGCAAGCATCTTATCTTCGCCGATTTCATTGCCAGCTAGGTCCTCGGCCATATGCCCGACATCAGTTATGTTTTGTATGAGATTTGAAGCAATCCCAGAGAAATCCAGGGTGCGCTTAATTAAGTCACCGAGTAAAAAAGTTCGTAAGTTCCCAACATGAGCATCTCGATAAACAGTTGGTCCGCAGCAATAAATTTGAACCTCAAAACCATTCCTTGCAGAAACTTCCTTTAATTCGCGAGCTTTAGTATCGAAAATGAAAAGCCCAGTATTCATTTTTCGATCACAACCTTCCAGACGAATATTGATTCGGGGTCAAATTTAGCAAGCGTTCCATCTTTCTTTCGAACGGCGTCGACCGCCTCCAAGGTGCCCAGTAAATCCCGGAAGCCACCTTCTGGGTCATGTAGGCGAATTGAAACCCGCTTTCCAATCTCATTCGCGGAAGGAGTGGGATTTCCCATGATTTGACTCCCTCTTTTCCGCTAGCGATATTCAACCTATTCGCTATCCTAGGCGCATTAGATTATTTGGATATGAAGAAAGGTAATCAATTGACTTACATAATCGCAGAACCTTGTGTGGACGTTAAGGATAAATCCTGTATTGAGGAATGTCCTGTTGATTGCATCTACGAGGGCGGACGAATGCTTTATATCCAACCCGATGAATGTGTTGATTGCGGTGCATGCGAGTCAGTTTGTCCAGTAGAAGCGATTTATTACGAAGATGACGTACCTTCTGCATGGAAAGAATTTGGTAAAGCCAACAGCGAGTTCTTCGTTGAGATTGGTTCACCTGGTGGTGCTGCAAAAGTTGGCGCAACCGGCACCGATCACTCAATTGTAAAAGCGCTTCCGCCTAAAGCTGAGTAAGAAAAAACTCTGAAGCTTCCAGATTTTCCATGGGACGCATTGGCGCCATTTGGTGCACGCGCTCGCGAATTCTCTGGCGGAATAATCGATTTATCTCAAGGTACGCCGGTTGATGCAACCCCTGAATTTATTCAAAGCGCACTCAAAGAATCTTCGAATTCCCCAAGCTATCCCTTAACAATTGGAACCCCAGAACTTCGCAGCGCAATGCGCAATTGGGCTATAAAAGTTCTTGGAGTAACAGGGGAATTTGATGTACTTCCAACAATTGGTTCAAAAGAATTAGTTGCTTGGTTACCTTCAATCCTTCGGGCAAAAACTGTTTTATATCCCAAAGTTGCCTATCCAACATATCTAGTTGGCTCGATGATTCACGAATCCAAAGCAATTGCCGTTGATATAGATGCCGCTGTCTGGCCAGCAAGCGATATTGCTTGGATCAATTCCCCTTCTAATCCAACTGGACGCGTTCACAGTAGCGAGGAATTGGAAGCTGTAATTGCATACGCCCGAAAGAATAATTCACTTGTTGTTAGTGATGAGTGTTATATAAGTTTTCCGGCAAAAGGCGATGAGCCAATCTCAATACTTAAACTGGCAGCAGGAAACAATAAGAATTTGCTCGCAGTGCATTCGATGTCTAAACGTTCAAACTTGGCCGGATATCGCGCCGGATTAATGGTTGGCGATCCAGAAATAATTGCCGAGATACGTGAAGTCAGAAAGCATGCAGGAATGATGCTTCCACTTCCTATTCAAAACGCTATGACGGCAGCGTTAGGGGATGAAGCGCATGTGAAGGAACAAGCGAAACGATATGCCGCACGTCGTGAAGTATTAAGTGCAGCGCTATCAAAAGTTGGTTTCAAGATTGATTTTTCAAGCGCTGGTTTGTATATCTGGTGCACGCGCAATGAAGATTCGTGGGATTCAATTTCCTGGCTTGCAGAACTTGGAATACTTGCAACTCCTGGAATCTTTTATGGTGAGGCTGGAGCAAAACATATTCGTATTGCAATGACTGCGACGGATGCACAAATTGCTGATGCTGCAGAACGAATTTCGAAGAGTATCTAAATGGCTACTGAGCTTGATCTTGCGATAACTAAAGCCTGCGAGCTCATTTCGGATACCTCAAAACTAGTTCGCGTAGTTCTATCGGGTCGTCGGCGAAACATGACCGTTCCATTTGAACGTATCGATCTTCGTCCAGTATCAATCAAAGATGGAATTAACTTGCAGATTTCCCAGAACGATGGGCGCGTTACTACCGTTAAGAATGTTGCCCCTAAAGATTTCCAATCACGTACCTACTTAGAGATGGGTTACGCAAATATTTTAGTAGAACACACAAGTGGTGCGCTTTCGATTCGTATTACCAAGAAAGGCGAGGCCCAGGTTCATGAAGAGAAAGGCGCCCGCGAACAGAACCTTGATCACGATCGCAAAAAAGCACGGTTACTTGATTCTTCAGACCCATTTTTAATTGAAGTTGGTATCTCAGATGCCGATGGCCGAGTCAAACCATCGCGTTCAGATAAATACTTACAAGTCGAAGAATTCTTACGCTTGCTAGTTCCAACGCTTAATTCTGCAATTGAAGCCAGACAGATTAATAAACCAACCGCAGAGAGCCCACTTGTAATTGCAGACCTTGGTTGTGGCAACGCATATTTAACCTTTGCGGTGCATCAATATCTTAGAAGAATTGATATGCCAGTACACGTTATTGGTATTGATATCAGACCAGAATCCTTGAAGCGAAATACTGAAATTGCTAAGAAGTTAGGGATATCTAAAACTATTGAATTTAAAGCCGAGGCAATCGATCAAACCTCGCTGACATCTTGCGACATTGCAATCGCACTTCATGCTTGTGATACGGCAACAGATGATGCAATTGCCTGGGCAGTAAATGGCGGTGCGAAGTTGTTATTGATCGCACCATGTTGCCAACATGACCTTCAAACTCAGATGAGCCAAGTACCAGAGCCTTGGAACCTTTTAACAAAGCACGGATTAATGAAAGAGCGGCTTGGCGATCTAATGACAGATGCGCTTCGAGCCCAAATCTTAAAACTTGTCGGATATCGCACGGAAATTATTGAATTTATCGGGGGCGAACACACACCAAGAAATATTATGATCCGTGCAGTTTTAACTAACGCAAAGGCCGAAGCTAAAGATATTGAAAGTTATAAGAAGATGTTAGAAGAATGGAAGATTGACCCAGCCTTATCCTCTCGAATCAATTTGGAGATCTAATGAGCGAACTACATTTCTTAAGCCAGCTAACTGGATGTTTTGCCCAACCGGTAGATGAGAATCCGACAGTAGTTATGGTCGAAGCCGCTTATCGCCATCATGGTTTGAATGCACGCTATATAAATATTGAAGTTGGCCCAGATAAATTAGGTGAAGTAGTTGCTGGAGCAAAGGCGATGGGTTGGATCGGATTTAACTGCTCAATCCCAAATAAATTGGCAGTCATGGAACATTTAGATGGAATTGGAGAGTCAGCATCAGTAATTGGGGCTGTTAATTGTGCTGTTCTGCGCGATGGCAAATATATTGGAGAAAACACCGATGGTAAGGGCTTCTTGAAATCACTTGAAGGCGTAATTGACCCTGCTGGCAAAACGGTTGTGATGTTTGGTGCGGGCGGTGCAGCGCGCGCAGTAGGAGTAGAACTTGCGTTAGCTGGCGCTAGAAAAATCATAGTAGTAAATCGTGATGAAGTTCGCGGCAAGATTTTGGTAGATCTAATTAATTCAAAGACTAAAAGTGAAGCAGTATTTATTTCCTGGAGTTCTAAATTTTCAGTTCCTACAGGAACCGACATCCTTATCAATTCAACTTCTATCGGGTTATTCCCAGATGTAGATGCTCAGTTGAATATTGATTTTGACACCTTGAACGCAGGAATAGTTGTGGCTGATGTAATTCCAAATCCACCTAAGACGCATTTACTGCGCGAAGCAAAAGCTCGAGGTTGTGTAACTATTGATGGCCTTGGAATGTTGGTAAATCAAGGAGTTATTGGAATTAAGTATTGGACAGGTATTGATGCAGATTCGAGCGTTATGCGAAAAGCCTTAGAAGAGGTCTTTGGTTAACGAATAACTGTGTTGTACATGCGTGATAACGAAAACTCGTGATGCAGACCCTTTTCAGCCTTAGTCAATTGACCATTTGCAACTTCCAGGATTAAATCAAATAGTTCACCACCAACATCGTTCAAAGTTTTCAAACCATCAGCGATGGTTCCGGCATTTAAATCAATTAAATCTGGAATCGCATCTGCCATTGTGGTGTTTGTTGCAACCTTGATCGTTGGAACAATCGCAGAACCAGTTGGAGTTCCTCGACCTGTTGTGAAGACAATAACGTTGATACCGCCAGCACCAAAGCCAGTTAGTTGTTCAGTGTCGTGGCCAGGCGTATCCATAAAATACAGACCTGGCTTAGTAACTTGATCTGCAAATTCAAATACGCCAGAAAATTGTGCGCTGCCGGCTTTCTTTGCCGCGCCCAACGATTTCTCTTCAAGAGTTGTAAGACCGCCCTCAATATTTCCGCGAGATGGTTGCGCACCGCGCATATCAATACCTTCATAATTAATTGAACGTTCATATCTAGCAACAGTTTCAACAATTTGAGCGCCAATTTCAGGTGTAATTGCGCGAGCCGCAAGCAAATGTTCAGCACCTAGGATTTCAGTTGTTTCGCCAAGAACTGATGAAGCGCCAAGTTCTACTAACCGATCACTTGCAACACCAAGCGCTGGGTTTGCAGTGATACCGGAGAGCGCATCTGACCCACCACATTCTTGACCAAGTTTGATTGCACTCCAAGGAGCGCTAACTCGCGAAACCGCCTTCGCCTCTTTCAATAATGAATTAGCCATCTGTAGGCCGATTTCTGCAATCTTGCCCATCGAACCAAGCTCAGCGACATTTAGAACTTCTGCTTTAGAAAGACCAAGCTTCCTTGCCAGTTCAATTATTCCTAATTCATTTGGCGTACCTATAGTGATAAATATTGTTGCAAAGTTATTTGGATTTGCAGCAAACCCAGAGATTGTTTTAACTATGCGATCAAAATCGCCATCAATTTCGCCAGACCAATCGTGGCTTACCGCGACTGCGCCATTTGATTCGTCAGCGATCTTGCGTGCGGTCGCAGAGAAAGCGGAGTGGAGCGGCAGAATTAATACGTGGTTACGCAGACCCCATCGACCATCGCTTCTTTCAAATGCCATTAACTCTTTAGACACTTCGCACCTCTCGGCCTGCAATTATTTCGCCAGCACCGATCGCCTCGACTTTAGTTAGTTCACCATTCACTACCGAGTAAATCTTCGCCATGATCTCCTCAGATGAAGAATCTGCTGACAAATCAAAATCTTGTGAAATAGCCATGTGTAAAGGTGAATCACTTGCAACATTGATTGTCGGGATAAGTGGGAAGCCTGAAGGTGGTTGATTTCTATCTGGGAAGGAGAGAATTACGTGAACACCCGCCTCCATCAAATCCGAGAAATTTAAACCAGAATTTTTATGAGACGCAGCAACTGTAATATCCACGCCAACTTCAGTAAGCGCAGCGACAATTTCATCAACCTTTGTAAGGTCATTTGAAAGATCAATTCCAAGATGCAAGCGGGGTAGCACAACTTGAGGGGTAGGATATTTTGCACGTAACTCTTTTGCTGCAGCAACGCCAGAATTAACCGTTCCGAGTACGCCACCACTCTCTTGAGTTACGAGGTAATTAGTGGATTTATTCTTGGAAAGTAATTTATCTGCGAGTTCATTTCCTTGAAGCGTTTCACAACCAAGGCCGACAATAAGAGTTGAACTTACATTTGGATGATTTGCTAGAGCTGCGAAGAAATCAGTAATTCGACCGACATCATTACCAATAAATCCACAACCATGTTGGTGGGCAAAGGTAATTGCATCCATCTCTTTTGCAATACGACTTGAAACGCGAGTAGAACAGACCACAGAAGGAAGAATTAATTGATGATTCCGAATTCCAATTCCGCGGTTACCATGATCAAAGCCCTTCATGCTCATACAACTTGCTCCGTAGATAACCGGTCACCAAGAACATTGTGAGTGTGAACATGTTCACCAACTTTTATGTCAGTTGTTGCATGTCCCATTCGTTCACCATATTTAATGATGCCCTCATTTTTTGCGATCGCGGCTGTCGCTACTTTGTGACCGCGAGGGATGAGGTTTTGAATAGTGAGATTTAGGCCGTCTTGTCCGATAACTTCACCAATTGCCAACTCAACTAAGCAGACGGCAATATTGTCTTTCTCATTAAGAATCAGGACCTTACGCATAAGGATTCGAAGCATACTCTTCTAATATGGATGTGTAGTATTTCTCTATGGGTCAATTAAAAGTTAAGCGCCGTTTTCCTGGAGTCAAAGAGCTTGCTGCTTTGATGCGATTTAGGAAGCCAATATTTAATGGCCGCAAACGTCGACTAACTCGGGCGCTAACTATTTACGATCTACGAGCCATTGCTAAACGTCGCACACCACAAGCACCATTTGATTACACCGATGGTGGCGCAGATTCTGAATCAAGTTTGATTCGTGCCCGCCAAACATTTGAAAAAATTGAGTTCCAACCAAGAATTCTGCGGGATGTCTCAAGTGTTGATACATCGGTAACAATGCTTGGAGAACTTGCATCAATGCCTATTGGGATTGCGCCAACTGGATTTACTCGAATGATGCAGACCGAAGGTGAATATGCCGGTGCAACAGCGGCACGCGATGCTGGGATTCCTTTCACACTTTCAACAATGGGCACTCGTTCTATTGAAGATGTAGCCGCAATCGCACCTGATGGTCGCAACTGGTTCCAGCTTTATATGTGGAAAGACCGTGATCGTTCAATGGCGCTAGTTGATCGTGCGAAGGCTGCAGGCTTTGACACCTTAGTTTTAACCGTAGATGTTCCAGTCGCAGGAGCAAGACTTCGTGATGTTAGAAATGGAATGACAATTCCACCCTCACTAACCTCGAAAACTATTTTGAATGCACTTCCACGTCCTGCTTGGTGGATGAATTTCTTGACAACTGATCCACTTAAATTTGCTTCACTTGATAGTTGGAAGGGCACGGTCGCAGAACTACTAGATTCAATGTTCGACCCCACGGTAACTGTTGAAGATTTAAAGTGGATTCGCAAGCAATGGGATGGCAATCTGCTAGTTAAGGGAATTCAAAGCGTTGAAGATGCTGTGATTGTACAAAAAGCTGGCGCAGATGCAATCACACTTTCAAATCATGGTGGTCGTCAATTAGATCGTGCACCAGTTCCTTACCTTCTAATTCCAGAAGTTAGAAAAGCCGTAGGCAAGAAATTTGAAATTCATGTTGACACCGGAATTATGCATGGTGCAGATGTCGCTGCATGTATTGCAGCAGGAGCAAACTTCACTTGGATTGGACGCGCCTATTTATATGGCCTGATGGCCGGTGGCAAAGAGGGCGTAGACCGAAGTCTTGAAATTCTCTACACACAATTAGTTCGCACAATGAAGTTGCTAGGTGTTCGGTCGCTAGAAGAGCTAAACCCATCCCACGTAAAGCTGATAAGGAAGTAACCATGAGAGCAGCAGTAATAACCGGAGTCGGAAAAGTTGCAATTGAGACCGTGCCAGATCCAACCCCTGGTGATCGCGATGTAATTGTTAAGGTTGCAAGCGTTGGAATTTGTGGGACTGACCTACATATTCTTGAAGGTGAATTTGCGCCAACACTTCCAATAATCCCGGGCCATGAAATGGCTGGAAAAGTAGTCGCTGTTGGCAAAGGTGTTACAGAAGTAAAGATTGGCGATTTAGTAGCCGTTGATCCATCCTTACATTGCGGTGAATGTTTTTACTGTCGTAGAGCTCGCGGAAATTTGTGTGAAAGCTGGGGCGCTCTTGGTGTTTCTCACCCCGGCGCCGCTGCTGAACTTCTAAAAACTCCAATTAAGAATTGCCATATCTTGCCTGAAGGCGTCGATATATTTGAAGCGGCGCTTATCGAGCCACTTTCTTGTGCAATTCGTGGTTATGACGTCTTGCCACGCATTCCAGGATCACATTATTTAATTTATGGCTCTGGAACTATGGGCTTAATGATGGCCGAACTTGCAAAGCGAAATGGGGCAGCCAGCGTTTCAATCGTTGATATCAACGAATCAAAGTTAGAAACTGCACGCACACTTGGAATTGATTATGCGACATCTGATGTTCGAACTTTGAAGCAACCTCGCGGTTGGGATGTTGTTATTGATTGCACAGGAGTTGCTAAGGCAATTCAAGAAGCACTAAGTCATGTAATGCCAGGTGGAACCTTCTTACAATTTGGTGTTGCAAATGAGAAAGCAAAGATTGAGATCGAACCATTTTGGATCTACAACAAAGAGATAACTATTGCTGGTTCCATGGCAGTGTTACATACCTTTGATCGCGCCGTCGATCTATTTAGCTCTGGCGTCTTGAATCCAAAGGTAATGATTAGCGATCGCTTTGCGCTAGAAGATTATGAATTAGCGCTAGATACCTTTAAAGCGGGTAAGGGACGGAAAACAATTATTACCCCAAATGGCACTTCAATCTAAATGAAAGCAGTACTACTTTCGGCGGTTGATAAGTTGGCGGTAGCTGAAGTTGAAAAACCAAAGCCAGGTGTTGGTCAGAGCATTGTTAAAATTTTGGCATGTGGGATTTGCGGAACCGATCGCCATATTTACAAAGGCGAATATCCATCAACAAAGCCAGTTATTTTGGGGCATGAGTTTGGTGGCGTAATTGAAGAAAGTAGTCCTGGCTCGAAATTTAAAGTTGGCCAAGTTGTAAGTATTGATCCCAATATTGTCTGTGCAAAATGTCCTGACTGTCTGGCTGGCAGAACTGCTTTCTGCCCAGAGTTAACTGCGCTTGGTGTAAATATAAATGGCGGCCTTGCCGAATATGTTTTAACACCTGACACTCAAATCTACCCAGTTAAAGATGGGCTAAATCCACTTCACCTTGCCTTTATCGAACCACTTGCATGTTCAATCCGTGGGCTAGATCTTGCAAACCTTAAGGGTGGTGAGTGCGTTGCAATTTTAGGTGGCGGCGTAATTGGACTGCTCGTAGTCCAATTAGCAAAACTTGCTGGGGCTTCAGAAATAGTTTTGGTAACAAGACAGAAATTTCGCCGCGATGTAGCGCTCAAGATTGGCGCAACCAGAGTTGTGGATCCAAAGTCTGAAGATGTTGCCCAGAGCGTTAAGAACATGGATGTCACTTTTGAATGTGCTGGGGCAGTTGAAACCTTTAAGCAATCTCAACTTATAACAAGACGTGGTGGATCTGTAATTATTCTCGGACTTACCGCCGCAGATACAAATTTAGAAATCAATCCATTTAGCCTCGTTGTAAATGAGCTTCGGATTCAGGGTTCATTTTTAAATCCACTAACGCAAGCCCGCGCCGCCGAATTAGTCGGAAGTGGAAAATTGAATCTTGATATTCTAATTTCTAAAGTTGTTGATTTGGATGGTGTCAAAGCAATCTTGGATGCACCTCCAGCCGAAGGCGATATCAAATATATAGTCTGTCCATAAATAAATTTCTGGGC
>WLJX01000005.1 GCA_009701575.1 Actinomycetota bacterium
CTTACCTAGTGCCCCCAACGGGGTTCGAACCCGTGTTACCGCCGTGAAAGGGCGATGTCCTAGGCCTCTAGACGATGGGGACGTTTTAAGGCAGAGCGCAAGGGTATCGGACACAATCCCTACGGCAAAACTCGATTACATACCTTATATAAGCGCTAATTTGCGCGTTAATAAGTTAAGAAATAGCCCATCTGGTGGAAACTGAAACGGAAATATCTTGCTGACCCAAATCAATTTGAGTCGCACCCGCATCACTCTTGGCTTGGACCATCGAGATTGGATAAGAAGATGGCGCTGAAGATTCTTGTAACCAAATAATCTTGCCGATCTTCACACCTAATAATTTTGCATAAGAAGTGGCCTTTGCTTTCGCGTTCTTTACCGCAGATATTCGAGCCGCCTCTGTCGCCTTTGTATTGTCATAAACGAATGGTGTAACACCATTTATATAAAGTGCATCCCCGGCGCCTGCTACAACTGCGTCCACAATTTCACCGGCCTTAGCCGCGCTTCGAATTACAACTTCAAAGCTTTGAGATGAGCGATATCCAATTAAAACATTTCCAGTTTCTTGGGTGTAGTTATACTCGGGATAGACGGTCAAAGTTGTACTTGATAGATACTTTTTATCAATTCCATTTGCCAAGATTGCGGTGCGAAATTTATCGGCCGCAATATTCGCTGTTGAAAGCGCATCTTTGCTGACCTTCGCTATTGCAGAAACTGATGCATTCAATCGAACCGAATCTGGCGTCACCTTCACAGTGCCGACAGAACTTACGCTTATGTATCGAACCGGTGCCGCTTGGGCAAATTGCGCGCTAAGGGCCGAGGCAAGAACAGTAAGCGTGACAATACTTATCACTCGGGTTTTCAAGGATGCAGTTGTTTTCATGAGCCAAGAGTAAGCCAAGTTTCATCAGTGAAGCCCGCGAATAAGGTCAATGTTTAATGAGAGAATTACTAGATGTTCTTATCCGAATGCTCGGCCAACACCATCAAGGATGCGGCGCAAAGCCTTGCCGCAGGCCACTTGGTCGCATTCCCAACTGAAACTGTTTACGGCCTTGGCGCCGATGCCACAAATGAAAGCGCCGTTTCACAAATATATAAAGCAAAGGGTCGCCCCGCAGATCATCCGCTAATTGTTCACATCGCATCAATCGATGCCATGGGCGATTGGGCCAATGACATCAATGAATATGCAATTAATCTGGCCCGTGATTTCTGGCCTGGCCCAATGACACTTGTCTTTAGCCGAAGTGGCTTAGCGAAAGATTTCATAACAGGGAATCAAAATACTGTTGGCCTGCGTGTTCCAAATCAACCAATTGCACTTGCCCTTCTAAAAGAATTTGAAAAGCTTGGTGGCAAAGGAATCGCCGCCCCAAGTGCAAATAGATTTGGCGCTGTTTCACCGACTACTGCCCAAGCAGTAAAAGAAGAGTTAGAAAATTATCTTGATCAAGCCAACGATGTGATTTTAGATGGCGGCCCATGCCAAGTCGGCGTTGAATCAACAATCATTGATTGCACATCAGATACCCCACAAATACTTCGCCTTGGTGCAATCACAAAAGAGATGATTGCTGAAAGTACTGGCCTGCTTGTAGTTGATGAGCCCACAACAGATATTCGAGTTTCCGGATCTTTAGAATCCCACTATTCACCTAACGCACATGTGGTTCTAGATACCCAACCACAAAGTGGTGAAGGCTTTATCGCGATGGATTCAATAGAAACCCCACCAGGTGCAATTCGTCTCGCTGCCCCAAGTTCTATCGAAGGCTTTGCTCGCGAGATTTATTCTGCCCTTCGATTTGCCGATGCCCAAGGCTTAACAAGAGTTTGTGTAATCCAACCTGAAGGCGAAGGACTTGCCGCTGCAATCCGTGATCGCCTAAAGCGCGCAGCTAATTAATTATTTACTTAATAAATAATGAATTCAAAGAAATATCAGGAAATGCCCCGACGAATTTATCTCGACCCGGTAATTCATTAATCTCTAAAGCCACGGCAACTGACTCAACAACAGCACCGCATTGATGAATCAACTTAACGCCGGCAATCAAAGTTCCACCGGTTGCCAACACATCATCGATTAATAAAACACGATCCCCGCGATTCAAGACACCCTCTTGAATTTCCAAAGTGTCATTCCCATATTCCAAGCCGTAACTCTCTTCAAAAGTGGCACCAGGCAACTTTCCCTTTTTGCGAAGTGGAACAAAGCCCTTACCCAACTCCAAAGCCACAGCAGAACCAAGAATTAATCCGCGGGCTTCAATCCCTGCAACAACATCAATCACATTCGCAAAAGCCGAAAGTTCTTTCGTCAGATTTGAAAAGTGCTTTGGATCTTTGAGCAATGGCAGGATGTCGAAAAATAGAATCCCTGGGGCTGGAAAATCAGGAACTTGGCGAATTGCGCCTTCAAGTTCTTCTCTGCTCACCCTTGAATCTTATTGAAAGTGAGCACGTTTAGAACATAATGATTTAGCCGTTACACTTCGCAAGCGCCAAAATCTTGTAACTCCTTTTGGTAGCCAGGGCCTCTAGCTCAGTCGGTAGAGCAACGGACTTTTAATCCGTGGGTCGTCGGTTCGATCCCGACGGGGCCCACTTCGGATTTATCGTCACAAAATCTCTTGAATCGTGTCAGCGTGTTTTGAGAAGAATTCATTCTTTAGTTCATCATTGTCTAATGCGTAAATACATAGCCTTAATTGCCGCAACTTCTTTCATCGTTGGTTCGATTTTAAGTGGCGCATCCGCCGCTACAACCACTGCACCGAAAGTAGGAAGCACCTGCAAAAAAGTCGGAGCTTTTATCGGCACTCCAACCACTAGGTATGTTTGTAACCAAGAAGGTAAGAAGAAAGTATGGCGCGTTTGGATTAATAAGTCGGCCTCAGGATCAGAAACTCCGGCGCCAAAGAAAAGCGCCACTGCAGTTCCAAAGAAGGTTGCTTTTAAGGCACGTATTCCAATTACCCTTCCAATCGCACAATCGACAGATGCAAATGCAATCACTTTTGAGAACATCACAACACGCATTTCTGACATACCAAAAACTGCCTGGCAGAGAACTCAAGATGTTATTGCTTCAAATAATGACGCCGCTGTAAAGCACGATATTTACATTGGGCCTAACACTCAATTAACTACTACCGGCGGAATTGCGCGCATCGATGAAATTCTTGAAAAAGGGGCGAGACTCTGGTCTGGTTTTACTTTAACTAAGTATTTTTCATTGGTTTATTACAACTTGACTGATTTAAAATGGGCAGAAGAAAAAACCAAGGAGATTTGGAAAACCAAAAAATATGAACCCAATTCAATCGGTTCTGCGTTAAATGCCTTAAAAATAAGTTGCCAAGCCTGGGTCTCTCCTGGAAAAGGCGGAGCCCAATTAAGTTATTGCGCCGGTGCAGATGCAGGTGCTGTGACAAATTCTGATGACAGCGCTGGACGATTCGCTGTAGGAGACATTGAGCGCTCAGATGCAAGTGGAAGCATATTGGCACATGAATTCACACACACGGTTCAAGCATCACAATGGATTGGAAATGCAGATTGTAAAAACGAAGGAAATAATTGCTTTCGCAGCGGTTTAGTTCATTCATTTTCGCCATGTTGGATCCACGAAGGTTTACCAAATGGAACTAACACAATGATTGCTAATTCCGATTACTCTTCTTATCTGGCACAAAGGTCTACCAGAAGAGACACATCACAAACAGTCACTGACTATTCGGCAGCTTCGCTAAGAACTTATTTATACGACCAAAGCCCTAAGACTTGTTATCAAAATGGAGCCCTCTATCAACTTGGTTACGATGTCGGCGCGCGCGCGATTGAAGCCTTAGTTGCGATAGGTGGACCACAAGCAACGATGGCTCTATTCGCACTTGGTGCCGAGGGCCAAGACTTTGCAACCGCCTTCAAAAATGTTTATGGGATTAGTTGGAGCGAGGGATCAACAATTCTTAGCAAAGTACTCGCTGCTCAATATGTCAGTTGAGCCATCCATCATCGGTTTTTACTCAGATCTATCGAAATAACTGGACCCGCACTACCTCGATACTAAAATTTCATCTAAACTTCTCGGCATTGAATCAACTTGATTCAGCGGTGAGGGTCTAGCCATGAGCTTGTTGAACTTTGACAACAACAACTCTGTTGCTCCCCGCTCTAAAAAGCCGCTAAAACTCCTTCTTGGAATTGGCGCCGTTGTTGGCGCAATTACTCTTGGCCCAACTCTTGCCGCAAGTATTAATTTAGGGTCCAGCGCACCTATCGAATTTGGACAAGGTCTCGCTCTTACAACGGCTTGCGACAACGAAATCCTTTTAACTCCAAATTCAACTTTTATAAACGATGAAAGCGGCGGGGCTTTTAAACTCACTTCGATCAAAGTAAGTGAGATAGACCTCGATGCATGCAGCGGTAAGGATTTCACAATCAAAGTCTTCGGCTCATCGCCAACAGCTCTAGCATTTAACGGAGATATCTCATCCATCAAGGTGGAAGATAACGGTACTAATTACTCAATGCATTACACATCAGGAATTCTTCTTGAGCCGATAGACGATTCAAGTTTTCTTTTAGTAATTGATTCGGCTGATCCAACTACGTTATCCGCTGATCAAGTTGTTAGTTTTACTATTGAAAGCGAGACTCACAATTACATTGGTGAGTACGGCCCTGGGGGTGCAAGAATCTTTTATTTCAGCGCAGAAGGATTTGATGAAGTAGGTGCACCATGTTCTCCCAACTGCCATTATTTAGGGTTTGCGCCTACAGGTTGGAATGGAACACAACTCGACCCTGGTTTGAATTGGAGTTATGGAACAACTGAAGACATGAGTGCAACAGGCACATCAGACGCAACAGGTTCACAAGTTGGATCCGGCTTTGCTAACACAGTACTTATGGGCTCATACCCGCTAAGTTCAGAAGCTGCCGATGTTGTCCAGAGTTATGCAGCCTCAGATAATTCTGCTGGTGAATGGTTTATCCCGTCATTAGCCGAACTAGATCTACTTTTGCGCGATGCGAATATGGCACTCGGATTTGTGACAGGAGCCAATGCCTATTGGTCCTCGACCGAATCAATTGCCTCGCGGGCAATGTGGGAGTACCCGCTCAACTTTATTTCTGGGAATGATGCAAAAGACCATACTTATTACGTCCGCCCAATCCGAGCGTTTTAAGTAAATAAGGAGGTTTTCTAGGCTCAGGGTATATACAGACCTCTCTATCACCCCTACCTTTAATCCATTGATTGACTCCAACCACCAGGTTGCCGCTATCTCTTATTTACCTTTTTAGGTTTTGATGGCGACGAGGGTCTAATTATGAGTTTGTTAGAATTCAATTCTCCCAATAAAAAAACGGCCAGCAAAGGCAAGCAAACAAGACTTATTGTTGGAATAGCGGCGCTCGCGGCAACGGTAGCAATTGGTTCAACTCTTGCAGCAAGTATCAATTTAAATTCAGGAACTCCTGTCGAATTCGGTCAAGGCGTCGCCCAGACAACAGCATGCGACAACGATATTGTTTTAACGCCTTATTCAGCCTTCGTGAATTCCGTTGGCGAAGGAAGCTTCTCACTTTCAGCAATCTCACTTTCTGGAATTGATAGCAGCGTTGGAAAATGCGCAAACAAAGATTTCATTATCAAGGCTTACGATGAAACTTCAGGTTCACCCCTGATGTTGTTTGACAGTGTGAACTCAATAACCGTTACTGATACCGGATCCGAATTTACTATTCCCACTACTTCAGGATTATCAATTTCGACAATTGACGATTCGTCATTTAAATTATTTATAAGTTCATCACATACCCCAATTGGCGCAGAGAACGTTTACCGCTTCACGATTGAGAGCCAAGAACATGTGGCTGAAGCGTCATACACTCGTTACGAGCTTGGTGAAACTGGCCCCGGCGGCGGAAGAGTTTTCTACTATTCATCAGGTGGTTTCAATGAAGTAGGCGCACCATGTAGTCCTGTTTGTCATTACTTAGAATGGGCACCAAACACCTGGAACGGTGGTGTCGCTGATCCTCAAATGCTTGGGAATCCAGATAACACTAACTCTTCAGGTGCAACAGGAACAGCACTTGGAACGGGTCTAAGCAACACCAACGCACAATTGACCGATAGCACTCCATACTTAGCTGATAACGCGGGCCCTGCTTTCACAGCGCGTCCTTACTTGGGCAGCGCATTGACTGATTGGTTCCTGCCATCAAAAGATGAGCTAAGCCTTATGTATAACTCTGCCGAACTTGGCAATGGTGGCTTTAGATCCGACTTCTACTTCTCTTCTACGGAAGCAAGTGATACCAACGTTTGGTACGTATCTTTCATAAGTGGCAATCCGTTGTCAGATAACAAGGGTGGATATGCAAGCGTTCGCCCAATCCGGGCCTTCTAACGCCTAATTAAGCAACATTTCGCATTGACATTGTCGGTATCCATGATTGACTTCCCAAATGCTCAGGGTCAAGAAGTCAATCCTTTCAGGGTCTTCCCGCGCTCAAAAATATTTGCTGACCCCAGCCCTAATCTTTTCTCTTCTCGGCATCTTCTCAACTAATTCTAGTTTTATATCACCAGCAAGTGCCGCAGATACCGTTACAAAGACAATTACTGTTACTGGTTCAAACAGCAGCCCTTCAGTTGGTGCCTTAGTTTCAATTGGGTACGAAGATCCAAATACGACAAATGGATATGGAATTGGTTGGACCTGGACTACTCCAAGAGCAACAGACGCAAATGGCCGGATTGTGATTTCTGGTTTACCAAAAGGTGTTGGTGATGGGTTTTATTCTGAGTTATACATCCAACCTGCACTCGGTTCGACAGATGCTATTTATTATGCGAGTCCGAACTATCAAAACTTCAATCTTGCGAATTCTGAATCTTTAGAAATTACCTTAAACCCCGCAACGTTCTTTGCAACTCTAGAAGACAGCGATGGGAATCCACTTCCAGCTCTGGCGGGAGTTGGACACATACAAACACAAAATGATTTTGTCTGGACGAATACCCTAAGGCCAGGAAAAGTTGGTTTATATGTTGCTCCAACTGTAGGCAATGGTGAAAATTGGCAATTCAGTATTTGGAACTTTAAGCCGGACAATGTAAACAATCCAGAGGCAATGACTCAATTTAATATGAGTATTTCGTCAACGAGTGGCAACGCACCTAAAACAGTTAGCTTTAAAAATTTATTTACTGGAGACGCAATTCCAGAGAATGGGGATGGTTCGTATCACTTTAGATTAATGAAAACTTCATTTAAATATGAGATCGTCGACCCAGTAGAAAGAAAACCGACCCAGGCTTACCTATCCGTTTGTCCCGATTTAGACAATCTTAATGATTGTCGAGGTTTGACAGGGAAAAATGGTCGAGTTGGTTTGCCCGTTGGCGAATGGAAAATTCGCGTAATGACGCAAGCTGCTGGTAATACATTTGCAGCTCAGGATTACACCGCCGTTGTAACCGAAAGCGGTACGGCAACACAATTTTTCTACGGATATCCAAAGACTTCTACGGCTGCGATTTTCGATATCCCATCACAACAATGGAAATTGAACTTGGCACTGCCAAACTTCATCGGGAACATTAAAGGCCCTAATGGCCCTATTACGTTAACGAATCAAAACCAAGGCCAAGGATTTATTATAAATAGGATGAAGAAAGTTGGTGACAATTTTCAATACCTGCAAGATGGCCGTTGGTCAGGTGATTCATTTGGAATTTCGTTTACCGAAACAGGAACTTACTTACTTGAAGTTACACCTCGTGGAGTTCCAGGATTCACGAAGACTAGAAGTAAAGAGATAGTTGTAACTCAAACTGTTGGCGGTGCATTCAATGTCTCATATGACGGCGGAGCTGCGGCGGCATCAGTAACAGAGGAAATAGTTTTATTAGTTCCAAATCTGCGCATGATTATCAAAAATCCAGTTGATAATTCTTTATTAAATTACGGCTGGGTTGGAATCCAATCAGTAGGTGAATTCGGAAATGATAGTTGGGTTGGGAATGCTGACATCGATCCTTCCGCACCAGGGCTAACTTCAGCACAATTAAGTCCAGGTACTTACCGTTTGCGCGTTAATCCTCCCGGAGGTTCAGTCTCTATTCCTGGTTTGGCCCTAAGGATTTACACCGCAGTCATTAGAGATACTGAGCCAAAGATAAGTATTTATAAGGGCACCGATACTTCTACTCCAGTTTTGGCAAACAGCGACGGCGATTATGTATTGAGTGTTGGCAAAGCAAACGTCACAGGAAAATTTGTAGATGCTAATGACATCGGTGTTGGGTCAGGAAGCAACAATAAATGGGTGAATGTATGCCTTCAGTCCCTTATGGCAAATGGTGTTGATTGGAATTATTTAAACTGCTCTAACACTGCAGGAGATGGAAGTTTTTCAATCACAGTTACAGACCCCGGTACTTATCGGGTCTTGTTTGAGCCACAAGGAAGAACTGATGTAACTACAACAACAACTGAAAGTTTTGTAGTCCCTGATCCGGTGGGCGAATTCACCAAGGCATTTGGAAACGTTAAGTCAAAGGCGCCAACAATCAAGGTCAAGGTTCGCGAAGCAGTCGGAACCACTGATCTACAAAATGCGGGAATTGAAATCCGAAAGAACGACCAGTTCCTTTATTGGGCAAATACCGGACCCAGCGCAGTTACGGCAATAAGTTTGCCATCAGCAGGCGATTATAAATTTATAGTTCACCGTCCAAATAATGGCACCGCTTCGCTAGCAACGAATAAAACTTATTCTGTTACAGCAATCTCGACTGATGGAAATATATCTGTAAGTAAAATCAATGGCGAAACCCTTACGGTCGACGCCTCTGGAATCACAACTCTCAGACTCGGTACTGCGACTTTGAGTGGTTATGTCTATGCGCCAGGTGACACAAGTACCGCACTACCGAATTCCTTTGTTGTTGCAACAGATGTATTAACAGGGCAACAACTTTGGCAAAATGGAGCTAACACCGATCAAAATGGTTTCTGGGCAATGTCACTTCCCGCCGGAAGCTACACAATTCTTGCGCAAACCCCTTGGGGATCGGCGGCTTATGGAAATTCAAATCCAATCGGCGACGTCGCCGTTAATGAGGCCGGAGAAGTCACGCTTTCAGGGGCGGCCGAAGCACTTTCAACTTCAGCCTTTAATATTAATCTTAAGAATCCTCGATGGTCTGGAACAGTAAAAGACCCAACCGGAACAACCGGTATGTCGAACACCCGAGTTTGCCTAAACTCTGTGACTGCCGCGGGAGTTCAATCCTGGACTTGTTCTCAGACTAATTTAAATGGTCAATGGTCGATGTCAGAACCTGCTGGCTTTAATGATTTTGATGAAGCGTCATCAATATCAGAACTTCAGATAGCTGAGAATCAAAATCCTCGTTATTCGATGTCCGTTTTCCGCGGCAAGACTGCTATTGAGGCCACTGGATTTGTGAAACTTGGCGCCGAGAATATTGCACTCACATTAGCGGCTCCGAATTTATCAATCACCGTAACAGCCAATGGTGAAGGCGTTCCAAACATGTGGGTGAATTTAAGTGACCCTGTAACAGGTATGTGGCTTGGCGCATCAGGCACTAGTTCTTCAGGAGTTGCTGGATTCAGCGTAGATCTTGCAGGACCAATAAAAGACAATGGTTTCCGCGTTCAAGTTAATACTCAGAACAACTCGGAAATTTCAGCGAGCTACGCGTCAACAACGAAAACTTTCGCTAATGACGTCGTAACCGGCGATTCAGTAACTGTGACTGTCCCACTAGCAACTCCAAATATTCGTGGAATTCTTACTGACCCTGTTACAAGTTCACCTGTGCCAAACTCTTGGATTGAATTGTTCGACTTCACAAATGGCATGTGGCTTGGTGGTTCAAATACAGATAGCAATGGTTACTTCTCAATGAATGCGCCTGGAAATACTTCTGGCCCAACAAAATACAATGTGACCGCCAATCCGGGTTATAACTCGACCAGCAACGCGAGTAGGAATGTTTATGAAGCTGAAGTAAATGAAGCAGGAACTGTTACTTCATTTATAAATTCGAGAACACTCGTTGCTCCAACTACTACTACTTACCTCAGCGCCCCCGCCTACCAAATTTCACTTTCCCCAGCATCCGTAACCGGAGTTGTGAAGGATCCGTCAGGCAATGCGGTTATAAACAATTGGGTGGTTCCATTCGACGCAACAAATAATTGGCAACTTTGGCAAAATGGTTCAAATACAAAGACGGGTGGCCGTTTCAGCATGGCGTTACCTGATGGTGATTATCGAGTTCAAGCCAATGCCCCATGGGGATCATCCACTTATGCGGCTTCCGCGATGTGCCCAATAACAATTTCTGCAAATGCTCTCGCGACCCCAACTAATACAACTAGTTGCATTAAAGGCACCGCAGGCAATCACACACTTGAATTAACTCTTCGTGGACCAAACTTAACAATGACTGTAAATAAGCCAAATGGCGACCCACTACCGTTTGCAAATGTTGGTGTTGCCCTCGGAAATTGGAATACCTGGGCACAAACTGATTCATTAGGTCGCGCTTCGCTATTTGTTGATCCAGCCCAAATCTTGCTACTCAATAAAAATTTCACAGCAGCGATGTACAGTCTCTATCTTTGGATTGATCCACAATACGGAACAAGTGATGTTGTGAGATTGAGCTGTTCATCTCTTCAAGCAAACACACAATGTGAAAGTTTGAACCAGGTTGATTTAACCGACCTACTTGCTCCTGCTGAATACACGACTCCTGCCACAACATTTACTTTGCAGGCACCGAACACACGAGTCACAGTAAAGATTCCAGACGGCTCAGCGACAGCACGTGCGGGCAGTTGGGTAAATCTTTATAAAACTAATGGCGGTTGGCAGTGGCTGGGTGCCAGCGGAACGAATTCATCAGGCGTTGCAAGTTTCAATCTTGAAGTTGACACGGCCACCACTGTTTTTTCAGTTCAAATTGACGCACCTTGGGATCAAAAATCAATCTATTCTGGTGCAACCTATGAAAATCTAACATGGGATGAAGTGATTAGCATCGTAGGTTTCCGACTAAAGAGCCCTAACTTGAAACTCACAGTTAAAAACAACGCTGGTACAAAACCAGCAAATACTTCTTGGGTTTCTGCTGAAGTACTAAATAGTGACAATAATCCAATTAAATGGTTGGGCGGAACCGGATTAGATAGAAATGGTTCAGCCAGCTTTACACTCCCAGATACGATTAATGGTGAAAAGATAAAAATTACTGCTCATCCTGGATCAGAAATAGGTGTTGACACTGTTTGTATTTTGACTGTCGATGCTAATGTCGCGACAGCAGATCCTGTCCTTTGTCCTGGCTCTGTGGATACCGCTACCGCGCTTACATTTGATTTGGCACTCGGAAATATAAGAGGCTTAGTTACAGCGGTCATAGATAGTGCAACAGTAGGAGTTGCTGGTGCGATTGTTTATGCAAATCAGATAGTTGCAGGCGTTAAATCGACTGATGCAGCAACCGAAAAAATCACTTCTACAGGCCCAGATGGTCGCTATGACCTAGACCTAGACCCAGCCTTTGATTGGTACATCATAATTTCGGCGATTAATACGCCTTCAGATGTTGAAAATGGCACAGAGCTTGATTCTGCAATAATTGAGTTAGTTGAACCAGAACTAGTGGGGCAAAAGAACTATCCTGCAACGCTAAACAAGATTACGAGTTAATTAATCTTGAGCAAAAAATTAAAAACCTATGGAATTTTGTTTTCTTTTGTAATTGCATTGATCCCATCAATAAGTTTTGCTGCTCCAGCAACGCCAGTTATCGAAAAAATAGTTAGCACTTCTGCCGCAGGTTCACTTGTTAACGAAGCATCAGTCGAGCTATCGGGCACCAAGCCAGTTGGCAGAATTAGCTACACAGTTACTGCAACCCCAAAACTTCCAAACGATAAAATTACAGTTTTACCCTCCGATTCAGCTACCTCTTGGAATATTCCCGTAACTGGATTAACGGCTGGAGTCCAATACCTATTCGTGGTCACTGCAGCATTTATTTCAGATCCTGCGAATTCAAGTAGCTCGGAGTTCAAAGATTTTACTCCACAATCCGTTCCTGATGCCCCAACTGGTTCAATTGCGGAAGCAGGCCAAGAATCTGTGAAATTAGTTTGGTCGCCCCCAGCAAACATACGTGGTTCAGCGCTTACAGGATTCACAATTACAGATGGCGCAAAGACTTATACTGCTGCGTCAACAGATACAACGACAACAATTCTGAATTTAACTCAAAGAACTAAGTACACCTTCACAATCACCGCAGATAATGCGATTGGTTCTTCAAGTGTCGCGACATTTAATGAAGTTTCAGTAACTGGTAAGCCATCAGCACCAGGAAAGCCAACAATCGTCTTAGATGGTTCAAACCTAAAGGTCACTTGGACAGCCCCAACCGATGCAGGACTTGGGACTGTAGGTTTCTACAGAGTTACCGCTACACCGACAAGCGGTACTCCATTAACTAAAGATATAACTGGTGCTACTACTGCCACCTTTACGAGCATTCCATCAAATACCTGGACGGCCACGGTCATTGCAAATAACGGCTTTTACTACAGTGATGCATCTACAGCATCAGATCCACTTACTACTCTTGCAAGTCAAACCATAGATTTTGCTGAAATCGGGGCGCAAAGTTACCCGGGCAGTCTCACGGTTTCTGCAACCGCAACATCTGGTCTTACCGTCACATTTAGCGCTTCTGGTAATTGCACACTTTCAAATTTACGAACCGTTACATTCACAAGTGGCGGAAGTTGCACAGTAACCGCTTCGCAAGCAGGAAATACAACTTATAATCCAGCAACATCAGTGGAAAGAACATTTGCAATTTCTGGTGGCGGAGGTGGCGGAGGTTTCGGTGGCGGCGGCGGTGGCGGTGGAGATGCACCTCCTTCTCCTCCTCCAACTCCAATCGCAGTGCCTAGTTTCTCACCCGACCAAAAAGTTCCTACTCCGGTAGAAACACCTACTCCCGTTAGCTCTTCCAAACCTGTACCAACACCTGCACCTTCTGCATCGTCAAGTGCGGGTAATTCCAAACCTAAGACTTCAAGTTATTTCCAGTTGACTGATACTGGAGCGAAGCCAAGTGTCAAAGTAAAGATCACTTCAAATAACCAAACAATTGTTGCGAAGAAGAGCAAAACTATTCAAATAACTCTTCCTAATATCCCAAAGGGCGTTACCTTTAAATCAACAGTCAAAACTCCTGATGGAAAAACATTTACCCTTAAATCCACCAAGACTAAAAAAGCAGGGGATATCACTATTCCAACAGTGAGTTTCAAGAAGGCCGGAACTTACAAGATTCTTGTTACATATGGAAAAGTAACTAAGACGATCACAATTAAAATAAGTGAAGAGCCTAAGAAGGCAACGCCGGTTAAGAAACCAACTGCGCCAACCCCCACACCTTCAGCCAAGAAATCAAAAGCAACCGTTTTGTCCATTGTGTGTACGAATGGAAAGACCACTAAGACAGTTAAAGGTACTGCCCCTACCTGTCCAAGTGGATTTAACAGGAAGTAGCCCGCACTAGTATTCAAATAATAAAGTGTGTAACCTTTTTCTATGAATGAAATCCCAAATGAGCCCTCGCTTGAAGAGAGATTTAGCTTTGGAAAGAACTGGGAAAAGTTTATTAATGACAATTTTAGTGAAGAAAGAATTAGTGGCTCCTTAAAGGCGTTTACTGAATTCACAAAATTAGAAACTCTAAATGGTTTATCTGTAATTGATGTTGGGTGTGGAAGTGGGCTTCATTCACTTGTTTTTTCAAGGATGAATGCAAAGTCTCTATATAGTTTCGATTTTGATCCTAAATCTGTTGCCATTACTCAAAGTCTCAAGAAATACTCCGACCTGAATTCTTGGGAGGTCCGGCAAGCTTCAATTTTAGATGAAGAACTTATGCAAAGTTTAGGAAAATTTGACTTTGTATACTCTTGGGGAGTTTTACATCATACGGGTTCTGTTTGGAAGGCAATTACAAATACTTGCGAATTGGTGAATCCGAAAGGCCAACTATTTATTGCTTTGTATTCAAGAGATGTTCAGCCTAAAGCAGATTACTGGTTGAAGATAAAGAAGCGATACGTATCGTCAAGCGCCCCGGTTAAGTTTTTTATGGAGTTGAGGTATCTAATTCGTTACCAATTAATACCATCAGTCATTTCTTTTAATTTCAAGAGCCTGAAAAAGCGTTCCTCTAGAGCTCGTGGAATGGATTTAATGACAGATGTTCGAGATTGGCTAGGAGGATGGCCAATGGAATTTGTATATGATCAAGAAGTGATTAATTATGTGGAAGCGAAAGGTTTCAAACTTAAAAAGATAAGTACAGGAGAAGCTTGCACGGAATTTCTGTTTGATAAAATATAGAATTTTTAGCCGTCCGGCACCATCAATTTCTTATAGTAGATTGTCCGCTTGGAATGGAGCCATCAAATGTGTTCGAAAGTTATTTGTGAAATTTGTAAGAAACCAACTTGGTCTGGTTGCGGTGAACATATTGAAGAAGCACTCGAAGGCGTTGCGTTAGAAGACCGCTGTGCCTGCTGATCGCACCTGGCTTGCACCCCAAAGCCAAGTGGTTGTGCAGAGCGTTCTAGCCAAGTATAAAACTCTTGATCCAAGTGGTATCCAAAATGAAATTGAAGCGCTCGCAAAAGAGAGCCACAAGATTCATGATATTGATTCAATAAATTTAAATCCCGCAACAAATATTTTAAACCCCCGCGCCGAAGCACTTCTATCTTCTGGAATGGGTTCACGTGCATCACTCGGACACCCTGGCGATAAATATGAAGTAGGCCTTGATGCAATTGAAAAAATTGAGGTAATAACTTCCGCACTTGCATGTGATGTTTTTGGTGCTGAGTTCTCTGAATTCCGAGTTGGCTCTGGCGCCCTTGCAAACTTGTATGCATTTATGGCGACCTGCAAAGCCGGCGACACAATCATCGCGCCACCCGCAACAATCGGTGGCCATGTAACTCACCATGCCGATGGTGCTGCTGGACTCTATGGTTTAAAAACTGTTTCAGCCCCCGTCAATGAAGATGGTTATACCGTTGATATCGATGCACTTCGCAAATTGGCATATGAAGTAAAACCAAAGCTAATCACTATCGGCGGAAGCCTTAACTTGTTCTTCCATCCAATTAAAGAAGTTCGCGCAATTGCGGATGAAGTAGGCGCCCTTGTTCTATTTGATGCCGCGCACTTATGCGGGATGATTGCTGGAAAAGTTTGGCCACAACCGTTGGCTGAAGGCGCACACTTAATGACATTTAGTACTTATAAATCACTTGGTGGTCCAGCAGGTGGCTTAATTGTTACTAACGATCCAAAGCTTGCACATATTCTCGACGGGATTGCATATCCCGGCTTAACTGCAAACTTTGATGCCGCAAAAACTGCGGCGCTCGGTGTCACCTTGCAAGATTGGAAATCGGTCGGCCCGGCGTACGCTCAAATGATGGTTAAAACTGCCCATAAACTCGCAACCGAAATTGCATCACGCGGTGTTGAAATATTTGCGGCTGATAGAGGATTTACAAAGTCACATCAATTCGCAATCTTGGCTAAACCATTTGGTGGTGGACAAACATCCTCAAAGAAGATTGCCCATGCCGGTTTACTTTCTTGCGGTATCGGATTACCCGGCCCAACTGTCGATGGGGATAACAACGGCCTTCGCATCGGAACCCCCGAAGTTGCCCGCATCGGTATGAAAGAAAAAGATATGCCACAACTTGCCGACTTCATTGTTCGCGCTCTAACAACAACTGACATGGCGCCGATTGCAAAAGAGGTTAAGGAATTTCGCAAGCAATTCTCAGGCGTTCATTACACAGTCGATTGTCCAGAATAATTTCAGATGCAAATAGATTCGATTGTTACTGCCCTTGATTTAATTGCCACATTTGCCTTTGCGATTGTTGGCGCCCGAATTGCCGCAAGCAAAGGGCTTGATTACGGTGGAATCGCACTAATTGCTGCGGTGGCTTCAATTAGCGGCGGCACACTTCGAAACTTGTTTATGGGCCAACGCCCGCCTTGGATCTTGCATTCGTGGTTATTTGCATCGATTGCAATTGCAGTTCTGATTACGATAATTGCAAAAGAGAAGAAGCCGGTCGGTCGTTTCTTAATTGGCCTCGATACCTTCGGCCTCGCGGTAGCTACGGTATCTAGCGCAAATTTTGCGGTTACTAATAACGCAAACTTTGTAAGCGTTATTGCCCTCGGTTTAATTGGTGGCGTCACTGGCGGCTTGTTGCGCGATGTCTTGTGCCAAGTCGAACCAGTTCTGCTACACCGCGAAACGATTGGTACATCTTGTTTTGCCGGGGCCTTGGTTTATGCGCTTTTAAATCAGTTCGAAGTTAACGAGCTATTCTCAGTAATTTCTGCTGGATTGGTTATTGTCGTTGTGCGCGAAATCTCTATTAAATATGATTGGCACTTGCCCAAAATCTAGCCAAATCCCCGATTTCACAGGTACTTGAATAGATAATAAGCACATGAGGAAAAAGCTAATTGCCGCTGCCCTAGTCCTTGGCCTTTTCTCGATTCAGACACCGGTCGCCTTCGCTGATTTTCCAATCGTTTCACTCCCAACCCCACAAACCGTTAAATTTGATCAAGGCACTGCAACTCTTATTCCACCTACCTCAAACGCACCTGGGGCATGGACCGCAACTGTTTCCGATCCAACCATCGCAACTGTAAAAGGTTTAGTCGTAACAATTCTTAAAGCGGGAACAACTGGTGTTACTTACACCCAAGCAGCAAGTGGAAGTTTTTCAAGTGTTTCTAGAGTTTCACGTTTGACGGTGGAACGTGCAACTCCAAAAATAGGCGCTTGGGCAGGTTTGTCTGCGACTCTTGCAAGTCGAACAATCAAATTAACACCCCCAACTTCAACCTCAGTTGCACCATGGAGCTATGCAAGTTCAAATACTAAAATTGCAACCGTTTCAAGCAATGTTGTTACTTTCTTAGATGCTGGAACTGTAACTCTCACGGCAACACAATCTGCTGGTTCGAATTGGTTGAATGCAGAAGCCAGCACTTCACTAACTATTACTGGCTACCCAAAAACTCTTGGAACCTTTACGGATATCACAATCGCAAAAGATAGTGTTTCAACGCTGAACCTAGTTGAACCTACTTCTAATTCACCAGGAGCATGGTCTTTCTCAATCGCCGATTCAACAATTGCAACACTGGCCGGAAAAGTTTTGACACCGAAAAATATTGGTAAAACCACGATTACTGCACAACAAGCTGCAGCAGTCGGATATGGCTCTTCTACACTCACTATGACGCTCACAATTTTGGGCGCAAGTGCAACCCTAGGTGAGTTTAAAGACGTTTCATACACACAAACTTCGACCTCTTCAAACACACTTTCAATTAAAGCACCAACCTCTAACTCCCCAGCCGCCTGGGCATTCACCTCTTCAGACCCAAGCGTGGCAAGCATTACAGGCGTCCTCGAAATGGGTTCAGTAAGAGTCTTTAAACCAGGTAAAACAACTATCACTGCATCACAAGGTATATCTGGTAACTATGGCGCAGTTTCAAAATCTATGGTTCTAACTATTAATGCCGCTCCAACTTATTCAACTCTAGAAGATCTACAAAAAGTGGTTGGCGATATTCCACAAACTATCTTGCCACCGACTTCTAAATCTGCCGGTGCTTGGACTTACACATCTTCCGATACTGCTGTCGTAAGTATTACTGGGCAAAAATTAAACTATGGCGATGCTGGAACCGCAGTAATAACTTTGACTCAAGCAGCAAATGATTTCTGGTTATCTGGATCCACAACTTTCAAAGTTACAGTTCTTGGAACAACTCCAACTGTCGGAAATCTTTCACCCGTAAAAGTTGAAGTTGGTCAGACCCTTATTACAATTGCAAATCCAACTTCCAACTCAACAGGTAAATGGAAGTATTCAATTACCGATCCAACAATTGCCAAGGTTGTAAACAACACCATCGTTGGCGTTGCAGTTGGCACCACAACAATTATTGCCACCCAATCACCGGGCGGAAAATATGGTCAATCGAATTCAGTTCAAGCAACTCTCACCGTTGTTGCGGCAACACCTAAGCCAACTCCAACTCCTTCGGCCTCAACAACGCCAAAAGCCACACCAAAGCCTTCAGCCACATCGTCGGCAACAAAGCCTGTTGTGAAGGTGACTGTAAAGAAGCGGGTAATCAACGTTTCAGTTAAGGGCAGCATCGTGACGGTCTTGATCAATGGCAAGAAGAAGAAGCTGGGCAACAACACGGTCAAGGCTGGCGCCAATACCGTGGTCGTGAAGGTCGGAACCACCGTGATCTTCAACAAGACCTACAAAATCAAGTAGCTTTTCAGCCGGGCCCCAGCCCAATCCCAGCCAGAGCCCCCAAGATCGCCCCTGAGCCCATATTTATACCTATATATATGTATGGAACCCACGCTCAAGCACGCTCAGGCCCCCAGACCCAGAAAAAAAGATTCCAAAAGGACACAACATCTGGCCCCCAGGGGTGTCTTACATAGTAGAGGGCAAGACGTTGTCATCTGCAAGACCAAGAAATCCGGAGATCTACCCAAATGGCACTTCGTAAGAAGAACACCACAGCAGGCGTTGCCGCTACACCAGCAACCGTCTCTGACTGGTCTGTCGCCGATCTCTCCGCTCTATACGCTGAAAACCGCTCATCACTCGTTGGCCAAGCTCGCAGAATTCTCCGTTCTGAAGCCGATGCCGCCGAGATCGTTCAAGAGGCCTTCCTCAAGTTCATCCTTGCCGCCCCTGAACTAGATTCTGCTGACCGTGCGCTCGCATACCTTCGCACCACAGTTAACAATCTCTGCCTAAACCAGATCCGCGCAACTGGATCTCGCCCAAACCTTGTCGCTATCGACTCTGAAACCACACAAGAGCGCCTAGCCGAGATTTCAGCAGAAGCCCACATTCCTTTCGACACAACACTTGCTGCCGCCGAAGATGCCTCAATCATCCGCGAAGCACTTTCACGTCTTTCAGCCGACCAACGCACCGCACTTGTTATGTGGGAAATGGAAGGCCGCTCAACCGAAGAGATCGCAAAGGCACTTGGCACAAAGCCAGAGAATGTCCGCCATATTGTTGGCCGCGCTCGCGCATCCTTCGTCCGCGTTCTTACCGATTGGGTTATCGACGAGGCAACCGGAACTACTGCTCTTGAAGCCCTTTCAACTCAATACAAGAAGGCCGCCGAACTTGCGAAGAAATCTTCAAAGGTTGCCCTCTCACTACTTATCGTTCTCGTTGCCTTCCTTGGCTTTAACTCAGTAACTGGCCAAGACAACATCTCTTCAATCGTCTCTGCTGGAACAACAACTCAAGAAGTTCCTGCCGCAACAGCCTCAAAGTCAGCTGTTCCTTCAGCTTCAGCCACACCTGCTGAGACAGCGAAGAAGTCAGATTCTCAAGCTTCAAGTGACCAAATGATTGACATCAAATCTTCTACAAAGGCCCTTACCTTCGAAGGCCTTGATGCAAGTGGCGTTCCTACCGGCTTCACAGTCGCAAATGCTGCTGGCGAAAACGGAACTATCAACGTCTCTAAATCAACCCCAGTTTTGACCAACGAAGGCCTAGTCCTTCAAAGCAACACAATGACCACCGATGACGCCGCGATCAACATCCTTTTATCCCAGAACATCATCGTGGGCGGCAACGGAACCTCATATGATGCCGATGCCTCAATCACTATGGATGGCAACTGGATTGGCCTAGATATAGCCAATATCTCCTCTAATTTTGAGCGTACTTCTGATGGAAATTACCTTCTAACCGCTGTAATCAGCGTAAACAAGGCCTCAGCCTCAGGTACAATTATCCCAGCGAGTCGTGGCGTTGACAGCAAGTCCGCCCCTTCTCAGATCACAACCGTTCTCCTACTAAACCCAGGCAAGACTCAAATTCTTGGGCAGGCGATTTATGTCGCCTAAGGAGAACAAACAGGTTTCTGCTGCAGTCCGGATACTGCATCAGAAAAGAGATGCGTCAGCACGTGCGACTCATCTCATGGTCAAAAATGACCCTCTCATTACCTATGAGAAGGCATTTGAAGGCCAAGCCGTAATAAAGAAATTCTTTATTGCGACTTTTATCGAAAGGAAACAAATGTCTACAAAGACAAGCTTTAAGCGCGTAGCGCTTGTTGCTGCTGCTGCATTGGCACTTGGCGGATTCTCTGCCGTGTCAGCAAACGCTGCATCAACTGCAACCGCGGTTGTTGTCACATCAAGCACAACTGTTGGAGATCCAGCAGTTGCAGTTATAGATGGTGGAGCAACTGCATTCACAAAGTCCAAGGTTCTAAATGACCTTGGAATTTCTTCAGTAACAGTTCCAGCTGGATCAGATATGCAACTTTCATTAGCTGCAAAGGGTGGCGGAATTGATGCAGATGACACAGTAACCGTTACCTATCGTGGAATTGGTGTACTTGACTCTGGTCTTGGTGTTGCCGCAGATATTGCTGACGGCAATGCAGATTTGCTTGACACAATTACAGTAACAACTGTTGCGGGTACTTATACGCTCGACATCACTGTAAACCAGTCTGCTAAAACTTCTACAGTATCAACATCACTTACACTGATCGTTGTTCCACAAAGCTCATTTAGTCCAGGTCGTTCTTCAGCACTTATTGTTGGAGGAAATGGAACTGATTCAGCTACTGCAACTACTGATGCGACAGCTGTAACAGCATCAAAGTCAAAACTAGGCGCTAACCGTGCCGCGATCACCGTATTGTTAAACGATACAGATGGTCTAGGAATGGCAGCCGCTAAGGGCAACTTGCTCTCTGCTTCAATTGCTGGTCCAGGATATTTGGACTACAGAAGTGGCGACAATGCTCCAGTTGCTGGGCGTTGTACATTAAATGCTGCTTATAGCGCAACAATCGGTCGTGCAATTACTGCACAAGCCGCTGATGAAATCGGACATGTTTATGTTTGTTCTGATGATGTTGCAGGCGTAGCAACAATTACAATCTCTGCTACTGATGCTGCTGGTGTAACCTCAGTTATCGGAACAAAGACTGTTACTTTCTTTGGAACTGCAAAGACAATCGCAGTTCACGAGACAAATTACTCAATTGGTAAGGCTGGCGGCGGAACAACTGGCGCAACAGCTGCTAATGAGACAGATACTCCAGCATTTGTTATCAAGACAACTGATGGAACTACTGCTGCTGGAACAACAATTCCAAAGGTATCTTCAAGCAACCTTGCTGTTGTAGCCTCAGGTCTCTGCGCATTAGATCTTAATGACGAAGACTATGGTTACGGCGCTGTTGGATACTTCGATTGCCAATTTGTTACTGCATCAACAGCTAAGTCTGGCGATACAGCAACACTTACAATCAAGACTCCTAACCTCGTTGCAGATCCAACAGGTGCAACAGATATGACAACAACACTTGTTGTTACTGTCGGTGGCGCTATCGCAACTGAAACTCTCTCTCTTGACAAGGCTGCATACGCTGCCGGTGAAGCTATGGTTGTTACTTTGACAGCTAAAGACTCAAGCGGTAACCCTGTATTCGATGGTGCTGCGTCACCAGCGGTTACAGCTAACAAGGCACTTGGCGGAACTGCAATCGATGCAGGCGAATATGTTGGCGGAGTTTCTGCTACAAGCGCAACAAAGCCAAGCATCTTCGCTCCAGCAGTTTCTGGTGAATTCACACTTCGTGCGACATCATCAGCAACAGGCAAGCCAGTAATTACAGCAACAGCTTCAGTTGATGGAGATCAATCTTCATCACTAGCACTAGATGCAGCTAACGCTGCAACAGATGCTGCTAACAATGCATACGATGAAGCTCAAAATGCAACACAAGCTGCATCAGATGCACTAGCTGCTGTTACAGCACTTGCTTCACAGGTTAAGTCTCTTATCGCTAGCGTTAAGAAGCTTTCTGCAGCAGTTGCAAAGCTAAAGAAGTAAATAGAGCCTAAATTAACTCTTCGGAGTTGATCTAAAGCACTACAGAAGCCCGGCCTCCGCAGGGGAGCCGGGCTTCTGGCTTTCCAAAAGGAATGGGCTAGATACCATTTTTCATATGATTCAACCTGATAAGCACCAAATTTCACGCTTGGAGATATATCGTTCGGTTATGAACTTAGATGCAATACAAACTAAATATATCCAGTTTATTTTGCTATCAACCGTAGTAGTTATGGCTGTCTCAATTACGCCGAATATTTCTATGGATCCCATAAATTTACCAAGGCTGGTTGTTTTAGACGCTTTTGCAATGACAGCCATAGGACTGGCCCTATTCTCATTTCGAAGTTTTATTGCGTCAGTTGACAAGAAATTTTTAGTTTTGAATTTACTATTTTTAATTCAACTGACAATTGTTCTATTGTTCGCTCCAGGTAATAAGAGCGAAATGTTTTTTGGAACTTTCGGAAGAAATACAGGATATCTCGCGTATATCGGACTAATAGGTATCGCTTTATCAGCATCATTGGTGGCGAACGACAATTTCTTGAAAACATTTTCTAAAGTAGTAATTACATTATGGGTGGGCTCACTTTTTTACAGCGTATTACAAAAATTTGGAGCTGACCCATTTGATTGGAATAATCCTTACAATTCTATTATTGGCTTCTTAGGGAACCCTAATTTCCAGTCCAGTTTTTTAGCATTCTGCTGCGTTGTAGGATTCGCACTTATTATTGGGGAAAGAAATAAGTTTCATGCCGCCTTATTAGCGCCTTTAATTGTAATTAGCCTTTATCTGATTTATTCTTCAGGCTCAGTTCAGGGATTACTTGTATTTTTGGGAAGTTCAGGCGTGATTTTCTTTCTATTTTTGCGTAGCCATAAAGTATTGGGTAAGAAAATATTCACTTTCGCATACCTTTCATTATTTTTATTTTCAACACTTGTGGCAGTTTTTGGTGCTTTGAACAAAGGACCACTTGCCTCGTTTCTTTACCAAGATTCAGTCAGGCAAAGAGGTTTCTACTGGAATACCGCGGTTTCTATGATGAGAGATTTTCCACTTTTCGGCGTCGGATTAGATTCATTTGGTAATTGGTACTTTAAATACAGACCACTTAGGGCTGCAGAACTTACTCCCAATGTTTCCACCAATGCAGCACATAATGTTTTTCTAGATTTCGGTGCTAACGGTGGAATTCCACTATTTGCCATTCATATTTTATTGACTGCATATACGCTCTTCTGCGTAGTAATGTATTTGCGAAGAGAAAAGGGTTTTAATTCAGGTTATGCAGCAATTATAGGTATATGGATTGGCTACGAACTACAAGCTTTGATCAGCATAAACAATTTAGGGATCGCAATTTGGGGCTGGATTACCATGGGTTTACTCATTGGGATCCATCACAACTCTCGCAATCTAGAAAAAATTGCTCCTAAGAAAAAATTAAGTGGCCGAGTGGTTAATAGGAAAAAAAATTCTCGTAATCTAATTTTGGTCGCACTCTGTTCCGGGATTGTCGGGGCATGGATTCCTGGAATAGCCTTCATGGCGGATGCAAATTACAGGACAGCCTTGGTATCTAGAGATGCAAATAAATTGATAGTGGCAACCAAGGCAAATCCATCAACTTCCTATCGGAATATTTCTACAGTTGAAGCATTATTAAAGAGTCAGTTAAATAACCAAGCGCTAGATATTGTTGAGTTTATGTTGATCCAAAATCCAACATCCTATACAGGTTGGAAATATAAGATGAATCTCTCAGAGATTGGTTCACCGGCATATAAAGAAGCCATGAGTAAATTGAATGAACTTGACCCAAACCGGAAGCAGTCTTGATGAAAGTTGCCGTTATTGGACAAGGTTATGTTGGGCTACCGATTGCTATTCATGCTGCCACTGCGGGTTATGAAGTCATCGGTTTTGATTTAAACCTGGAGATTGTTAACAATCTAAATTCTGGAAAATCACACATTTCTGATATTTCAGATTCAGAATTAAAGAAATATCTTGAGAGTAAGAAGTACAGAGCATCATCCGATCCAAAAGATTTAGAAGATGTAGAGATATCTGTCATTGCAGTTCCAACTCCATTGTCTGAAGACCGTAAGCCCGATTTAGCATTTGTTGAATCTGCCTCCCAAATACTAGGGAAATCGCTAAAGAAGTCAGGCTTGATAATAAATGAATCTACCTCTTACCCAGGAACTCTAAGAAATGTAATTGCTCCAATAATCAAATCATTATCAGGTGATGGAATAAGTCATGAATTCGCTATTTCACCTGAACGCGTGGACCCGGGCAATGAAAACTGGAGCATAAAGAACACCGCGCGGCTTTTTGCTGGCTTAACTCCGACTGCGAGTGAAAAAACTCGAGCATTTTACGATAAATTTTGCGATAACTTAATTGAAGTTTCTTCCCCAGAAGTGGCAGAAACTGCGAAGTTATTCGAAAATACTTTTAGACAAGTCAATATCGCGTTGGTTAACGAGCTAGCCCTTATAACTCGCGACTTAGGAATTTCAGTACACGAAACTATCGAAGCCGCTGCTTCCAAGCCTTATGGATTCATGAAATTTACTCCAGGTTTAGGTGTCGGTGGTCACTGTATTCCAGTTGATCCGACCTATTTGTCATATGTCGCTGAACTAGCGGGAAGAAATGCCAATTTCATTAATTTGGCAAATAAAGTTAATTTAGAAATGCCAGCAGAGATTGTTAAAAGAATAAAAAACGAAAACGGTGGCAGCTTAAAAGGTAAAGAGGTATTAGTCTGTGGCGCTGCCTATAAGCCAGATATCTCAGATGTGAGGGAAACTCCTTCAGAAATCCTTATCGAAGAATTGATGAAAGAAGGGGCGATAGTAAGTTGGCATGATCCACTTGTCGCTTCATGGAGAGGTTCAAAATCAGTTGAGATAAACACAAAGAAATATGCAGTGACAATAGTGGCAATGCTTCATAGCGTCATGGATAAGAAATTGATTTTAAAATCATCTGATTATGTTTTGGATTGCACTGGAAAGTTAGAAGGCGCGAAGAAACTTTAAATCAAAGCCCCATAATTCGTGCTTGGGTGTCAAAATCAGGGACGTCTTTTCTTACTTGGTTAAAGTCACCTTGAGAAACTATTCGCCCGTTTTCAAGGTAAACAACTAAATCCGCATTGACCACAGTCGAAAGCCTGTGAGCAATAGTAATGACCGTAACATCCCCCTTGAGTGAAACTAAAGTCGAAGTAATTAGCTGCTCTGTCTTTCCATCAAGAGCATTAGTCGACTCATCCAGAATAAGTAATTTAGGCTTTGATATTAAAGCACGCGCAATTCCTATTCGTTGGCGCTGGCCACCACTTACTCGTGAGCCATTTTCACCGATTTCGATATTCAAGGAATTAGAATTCCCTACAAAAAACTCATCAAGCGCGCACCTTCGCAGAACATCTATGATTTCATCGTCAGTAAAAGTATTTTTGTTATAGCCATATTCAATATTCTCTCTAATTGTCCCATCAAGGATGAATATCTCTTGAGGCACATACGATATTAGCCCAGGATTTTCCACTAGTACTTGCCTTGGCTCGCCATGAGATATTTGTACTACTCCAGAATCTGGCAAATTCAAACCAAGAATCAAGTCAATCAAAGAAGATTTTCCAGATCCAGTTGGTCCAACAATCGCAACGTATTTGCCGCTCTCTATTTTGAGATTAATGTTAACCAAGGTAGGAGAATTAGAATCACCGTAATCGAAATTGGCATTTTCAATCGCTACTACTGGTTCGAAATTTTGAATTCCATATTCTATGTTTCCTTGGGAAATTGGCTTCTTATCACCTTCTATTAGTTTCTTCATATAATCTAAAGTAAGTCTTGCTGATGAAGAAGTCACTTGAATTTGTATCAAGCTTTGTTGCACTCGAATTGCAGCAGGAGCAACTCTAGAGCCGACAACTAGAAAAATTCCAAGCGAGGCTACAGCACGTCTTGCATCTAAGAAATAGAATTGCACGCCAGCAATAATCAATGACCCAATAACTACAGATGCTTCCAAGACATATCGATTAATCAGCGGCAATGCAAGAACTTCAACATTTTTTCTAGTCAAATTCTCTTGCATAGTCATAAATTTCTTTTCAAAGAAATTTCTTTGACTCCTAACAAATATTTCACGATAAGAATTTATTATCGCAACAAGAAAAGAACCCTGTTCTATTTTATGCTTAGTTATCTCTTCGCCAATCATTTCTGCTCGGTGATTAACAAAAAAACTTAACCCAAGCCCAACAAATAAAATCAATACAATCGAAGTTCCGGCGGTTATCGGGCTAATCAGAGCAAGGGATACAATCAAGAAAGAAATAACAATAATGTCAGAACCGAGTACGCTCACAGAGCCGAGTATTGAAACCATTAGTGATCGGGCACCTTCTGTGACGTAATAAAGTGTGCTCTGAGTGGAAAAAGTGTTGATAATAGATAGATTCCCATTCATTATCCGCTTCATAATTTCAGATGAAACACGATTACTTATTTTGCCTAAGAACAAGAGTAATTTTCTTGTCACTAAAATCGAGATAGAAGTTCTGGCAATTAGGACAACAACACTTGCAAATCCAAGCCAAAGAACTTGAGTCTCAAATCTCAGGTTTGTCAGTTTGAGAAAATTCAAGATCTGGTCTATTCGCTCTCCAGATTCACCGGACTCTATGGCAGTAACAGCGATTGAGCCCAATATCCCAATTAAGAAAATCCCCGCCAAGTCCAACAAACTCACGGCAACTAATGCCAAAGTTGCTAACTTAATTTGTCTCCTTTCTTTAGCTAGCAGAAGGTCGTATGCTGATCGAATTAGTCCTAGGTATGATTCAAATTCTCTGGGTTTCTTGTTGATTAAAGAATTCTTTTGTGAGTTTTTCATATTCGATTAGATTCTTTTATCTGAAATTATCATCATGCTATGTCCATAGAGCTTCGATTTATCCGCAACTTTTAAGGCCAAGATTTTGAGTCCTAAGTGTGAAAAACGGAATAGCCTGAAAATCAAACCTAGTTGTCTGTAAAATCTTTGACTTAAGTAGAAAGCTAAGACATACGAAGAATCAATCTTGTTCCATTTCTCAAAGTAAACCGAACAATCCCTATAATTCGCAATTCTGAAACATTCTCTTAAAGCTTTCTCATTCCATCTCGTTAGGTGGTGTGGAGGAAAGTCAAACACCTCTTTACGGAATCTAGTCCTGTCTCGATTTGGCACTGAAACTGCAACTCTTGCTTTAGGGAAATTTAAGTGTATTTGCTCTAGTGATTCAGTGGGGTTTACTAAATGTTCGAATACCTGAAAAGATGTAACAAGGCTTGGTTCGAAATCCAATCTTTTCAATTCGGCAAAATCCGCAACTACTTTAATGCCTAATTTCGTCAAGTAATTTCTTGCGTTTTCCGAATAGTCCATGGCAATCACTTCATGTCCTTGAGCTAAAGCTTTCAATGCAAAAGTCCCAGACCCAGCACCAACATCAAGAATTCTCTGCTTGGTGTCCAACAAACTCAAAACGAAATCAAACTCCCATCTATTTGGAGCATACAAATTTTGAGCTGAAATCCAATTATAAAACTCTTCGTTGCCCACAAAAATGGGCAGAAAAAACTGCAAATCGCAAAAAAGGCAATTTTGTAATTCAAATACTTGCTTAGACTCAGTAACTTGACTTGGTACTGTTGTGAATTCAGTTTGGTAGAGTCTCGAGAGCTCCGATGAATCAATTTTTTCCAGCGCAGTATAACTTTTCGAACCACAGAGCAGGCAATGTGCTTCTTTCAAATTCTCCATGGGCTTATTCTACTCCTGAATCAAGATGAATAATTTAACTCTCCACTTCTCTTCAATGAAAACTTGAATAGATTTCTTCATATTTAGTAGCACAAATTTCCCAATCAAATTTTTGAGCAAGCAAGAGGGAATTCTTACCCAATTTCTTGCGCATTTTTGGATCGGAGGATAAGACATCTATCGCCTTAGCCAGCGATGAAATGTCTCCGGGTGCGATAATGAATCCATTCCACAAATCTTTCACAAGTAAATTATTTCCACCAACATCAAAAGCTATAACTGGTAATCCTCCAGCGATTTCTTCAAGGATAGCGTTACTCAATCCCTCTGTTTCCGATGGATGAATTGCAAAACTTGCCTTTTTGATTTCATAATCTACATTGGCTGGTCTAGGAACTATTTCTATTTTCTTCCCCAAATTATTTCTATTAACTGCAATCAAAATTTCTTCTTCCATAGGACCTGAGCCGCATATTCGGATGCTTACATCTTCTTTGACTAATTTTAAAGATTCTATGAGAACCATAAATCCCTTATATGGATGTAGGTTTGACACAACTACTGCATTTGGCAACTCGTATCTTGAAATTTCCCCAATGTTTGATATATCTACTCCATTATAAATGCAATGAATATTTGAATTGGTGGATCTCGTGAAATTCTCAACGTCAGTAACTAAGTGAGGAGAGTTACAAATAACGGCAGAAGCTTTTTTCAAAGCTGAGACAAATAATTTACGTGCTACAAATCCAAGTTTTGGCGTGAATCCGCGAACACCTGCGACCCTTTTACTCTTTCTGGCAAAAACTCGCGCGATGTTTAAATATACTAATATCGACTCCGTTAATTGGCTTTGAATAATGGATGGTCTTAGCTTGATAATTTTAACAATGAGGGAAATTAAATTTCTACATGTCGAGAAGATAAATCTAGGATTTCTAAATCTTATCGAATAAACCTTAAAAGGAATTCCAAATTCAATACATTCAGCCGTCAACGGGCCACCTGAAGATGTGAACCAGATTCTTGCATCCCATCCACGATCAATAAGCTCTCGCGCTAATCGAACAGTTTGTTTTTCTGTTCCCCCTATTTCGGCTGAGCCGATTATGAATAAAATAGACTTATTTGCCAACGTCCCAGACCTCCATAATCGTCCGTAAATTTCTTGCCTATTCGTTAAACCTGTCGAAAGCTTTCATTTGTACAAAAGGCAATGATAGAGCCAGGTTGGTTTAAGTGCTTATTTAACACGATTTTTTGCCTATCCTGCTAGTCTTCAGACTCTAATCACTTGATTTAAAGTTCTTAACAGTGAAAGGGATAGCGGCAATTGAAATTAATGCGAAGTGCAATAAGTCTGTTTAGTTATCTCCTTAAATTTATTGTTAAACGTGACGAATATAGCCAGTTTGTATTGGCTGAATATATCTCTTCTAGAATTTATCCAAAATTGAAGTTTAGTGAATTCGGACGTCGATGGCTTGAAGATTCATCCTTTTTTGAATATTACGAGTCGGTGATGGATAAAGAGAATTGGCATTCAGCGGACCGAAAGTTCAATTTGAGAAATTTGATGAATCTTATAAAAAAGGATAACGAAGCGAATTTAATTGAGTTTGGTGCTTATAAAGGCGCAAGTGCACTTCTAATGTGCGAGTGGGCCAATGAACGTAACGGAAGCGTTTATTTGTTGGATTCCTTTAAAGGCTTATCAGAACCAGGACCCAAAGATGGTAATTATTGGCAAAAGTCAGATTTAAGAGCGACGGTTGAAGATGTTCAAAAAACTTTGACACATTATTCAAATTTTGAAATTTTCCCTGGGTACATACCGGATAGTCTTAAAGCCATCCCAGAAAAAGTTTTTGATTTTGCGCATTTTGACCTTGATCTCTTTCAGCCCACTTTAGACTCTCTAAATTATATTTATCCAAGAATGTCTAAGGGCGGAGTTCTCGTATTTGATGATTATGGTTTTCTTTCATGCCCTGGTGTAACAAGCGCGGTTGATCAGTTTTTTGTGGATAAGCAGGAGAACGTTGTAGAGATTTCAAGTGGTCAAGCTTTTGTAGTGATTCTTTGATAAGTAATAGAAAGTAACCTTCTCATAATACTCTGCGAAGAGAGGAATCTAGAATCATGTGCGGAATAGCTGGGCGAGTTGGGCCTCACGCAGGAAGTTCATCAACCATTAAGAGAATGACCGACTCAATTGTTCATAGAGGTCCAGATGATGAAGGCTTCTATGTTTCAGATGGAATAGAACTTGGCATGAGAAGACTTGCAATTATTGATTTGAAAGGGGGTAAGCAACCGGTTTCAGACGAATCTGGCAAAATTCAAGTTGTTTTTAACGGCGAGATTTACAACTATAAAGCCTTACAGGACGGGCTAATAAAAGCTGGTCATACCTTGAAGTCGAATTCAGATACAGAGGTAATCGCCCACTTATATGAAGATCACGGTACAAACTTTATCTCGATGCTACACGGAATGTTTGCAATTGCCATTTGGGACTCCAATAGTAATAAATTGATTCTGATTCGCGATCGTTTCGGGAAAAAACCACTTTTTTATCAACAGAATCTGACTGGTGGAATGGATTTCGCGTCTGAAATTCGGGCACTAAAATATTCTGATTCTTCAAATTTCAATTCAAGAAATGTTAATCCGTCTGCAATTAATAATCTATTAACTTTTGGCTACATACATTCACCAGACTCGGTTTTTACAGGAATAAAGTCGCTGCCGGCAGGAAACTTCCTTGAATGGAAATTGGGTTCGGTTTCCGAAGCAAAACCGTACTGGGCACCTCCTATAAATGTTCCAGAAAAATGGAGTGAAGAAGAGGCGCTTGATCAAGTTCGTAAAGTTGTTTTTGATGCGGTCTCCGAGCGAATGGTTTCGGAACGAGCTATGGGAACTTTTCTGAGTGGAGGAATAGATAGCACGGTAGTCACAGCAATTGCCTCTAAACTCCACGGCAAAAAGATTCAAACTTTTAGCATTGGATTCCAAGAAAAAGATTACGATGAGTCGGTTTATGCCGAAAATGTTGCGAAATATCTTGGTACAGATCATAAAACGCTTGTAGTAAATCCAAATCCAGTCGAAATTATTCAGGACCTGGCAAAGACATTTGATCAGCCATTCGCAGACTCAAGCGCCGTTCCAACATTTATCTTGAGCAAATTGGCTAGAGAAAATATTGTGGTTTCGCTAACTGGTGATGGCGGCGATGAAATTTTCTCTGGATATGATCGCTATAGATTAGTACCTCAATTAGATAGATTGAATTCAATTTTACGCATTCTTGAACCCTTTAAGAATCAAATTTCGTGGGCATCAAAGAATTCAAATTCAAGAAAACTAAGAAGTTTGTCTAGGCATATAATTGCAAATAAGGACTTTTCATCTCGATATCTACACACAATGACTTTAATCCCTTTAGCAATTCGTCAAGAATTGCTAAATAAAGAATTTATAAATAAAGACGAAATAGCAAAACCAGAATCTGACTTCATCTCGCTTTGGAACAAATTGGAATCAAGAACGAGTAATAAAGTCGAAATTATGAGCAATTTAGATATTTTAACTTACCTTCCAGGGGATATTTTGGCTAAAGTCGATATGACCTCCATGAACAATTCTTTAGAGACTAGAAGTCCGTTTCTTGACTATAGAGTCCTTGATGTTGCCTCACGTATTCCACACGAGTTACGCATTAAGAATGGAAAATCAAAGTACCTATTACGCAAACTGGCTTGCGAATTTGTCCCAAATGAATTGATTGACCGCCCGAAAATGGGTTTCGCAATTCCTAGGGCGAGCTGGTTAAGAGGACCATTAAAAGATGTAACATACGATTTACTTACAGACCAAACATGCATATCAAGAGGCTGGTTCAATCAGGCGAGTATTAATCAAATTTTAAAGCAACACATGAGCGGCATAGACCAAGATATTTTGATATGGCCACTACTTATGACAGAACTATGGGCTAGAAATTGGCTTGATAATTAGATTTCTTAGTTGCGTTGAATTCGTTCTGTAATGGTTACCTATATAGTTCACTTATGAAAATTGGGGTTACGGGCGGTGCCGGATTTATTGGTACTAATCTGGTGCAAGAATTGCTTTCCAATGGGCATGATGTTTCTATTCTGGATGATCTTTCTACTGGCCTAAAGAGCAATGTAGAAAAATTGGATTTGGAAATGATCACTGGAAGCATTAATGATGTTGATGTGCTCGATAAATTTGTAGCAAATGTAGATAAAGTCGTTCATCTCGCAGCTCGTGGCTCTGTTCCCCGCTCAATTAAGAATCCTCTAAAGACCCATGAAGTAAATGTTATGGGAACTTTGAATGTGCTAGAGGCATGTCGAAAATATAATAAGTATCTTATTTTCTCATCTTCATCCTCGGTGTATGGTTCAAATACCACGCTCCCAAAGAATGAAAAACAATGGACTAACCCGCTATCACCTTATGGTGCCTCAAAACTTTCTGGTGAAGCATTTGCGAATTCATATGGGTCGACTTATTCACTTCCTGTTCTCGTGTTCCGATTCTTTAATGTATTTGGTCCTTGGCAAAGACCTGACCATGACTATGCAGCCGTTCTACCCAAATGGATTTGGTCTGCGATGAATAATGAACCTATAGAAGTTCATGGTGACGGGAAACAAACAAGAGATTTTACATTTGTTCAGACGCCTGTTCAGATCATCATTGATGCGATTAAGCGAGAGGTGACTTCTCAGACCCCAATAAATTTGGCTTATGGAAATAGGATAAGCCTCTTGGAAGTAATAGAAATATTAAGAGAAAGTTTTCCAAATTTGGAAATTATGAACTCTCCAGAACGTCTAGGTGATGTGAGAAACTCGCAAAATGACCCGAGTCTACTAAAAGAGTATTTTCCTTCTGATTATTCGGTAGATTTCAAGGACGCCCTATCAACAACCATTGATTGGTATCGAGATAACTTTTCTAGGATAGTTTCCGACATTGGAATTAGGGGTTAGAAGAGTGATGCAAAAATATTTAATAACCGGTGGGGCTGGTTTTATCGGCTCACATTTAGCGGATAATCTTTTGGCGAGCGGTAATGAAGTAATTGTCTTAGATGATTTGTCTACTGGCAGGCTTGAAAATATAGAACAAAATTCAGATAATTCTAAATTCAAGTTTGTTGAAGGTTCAATTCTTGATGAAGAGTTAGTTTCAAGAATGATAGGAGAAACTGACCAAGTCTTACACCTGGCCGCTGCTGTGGGCGTATTTAGTATCATGAAAGATCCTCTTGGAAGCTTAAAAACAAATATACGAGGATCTGAAATTGTTCTTGAAAATGCTTGTAAGTTTATGAAACCCGTATTGGTTACGAGCACAAGTGAAATTTATGGTAAAAATACTTCAGATTTGTTATCAGAAGATGATGATCGAATACTGGGTTCAGCCACTAAAACTAGATGGTCATATAGCGAAGCAAAGGCAATCGAAGAATTTTTGGCGTATTCATATTGGAAGACTGCAAACCTGGAAACAAGAATCGTAAGACTTTTCAATACGGTGGGGCCAAGGCAGGTCGGAAGTTATGGAATGGTGATTCCAAGATTCATTAGTGCAGCGATTGCCGGAGAAAGTATTCAAGTTTATGGAAATGGTGAACAAACTCGTTGTTTTGGCCATGTGAGTGATATTTCACAGGGGATAATTTCAGTTCTAAATTCGAGACAAACTATAGGAGAAGTCCTTAATTTAGGTGTGAATTTTGAGATAAGCATAATTGACTTAGCACAATTGATTATCAAAAAGACAAACTCAACTAGCAAAATTGAATTAGTTCCATACGATCAAGCGTATGAAGAAGGATTTGAAGATATGCAGCGACGCGTGCCTGATACACGAAAGATTGAAAGAATAACAGGATGGAAAGCTAAGCTAAATCTTGAACAAATAATTGATGACGTAATTAGTTATCAACTTTCTACTCAACATAAAGTCTGATAAATATTCTGGTGATCATTAACTAAACGCATCACACCGAATTTACTGGTGGTTATTTCTTTAGCTGTTTGCCCCATTGCCTTTGCTAGGTTCGGGTCATTTCTAAGCCTCGCTAGGGCATCGGTAAAATGGGTCGGATTAAAATCTGTTATGAATCCAGATGAGCCATCCAAAACTATTTCACTAACAGAACCAACGTTTGTGCTGACTACAGGTTTTCCTGCCATTCCTGCTTGGATGAGTGAAAGTGGCATCCCTTCGTTATCGCTAGTCAAGATAACAATGTCCGAGGCGGCAAGAATTAATTCAATATCTTCGCGCCAACCCAGAAATGTAATTGGCAAGTCCTTTGCCTTAGCAGTTTTTATGGTTTGTTCAAGCAAGTCGCCAGCACCAGCAACGATGAAATTAAGGTTAAGGTTCCGTTTTTTGGATTCTTCGACAACTTCTAAGAATCTATCGGGCCTCTTGATTTGCGTTATACGGCCGATAAAACTGACATACATGTTGGCTTGGTTAAGCCCTAATGCCGCTAAAGCTTCTTCTCGGGTTGGGATATTTCTGAGTTCAAGGCCAGGTGGCATAACTACAAATTTTGAACTCTTTGCAATTTTGGCTTGAACTAGATCATCTCTAACTTTGGATCCAACCGCGAAAATTTTAGTTGTAAAAAGAGCTAACGAGCGCTCAAGAACAATTACTAATTGAGTCTTGAACTTACCAAAGTACCCATGCAGTAAATGTCCATGAAAAGTGTGAATTCGCACGGAGCGATGGCCAGAGAGAAGTGATGCGATTCGGCCAACAACACCTGCCTTTGCAGTGTGGGTATGAACAACATCTGGTTTGAATTTACGGATTAATTTAATCAATTGGAGAAGGGACTTTAGGTCTCCGAAGAGCGAGATAGATCGACCTAGGCCTTCAATTCTTGTTGCGGTGATATCGGTTGCTGAAGTTTCGAGGTAGTCGGATTCATCTTCGGCACAATAGCCAGTTACTAGTATTTGTTCGAATTTAGTTTCATCAAAATGGCGCATCAACCCAGAAATTTGAACAGCCGGGCCACCTACGTTCATGCGTGCGATAATGCGCATGACTTTTATTTTCTTGGTCACCGGATTCGTCACAAGGTGATTGTATCGACGCTCCTGCAGTTTTTGATTAGTACCTAGTTTTGAGTTCAAGAATTTGATGGGAAATAGGGATTTGATTAGTTTTTCACTTATCCTCGAAATTTGCTGCGGGGCTGAGGCGAGAAAAAAGGCATTTCGAAACCGAGTGGTAGCACTCATTCACCTACTCCCATAATCGAGTAAATGATGTAGTAACCGGTTGCCTTGTTTTCGCCAGGCGGAGATTGGGTCAACTTGCTTCATAAAACTTACATTGGCACGCTTGAGTCTTTGTATTTACTATGTATTTACTATGTATTTAGAGTGTATTTACAATTCACTATTAGTTAAGAATTAGTGCCATTTCATTATGCATTTCATTTGCAACAGGACTATGGTCGGAAACATGGCAATTACTCCCCCACGATCAGTACGAATTCCAGATGTACTTTGGAAAAAAGCGAAGGCGAAAGCGAAGGCGCAACACACGACAGTTACGGCCGTAATCGTGAAATCCCTATACGACTGGATTAATGAGTAATAATTAAGTTTTGAGCCAGCACTCACCTAGCATGTAGATAGCTCTCAGGGTTTAGGCGTTAAATAGCCTCATGAGTACCCAAACGGTCGGCAAAAGGTCAGGCGCCGATGGGGCATCAATAGTTGTAGGACTTGGGTTGGGACTAACCGTTGCAATGTTTGTCGAAACGACAATGCGCGATGATTGGAACTCTTTTTATGCGGGAGTCACATCGGTATCGCGGATATGTGCGCTTGTAGGTTCTTACTTAGCACTTGTTGGTTTGGTTTTAGTTTCTAGAATTTCTTGGGTTGAAACATCTGTTGGTCATGATCGACTTGTTATTTGGCATCGCAAATTGGGGCCGTATTCACTTTACTTAATTACCTTCCACGTTCTCTTTGTTATTTTGGGATATGCCGGTGTGGATCAAGTTCCATTAGCTGTTGAACTTTGGCGAATGATTCTGCGTTTTCCTTGGATGTTGCCGGCGGTAATTGCATTTGTTTTCTTTGCGATGGCGGGGATTACTTCTTATAAGAAGGCGCGAGCCAAGATGTCTTATGAGACTTGGTGGACGATTCATTTATATACATACCTGGCGATTGCCTTGTCATTTATGCACCAAATATTGACGGGGCCGATGTTTATCGGGCATCCACTAAATAAGGCGTATTGGGAGTTTCTCTATATTTATGCGGCCGCGATAATTATTATTTGGCGTTTTGTGATTCCGACCGGGCGCTCACTTCGACATAACTTAAAGGTTGAGGAAGTTGTTAACGAAGGACCGGGAGTTACTTCGATAATTATGAAGGGGCGAAAGCTCGATGAATTAAAGGCCCAAGGCGGGCAGTTCTTTGGGTGGCGCTTTATGCAGGCCGGGCAATGGTGGATTTCACATCCATATTCTTTATCGGCGGCGCCAACAAATAAATATATGCGAGTGACCGTTAAGGAACTCGGTGATCATTCAAATATGGTTAAGCATTTAAAGAAGGGCACACGAGTATTTTTCGAGGGGCCATATGGAACTTTTGTAGCGGCGACAGCGACAAAGGGGCACATTGTTTTAGTTGGTGGTGGAGTTGGAATAACGCCCCTTCGTGCGCTTTTGGAAGAGTTTGATGAATCGAAGTCAATTGATGTGTTGTTTAGAGCATCGAAGGAAGAAGACTTAGTTCTGCGTAAAGAATTGGATAAATTGGCCGATGCGCGTGGGGCGAGAGTTCATTATTTAGTTGGATCACGCAAAGTGCATACGATGGATGCGAAGTACATAAGCCAGTTTGTTCCACGGTTTGCAGATTCTGATGTTTATGTTTGTGGGCCAACGCCTTTGGTCGAGGCAGTGCGCGAGGCATGTAGGGATGCGGGAATTCCGAAGAATAGATTCCATGATGAGGCTTTTGAATTTCATGCGACATAAGTTGATTAGGGGCAGAAGATGAAACGTGGATTATTAATTGGTGTTGGAACACTTGGTGGGCTTGGTGCGGTATTCGCGATAACGCCACCACAGTTTGGTGATTCCGGGCCGGTCGGTTTGGCTGCATTGCCGGGCAAGGCTGTGGCTTCTTCTGCGCCTGCTGCGTCGACGCCAAGTAAGGCAGCGAGTGCGCCAACTAAGGCGGCGAGTGGGCCAACAAAAGCGGCAGCAACAAAAAAGGCGACTCCTGCAAAAACACATAGTGCGGCGCCCGCGCAAACTCAAGCACCTGCAGCATCTGCCGGGGTTAGTGGAACATTTGATGGAAATACTGCATCGACTCGTTGGGGTCCGGTGCAAGTTCGCATAGTTGTTAAAGATGGAAAAATTGTTGACGCATCGGCATTGCAATCACCAAGTGGAGATTCGCGATCACGAAGTATTTCGCAACAAGCAATTCCATATTTAGTGCAAGAGACTTTAGCCGCGCAATCAGATCAAATTTCTGGTGTTGGTGGCGCTTCTTACACTTCAAATGGTTGGTACACATCGCTGCAATCTGCTTTGAAGAAGGCCGGTCTTTAAGTTACAGAAAGTAGTTTTAAAACTTTTCCACAATTAATTTATTTTCTACGTGCAATTTAATTCGCGCAGTATGGTTGCGGCATGAATGCGGGCGAGAAAGATCGGTTAGAAACAATTACAGATCTTTTCAAAGAGATGCTTGAAGTCATTGAATTTGAAAAGGAAATTATTAGAAAATCTTTCGTGTTCAACGCTATTCGTGAGAATACAATTTTTCATATTTCAGAGATTGTCCACAATTACTCAGGAGAGTTTAAAGCCAAACATAAGCAGATCAACTGGCGGGAATTTAGAGAGATTCGAAACAACCTGGCTCACACCTACTCACCCGAAGGTTATGAAAAGAGCACTTGGGCTATTGAGGTGTTGATTCCGGAAACCATTGCACTTCTAAGAGCGATTGAAGCAGCGAAGCGTGGAAAATCCAGTTCTTTTCTTCGAGTAAAGGCTCTGCGTGGCCCACTTGTTAAATTCTTTGGAACGACAAAAAGAAGTGAGAAGAAGCGTCTCAGGGAGTTGATGGATATTTCTGGTGAATTGAAGTCCATCTGCTCTAAATATGGGGCGTCGAATATCGCGATCTTCGGCAGTGTTGCAAGGGGAGATGAGAATCCGAAGAGTGACGTTGACTTCTTAATAGATATGGATATAAAAACTTCGCTTGGGTTCCGAGATTTATATGATCAGAAGGCAGCGCTTAAGAGTGAGCTTTCTAGAACTTTGAAGTGCAAAACCGATGTTTGCTTACGCAAAGATTTAAGAACTACGGTTTTGAAGGCTGCCCTGCGGGATGAGGTTTTGATTTAGGGTTAGGCCATGGCCAAAGAAGTTGTGAAGGTAATGCGTGAGATCCCGGTGTGGGGAACGATTGTATTTATCGAATGTGATGGCCCAGATAAAGATTTGTTAGAAGCCGGGATTGATGAGTGCGCGAAATATTTTCGCGAAGTCGATGAAGTTTTCTCGACATACAAGAGTGAATCGCAAGTTTCACGGCTTCGTCGAGGCGAAATAAAAATCGGTGATTGTTCAATTGATTTGCAAGAAGTTTGGCAATTATGTTTGCAAGCAAAAGAGATTACCGATGGCTCATTTGATCCGTGGTGCGTTGAGGGTGGCTTTGATCCTTCGGGTTATGTGAAGGGCTGGGCATCGGATGAGGCGATAGCAATTTTGCGTGAACACGGTGCCACGTTTATTCAGGTAAATGGTGCTGGCGATCTCTCGTTATTTGGTGGGCCGCACAAAATTGGAATCCGCTCACCCGAGGATGCGAAAGTTATTTTGAAAGTATTTGAATTAAATGGTGGCGCAATTGCGACTTCAGGAACATATGAACGCGGTTCACATATTCGAGATCCCCACACTGGATTAATCGCTATTGGTGCGAGAAGTGCAACGGTGATTGGCCCAGATGGTGGTTTGGCCGATGCGTTGGCGACAGCGTTGGTTGTTTCGGGGCGAGATGGGGCGGTCTGGTTTACAAAGGGCGAATTAGCCGAATATTCCGCGTGGGTTATCGATAGACATGGCGACGTTGCGTGGTCTGTAGGCTACGGGCATGGCTGAAATTGATGACAAGATAAATGGAACAACGGGCGGATTCACAAGCGCTGGTTTAAAAACCGAAGAAGAGTTGTTGGTATTGCCCGCCTTTGACGTTGCAGCGGCACTTGAAATCGGACAGATTGCATTTGATCTTGCAACATCACGGGGATTAAAAGCAGCGATCGAAGTTCGAATTGGTGAATGGACTGTTTTTCACGCTTCATTGCCAGGAACAGATACAACAAATGATTGGTGGATGGGACGCAAGGCTCGCGTTGTTTTATTGACTGGGCACTCATCAATTCACGAAAGAGTTTTAGCCGAAGAGACAAATATTGATTGGTTTGCAAAGCACGGTGTTGAGGAAGAGCAATATGCAATTCACGGCGGAGGCTTGCCGATAAATGTTAAGGGCAAGGGACTTGCTGGAATCTTGTTGGTAAGTGGGCTGCCTCAGATTCAAGATCATCTGCTTGGTGTGGAAGTTTTGACTGAATATCTCGCACGTAAAGGTGAGGTCGCTTGAGTAAAGAGATCTGGGTTTGTGGGGAAGTACTAATCGATTTAATTCCTCGCGGCGATAAGAAAGTTGCAATCGTGGGCGGCGGGCCGGCAAATACTGCGAAGGCACTTGCGCTACTTGGCTTCGATTCTTATTTTATCGACGGAATTTCGAGTGATGCATATGGCCAGAAAGCAAAAGCGGAATTGTTATACGACGGTGTGAATTTAAAGTATGCCCACTTCACAGATAAGCCAACTTGCACAGCCGATGTTTCATTGGATGCCGAAGGTGTTGCGTCATATGTTTTTGCGATTGATGGTTCAGCAACATTTGATTTTTCACATGATTGGCTTCCAGATCCACTTGAGATAAAGCCAGCGGTATTGCAGATTGGAACACTTGCAACAATCGTGGAACCGGCTGCAGGTATTTTGCATGAGTGGGCGATGAAGGTCGCTGAAGTTGCACCGATTGTTTTCGATCCAAATGTTCGCTCTTCGGTAATGGGTGATCGCGATAAGTATCAGGCCGCGGTGGCAAAGTGGACCGCTATTTCTGCGGTAATTAAAGTGAGTGAAGATGATTTGGCTTGGTTGTATCCAGACCGCGATCAATTAGATGTTGCGGCGCAATGGCTTGAAGAGGGTGCGGCGCTTGTGATAATTACAAAGGGAAGTTATGGCCTTATCGGAATTACCGCACAAGGTTCGGTAAGTGTTCCTGGTGTGAAAGTTGAAGTGGCCGACACTGTTGGTGCGGGCGATACTGTTGGCGCGATTGTTGTCGAAGCAATTGTGGAACGTGGGCTTGTTAATTTGCATGGCGAAGTTTTGCGTGAAGTATTAACTCGGGCGGCAAAAGCTGCATCGATTACCTGTTCTCGTGCTGGTGCAAATCCACCAACTCGCGCAGAGATTGAAGGTTAAGAATGCAACACATCGACGGTTCTGAAATTTCAGTTGGAATTGATTTAGATCAAGGTGCGCGCATCGCATCTTTGCAATGGCGCGATCTGCAATTCGTTGTTCCCTTCCGCGGCACACCACTTTCTTGGGGTTGGTATTCAATGTCACCCTGGGCCGGTCGCGTTCGCGATGGTTTGATGACAGATGCAAAGGGCGTTGAACATACTTTGCCAACAAATTGGTTACCACCACATGCGATACACGGATACGGATTTGTTTCGTCATGGGAAGAGACCGGTTCTGGTCGTGCGCGTTTGGAATTACCTGCGCCATATAACAATGCGGTTGTTACACAAACAATTGAAGTTTTGGATGATGCAGTTCGTTGGATTTTGGAATACGAAGCTAATGGTTGCGATTTACCGGCCTGGCTTGGTTTTCATCCATGGTTTCCGCGCGAACTGGCACGAGGTGGGGAAGCAGTTGTTAATTTCAACGCAGCGAAGATGTTTGAACGAAGTGATGAAGATGGTCTGCCAACTGGGAAAATTGTTAAGCCAAAAGCTGAACCTTGGGATGATGCGTTTACCGAAGTAATTGGAACGCCATCAGTTGTTTGGGAAGGTGCTGCGCGTTTAGATATTGAATCCGATGCGCCATATTGGGTTGTTTATACCGAGGACACAGAGGGCGTTTGTATTGAACCAGAGACTGCGCCACCTGATGCCCAGAACCTTGGAATTACTGGCGATCATTATTTAGAAGCCTTGTTCACATTCTCGGAGGATTAAATTGCACAAAATTGATCGCGAACACCTAAAGAAGTTAAATGCAATTGAAGAGAAGCGATTTTTGGAATTACATCCAAAATCTGGTGCGCTCTTTGAAAAAGCTAAAGGTGTTATGCCTGGCGGTGTTCCAATGTCGTGGATGGCTAAATGGCCGGGTGCTTATCCAGTTTTTGTTGAGAGCGCGACTGGTTCACACTTTACTGATGTTGATGGCAATAAGTATATTGATTTTTGTTTAGGTGACACCGGTTCGATGACCGGACATTCACCAGCCGCAACTGTCGCCGCGATAACCGAACAGATGAAACACGGTTTTACTTCGATGCTTCCAACCGAGGATTCCGTAATAGTTTCAGCGGAACTAGCGGGCCGATTCGGTTTACCTTTATGGCAATTCACTGTGACCGCGACGGATGCGAATCGACACTCAATTCGTTACTGCAGATTGATTACTGGCAAGTCAAAGATAATTGTTATCGATAAGTGCTATCACGGCAGCGTTGATGAAACTTTTGCAACCTTAGATGCAAGTGGCAACACAATTAAGCGCGAGGGTAATTTAGGTGCGCCAGTTGATTTAGATCAGACAACGCGGGTAGTTGAATTCAATGATTTAGCTGGAATGGAAGCTGCACTTGTAAAGGGCGATGTTGCCGCAATCTTGATGGAACCGGCGATGACAAATATCGGAATTGTTTTACCAGAAGCTGGATATTTAAAAGCAGTTGGCGAACTTGCAAAGAAATACGGCGCCGTTTGGATTATCGATGAGACCCACACAATTTCTGTTGGTGCTGGTGGAATGACTGCGATGTATGGATTAAAGCCAGATATTTTGACAATCGGAAAAGCAATTGCTGGTGGAATTCCTACCGGAACATTTGGAATGACAACAGAGATCGCAGCACGAATTAAAGAGAAGACATCACGCGAAATAATTGATACTGGTGGAATCGGTTCAACCTTGGCTGGAAATTCAATGAGCCTTGCTGCGATGCGTGCAACGTTAACAAAAGTATTAACGCCTGCTGCATTTCAAAAGATGGTTGCACTAGGAACCAGATGGTCTGATGGCGTCGATGCCGCGATTAAAGAATTCGATCTGCCTTGGTATTGCTCACGACTTGGGGCGCGCGGTGAATATTTATTTCAAGCAACTGCGCCAAAGACCGGCAAGGAAGCAGCGGATGCCGGGGACTTTGAATTAGAGCAATACATTCACCTTCGTATGTTGAACGATGGCTTCTTAATTACACCATTTCACAATATGGCATTGATGTCACCCGAGACTTCAGAGGCCGATGTTGATGCCCACAGCGTTGCGTTTAGAACAATGTGTGCGGAGTTAGTTAAAGGTTAGTTAAAACCTAAGCCTTGATACATCGCAAGTGCTGGGCCGTTATCGGCATCGACATATAACATCGATTGTTTTAAATTCTTTGCTACCAGGTAATTCAAGCCAGTGATCGTAAGTGCTTTGCCTAGGCCGCTTTTCTTGTTATCAGGATCAACACCAACTACATAAATTTCACCAATTGGATCTTGATTTACAAAATCGTGGTGAATTTTGGTCCAACAGAAGCCAACAATCTTCTTGTTAATTGTTGCGATAAAGAAACCTTCGGAATCAAACCAAGGTTCGTTCATTCGATTCTCGAGATCTGCCATTACCCAATTGCCTTGGTCTGGGTGTTTTTCAAAGATTTTATTATTTAGTGCAAGCCACTCTTCTTTTTGTTGTGAAGGTAGAAAAGATGAGATTTCAAAACCAGTTGGAATTGAGGGAATTGAATCAAGGAGTGAGCGGTGTAGCTTTAAAATATGGCGCATTTAATTAGATGCGTTCGTTAACGGGAGCCTCTTTGCCAGCACTTGGAAGTGTGAAGCGGTAACCAACGTTGCGAACTGTTCCAACAATTGCTTCGTGTTCTGGACCAAGTTTGGAACGCAGGCGACGGATGTGAACATCGACGGTGCGAGTTCCACCAAAATAGTCATAGCCCCAAATTTCTTGCAGCAGTTGGGCGCGAGTAAAGACGCGACCAGGATGTTGGGCAAGGAATTTAATTAGCTCGAACTCTTTAAATGTTAAGTCAAGTGAGCGACCTTTTATCTTTGCAGTGTATGAATTTTCATCGATAACAATTTCACCGGTGCGAATCTCACGAGATGCGGGATCATTTGCAAAGTTATCGGCTTCGATGCGGCCAACTGCGATACGAATGCGTGCTTCGATTTCAGCAGGGCCGGCGGTATCGAGAATTACGTCGCTGAATCCCCAATCTGCGTTCATTGCAGAGAGTGCACCTTCAGTTGCGATTGTGATAATTGGACAATCAACACCGATGGATTGCAATAATTTATTTAGCGCTTTAGCACTTGGCAGATCGCGACGAGCATCTAGAAGTATGCAATCGACTTCCGGAACATCAACAAGGACTGATGCTTCAGCGGGAAGGATACGAACTTGGTGTTGTAGCAAGGCAAGACTTGGTAACACTTCAGCACTTGCGCCAAGCGTGTTAGTTAGAAGGAGAATTCTCGCCATAAGGGGTGCAAGAATACCCATGTGAATTCACTGACTCCACTCGTTGTTGTGCTGGTGCTGGCCATTGCATTTGGCGTTTGGTATACCCGCACGCGAGGTGAGTTTCGTAAGAAGAAGACGGTTAATGGGCCGAAGCTAGATGCCTCGGTAATCGGTGTTGAACTGGGCGCTCGCGTCACTATGGTGCAGTTCTCCTCTGCCTTCTGCTCGCCATGTCGAGCTACTAAAGCCTTACTAGAGGACATGGTTAAGACGATGCCTGATGTTCATTATGCCCATATCGATGCCGAGGCGAACCTGGAATTAGTTCGCAAATTGGATGTTCGATCAACCCCAACCACGCTCTTTTTGAATAGTGAGGGTGTTGAAGTTGGGCGCGCGATGGGGACTCCGAAGCGCTCGCAAGTGTTAGCCGCAGTTAACGCGATTAGGTAATTAAAGTAAGTGCAAATCTTTCGCAATTAGTGTTTTGTGATTTCGTTACTTAGAATTCGTAGGTGCTTAACTTTGAACCGGTCTTTCTAACAAAGCGTCGCCATATTGATTTTGGTCGCCTTGTCGGTTCTCTCTGTCGAATGTAATTAACTTAAAACGCAACAAAAGTTTTTCGTTTTACAAATTATTCGACTATTAGCAGAGGAAATAAAATGGCAGTTCTAAATCAATCTAGCGCCACAACTAAAGTTAAGTTAATTGATGCTCGTGGACCTCGGTTCTCGGCCGTTATTACAACTTTAGTTTTAGCAATCGCACTAGTAACCCAATCAGCCGTATTGATTGCGTTACAACTAGTTGTCTTTGCAATTGGTGCCTTCGCTGGTCCAGCAAAGACTCCTTATGCCTTTCTCTTTAAGAAGTTTGTAAAGCCAAGACTTAAGGGCGAAGTTCGAACCGAAGATGCACGTCCTCCACAATTTGCTCAAAGCATTGGGTTAATTTTTGCAGTCGTTGCACTTGCCGGATCACTTCTATCAATACCTGCCCTCTTCACTGTTGCAGTGGGTTTTGCACTCTTTGCCGCGTTTTTAAATGCCGCATTCAATTTCTGCTTGGGTTGCGAGATTTACTTAATAGCAATTCGTATCATCAAAAAATAGCCATTTAACTATCAAAATAGGAGAAATAAATGTCACGTGCAACATCATTGGTTTCAACCGAATGGGTTCAAGAGAACCTTGCGAATAACAAAGTCGTCTTTGTGGAAGTTGACGAAGACACAACGCTGTACGAAAAGGGTCACATTGATGGCGCAATTACTTTTCACTGGCGCGAAGATCTACAAGATGGCTTGATTCGCGATCTGATTTCAAAAGAGAAGTTTGAAGCGTTGCTTTCAAAGAGCGGTATTTCAAATGACTCAACAGTCGTTCTCTACGGCGGCAATAACAATTGGTTCGCAACATATGCGTTCTGGTATTTCAAGATTTACGGTCACCAAGATGTTCGCCTAATCGATGGCGGCCGTAAGCTTTGGGAGCTAAAGGGTCTGCCACTTGTTACAGAAGTGCCAACACCTGCCGCAACACGTTATGTTGCAAAGGAGCGCGATAATTCAATCCGCGCATTTCGTGATGAAGTAATCGCATCAATTGGAATCAAGAACATTGTTGATGTTCGCTCACCAGCAGAATTTTCCGGTGAACTCGCAGCACCAGCACACTTGCCACAAGAAGGTGGTCAAATTAAGGGACACATTCCTGGTGCAAAGAATATTCCGTGGTCTAAAGCAGCAAATGAGGATGGCACCTTTAGAAGTAATGAAGAACTTTCAGAACTTTACAAAGCAGCCGGCGTAGATTTCGCAAAAGAAACAATTGCATATTGCCGTATCGGAGAACGCTCTGCATTCTCTTGGTTTGTTCTGCACGAACTTCTAGATCTACAAAATGTTACGAACTACGACGGTTCATGGACTGAATACGGTTCACTCGTCGGTGTACCAGTAGCAGTCGGCGCATAAGTTGCGCACCTGTGGTGCAACACCTGGTGGTGCTGATTTAGCAGGCATTGATCTTGCAAATCAGACTGTGATTCAAGGAGCCGTTCTCCGTGGTGGTGTTAACGATGGTGTTCCCAATGGTGCACCTGTCGATAACGCATATGTTCGGCTCCTCGATTCAACTGGTGAATTCACTGCAGAAGTTCCGACAAATTTAGAAGGCCAATTTAGATTCTTCGCCGCCCCTGGCTCATGGACTGTTGTAGTTCTGGCCCACGGGGCGCGCGAGGAAGTAAAAGTTCAAGCACAACAGGGAACGCCCATCGATTTAGTTATTCAAATCTGATTGCCCAAGTTAGACTTTAACCATGGCTGACCAACATGAATTGCGCGATAAAGGGTTACGTTTAACACCGCAACGCGAATTAGTTTTAGCCGCGGTCCGCGCACTTGAACATGCAACACCAGAAGAAGTTGCCGAAAGAGTTAAGTCAACTCATCCTGGTATTAATCTTTCAACGGTTTATCGCAATCTAGAAACTCTGGAAAATGTTGGATTAGTTCAACATTCACACCTTGGACATGGTGGCGTTCGCTATCACGCATCAACAGAAGAGATTCACGCCCACTTAAATTGCGAAAGCTGCGGAACAATTATTGAAGTTCCAATCGATGCAACAGCCTCATTTACCCAATCCCTGCTCGATGGCTATGGCTTTCACACAGATCTCGCACACTTAGCGATCGCTGGTCGTTGCGAGAGTTGCTTTAATAAGCCTTAAACTCAGAGGTCTTATGACTGCCGTATTAGTTGAAGCGGGCCCCGATGCTGGTGCTATCTGGCACTTTGGTGAACCAAATCAAGAACAACGTGCACTTGCCGCAGGTACTGCATGGGCCGATCTTTCACATCGCGGCGTAATTTCAGTAACTGGTCCCGATCGTTTGAGTTGGTTGCATTCAATAACAACACAGGATGTTGAGAAGTTAACGCCAGGTCTTTGGGTAAGTTCACTAATACTTGATGCAAGTGGCCACATCACACACCAGTTTTATTTGGTCGATGATGGCACAACAACTTGGTTGCATACCGAGAACACCAAAACCGCAGAGCTTCTTGCTTACTTAGAGAGAATGAAATTTATGTTGCGAGTTGAAGTCGCAGATTGTTCAAATGAATTTGCGGTCCTTCGCGCGCCAGGAATCGCTGATGCCATAGGTGGGCCTTATGCGCTTGTTTCATATGACGAAGTTGAAGATACAAAATCGGCTTTCAATCAAAGCTATTTACAAGTTGGAACCTGGGCACTTGATGCCGAACGTGTTGCTGCGGGGCGTGCGCGAATTCTCTTTGAAACGGATCACAAATCAATTCCAAATGAACTTGGTTTTCTTAATAACGCAGTGCATATGAAGAAGGGTTGTTACCCAGGTCAGGAAACTGTTGCCAAAGTATTCAACTTAGGCAAACCACCTCGTCGGCTTACACTTCTGCATCTTGATGGCTCAATGGTTGCGATGCCAGAAAATGGTGCGCCAGTTGAATTCGATGGCAAAGAAGTCGGATTTGTTGGAACCGTTGCAAGACATTATGAACTTGGACCAATTGCGTTGGCAGTTTTGAAACGGAACGTTCCGCTAGAAGCAACGCTTATTAGCGCTGGCGTTAGTGCAACTCAAGAACTATTTAATTAATAAACCAGAGCCTGCACATTTGGTTGCAAAATTTCTTCAACGAAACTAGCAGCCCCAGCAATAACAATTCCAGGTATTTGATCGCCATCGTTAATTCCACGACGCACAGCGCATTGGGTGCATAAAGTTATTTTTCCGCCAGCCAAGATTGCATCGCGAAGGTCGGCCAACTTTGCAGAATGTGGCAATTCAAATTCTTCGCATTTTCCAGGAAGTGCGAACCATGCGGCATCGCCGGTTAGCCAGAGTGAAACTTCGGCGCCACTAGCAAGTGCGGTTGATGCAACGGTAAATGCTTGTGCGCAGCGCTCGGGGTCGTTCGCCCCGGCCATTGCTTTCACAACAAGTTTCGCACTTGAATGAGCATTAATCATGGGAGGGACTCTACTCGCAGATGGCATTACCCTTAGACAATGGAGACCGCGACCACCGTTTTATTGATTGCGGTCACAGCGCTAATTGGATTGTTTTTATTTGTAAAGGGAATCCGCGGCGCTATTAAATCTTGGAAGGGCGAAGCAGAAGATGGTATTTGAAATTCCCGAAGGCTTGCATCCAGATTGTTATCCACTCGCTTGGCTTATCGGAACTTGGCGCGGTAAAGGTTCTGGTGAATATCCAGGAATCGAACCTTTTCAATTCGCGCAGGAAGTTACTTTCAATCACGATGGCCGACCTTTTCTAAATTATTTTTCACGTTCTTGGATTATTAATGACGAGAATGAAATATTGCGGCCAGGGGGATCTGAGACTGGTTTCTGGCGTCCGAAAGAGAACAAAACTTTGGAAGTTGTGTTGGCGCATAACACCGGAATTTCTGAGGGTTGGGTTGGCGTGCACGATGGACCAAAGATTCAAATTGTTATGGATCAAGGTTATTCCGCGCCGTCAGCAAAAATTGTTACCGCTGGACAACGCTTATATGGTTTAGTTGAAGGACAATTATTTTTTGCATATGACATGGCGGCTGAAGGACAGACTTTGCAAGCACACATCTGGTCAAGCCTGGAACGTCAGGCTGGCGAATAAAAGTGAGCAACGATTTTCGTGGGGAAGTTCTAGCCGAATTAACTCGCAACGGCTTAGTTGAATCGATTCATACTGGCCATTTAATTATGTTAAATGCCGATGGTTCGGTTCATAAAACAAAAGGTTCAGTAGATATGCCGATCTTTCCAAGATCAACTGTTAAATGCATGCAGGCCAGTGCGATGGTGCGAAGCGGTTTGAAGTTAGAACCACGTTTATTGGCACTTGTAGCATCAAGTCATTCTGGTGCCAAGATGCACCAAGATGCAGTTTTAGAAATTTTGGCAAGTGTTGGGCTAAGTGAAAGTGATTTGCAATGCGCACTTGATAAACCACTTGGCGAGGCTGAGCGAATTGCGTGGGGCGAAAAACCAGCGACCAGACTTGCGATGAACTGTTCCGGAAAGCATGCAGGAATGCTTGCAACCTGTGTTGCAAATGGTTGGGATATCAAAACTTATTTAAACGCCGATCATCCGCTACAAGTAGCAGTTCTAAAGGAGATTGAAACCCTTGCTTCAACCAAGGTTGCAAATAAGACTTTTGATGGCTGCGGTGCACCGTTATTTGCGATGACAACTCGCGAGCTTGCAACAGCAATTCGCGCAATAACTATTTCGAAGGATCCCGTGCATATCGAAGTTATGAACGCTACTCGCGCATTTCCGGAAATGGTTGCCGGGCCAGGTCGGTTAACAACTCGCACAATGCAAAGTGTTCCTGGGTTATTTATGAAGGAGGGCGCCGAAGCCGTTGAAGTTGTATCTATGTCTGATGGTCGAACTTTAGTTTTCAAGATTAGCGACGGCTCATGGCGGGCTTTTGGGGCGATCATGCATGCAGCGCTTTTGGAGTGGGGAATTATTACAACCGAAGAAGCGTTTAACGTTTATGGTGGCGCAAATATTGTTGGCGGAATGCGTGCGGTGTTATAAATGAAGAGCCGCATCGCAACCTTGATGGTTCACACTTCACCGCTAGAGCAAGCAGGTGTTGGCGATGCTGGTGGCATGAATGTTTATGTCGTCGAGAATTCAATCAAGATGGCGAACGCCGGCGTCGAAGTTGATATTTTTACTCGTGCAGATAAATCTGGTTTAGCTGATGCGGTTGAAATTGCGAAGGGCGTTACAGTTCACCACTTAGAAGCTGGACCAATTGGTGCGTTAACTAAAGAAGAGCTGCCTTCACAAATTGGTGCGTTGACACATGCATTTATGGAGCATCAAAGTGGTAAGCCAAATGGGTATTACGACATCATTCATTCGCATTATTGGATCAGCGGACAACTTGGTTGGATGATTTCAGAACGAACAAATGTGCCACTAGTTCACACAATGCACACCATGGCGAAGGTAAAGAATCAGGCACTTGCTGAAGGCGAGAGCCCAGAACCACTTATTCGCGCACTTGGCGAAGAACAAATTGTGCAGAATGCGAAAGCGCTAATTGCTAATACTGATGCCGAAGCTGCGAGTTTAGTTTCACTCTATGACGCCGATCCAAACAAGGTAAAAGTTGTAACTCCAGGTGTTGACTTACAACGCTTTATTCCGGGACATGGAAAGGCAAGTGCCCGCAATATTTTGAATATCGCACCTGATGCAATTGTTTTAACCTTCGTCGGTCGGATCCAGCCACACAAGGGTCCAGAAGTATTAGTCCGCGCGATTGCAGAAATGCTTTTGCATACCCCACATCTGCGTTCAAAGTTAGCCCTTGTAATTATGGGCGGGGCATCAGGAAGTGGAATAAATGAACCAGAACGATTAGCAAAGCTTGCTACCTTCTTAGGTGTTGAAGACTTGGTACATTTTAAAGAACCAGTTTCAAGAAGCGAACTTGCAGATTGGTATCGCGCATCGGATTTAGTTTGCGTTCCTTCATACTCTGAAAGTTTTGGACTTGTTGCACTTGAAGCTCAAGCATGTGGGACACCTGTTGTCGCAAGTGCGGTTGGTGGTCTACGCACTGCAGTATCTGATGGAATTTCCGGAACCCTTGTCGATGGCCACGATCAGAAAGCATGGGCCTCGGTTTTATCTCGATTGATTGCCGAACCACAACGTCGCGTTCTGCTTTCAATGGGCGCGTTAGATCATGCAAAGAAGTTCGGTTGGGAAAATACCGCGCGCCAGACATTGGATGTTTATGACTGGGTCTTATCAAAACCAAAATCTAATTCGCTATTTGTGGCTAATTAGCAATGATTGATCCCCGCGCGATTATTGAAGAGTTTCTAGAATCTCATGATTTAGATTTCGAAAAAAGCGATACGAATACCTTCTTAATAACCCTGCCAGGTGAGAAAAAGCTACAGACTCATTGCGCTCTAGTTGTTGGCGACAACTCCCTAAGTATCAACGCCTTTGTAATTCGCAAACCAGATGAGAACGCTGAGAAAGTTCACGAGTGGCTTCTAGCTAAGAACGCATCGATGTATGCCGTCACATTTGCTATCAATGAGGTTGGCGATGTTTTCCTTGTTGGTCGCTTGCCACTGCCAGCGGTAACAGATGTTGAAATTGATCGAATTCTTGGGGCGGTCTTGCAATATTCAGATTCCTCATTCAATCCACTTCTTGAATTAGGTTTTGCGACATCTATTCGAAAAGAATGGGCTTGGCGAGTGTCACGCGGTGAATCACTTTCAAATCTAAAAGCATTTGAACATTTAATCTAATAGGATTTACTCATGACTAAGAAATTGATTCTTCTGCGCCACGGCGAGAGCGAGTGGAATGCCCTCAACCAATTTACCGGCTGGGTCGATGTTCGACTCTCTGAAAAAGGAATCGGTGAAGCAAAGCGCGGCGGTCAACTTCTCAAAGAGCGCGGTTTGTTGCCAGATATTGTTCACACCTCACTTCTGCGTCGTGCGATTCATACTTCACAATTAGCCCTCGATGAAGCTGAACGTCATTGGATTCCGGTAAAGCGCAGCTGGCGTTTGAATGAACGGCACTATGGGGCGTTGCAAGGGAAAGATAAGAAAGAGACTTTGGCGCAATATGGCGAAGAACAATTCCAACTTTGGCGCAGATCATTTGATGTTCCGCCGCCACCGATTGATGATGCCGATAAATATTCACAATTTGGGGATCCCCGTTACGCAGATTTAGGTGCGGCGCTTCCAAAGACTGAATGCTTGAAAGATGTTATTGATCGCATGATTCCTTACTTCACTGGCGAAATTGCAGATGATATGAACTCTGGGAAGACCGTTCTTGTTACGGCCCATGGAAATTCAATCCGCGCAATGGTTAAACATATTGATTGCATTTCAGATGAGGATATTGCCGGCGTGAATATCCCGACCGGAATCCCATTGTTATACGAGTTCGACGATAATTTTGAGCCAATTAAAAAAGGTGGCGAGTACTTAGATCCAGCGGCTGCGAAGTCCGCTATCGAAGCGGTTGCGAATCAGGGAAAGAAGTAAAGATTAATTAGTGGAGTATTCGCCAGTTACTAAGAAATATACGCGGCGAGAGATTGAAACTGCATGATCTGCGAAACGCTCGTAATAGCGGCCAAGCAAAGTCATATCGATTGCCGCTTCAATTCCATGGTTCCACTTATCATCCAACAATGTACTAATTAAATCGCGATGCAACTTATCCATCTCATCATCATCTGTTTCAATTTCTAGTGCGCGAACCGCATCGCGATGTTCCATAACCGATGAGAGCTTGTCGATTAACTTGTCTGCAACTATTCCCATGGCTGTAATTGTTGGTACGAGTTCTGCTGGAACTGCGCTATTTGGATAACGCATACGTGCCTGCTTGGCAACGTGGTGTGCTAGATCGCCCATACGTTCAAGATCAGCGCTCATGCGAAGTGAGGTAACAAGGGTGCGAAGATCAGATGCGACAGGTTGTTGGCGGGCCATTAAATTTATTGTGCGCGCATCTAATTCATGTTGAATTTCATCAATTACGCCATCAGCAGCAATAACTTTTTCAGCAATTGTTAGATCTACAGTTAGAAGCGCAGTCGTAGCGTCGGTCATTGCAACTCTTACGAGCCCAGCCATTTGAAGCAGGGTCGTTCCAATTGAGTCGAGCTCGTCATGAAAGGCGTTGCGCATTGTCCAAGAATAGTGTGGGCGGCCTATTGAAGAGGGTAAGAGTATGAACGTGCCCTGAACTAAAGGTAAAGAATTGGCACTAAAGGCCAATTATCGGGGGTTTGGTATGGGTGATTTGGCCATCTCTTCTACGATAAGAACATGGCCTGGATCGCGAGAAAGAACGCTAAGCGAATGGCTGGCGACGAACTCGTAAATAGTTCAGAAATTTTGCCTTCTTCAATTAAGGATCTACTTAAGTTATTCGATGCTGAAAACATTGTTTTAGGTAATGGGGAAGTTGTACTAGAGCAATCTGATGGCATTTCAACGTTAAATTTAATTCGTGACCAACATCTTAATAATGAATTTCTACTTCGCTTAGTTCGAGCAACTCGTAGATCAGGGAAAACTCAGGAAGTCACTATGGAGTTGCCCCGCGGTCCAATTGGTGCTGGAACTCATGATTTATTAGTAAGAGTTTCACTTCTCGGCGATGATGGGCTAATTGTTGTTTTAATTTTTGATGATAGCGAAATGCGCCGGCTTGATTCCATTCGCCGAGATTTCGTAGCAAATATTTCACACGAACTTAAAACTCCGATTGGTGCGCTTTCAATTTTGAGCGAAGCCGTATTAGGTGCGAGCGATGATCCAGAAGCGATCACTAGATTCGCAACAAGAATGCAATCAGAAGCATCACGATTGACAGAATTAGTTCAGGAAATTATCAACTTATCTAGACTTCAAGATGACGATCCTCTTAAGCGCGCCCAACAATTTTCGATTAGTGAAAGCATTAAAGAGGCAATGGATCAGTCACGGTTGAATGCTGAAGCTAGGCGAGTAGAAATTGTTTACAACAACGATGTTAATTCCCTTGTAACAGGCGATCGCGATCAGGTAACGATGGCGATTCATAATTTGATTGAGAATGCGATTAACTACAGCCCTGATGCAACTCGGGTAGCAATTGCAGTTAATGAAGTAGATGGCTTGTGTGAGATCTCAATTTCGGATCAAGGAATTGGAATTCCAGAGAAAGATTTAGAGCGCATCTTTGAACGTTTTTATCGAGTAGATGCTGCGCGTTCTCGAATTACCGGTGGTACTGGACTTGGACTTTCAATCGTTAAACATGTTGTCACCAATCACGGTGGCGATATTTCAGTATGGAGCGTTGAAGGTGCGGGAAGCACATTCACTATCCGCTTACCACTCTTGCGAAATCAAGAAAACAGAACAAGTTCTGCCTTGGAGGCAAATAAATGACGAAGATCCTCGTAGTCGAAGACGAAGCTTCATTCTCTGAAGCACTCGCTTATTTATTAGGCAAAGAGGGCTTTGAGGTAATTGTTGCTGACACTGGACCCGGGGCGATTGAACAATTTGATCGCCATGGTGCTGATTTAGTACTGCTTGATCTAATGCTCCCTGGTTTATCCGGAACCGAAGTTTGTCGCCAACTTAGAACTCGTTCGAATGTGCCAATAATTATGTTGACTGCCAAGGATGCTGAAGTAGATAAAGTTGTTGGGCTAGAACTTGGCGCCGATGATTATGTTACAAAGCCATACTCTTCCCGTGAGCTAATCGCACGTGTTCGCGCAGTGCTTCGTCGTCAAGGTGAAGAAGATTCAGTTAAGGATGGAATTCTTGAAGCCGGTCCAGTTCGTATGGATGTGGAACGCCACAAGGTAAGTGTGAATGGCGACGACGTAGCATTTCCACTGAAAGAGTTTGAATTACTTGAATTCTTAGTTCGAAATTCTGGGCGCGTTTTAACTCGTTCGCAATTAATCGACCGAGTTTGGGGCAGCGATTACTTTGGTGATACTAAGACTTTAGATGTGCACGTAAAGCGGTTGCGGGCAAAGATCGAGGTTGATCCAGCCAATCCAGTATTTATTCAGACTGTACGTGGCTTAGGTTATAAGTTCGAAAACTAATCTCCAACGCTTGCATATTCGTCAGCTTTCGCCCGAACAATCGCACTTACTTTAATTGGGGCAGCATCTGCAAAAGAAATTTCTAATTCGACGTGATCACTTGGCTTGGCATTAAGTCCCTGGAATCTTGCAGATGAATTTGCAGAATCTCCTGCGAAAATTACTGGTGAATCAGTTTCAAGTGGTGTTACTGAAACTTCGCCAACTATTCCATTTGCAGTAATGCCTGTAATTGAATCACTTGCTTCATCAGAATTAACAAGAGTTCCAACAAGTACTGCAGATCCATCGCCTTGAGTTACAAGCAAAACATTTACCGCTCTAATTCCACCTGATATTGCCTCTACGCCATCGGTCACTTGTCTTATGTTGCGAGTAGGAGCATCTGGACCGCTTGCACCACAGCCAGTTAAAACAACTACTAATAGGGCTCCAAAGAGGGCGGAAATGGCTGATTTCAGGTTTTTCTTAAGCATGAGTGAATGGTATCCTTGGCTTCTATCGAAAGGCCAAATTAATGACTTTTAAGGTCGGCGAAACCGTTGTTTATCCCCATCACGGGGCGGCTCTCATTGAAGCAATTGAGACCCGGACCATTAAAGGCGAAGAGAAAATTTATTTGGTTCTAAAAGTTGCCCAAGGCGACTTAACAGTTCGAGTCCCAGCAGAGAACATCGACCTAGTCGGCGTTCGTGACGTGGTCGACTCAGCCGGACTTGATCGAGTATTTAATGTTTTACGTCAGCCATACACCGAAGAGCCAACAAACTGGTCCCGTCGATACAAGGCAAACGTTGAGAAGCTTGCTTCAGGCGATGTAATCAAGGTTGCTGAAGTTGTTCGTGATCTTTATCGCCGCGATCTAGACCGCGGGCTATCTGCAGGCGAGAAGCGCATGCTCTCAAAGGCTAAGCAGATTTTGGTTTCAGAACTTGCACTTGCAGAGCGCACAGATGAAGAGAAGGCCGGCGTGATGCTAGATGAGGTCCTTGCTTCCTAAAGTCGCACTACTCATTCCCGCTGCTGGCAGTGGTGAAAGATTCGGCGCACAAGTTCCTAAGGCACTTGTCCAATTAAACGGTCGCACCCTTATCGAACATGCAGTATTAAATCTTGGCGCAACTGCGACTCAAATCATTGTTGCGGCACCTGCTGGTTATGAAGAGAACTTCCGTAAAATCCTTGGCGACGCTGTAACTGTTGTTACAGGTGGAGATACTCGAACCAAGAGCGTAAAGATTGCACTTGAAAGCGTTGATTCTGATATTGAGTTTGTTTTAGTTCATGATGCCGCAAGACCACTCGCATCTGCCGAACTTGGGAAGAGCGTTATTGAAGCGCTCGCAAGTGGTGATGTAGCAGTTATCCCCGCGCTAAATGTTTCGGACACAATTAAAGAAGTTGATGCATCGAACTATGTTGTTGCAACCCCAAATCGAGAACGCCTTCGTGCAGTACAAACACCACAGGGATTTGCGCGCGAAACTTTGTTTAAAGCCCATATGCAAAATATCGAGGCGACTGATGACGGCGCTTTAGTTGAAGCGATGCGCGGAAAAGTTAAGTTAATCGCTGGTGAAGTGCGCGCTCTTAAAATTACTAACCCAGAAGATCTAGCAACTGCGATGAAATATTTAGTGCCAGACCAAGCCAGTGATATTCGTACCGGCGTTGGCGTTGATGCACATGCGTTTTCAAGTGATCCAAAGCGTCCGTTGTGGCTTGCGGGATTGCTTTGGGAGAATGAAATTGGTGTTGATGGACATTCAGATGGCGATGTTGCTGCACATGCAATTTGTGATGCGTTATTTGCGGCGGCAAATATCGGTGACTTGGGTTCTAACTTTGGAACTTCGAAACCAGAATATGCAGGTGCTTCTGGTGCAAAGTTATTAAGTGAGACTCTTAATTTAGTGAGTGCTGCTGGATTTAAAATTCAAAACGTTACAGTCCAAATTGTTGGTAACCGACCAAAAATTGGCGCTCGACGTTTGGATGCAATTACCGAAATTTCACGTGCCTTAGGCGGCGCTCAAGTTTCAGTTTCTGCAACTACAACCGATGGCCTTGGGTTAACCGGCGAAGGCAAAGGAATCGGCGCAATCGCGACGGCTCTTTTAGTTCGAGACGGAAGATAGAATTTCCTAATGGCCAAGATATCTAGTGACCTAAATCTGTATAACACTGCAGATCGAGCGGTCTCGAAATTTGTGCCGCTAGAACCAGGCAAAGTTGGAATCTATTTGTGTGGTGCAACTGTGCAAGCCCCACCACATATCGGCCATATTCGCTCCGGTGTCAACTTCGATATTTTGCGCAGATGGCTTACTTCAATTGGATATGACGTAACTTTTGTCAGAAACGTAACTGATATAGATGACAAGATTTTGCACAAAGCCGTTCACGAAGAGATTCCTTGGTGGGCAGTTGCTATGAAATACGAACGTGCATTTAGCGACGCTTATGCCGCGTTAAATGTTCTGCCACCAACATATGAACCAAGAGCTACTGGGCATATCACTCAGATGATTCAACTTATGGAAACTTTGATCGCTAATGGCAGTGCATATGCACCCGGTAATGGCGATGTTTATCTTGAAGTTCGTAAACTTAAATCTTATTTAACGCTTTCAAATCAGAAGCTAGATGATCTCCAATCTGCCGAAGATGCTGATTTAACTTTCAAGAAAGATCCACGCGACTTTGCGCTTTGGAAGGCTGCTAAAGCAGGAGATCCATCATGGCCAACACCTTGGGGAGATGGCCGACCTGGTTGGCACTTGGAATGTTCTGCGATGGCACATGCTTATTTAGGTGAAGAATTTGATATCCATGGCGGCGGCTTAGATTTAATTTTTCCGCATCATGAAAATGAGATTGCACAATCAGAATCAGCGGGCTGGAGTTTTGCAAATATTTGGATGCATAACGCTTGGGTTACAACATCTGGCGAGAAGATGAGTAAGTCACTTGGTAATTCACTTCAAGTAATGGAGATTTTAAAGAAGGTTCGCGGAATTGAGTTACGTTGGTATTTAGGCAGCGCTCATTACCGTTCGATGTTGGAGTTCTCCTTCGAAGCGCTTGAAGAATCATCTGTAAATTTCCGTCGTATTGAAGGCTTTTTGCAACGTGCGCAAGAGCTTCTAAAGAGCGAGATCAAACCTAGTATTTCCGCTGAATTTAGCGCTGCAATGAATAATGATTTAGCGGTCCCCCAAGCACTTGCTGATATTTCTGAAGCAGTACGTCTCGGCAATAGCGCAATAACTGAGAACGATTTAACGGCGCTAGCAAAGAGTGCAAGTGAAGTTCGCGGCGCGCTTTCAATCCTTGGCTGCGATCCATTCGATCCAATATTTGCAAGTGGAACAAGTGCGAAAAAAGATTTGCTCGATGGACTTATCTCCCTCGCGCTAGAACAACGTACGGCGGCACGCGCACGCAAAGATTTTGCAGCAAGTGATGAAATTCGCGATTCACTTACCGTACTTGGCATAACAATCGAAGATACCCCAACCGGCTCGCGCTGGACCGTGAACTAAAACTAGAGAATCGAAAAGTAAATGCGCCCCGGAAAAAAACGTCGTGAAGCTGCTGCAGCACCAGATCGCAGACCAACAAATCGCAAACCAGAGTCCCGACTTGAAACTCGCGCAAATAGCGATGCAGTCGCTGGTCGCAATAGCGTTGTCGAAGCGTTGCGTGCACGTATTCCTGCGAAAGAACTTTTAATCGCAGAACGTGCTGAAATAGATGAGCGCATGACTGAGGCACTTCGCTTAGCAAAGAATCAGGATTTAGGAATTAAAGAAGTTCCACGTGGACAATTAGATGGCGTTACTGGAACAACAAATCATCAAGGTATTGCTTTAATCATCAAGCCCTTCCAATACAAGGCGCTAGAAGCAGTTCTACTTGGCGCAAAAAAGCCAGGTTTAATAATCGGACTCGATGGCGTAACCGATCCACATAATTTGGGTGCAATTGTTCGAAGTGCTGCGGCATTTGGTGCTGATGGTGTTGTAATTCCAGAACGTCGCAATGCCGCAATGACTGGTTCGGCTTGGAAATCTTCAGCTGGAGCGGCTGCACGTCTTCCAATTTCACAAGTGACAAATATGGTTCGCTCAATCGAGGATGCGAAAAAGGCAGGCTTTTTCGTTGTAGGGCTAGATGCCGAAGGCCAAGAGGCGCTACCTGGATTCTCACTTGCAACCGAATCTGTTTACTTAATTGTTGGCAGCGAAGGCAAAGGGTTATCAAGACTTGTTAAAGAGAAGTGCGATTTAATTCTTTCGATTCCAATGCAATCAGATGTTGAATCACTAAATGCGAGCGTTGCAACCGCAATTGTTATGTATTGGATTGCCGAGAAGCGAGCAAAATAACGATGGCAACTTTCACACGTTTTATTGCACTTGGTGATTCAATGACCGAGGGCATGTGTGATGAAATTGTGGATGGCAAGTATCGTGGCTGGGCTGATCGAGTCGCCGATACATTGGCGACGGAGAACCCAAATTTCACCTATGCAAATTTGGCTATACGTGGAAAGTTGTTGCATCAAGTTATTGATGACCAAATTCCTTCAGCCACAAAGTTAGTTACCGGACCAGAAACTTTAATTTCCTTTCATGCCGGGGCGAATGATGTGCTTCGTCCAAGTTACCAAGCAGAAGCCGCCTTTGCTAAATATGAAAAGGGAGTCAGCGATTTAACTAAGACTGGGGCCACGCTAATTGTTTTCACTGTTATCGATCGAGTTGAAGGCGAAGGTAAGACCGCAAAGTTGTGGCACGAGCGCTTTAGTGCATTCAATGTAAATGTTCGAGAGGTCGCCAATAAATATGGCGCAACAATTATTGAAGCCGATGGTGCAAAGTGGATGGCAGATTTAAGATTTCTCGCATCTGATCGTTTGCATTTAAATAGCGATGGCCATTGGCGTTTGTCGCAAGCAGTTTTAGAGAAACTTGGTAGAAGTTTTGATTCAACATGGAAAATTCCGCTGCCACCTGCAGCAGAAAAATCTAAAGCACGTAAAAGCGCTGAAAAGACGCTCTGGATTATCGCTTTTGTCCTTCCATGGATCTGGCGACGTCTGCGCGGAAAATCTTCTGGTGATGGTAGAAGCGCAAAGTATGAAACACCAATTACCTGGAATCGTTAGTAATTAACGGCTTTCTGGCGCCAAAATCTGCTGCAACATATCAATATTTTCAACACAACGGCCAGCGCCAATAACAACTGAGTAGAGCGGGTCATCTGCAACTCGAACCGGCATTCCTGTCTCTTTTATTAAGCGCTCAGTAAGTCCTTTAAGTAGCGCCCCACCGCCAGCCAGAACAATTCCTGTGCGAGACAAATCTGCAACGAGATCTGGTGGAGTTTCATCGAGAGTTGCCTTAATTGCACTGACTATTTTGGCGACCTGGTCATCAATCGCTTCACGTATCTCTTTTGGTGTAACCATTAAATCTTTAGGCAGACCAGAGACTAAATCTCGGCCACGAATTCGAGCGTCGCTCTCACCATTCAAACGAGCTGCCGATCCGATAGACATCTTTACCTCTTCGGCGGTGCGCTCACCAATCATTAAGTTATAAGTATTTTTTATGTAATTAATAATTGCAGCATCAATAGCATCGCCGCCAACACGAATCGATCGTGATGTAACAATTCCGCCAAGTGAGATCACTGCAACATCAGTAGTGCCGCCACCGATATCTACAATCATTGAACCAATCGGTTCTTGAATCGGAAGCCCGGCGCCAATTGCCGCTGCCATTGGTTCCTCCATTATGTAAACTTTTTTTGCACCCGCTGCGTATGCCGCATCTTTAATCGCTCTATGTTCTACCGATGTAACTACTGGTGGAACTGCAACTACAACAATTGGTTTAGCTAATAATTTTCGTACTCCGACCATTGCCATAAACATACGCAACATTTTCTGCGCTGTTTCAAAGTCAGCAACGACACCATCTTTAAGTGGTTTAATTGAAACTATATGTCCAGGAGTTCGGCCGACCATTTTTCTTGCTTCTTGCCCAACAGAAAGAATTTCCCCGGTATCAGTGTTAATGCAAACAACGCTTGGTTCATTTAAAACAATTCCACCATTTGATTGGTAGATAACCGTGTTTGCTGTTCCTATGTCAATGGCGAGGTTGCGGCCAAATGGACTTCGCATTTATCGACCTCGCCATCAACTGCGTATCTAGGGGAGTTCGACTTTAGACCTGTGGGATATCTGAGCGATAGAGATGTTTGGGTGAATTTCGGGGTGGCTTTAAGTGCGATGTTTTGTGCGGTGATTACCTCCCAGTTACCGCCCGTTCATCTAACTAGAGGAGAATATTCAAATGACTTCCCACGAACACGGCATCTCCGTGAGCGATCCCAGAGAGATTTTGGTTGATCGCGAATTAAGTTGGCTGGCTTTTAATCAGCGAGTGCTCGAATTGGCCGAAGACAAAACAACTCCACTACTAGAACGTTGTCGTTTCTTAGCAATTTTCTCTTCCAACCTCGATGACTTTTACATGATTCGCGTTGCATCGCTTAAGCGAAAATTAGAGACTGGGCTTACCAAGACAAACACTGCCGGATTTACACCAAGTGAATTAATGAAAGAGTTATCTGCCAAGACTCAAGAGTTAATTGATCGAAAGACGAAATGTTTCCATGATGACGTTCACTTAAGGCTCTCTAAAGAGGGTGTCAATATTGTTAAGTGGGATGAATTAACAAAAGAAGAGCGCGAACTCGCCACCGATATTTTCAATAATCAAATCTTTCCGGTATTAACTCCACTTGCGATTGATCCATCACATCCCTTTCCATATATTTCAGGGCTCTCATTAAATCTTGCTGTCGTAGTAAAGAATCCAGATTCTGGAATGGAGCTCTTCGCTCGAGTAAAAGTTCCATCAAATTTGCCACGCTTTGTTGTAACGACAAAAGGCGACGATCGTAGATACATTCCACTGGAGCAAGTAATAACAGCGAATGTTTCTGAATTATTTCCAGGCATGGAAGTCGTAAATGTTTACACTTTTAGAGTTACCAGAAATGCGGATTTAGAACTTGAAGAGGAAGAATCTGAAGATTTGCTGGCAAGTATGGAACAAGAGTTATTGCGCAGAAAATTTGGTCCCCCCGTTCGTTTGGAAATTGGCGAAGGTATGGATCCTGAATTGTTAGAGACACTCAAAGATGAGCTAAGTGTCAAAGATGAAGATATAAGTAGATATCCAGAACCTTTAGATTTAACTGGCCTTAATCAGATTGCAGATATTGATCGCCCCGATTTGAAATTTCCAGCTTTTAGAAATCAAGTTGCTTGGGATCTGCGCGATGTTGAACCAGATTCAACTGAAGCTTTCTTTGAAGCCTTAAAGCGTCGTGAAGTTATTCTGCACCACCCATATGAGTCATTTAACTCATCAGTTGTTCGCTTTGTTGAGTCGGCTGCGAGTGATCCTAAAGTTTTGGCGATTAAACAGACTCTGTATCGAACTTCCGGTGATTCACCAATTGTTGAAGCGCTAATTGAAGCGGCCGAAGCAGGTAAGCAAGTTCTTGCAGTAATTGAGATTCGGGCCCGCTTTGATGAGCTAGCAAATGTGCGTTGGGCTAGAAAATTGGAAGATGCAGGAGTACATGTTGTCTACGGTCTCGTTGGTTTTAAAACTCATGCCAAACTCTCACTTGTAGTACGTCAAGAGTCAGGTGCCATCCGTCGCTATGTTCATATGGGAACTGGAAACTACAACCCTAAGACCGCTCGCATGTATGAAGACTTTGGAATTTTAAGTTCTGATCCAGTCTTGGGTGATGATGTAAATAAACTCTTCAATCAACTCTCGGGCTTTGCCCCGCAAACTTCATTTGAAAGGTTGCTCGTAGCTCCACGTACTCTGCGAAGCGGATTGCTAGAGCGAATTCAACGAGAGATTGATAATAAAAAAGCAGGAAAGCCTGCGTTAATTCGAATGAAGCTGAATTCAATTATGGATGAAGAATTTATTGATTTACTTTATAAAGCATCGGCCGCTGGAGTAGAAGTTGAATTAGTGGTGCGTGGTATTTGTGCAATTCGTGCTGGTGTTCCTGGGCTGTCTGAGAATATTCGAGTTATCTCTATCTTGGGTCGCTTCCTAGAACATTCAAGAATTTTTCACTTCGCTAATGGTGGCGAAAATGAACTCTGGATTGGCAGTGCAGATTTAATGCACCGAAATTTGGATCGTCGCGTAGAAAGCATGGTCAGAATTAATCAGACAGATCATAAGCGAATACTTATGCGCGCACTGGATAGTTACCTTGCACCAACCACATCGAGCTGGCACATGAACGCTTCTGGAAGTTGGGATCGGATCACAACAAGTTCAACCGGGGAACAATTAGTTGATCTGCATCAGCAAGTCATTAATTGGTATGGAGCTAGGGGATGACCGAGATGATTCTTGCTGCCGGTGGTGTTGTTTGGCGTGAAGGCAAAAGCTCAAAGATTGAGTTAGCAATTATTCACAGACCAAAGTATGACGACTGGTCATTTCCAAAAGGAAAATTAGATACTGGCGAAGAACTTATCTCCTGTGCTTATCGCGAAATTATGGAAGAAACCGGTCTAAATATTGAACTCGGCCCCTTCCTTGGCGAAATTGAATACGAATCAATTGATGGACCAAAGCACGTTTCTTACTGGGCTGCTGAAGTACTTCCTGACAGCAATGAATTCCATGCAAATGGTGAAGCAGATTTACTCGAATGGCACGATATTGATTCTGCACGGAAGAAATTGACTCGCGATACAGATAGAGAAATCTTAGATATCTTTAGCGATTCGCCATTTCAGGCTCCAAAGTTAATTATGTTGCGCCATGCTAAAGCACTTGCTCGTAGTGAATGGCAGAGCGGGGATGAAGATCGACCACTAGATAATTTGGGACAGCTCCAAGCAAAGCGCATGCATGCGGTGTATCAAGTCTTTGGAATTTCACAGATTCACACATCAGATGCCGTTCGTTGCTATGACACCGTTATTGGAATGACTAAGACGTTAAAAATCGAACCAATAATTACCGCAAAACTTAGTGAGTATACCTTTGAAAAAAATAAGGATAAGTCACTAGATTATGGGAAAGAACTTGCTGAATTAGCTAGAACTACCGGTGAGACGATTCTGCTCTGCAGCCATAATCCAGTGCTACCTAGGATGTTAGAACAAGTAAGTAAGAAATCAGATTTAGATTTGCCAGAGAATAAGTTAAAGCCTGGTGATGCTTGGGTAGTTTTTCTGGGCAAGAAGAAGGTCTTACAGATTGATGTTATTCCGGCGCCAACTGTTTGATTTAGTGCTCAGTCCAGTCCATATATTTAAGAACAATGCCTTCACGAAGCGCCCAAGGGCAAATTTCTAATTTATCTAAATCTAAATTTCGCATGACACTTTCAGTTACAAGCGCTCCAGCTACTATTTGACGGGCGCGGTTTGCAGAGACTCCTGGCAATTTTGTGCGCTCATCAGAATCCATTTCTGCTAAGCGAGTAGAGATTTTACGAATCGCGTCGATAGTTATCAGTTTTCCATTGCCGCCATACCAATCACCACAAAGTCTGGCCAAGGTTCGAAGCGTTTTACTTGTTGCAATTGCCCGATCGGAAGATTCATGGTGAACTAAAGTCGGAAGCACAGATTCCAATTGCCCTTCGATGTAATCGCGTAATGAACGAACACTTTTTGGGGTAAACGGATCACCTTGTAGATGGCTCTTAGTTAAACGCGATGCACCAAGTGGAAGTGTTACTGCTACTTCAGGAGATTCATTAATCCCTGATGCGATTTCAAGTGAGCCGCCACCAATATCAATTACTAATAAGCGACCACTCGACCAACCAAACCATCTGCGCGCTGCAAGAAAAGTTAACTTTGCTTCCTCTTCGCCAGTTAAAACTTGAAGATCAATCTCAAAATCCTTATTGATTGCGGCAATAATTTCGCCACCATTGCTTGCTTCGCGAAGCGCCGATGTAGCGAATGGAAGTAGCTCCTCAGTCTTTGCTTTCTTTGAATGCTCAATTGCTGTCTTGATTGTTGAACGCAGCGCTGTGATTCCCTCAAGTGAAATATTGTTCTCGTCATCCAAGTATTCGGTTAAGCGGAGCTCTTCCTTGTGGTTGTAAGTTGGATTCGGTCTGGCTCCAGGATGTGTATCAACTACCTGTAAATGCACCGTATTTGATCCGACATCCAAGACTCCGAGGCGCATTTGCCGAAGATACTCGCTATTTGCCGCAGTGATTAGCAGGTTCAGAGCACTGCATTTTGCGTGTCATAATTACCCCTGCAACACGCCTCCCTAGCTCAGTGGTAGAGCAACGCACTTGTAATGCGTAGGTCGTCAGTTCAATCCTGACGGGGGGCTCCATTAATTATTTAAATTGTCTAGAGAAATTACTTTCCCCGGTATATCTAATTCCAAGTGTGAAACGATAATGACAGTTCTTGTATCCAGAATGGTTGAAATTCTTCTTGCAATTCGAGAAACCTGTGTTGCATCTAAGAATTCAAATGGTTCATCCAAGATAAATACTGGAGTAGCCCGTAGTAGCAATCTTGCTAATTTCATCCGTTGTTTTTCGCCACCCGAAAAATTGTATCCAAGTGGCCCGATATGAGTGTCTAAGCCTTCTGGTAATTTCAAGATCAAATCGCTAAGTTCAACGGTTTCCAGAGCTTGAAATAATTCTCGATCTGTTGCATCTAGTTTCCCAATTCTAAGGTTCTCGCGGATGGATGTAGCAAAAAGATAGTCATCCTGTAGCAGCACCGAAAAAAGCTGTTCATGATTCACAGAAAGCTCTTCGCCATTAATTTCAATTTGGCCAGCAAAAGGTGTGAAATCTAGAAGCGAATTTATCAAGGACGATTTTCCCGAACCTGATTTACCCATGATTATCAAGGTTTCACCAGTACTAACCTTTGCTGATAACGGTGCACACCTCGCCCCAGGAATTATCGGAGTTACATTTATAAAGTTTATTGTGACGCTTTGAGCAAGTGGCTTAGAAACTTCTTCTAGTTCAAGATTATGAATTGGTTCAAGATATGGTGCAAGGTTTCGCGAAGCTTCGAGTATCTTTGCAAGTTGGGAAAATGCAGCAGGCAAGGCGCTGATTCCTTCAAATATAGCAAGGGGAAGAAGTGCAATAACGGCAACATTGACTCCTGCTAGATCTTTAGCAAGAAAGCCTTCAGCCGCAAAATAGAGCGCAGTCATTGAAGCAATTCCTAATAAGACTAGATGAAGTGCACTGGCGTATCCCGAACGCTTAGCGCTCCGCTCTTGCATAACCGCAATACTGTCTTGTGCAAGCTCCATCTCTAGCAATAAATCACTTTTAAAGTCGAAGATGAGCGCTTCGTTTGCGCTTTCAGCAACCTGCATTACTTGTGAGAAGAGTTCGGCCTCGTGCTCTCGTTCGCTTTGAGGTGTAGTTATAACCGCAGCGAGGATCGGAATCACGAAGATTGCGACAAGGAAAATTAGGGAGAGCGCGTCGCCCGCGCTAGGGGAAAGGTAATGAATTATTCCAAGGCCACTTACACCTGCAATCAAAGCGCTTAACCACGGTAAAAAAACTCGGAGCCACAGGTCTTGAACAAGTTCAGCATCACTTATTATTTGCGAGAGTAGATTCCCACGGCTGAGTTTTATGAAGTTAATTGGTAAGAACTTAGAGATCTGTTCATAGATCCTAATGCGGAGTGTTGTTTGAATTTTAAGAGCGGCATCATGTTCGGTAATTCTCGCTGCGTATTTCAAGGTTCCACGTGATAAACCAAAGAACCGAACGGCAACAATCGCAACTTGTAGCATCAATATCGGTGGTCGAGTTGAAGCCATCGAAATTAGCCAAGCGCTTGCCGCAAGTAATCCGACTGCAGAACCAAGTGATAAACCTCCAAGCAGACCCCCCAGTGCAAGTTGTCTCCAGTTAGGTTTTAGTAGTGAGAATAAATCCTTCAATTTGTCCTCGCCATATCTGTAACGTTTGTGGAACCAGAAATCATCTGTTGGCGATGGGTAATTAGTAGAACTAGCGCTCCTTGCGCTGCTTTCTTGCTCAATATTTTCGAGATGATTTCTTCACTTACATCATCGACCGATGCGGTTGGCTCATCGAGAATCAAGAGCTGACAGTCTTTTAGAAGTGCCCGGGCTAGCGCGATCTTGCGAAGTTGCCCGATCGAAAGCGGCTGCTTTAGATTCCCTAATTGCGTGCCAAGACCGCTTGATAAATCGCTAATGTTTAAATCAACTTCCCGCAATAATTCTTCAAGTTCATTATCTGTAGCGCTCGGCTTTGCGTGACGCAGAATTTGTGCGACTGTGCCAATTGGAAATTTTGGCTCTTGAGGAAGCCAAGAAATCTGCTTATGTAAATCGATTGCAGCAATTTCAGACAGCGGAATATCACCGTTTTCAGTACTGAATAAAAGCTCACCACTAGTTGGTTGTACGAAGCCTAATAAAATATTTGCAAGGGTTGATTTTCCAACTCCCGAAGGACCAATTAGAAGTTGCGTACTTCCGGCTGATATTTGGCCAGATGGAATTTGAAGTGGAGCCCTATCTGGATATTCAACTGTTAATTGGCTCCAAGTAATTGCGTTCAATCTTTTAAAGCTGCGGCCGCGATTAACTGCAGGTCGATCTAGAATTTTGAAGAGTTTTTCAAACGCGTTAAGGCCATCAGCTGCCGCATGGAAATAACCTGCCACCTGACGAATTGGCCAGTAAACCTCGGGCGCTATTATCAAAATAAAGAGTCCGGTTTGTAGTGCAATTGATCCATTCACTAATCGCAAGCCAATTGAAACAGCTAGTAAGGCAACAGAGAGCGTGGCAACTAATTCCAGGGCCAGGGAAGAGAGAAATGAGATTCGTAAAACTGACATCGTTTCTTTACGGTAAGAATCTCCGACCTCTTTAAGTTTTGCGCTTTGAATCTTCTCTCGACCATAAACCTTTAGCGTTGTTAATCCGCTCAGTAGATCAAGAAAATAGGTACTCAGAATTCCAAGGCTGCGCCATTTCTTCTCGGTAGCACTTGCAGTGAATCGACCAATTAAGATGCCAAAGATTGGAATCAACGGAAGAGTCAATAAGACAATAACTCCAGCCTGCCAGTCCTGAACTGCAATTGTGATTCCGACCGTGAGGGGAATTATTGCAGCTATAAATAACTGCGGTAGGAACTTAGAGAAGTAACCATCTAGATCGTTAATTCCCTTTGTAATCAAGAGCGATAGCCCAGCACTCCCCAGTTTTTGCACATCTTGCGCGCCAGAATCGAGAGTTTTCACCATAATCTGATTGCGCAATTCATTGCGAATACGAGAACTTGCGGTTGTCGAAATCTGATCAATTGTAAAAGCAATCAATGCGCGGCAGAGAAAGACCACTGCCAAGAAAGTAATTGCCTTTTTATTCTCAATAAAACTCTGCTGCGATACGAAGAGCCTTGTAATAATTGATGCCAATAGATACGCCTGGGTAATCGTTGTTGCTGCGCTCAATACCGCGAGAGCTACGGTTGTGAAAATAAAACCGCGGCTACTGCGGGAATATCGCAGGAGCCGCGGATCTAAAGGTTTCACGCGTGAATAGAATCCAATACGCCAGATTCTGGATTAGCAATCTGATTTGGATGTATTCGCTTGCGAAATACCCAATAAGTCCAACCTTGGTAAAGCAGAACCAATGGAGTCATTACTGCTGCAACCACTGTCATAACTTTCAAGGTGTATTGAGTACTAGATGCATTGAAGATATCGAGCCCTGGGCCACCTGCTGTGATGTTTGGCATCACATTTGGATAGAGACCAAAGAACAGAGTGATAACAACAAAAGCTGTTGTTATGGCTGAAAACAGGAAGGCCCAACCTTCACGACCCTTGTAATTTGCGGCTAAGGCAGCGAGCCAAGAAACTACAACGATCAAAGAACCAGTAACAACACTAGTTTTTGAAGTAAGTGCAGCAAGTGTCCAACCAAGGAAGGAGACTGCAAGAACTGCTGTTACGAGCCCCAGCTTTATTCCGATTGCATTTGAGCGAGTTCGGATATCTCCTTCGGTCTTAAGAGCGAGAAAGAAAGCACCATGAGTCACGAATAAGGAGAGCGTTGTAAGCCCCCCAAGAAGTGCATATGGGTTTAGCAAGTTGAAGAATCCGCCAGCATATTCAATTGCGCCGGTTGCACTCTCTTCTAGTGGAACTCCACGTACGATATTTGCAAATGCAACACCCCATAGAAGTGCAGGAATGAAGCTTGCAATAACTATCGCGTTATCCCAACTATTACGCCATTTAGCTTTTCCATACTTGCTGCGATATTCAAAAGCGACACCGCGAACAATTAATGAGATCAGGATTAGGAATAGTGGAAGGTAAAAACCACTAAACAAAGTGGCATACCACTCTGGGAACGCTGCGAATGTTGCACCACCTGCTACTAGTAACCAAACTTCGTTACCGTCCCATAGAGGACCGAGTGTTGTCAGAACTGCACGCCGCTCGGCTTGATTCTTCGCAACAACTTTTAGCAATATTCCTACGCCAAAGTCGAAACCTTCGAGAACGAAATAGCCAATCCAAAGAACAGCTATAAGTATGAACCAAACTGAATTAAGTGACATTTTTCATTCCTCCTAGTAAGCCATTGTCAGTGTTTTAGATTCGCCACTTTGAACTGGAGTCATGTCGGTTCCAACTTTGATAGTGCGAACCATTAATCCAAATTCGATGACGGCAAGTACTCCATAAAGAAGAGTGAATGTGACCATTGTGAAGAGGACGCTTCCAGCACTTACCCCTGGACTTACGCCATCTGCGGTCTTAAACAATCCGAAGACAACCCAAGGTTGACGGGCACTTTCAGTAAATATCCAACCAAATGAGTTAGCGAGAATTGGTAGGAATGGAAGCGCGATCGTGGAACGCAGGTAGAACTTACTTCTAGGCAATCCACCTTTGCGCATATACCAAAGTGTCATGAGTGCAAATAGCGCAGCTAAGCCACCAAAACCAATCATTAATCTAAATGACCAGTAAGCCATTGGAATGTTAGGGGTGTAATCACCAACACCATATTTCTCTTCATATGATTTCTGGAGATCGTTTATTCCTTCAACTGTTCCATTGAAATCTCCGGTTGACATAAAGGAAAGCACGGAAGGAATTCCAATTTGGAATACCGCCTTGCTGCCATCAAGAGTTCCCAGAGTGAGGAGTGAGAATGGGGCGTTTGCTTTTGTCTCATAGAGAGCTTCAGCAGCAGCCATTTTCATAGGTTGTTGTTTAGTCATAATTCGCGCTGACCAGTCACCGGTTATTCCAACTAATAAGAATGAAACAACTATGACAATTAAACCCGTCTTCATAACTGGGCGGGCAGCTTCAGGATCTCGTCCCTTAAGAACCATCCAGCCAGCAACTCCAGCAAATAGTGCACCAGCAGTTAAGAAAGCTGATGGAATTGTGTGGAAGAAAGCGGAGACTGCGGTGTTCTGAGTTAAGACTGCAACAATAGATTTCAATTCTGCGCGTCCAGTATCTGGATTGAATTCATAACCAACTGGATGTTGCATGAATGCGTTTGCGGCGAGAATGAAATATGCAGAGACCAAAGTTCCGATTGACGCAATCCAAATTGTCGCAAGGTGCGCCTTCTTTGATAGACGATCCCAACCAAAGATCCAAAGACCAAGGAATGTGCTTTCGAGGAAGAAGGCAAGTAAACCTTCCATCGCTAGCGGAGCTCCAAAGATATCGCCAACAAAGCGACTGTAAGAGGACCAGTTCATACCGAATTGGAACTCCTGAACGATGCCTGTTACAACTCCAATTGCAAAGTTAATTAAGAATAATTTCCCGAAGAACTTAGTAGCGCGTAAGTATTTTTCCTTATTGGTTCGATACCAAGCGGTTTGTAGGCCAGCCACAAGAAAACCAGATCCAATTGTGATTGGGACGAAAATAAAGTGGTACACAGTTGTAATGGCGAATTGCCATCTAGCCAGATCAAGTGCGTTCATTGGCACTCTCCTATCTCTTGCTTCAGATTTTCCACTATTGAGAATGCAAAGTTCCAATTCTTTTTATGTGGAGCGGCGCACAATGTAAGAGTTCAAGCGTGAATAGTTCGACTTTAATAAATCTTTGAGTGCTAGCCCTAGAGCAATAACTTTGGTATGAATAAGCCATGGAACGCGACTTTGATGTAGTAATTATTGGTTCTGGTTTTGGTGGATCAGTTAGTGCGCTACGTCTTGTTGAAAAGAATTATCGAGTTTGCATTTTAGAAGCAGGTCGTAGATTCGAAGATAAAGATTTCCCAAAAACTTCCTGGCGAATTTCGAAGTTTCTATTTGCACCAAGACTTGGGCTTCGAGGTATTCAGAGAATTCATGCGCTTCCTGATGTCCTAGTTCTTGCTGGAGCCGGAGTTGGTGGTGGCTCACTTGTTTATGCAAACACTTTATATATTCCACCCGATACTTACTTCAATGACAAGCAGTGGCGCCACATAACTGATTGGAAGGATGAACTTCTTCCTTGGTATGACCAAGCATCACGAATGCTCGGCGTCATCGACAATCCATATTTCTCGCCATCTGATGCTGCAATGAAAGAAGCGGCAATCGAAATGGGTGTTGGCCACACTTTCAGAATGGCACCACTCGGTGTTTATTTTGGAAGTGGCCCTGGTGAAAAAAGCGCAGATCCATTCTTTGGTGGTAAGGGTCCGGATCGTGAAGGTTGTATTCAATGCGGTGCGTGTATGACGGGGTGCAGAAATAATGCAAAGAATACGTTGCCAAAGAATTATCTTGGCTTGGCTGAAGGCGCAGGGGCCAAGGTTTTTGCAGAACATACGGTTACTAAAATTGAGCAGCAGAGCAATGGGAGTTGGAAGATTTATGCCCGAAAAAGTTCATCTTGGCTGGGCCGAAAGCGAGTTTTCACGGCCAACGAGGTAATAGTTGCGGCTGGTACTTACAACACACAAAAACTTCTTCACCACATGAAGAGCGATGGCGTATTGCCTAAAATTTCAGCAACTCTTGGAAAACTTTCGAGAACAAATAGCGAGGCACTTACTGGCGCCCTTATGCAAAATACAGATATTGATTACAGCAAAGGTTCAGCAATCACATCTTCATTCTTTCCGGATGAACACACACATGTCGAGCCAGTCAGATATGGCGTCGGTAGCAATGTAATGGGCATGCTTCAAACGATTATGACCGACGGTCACACGGCATCTGGGCGACGTAAACAATGGCTTCAAACAATCATTCGGCACCCAGGACAACTGGCAAGAGTTCTAAATGTTCGCAGGTGGAGTCAGCGAACTGTTATCGCACTTGTAATGCAGAACGTAGATTCTGCGCTAACGGTTTCAATGAAGCGCTCGGTATTTGGCAAACGCTTAACCTCAACAAACAACAGTGACGCCCCAAATGCAACTTATATTCCGGCAGCAAATGAAGTTGTCCGCAAAATTGCCGAGAAGAATGGCGGAATTGCTGGCGGTCATATCGGAGATTTAATTGGCGCACCCTTTACAGCTCATTTTGTTGGGGGTTGCGTGATTGGGGATTCAGAAAAATCTGGAGTAGTTGATCCGTATCACCGAGTATGGAATTACCCAACGCTGCATGTAGTTGATGGTGCAAGTGTTACGGCAAATCTCGGAGTTAATCCCTCACTAACAATTACCGCCCAAGCCGAACGCGCACTTTCGATGTGGCCAAATAAGGGGGAAGTAGATCCAAGACCACTTCAAAGTCAGGGTTATCGAAGGGTCGCGGCAGAGTTTCCAAATAAGCCCGTTGTTCCTGCAGGTTCGATAGGTGAATTAAGGGGTGATAAGTAGTTTCTAGGCTCAAAACTGCTAGGCAAAATCCTCACCCCATGTAACCATTTCACCCTACGAAAGGGTGAGAGAAATGTACGAAATACTGCCAGGCGTTTCGCTATCTCGTATCACCCCGCCTACGGTGCCCTCACAATTCATCTTACGTAAATCGATCCTTGAGCTTTTAGAGAAGCCAGCGCCACAAGCCGTCTTTGCAATTGCGCCAAGCGGGTTTGGAAAAACTATTTTGGCTGCACAGTGGGCGGCAATGCATCCAGATAAAACTATTTGGTACACCCCGGCACTTACTGACACCTTTAAAGATTTAGTTTTTCATTGTGTCTCCTCACTTCGTAGATTCAATCCGAACGCCGCACCTTGGATTGAAAAATATCGCACCGAAGAATTCGAACCACGCCAAGCAGTTGTGGAATTTGCAAATGAGATCGCAACAATTGGATTTACTGTTCATTTCATAACAGATGGTGCGCACAACATCAATTCCGAGAATGAACAGTTCACTCAACTATGGGCAGAGTTAGCCCCGGAAAACCTTAAAACGCTGACCATAAGAAATAATTTACCTACAATCAATTATTCCAGAGCCATTTCAATTGATGCATTTAGTATGTTAAAACCAATTGATCTAGCGTTTACTGATGCTGAAACTAAAGTATTGGCTGCCAATTTCGGTGTTGATTACGAAGCAAATGAAGATATTTTCCGAAATGTTCAAAATTGGCCAGCCGGAGTTCTCATGACCTTGAAGACTTTGACCAAATCTGGCGCAGGTATTAGCGCGGACTATCTTGATAGTCAGATGCTAATTGAGGCAACTTTGAAGAAGTTGGACCCTAAAGTTTATGAAATTCTTGAGACATTAGCGTTCTTTACTAATTTGAACAGAGAACAACTCTCACTTGCGCTGGGAACAGAGGAGAAGTTTCAGAGTTTTCTACGACTTGCAAGTGAAGGAATTTTCGTCCTTCAAGTAGGAAGCTCGGGAGATGAATTCAAGGTAAATGAAATCATCAAAAATGCAATTAGTGAAAAACTTAAATTAGAACCAGAGCGTTCCGATGCAGTTAGGCGGAATACGGTAGAAGTAATGATTGCGACGAAAAATTTAGCAGAAGCCATCTCTCATCTTGAGGCGCTTGGCGATACAGAAAGGGCTAAGGAAGTTATTGGGCTACATGTCCGCAGACTGCTCTGGTCTGGCGATGTAGATCTCCTAATGAAAAGCATCAGATTGATAGATAAGTACTTAGGAATTGGCGCGGTTGGCCCAGAGCTTGTAAAAGCTTTTTCAACGATGGCTAATGAATCCCTCGAAGAGTTATCGATAAAGATAAAGGGGCTAGAGATCGCATCAAGAGCTAGTGGAGTTTTCGAGAAAGTTGAATGCGATTTACTAGTAATGGAGAGTCGACTCGCTCTTGGATATGGAAATTTAAGTAGAGTCTTAGAGATAAATAATTCGGCTGTTAAATCTTCCAAATCTCTTTTCTCACTTCGGATGGCGGCAAATGCGGCGTTCTTGATGGAAGATTACGAAGAGCTTTTGAAGATTGTTAATGAATCTAGGATTATGCCACCACCAGATCCTTCAGAATCCACAATTCATCTACCTGCAATAGAGGCGCTCTTAGCTCTTGCTGAAGGTCGGTTGACCGAAGCCCTTGAACTTGCATTGTATGTAATTGATGAAACAAAAAGAGTTGGTGCTACCGGTGTTTGGTCTTCATACGACATGGTCTATTGCGCATCAGAAGTGTGGCGTGAGACCGGAGAAGAAGATAAAGCGATCGCACTTCTTGAAGAGCGCAATGAAGAAGTTAAGAATTTTCATATTGCCACATGGCAGGTTGCATTTGATGCTAAACGCGCTCTTATAGAGGCTCAGCTTGGTCGCTCTACAGGTGGACTACAACGAATCCGAAAAATTCGTGATGATTTTAATCTTCCAAAATACCACCAAGATCTCTTTAGAATTGTTGATGAACATGAATTGATTATTCGAGCACTTCTCCGTGATTTCGAACGGATAGCTGAGATAACTTTTCGAACTCCAAATCGTCCAACAGTCGCAATTATTTCCACATCACTTGAAGTACGTAAAGGTGGCGATACAGCAAGAGCGGCTATCGCATCTCTAAAAACCAGAAATCCCCGTGAAATCTTGCTACTTCAAATTTTCTTGGTAAATATTAATTTGGATAAACCAAAAATTGCTGAAGAACATATGCAGAAAGCAATGACAATTATTATGAAATATGGTTTTCGCCAAATACTTTTGATTCAAAGCGCCGAATTCCAAGAATTTCTCTTAAAGTACGCAGCAACTCATCCAACGGTGTATATGGAACAATTATCAAAATTAATTCGGAAGCGAATAGCTGATAAGAATTTCCACAGTGATAAGTTGGAAAATCCTCTCACTAAGCGCGAAATTGAAATTCTAAATCGTCTTTCGACCGGGCTACCTATTTCGCAGATAGCTTCGAATCTTCACATCTCAAATAACACGATAAAAACTCATCTAAAGAACGTCTATAAGAAACTCGGCGCAGATTGTCGGGAGAGTGCTGTTGAAAAAGGTAGAGAATTACTTCTCTTTTAACTTCTCGGTCTGTTCTTTACGAAGTCTTGGCCAAGTTGTAATTGGATAATTAAGATCACGATAAAAATCCTTAATTAACCCTTGAACAATCTTGCTCTTTTCTTTAACAACAAAGTGTGATGTTCCTGGAACGATTGCGAGTCGGGCATTTGGAATCGCTTCATAAAGTTCTATGGTGTGATGATTTGAAAATGGTTCGTCATCACCGGTTAAGACAAGCACTGGACAGCTAATTCTTGAAAGCTGGGTAGTTGTCATCGTTGGTTCGGAATTCCAAACTTCATATGCCTTGCGGATAATTACTTCCTGCATATGAGCAGGATCTGGAGACCTAAGTGCGAACTTTGCAGCATCATCCTCGGAAATGACAATCTCTGGATCTTCCTCAACTAATGAAAGCCCGCTATCGAAATGATAGTTAGTTCCGATTGCAACAATAGATTTAACAAGATCAGGACGTTTTAGCGCAACCATCAGCGAAATAATTCCGCCATCACTCCAACCAATTAAATGCGTTGGCCCCTTTATTACATCTTCAATGTATGCAATCGCTTCATCAGTTTGAAAATCAAAGTGATAGAAACCCTCGCGACTTGCGGTTCGACCATGTGCGCTGCGGTCATAGGCAAAAACCGAATGTGTGCGTTGAACTGCAGGGATAACTGTGTAATCCCAGCTCTCAGTTGAACTTAACCCACCATGCATAAGCAGAACTGGTTCACTCTTCTTGCCGAAAGTTTTTCCATGTGCCGACCAGACTTGATGGCCGCGAAGGTCAATGTAGCCGCGATTTAATTTCAGCATTCTTACATTGAATCCATAATATGGCGATTTCCGCGGTCGAAGGTTGCATAATTCCAAGACCAATCAACGATTGTTCCAATTCGGTTGCGGCCACCCATTAAATAGAAGAGGTGCAAAAACAACCAAGCAGACCAAGCTGGATAACCAGAGAATTTAATTGGCCCCGCTTCAACAACTGCTTTGTGACGACCAATCGTGGCCATCGATCCCTTGTCGCGATACTTAAAGTCCTTTAGTTCTTGGCCTTTTGACCGGCGTAAAATTTGTTCGGCGACAAAACGCCCTTGCTGCATTGCAACAGGTGCAACCATCGGGAGGAATCGTCCATCTTTACCTTTAGATCCGCAGATATCTCCGACGCCCCAAATGTATGGATAATTAGTAACTGCAAGAGTTGGATAAACACTTAAGCGATTTCCATCAAGTGGCAGAGATAAGTTTTCAATTACAGGTGCACCTTTCACGCCCGCAGCCCAAATGGTTACTTCAGATGAAATTGTTGACCCGCTTTGAAGTTCAATCCCGCGATGTTTCACAGATTTAACTGCAGAGTTGAGCATCACTTTTACGCCCAATTTTTCAAGTGACTTCTTTGCCTTCTCAGAGAGTGATGGAGCGAAACTTGGTAACAATCTTGGGCCAGCTTCGATAAGTACGACATCAATATGCATTGCAGCATGCTTTTGATCATTCATTAGGGGTCCGCGTACAAGTTCGGCTATCGCTCCAGCCATTTCAATTCCAGTTGGCCCGCCACCAACTACTGAAATCGAAAATCTAGTGTCATCTTCAAAGCGACAGAGATCTTCAAAGCGGCGCATAACTTCGGCGCGAATAGTTAGCGCTTCGTGAATTGTTTTCATACCAAGTGCAAATTCTTCAACCCCAGGTGTTCCAAAATCGGCGGTTACAGAGCCAACCGCAATTACTAAATGGTCAAAAGGTAGAACTTCACTGCTATCTAATTTGACGGTCTTATTCTTATGGTCGACAGATATTGGACTGCCCATTCTAAATTTTCCATTAAATGACCGGATTGCACCGCGAATTGGATAAGCAACATGGTCGGCAGCAAGGCCAGCAGTTGAAACTTGGTAGAGCAGCGGAAGGAATGTCTGAAAGTTATGGCGATCAACGATTGTTATATCCGCGTTTTTTCCTAAGGCCCGGGCTGTAGCGAGTCCGCCAAAGCCGCCACCGAGAATTACAACACGGGGCTTAGGGCTTTTAATCATGGCTTCCTCTGCTTTTTCGCGGATTATTAAATTTCAAGTTTCGTGAATCAGGGTTGAAGTCTACTGTTAATCCCATGAACTCACCTCTCAATAATCCAAACCCTGGACGCAAAATTCTCGTTACGGGCGCATCTGGTTATGTCGGCGGCAGATTAGTTCGACATTTATTAAGCCAAGATTTCGCCGTTCGCGTAATGGTTCGAGATAAAAATAAAATTTCTGGTCAACCTTGGCTAAGTCGCGTAGAAATTTCACAGGGAAACGCAAACGATTTCCTCTCAGTTAAATCTGCACTCACTGGAATTCATACCGCCTTCTATTTGCTTCACTCGATTAATTTGGGCTCCAATTTTGATGAGCTTGAGGCAGAGATGGCTCGCAATTTTGCACGAGCAGCAGAAGAAGCCGGCGTAAGTCAGATTGTTTATTTAGGCGGAATTGCGAACGATAAGCAGATTAGCCAACACCTTCAATCACGTGCCAATACCGGGCGAGAACTAGCAAGTGGAAGCGTTCCAGTTATCGAAATGCGCGCCGGCATAATTATTGGATCTGGTTCGGCATCTTTTGAAATGTTGCGCCACTTAACTCATCGCCTTCCAATAATGACTACTCCGAAGTGGGTTTCAAACTTAACCCAGCCAATCGCAATTCGAGATGTGCTCTGGTATCTATCGAGCGCTGCTGCACTTAAAAATCCAGTAAGTGGCATCTTTGATATCGGTGGTCCCGCCGTACTTTCTTATGCCGACATGATGCAAATGTTCGCGAAAATTTCTGGCTTACGCCGTCGTTGGATTATTAAAGTTCCGGTCTTAACGCCTGCACTTTCTAGTTTGTGGATTGGCTTTGTAACTCCGGTTCCAACAGCACTTGCCAGACCACTTGTGCAATCACTTATTAGTGAAGTTGTTGCAGATCCTGCAAAAAGCATTGCAGGACTTATTCCACCACCACCAGAAGGACTAGTGCAGATTGATAGCGCTATTGAATTAGCACTTTCTAGAACATCACAGAATCAAGTTGAATCACGTTGGTCAGATGCGACTCAACCAACTGCGCCTTGGCAGAAAGCGCAGAGCGATCCAGCCTGGGCCGGTGAAGTTATTCTTCGAGATCATCGTGAGCGAATTGTTGAAACGAGTAAAGAAAATTTATGGAAGAGCGTTGAACAAATTGGTGGCGAGCACGGTTGGTATGGTGCAGATTTTCTCTGGTGGGCGCGCGGAGTTATTGATCGCGCATTTGGCGGCGTAGGACTTCGTCGTGGCCGTCGTCATCCAGATACTTTGCGAATTGGTGACAGTCTAGATTTTTGGCGAGTAGAGAATTTAGAAGAAGGTGTTTCGCTAAAACTTTATGCCGAAATGATTCTTCCTGGAAAAGCTTGGTTGGAATTCAAAATTGAAGAGATAATTGTTGATGGCCAAAAAATGCGGAAGATTTCGCAAGATGCAACATTTTCCCCAAGAGGTCTTGGCGGCCAACTTTATTGGTTTGCAGTTTCACCGTTTCACGTATTGATATTTCCTAGAATGCTTTTAAATTTAGTCCGAAGTGCTAATCGAAAAGACTATGCAGAGGCCCAATTAAAAAACAGATAAATTCCCGCTAAATACCTGAAATTGTCGCCCCCTTCTCCTATAATTTAGGAATGGAAAACCTAGAGATTGCATCGCAACAAGAGACGCCATCTCTAACCCAGTTAGAAAGCAAGATTCTCGAATTTGAAGGTCAATGGTGGAAGTTTGCAGGGGCCAAGGAGAGCGCGATTAAAGAGCTCTTCGATTTGACGCCACCGGCTTATTACCAACTTCTAAATAACTTGATCGATCGCGATGATGCACTTCTCGCAGCACCAATGCTCGTAAAGCGACTTCGCCGTCTGCGCGAAGCCCGCACAAACGCCCGCTCCCTCTAGCCGGTTTTGGGGCTAACCCACCGTTCGTGCCGCAACAAACAGTTACTCACAGGCGGGCCCGCCCCAAAACCGATTTGCCGAGGCTTCGCGGCTGCTCTAGATTTGGCGTTAGCACTCGGGTGGTTAGAGTGATAATCGTTGAAGATTAGAGAGAGACATATACATATGGCAAAGATGATTGCTTTTAATGAAGAGGCCCGTCGCGGTCTCGAGCGCGGAATGAACGCACTCGCAGATGCTGTGAAGGTCACGCTTGGACCTCGTGGACGAAATGTTGTTCTCGAGAAGAAGTGGGGAGCACCAACAATCACTAATGATGGTGTTTCAATCGCTAAAGAAATTGAACTAGATGATCCGTGGGAGAAGATTGGCGCAGAGCTAGTCAAGGAAGTTGCTAAGAAGACTGATGATGTCGCTGGCGATGGAACAACTACCGCAACAGTTCTGGCACAAGCACTTGTACGCGAAGGTCTGCGTAACGTTGCTGCCGGTTCGAATCCAATGGCGCTAAAGCGCGGAATTGAAAAGGCTGTTGATGCGATTTCAGCTGAACTATTAGTTATGTCTAACCCGGTTAAGACTAAGGAACAGATTGCAGCAACTGCATCTATCTCTGCGGCTGATACAACTATCGGCGAGATGATTGCTGAAGCAATGGATAAGGTCGGCAAAGAGGGCGTTATCACTGTTGAAGAGTCAAACACTTTTGGTCTTGAACTCGAATTAACTGAAGGTATGCGTTTTGATAAGGGTTACATCTCTCCTTACTTCACAACAGATACTGACCGCATGGAAGCTGTTCTAGAAGATCCATACATTTTGATTGCAAATTCTAAGATCACAAATATCAAAGATTTGCTACCAATTCTTGAGAAGGTAATGCAATCAGGTAAGACACTTGTTATTTTGGCTGAAGATGTTGAGGGTGAAGCTCTTGCAACTCTGGTTGTTAACAAGATCCGTGGAACCTTCAAATCTGTTGCTGTTAAGGCGCCAGGATTTGGCGATCGCCGTAAGGCAATGTTGCAAGATATTGCAATCCTTACTGGTGCAACTGTTATCTCTGAAGAAGTTGGTTTAAAGCTAGAAGCCACAACAATGGATCTACTTGGTCGCGCTCGCAAGGTCGTAGTCGCCAAGGAAGAAACAACTATCGTTGAAGGCGGTGGCGATGCCGAACAGATTAAAGGTCGCGTAAATCAAATTCGTGCCGAAATCGAAAAGTCAGATTCAGATTATGACCGCGAGAAGTTGCAAGAACGCCTTGCAAAGCTTGCTGGTGGCGTTGCAGTTATCAAGGCTGGCGCAGCTACTGAAGTTGAACTTAAAGAGCGCAAGCACCGGATTGAAGATGCTGTTCGAAATGCGAAAGCAGCGGTCGAAGAGGGCATTGTTGCTGGCGGCGGAGTTGCACTTCTACAAGCAGCAAAGGTTGCATTTGAAAAGTTAAAG
>WLJX01000006.1 GCA_009701575.1 Actinomycetota bacterium
AACCGCAGCACTCCCCATAGAACCCTCTGATAAGAATCAAGGTTCACTTGCGAGTCTTATTCTTTGGCACCACGAGACACGCTTGATGTCTCGATTGGTATTTTTATGTCATTTAAAGATTTAGGTATTGCTCCTGCGCTCGTAGAAGCCCTGGATGCACAAGGAATCACTTCGCCGTTCCCAATTCAAACCGCAACCCTTCCAGATGCGATTAAAGGTCGTGACGTTTTAGGTCGCGGTCAAACTGGATCAGGAAAGACTCTTGCTTTCGGTCTTGCAATGTTGACTCGCCTTGAAGGTCGCACCGCAAAGCCACACCGACCACTTGGATTAATTCTCTCTCCAACTCGCGAACTCGCTGTTCAAATTTCTGATGTAGTTGGACCACTTTCTCGCAAAGTTGGTTTAAGTACTCAAGTTGTTGCCGGCGGACTCTCTTATGTTGGCCAAATTAAGGCACTTCGCAGTGGTGTAACAATTCTTGTTGCAACACCTGGTCGTCTTATTGATTTAATTGAGAAGAAGCATGTTCTTCTAGATGATGTAGTCATAACTGTTCTAGATGAAGCAGACCAGATGGCCGATATGGGATTCCTACCTGTAGTGAAAGATTTGTTAGGTCAGACAAAAGATGATGGCCAACGCCTACTTTTCTCAGCAACACTTGATCGCGATGTCGATTCACTTGTTAAGCGTTTCCTAAAAAATCCAATTACTCACTCACTTGAGAATGAAAAATCTCGTGCTGCTGATATGCAACACCACGTTCTGATTATGGATCAAGGTCACAAGGATTTAGTTGCAACTCAAATTGCAGCGCGCGAAGGACGAACAATTTTCTTCGTACGAACAAAACATGGCGCCGACAAACTTGCTGAAAAAATGCTCCGTTCTGGTGTACCGGTTGGAGTTCTTCATGGTGGAAAATCTCAAGGCCAACGAACTCGGGTTCTTGCTGCATTTAAAGATGGCCGCGCTTCAGCGCTTGTCGCCACAGATGTTGCTGCACGTGGAATCCACGTTGATGATGTTTCACTAGTAGTTCATGTTGATGCACCAGCAGATCACAAGGATTATCTACACCGTGCCGGCCGTACGGCTCGCGCAGGTGCAACCGGAGTTGTTGTAACTCTTGCAACCCACAAGCAGAAGCGTGGAATTTTTGGAATTACAAACCTCGCTAAAGTTAAGTTAAATGAAGTTTATGTTCGTCCATCAGATCCAGAGCTAATTCGTGTAACTGGTTCCCAAGAACCATCAGGAATCCCGGTAATTGTTGAAGCTGAAAGACCTGGTCGCAACGATCGCGGAAGTCGAGACCGTGGTGATCGCGGCGGTTTCCGTCGTGGACATGCAAGCAATTTTAAAAAGCGTAGCGAAGGTGGCGGGCGTGTAGGCGAGGGCGAGAAAGAAAAACCAGTTCGTTCATTCCGTGGTGCTGCACCGACAAAACCAAAATATGAAGATCGCCCAGTTCGTAACGACCGTCCAGTTCGTAACGACCGTCCAGAAAGAACTGAGCGTACTGATCGTCCAGTTCGTAACGACCGTCCAGAAAGAACTGAGCGCACTGATCGTCCAGTTCGTAACGACCGCACATTTCGTGCGGACCGCCATCCAAAAGCGGAGCGATTTGAGAAATCTGATCGCCCGGCAAAGGCAGATCGTTTTAACACTCCGAAACCAGCAAAGAAGAGTTACAAATCTGATTCTCGCCCTTCAACATCAACCTGGCGCGCAGATTCTGAAAAAGTAGAGCGTAGTGAAAAATTTGAAGGCAAGCGTCCAGCATTTAAAAAGGCTTCAGGCCCTAAGAAGTTTGCAAAGAAGGCCCCAGCTAAGCGTGCTCCTGTAGCAAAGGGAACATTCAAAAAAGCAGGACCAAAAAAGAATGTTGGAAAATCTAAACCCCGCACAAAATAACTCTCACTAAGTCCTCAGCGCTCGTTGTCTTTTAGTTCAGGAATCTAAGCCATACTGGTTCTATGAAATCACAGATTGCGTTAATTGGTATTGGGTTAGTAATTGCAAGCGGAGTCGCTTATGCCGAGTTAAAACCTGCTTCGAACGCTCCTGCAATAACGACCGTCGCGACACCCGATCCGATCGACTCTCAATCTGCATCAACAGCTCCAACCCCAGAAGCCTCAAAGACCCAAACCAAAGTTGCAACACCTAAGAAATCTTCTTTACCAAAAATTGCCAAACCAACTATTTCGAAGCCAAGCATTTCTGGTGGTGGCGATGATGATGAAGGCGATGATGAAGGCGATGATGAAGGCGATGATGAAGGCGATGATGAAGGCGATGGTCGCGAACACGAAGAAAGAGATGACGACTAATTATTAGCTTTGCGCGCTTCGAAGATTCTCGAAACAGCGATTGATGCAATTGTCATTCCAGTTCCAAATATCAGATACCCATTAAGTGAACCCGCTTTTGCTGGGGCTATCCAGTCAATAGCGACTGCACCAGCAAGTTGACCAGCGATATTTAGAATCACAAAATTCAAAACCCCAAGATGTTGAATTATGTAGGCCGATACTGCGACAAATATAAGTCCTAAACTGCCACCGGTATAAACCCAGAAATCATCTGGTAGCGGAGCAATTTTGGCGCCTGATGCCAAATTAATTGAAAGCGCGATCACAATCACTACAGCGCCAGTGGCAAAATTCAGCCAAGCAGTTGCAAGGGGACGTTTCGCAACCGCATTAACTCTTCCATTTAAGCCTTGTTGGATTGACGCAAATACCCCAACCGTTAGCGCCATTGACAGTGGCAGGAATCTAAATTCTGAATTAGTTAAGTCTGGATAGACAGCGATAAATACTGCAATCAAAGTTGCGAGAGCACCTAAAGTCCTTGCCGTAGTTATTTTCTGCTTGCCGCTCGATGAAAGGCCAGCCTTATCAACGAATAGTGATGAAACTGTTTGTCCTGCAACTACGCTGATTGTAAAGAGAGCTACCCCAATTTGTGGAACGGTAATGCTCTGAACAGCAACAAAACAACCACCCAATATGCCGCCAGCGACTTCCCACCAAGTTAATTGCCTTCCCTTAATCCCTTTAAAAATTAAAAATAGACCGGCTCGTTCTTTTTTGATACCAAATACAAGAATAAATAGCACAGACCAGCCAGTTAAGAATGAGATAAGGGCAGCAGCTAAACCGCTATTTAGATCGACTGAAAGTTGGCCATTTACTCGTGATTGGATAGCCACAACAACACCGATTAATACTGCAAAAATTGCAAACATTTACCCTCAGATCTTAATTAACACAAGGTATTTTTCCGCCATCAACTGACTTACCGTTTGCCAAGTTGGCATAGTTGATTTTGGTTGGTTTTGGTGAAGGAACTGCGTTCGGATCTTTTGGCTTTGGATTAAATAGATCTTGTACATACTTTCTAATTTTTATCTCATCTACCAAGTTAACGCTCTGGCCATTGCGCATTACATATCCCTCAATTGGCAAGGTGTGAAACTTAATATTGCCCCCAGTAAGCGCCTTTGCTTGAGGCAGGAAGCCAAGAACATCAAAGCCTGAATCAATTACTACATCTTTCTTTGCAACATTCAATAAGCCAGTTATTTTTCCGATGTCAGAAAAGATTCCCTGAGTTCTAAATTTTGTGATAACCCCAGCAATAAATGCTTGTTGACGATGCGTACGATCTAAATCTCCATTTGGCAGACCATGTCTTTGGCGCACAAACTTAAGAGCGTCTGCCCCGGTGATTGTTTGCAAACCCGCAGGGAAGATGGCACCAGAATATTTACTGTCATTGACCGCCTTATTTAGACAAACTTGAATTCCGCCGAGCGCGTTGGCTAAATCATAAAACCCAATTAAATTAACTTCCGCAAAGTGATCGATAGGAACATCTAGGAATTGGGAAACGGTTGCAATTGCTGCCGCACGACCAGCATCTCGGGCCAAATGTTCGCGAGCGGGTTGCTGGATACCCTCTTTATATAACTTTGAATCTTCAGCGTATTTCGCATACCCGTAAGCTTCCTTGATCTTTTTCATTCCATATCCTGGAACATTTACATAGTCATCTCGGGGAATCGAAATAGCGACTGCTTTCTTTCCACCCGCAGGAAGATGTATCAGAATCATTGTGTTTGTGTTGTAACCACCGATTGAAGCCGGCCCAACATGAAGCAATTTTGAAATCTCTTTAGGTATTGGATTTCCATCATTATCTCTGCGGCTATCTAGACCAAGCAACAAAATATTTGTGTCACCGTTTGAAGATTGCTTTGCACCCTGCAGGACTTTGGATCTAGGGATTGCATTAGATGCGGCTTTACTGAAGAAATGAAAACCACCAGATGAAACAACTACGGCTATAGATAGAGCCACCGCAATCTTTCTGGCCCATTTACGCATAACGCGTATCCTACCTAATATGGAATTGAATCCCTGCAGATAAAGTAACCACATGACGAAAATTGGCGCACTCGCACTTGTTGGATCTGGTGAATATTTACCAGTAATGCAAGAGCTTGAAACCGCGCTACTCCACTCAGGAATTTCCAATGGAAGACCAAATAGATTTCTACAAATTCCGACAGCGGCTGGTCAAGAGAGTGTTGAGAGGTTGCAGTTCTGGGAACAACTTGGAGCAGAACAAGCCCGTCGAATCGGCACTGTTCAAGATTTTCTTCCAATCTTTAATCGAGAAGATGCTTATAATCCAAAGTTTATTTCGCGAATAAGTGAAGCCGGTTTGATTTATTTTTCGGGTGGTGACCCTGGTTATTTAGCAAATACTTTGCTTGGAACACCACTTTGGAATGAGATTGAAATTAACTGGCGATCAGGTGCTGCACTTGCAGGATGTAGTGCGGGAGCTATGGCGTTAAGTGGGGATGTTCCAAATTTCTTTAGAATGAAGAACGTTGGAATTCCAGGTTTGAATTTGATTCCTAAAATTCGCCCAATTCCGCACTACAACAAATTCTTTGGCTGGATTCCAGATAGCGCCGCAAAAATTGTGATGAGGGCGCCAGAAGGAACTGTGATTATTGGGATAGATGAGGACACATCGTTAGTTACTGGTTTGGATGAAGGAACCTCGTTGACTGAAAATATCTGGCAAGTGCATGGAAGCGCGAGCGTACATATTTTAAGTGGTGCACCAATTAGAAGATTTGAAGCGGGCGAACGAGTAACTTTCAATTAACTAGCAAGTATCATTTGCAAGTGAGTTTTACTGAATTATTTGGTTATCGTTACATCAAGCGCTTTTATTTTGCGCGCTTCATTAGCAACTTTGGAAATGGTATGTCCCCGATTGCATTAGCTTTTGGAATCTTGCACCTTCCAAATGGAGATGCGAACCTTCTAGGGCTAGTTTTAGGAGCAACCACTGTTGCTATGCTTGTGATGAGCCCATTTGGCGGAGTCCTCGCGGATAAGTTTGGTCGAATACGCGCAGTCGCCTTTGCCGATTTAGTGGCTGCTACCGGGCTCTTTGTTCAAGTTGCCTATTTTGCAACTGGAAGCGTTCCAGTAATAGTTCTGCTAATTGTGAATATAAATTTTGGTTTGATGTGGGGGATCTTTTGGCCCGCGATGTCCGGAGTTCTGCCCGCACTAGTTCCAGATGAGCATCTTCAGAAAACAAATTCAGTAAATAACTTATTCTCTAACGGGGCAATCATCTTAGGCGCTGCTGTAGGTGGAATTATTGTTGCTGGCTGGGGAAGCACGTGGGCACTTGCAATAGATGCAACAACCTTTGTTGTCGGGGGACTTCTCCTTTTTAGTTTCCGCCATGTATCCGTAAAGAGTGAACCAAATGAAAATACTATGTTTGATGATTTAATCCACGGCTGGAAGATTTTTATTTCGTATCGATGGATTGTTATCGGAGTTTTCGGGTTCTCTTTTATAATCCTAGCCTGGGCGGCAGGTGAAAATATTTTAGGGCCGCTTATTGCACTCGAAGAATTCAATGGCGCAAAATCTTGGTCGTTGGTGTTAACCTTTGAAGGAATTGGTTTAGTAATTGGATCTTTAATTGGGATAAAGGTAAAAATTAAGTATCCTCTTCGCTTCTTACTAATAATTAGTTTCTCTATTTCACTTTATATGTGGTCGATGGCAAAACCACAGTCAATCTGGTTTATTGCATTCTGTGCCCTGCTTTGGGGAATAACAATTGATTTATGGACAACAATTTGGTCGACAGCGATGGCCCGAGAAGTTCCGCGCGAAGCTCTCTCCAGGGTTTCATCTTTCGATGCAATGGGAACCATGTTGTTACGTCCAGTTGGATTGGCAATAGCTGGTCCACTATCAATAGCGATAGGGCTTTCAAATACTCTTTACGCTCTGGCAATCTTTAGCGCCATTCTTATCTTGGGGATGTTGGCCACGCCAACAATGAGAAATATGCAGATAAGCGAAGAGACAAGTAGCGAAGAAACTCCCAGCAAACGCTCGGATTGAGCTCGAAATTCTCTAAGGAATAGGCGATTTAATCAGACCATGAAAAATTACATGAGCCGCACGACAACGAAAGTATTAGCTGGATTTCTAATCGGCGTCACGGCGGTCGGTGGTGTTGCGACTGCAGCAGGGGTATTTAGTACCTCGGTCGTAAATGCCTGTGTTGATAAGAAAACCCAAGTTATTTATGCAGCTGTCGACAATAAATGTCCAGCAAATCGAACCGCAGTGACTTTAGGTAGCGCTGGATCTGTTTCAGGAAGCATAAGCTCAATTGTTAAAAAAGTTTTCCCAACAGTCGTAACAATCAATGTGACAACAGCTAATGGTGGTGGAACTGGCTCCGGATCAATTTTCAAAACTTCAGCAACAACTAGTTATGTTGTAACAAATAATCACGTTATCGAATCTGCAGCTGTCGCCACTGGAACGATAAAGGTGGAGTTGGACAATGGCGATTCATATCCCGCAACAATTGTCGGACGTGAACCTAATTATGATCTCGCCGTTCTTAAAATTTCTAAAGGGAACCTTCCAGTAATTGCTATTGGTGATTCAGCTTCAATCAATGTCGGTGATCAAGTAATTGCCTTTGGTTCTCCACTTGGACTAGACCACACGGTTACAAGTGGAATAGTTTCATCTTTAAACCGTCCTGTTGTAACTGGCGATGGTGAGACATCAAGTGGATCCTATGTGGATGCAATTCAAACCGATGCGGCGATAAATCCAGGTAACTCCGGTGGACCACTCACAGATTCACTTGGGCGCATGATTGGAATTAATGCCGCAACCGCAACACTCGGTTCAACTTCTGGACAGAGCGGTTCAATTGGTCTTGGTTTTGCAATTCCAATGAATCAAGCGCTCCGTGTTATGAATGAAATTATTGATACTGGTAAGGCAACAAGACCAGTGCTCGGAGTCTTCTTCGATCAATCTTTTGCCGCGGGTAAGGGTGCGAAAATATCTAGCCTCACTCCTGGTGATGCTGCAGAGAAGGCAGGAATTCCAGTTGGAGCGATTGTTACTTCAATCGACGGCGTTCGGATAACCGATTATGTCTCAGCGATTGTTCGAATTAGATCGTATGCCCCAGGAGCAAAAGTTACGGTAGTTGTTACTTTGCCTTCGGGTGGAAGTAAGAGTTACACAATTACTTTAGGAAGCGCGCTTTCAAGTTAATTAACGCTCACGAACTCCGAGAGCGAGTTCTTCGGCAACCTTACGAACTGCGGTGGCTGGGTCGCTTGGATTTTGCAGAACTGCTTTAACAAAAGCAGATCCCACGATTACTCCATCAGCAAACTTAGCAACTTCACTCGCCTGAGCTCTATTTGATACTCCTAGCCCAACTGCAACCGGCGTACCTGAAACATTTCTAACTCGTTCCACGAGAATACTTGCGGTATTTGCAACATTAGTTTGGGTTCCAGTTACACCCATTGAACTTGCAGCATAAATAAATCCACTGCAATTTGAAGTTACATCCTTTAATCGCCCATCACCAGTGCTTGGTGCAACGACGAAAATGGAGTGAATCGAATTCTCTTTTGCTGTTGCAAGCCAGACACCAGCTTCTTCAATCGGCAAATCTGGAGTGATCACACCTTCCATGCCGCTGTCTGAGAAATCATGAGCAAATTTCGCAGGACCATACTTCTCAATTGGATTCCAGTAGGTCATTAAAAGTGTTGGGACACCAGTACCAGAAATTTCCTTAACAATTTCGAGAGTTTTTGCCATAGTAATTCCATTATTGCGAGCAACTTCTGCAGCTTCCTGAATTACCGGACCGTCCATAACAGGATCGCTATAAGGAAAACCGATTTCAACTGCATCTACGCCACCTTCAATCATGGCCTTAATGATCTTTATTGAATCGCTCTGATTTGGGAAACCAGCTGGAAGATAACCAATTAGTGCAGCTCTATTCTCCGACTTACATTTAATAAATAACTCTGAAAGCTTTGATTGGCCAGCCATCAAAGTTCAATGCCAAACCAAGTTGCTGCAGTTTGGACATCTTTATCGCCACGCCCAGATAAATTAATTAATATGGTTGCATCTGGGCCCAACTCTTTGCCAAGAACCATTGCCCCATACAAAGCATGCGCAGTTTCAATTGCAGGAATAATTCCTTCTTCTCTTGAAAGTAGAGCGAATGCTTCCATCGCTTGAGCATCAGTAACTGAGCGATATTCCGCGCGACCAAGGTCATGTAGATGCGCATGTTCTGGCCCAACTCCTGGGTAATCAAGTCCAGCTGAAATTGAGTGCGATTCAACGGTTTGACCATTCTCATCTTGAAGAACATAAGTACGAGTTCCATGTAGAACTCCAACGGTTCCACCTGAAATGGTTGAAGCATGGCGTCCGGTTTCGATTCCATCGCCACCAGCTTCAAGCCCAATTAGGCGCACACCAGCATCACCAATAAATCTATTAAAAATTCCAATTGCATTTGAACCGCCACCGATGCAAGCAAGAACAGCATCAGGGAGTTTTCCATTTAGTGCTAATACTTGTTCGCGTGCTTCATTTCCAATTACTGAGTGAAAATCACGGACGATTGTTGGAAAAGGATGTGGTCCAGCAACAGTTCCAAGTAAGTAATGGGTATCAGCAACATTTGTAACCCAATCACGCATTGCTTCGTTGATTGCATCTTTTAAAGTTCGCGATCCAGAGGTTACTGGAACAACCTGCGCGCCTAGCAATTTCATTCTTGCCACATTCAGTGATTGGCGACGAACATCTTCCTCGCCCATGTAAACAACACATTCAAATCCCATAAGTGCTGCGGCTGTTGCAGTAGCAACACCGTGTTGTCCCGCACCGGTCTCAGCAATTACTCGCTTCTTGCCCATACGCTTTGTTAGAAGTGCCTGACCAATAACATTATTGATCTTATGTGAGCCAGTGTGGTTTAAATCTTCGCGCTTCAATAATATTTGTGCGCCGCCACAATGCTTGGAAAAATTCTTTGCATCGGTCAAAATACTTGGACGACCAACATAGGTAGCGTTGAGATGTGCTAATTCAGAGAGAAAAACTGGATCAGACATGGCTTCGTTATGAGTGCGTTCCAATTCATCGAGCGCACCAATAAGAGCTTCAGGGACGAAACGTCCACCAAATTGCCCAAATTTTCCAGCAATATCCTGATCTGTTAACAATTTAAATTCCCCTCAATTCTCGGATCATTTCAATTGGGTCTTTCGACCTAACCAAAGTTTCACCAACCAAAATTGCCTTCGCGCCGATCTCTTCTAACCGCTTCGTCTCAACCCTGCTTGCAATGCCAGATTCAGCGACCGCGATAATGGAGGAGTCTATTTGAGGGATGAGTTTTTCGAAGGTTTGAAAATCGACCGAGAGATCCTTGAGGTTACGTGAGTTCACCCCGATGAAACTTGGGTTCAGCGCCTTGGCCCGGTCGAGCTCTTCCTGGTTATGGACCTCAACAAGTGCGCGCATGCCCAGTCCTTCGCCATACTCAAAGAGTCCACGCAAATCTTCGTCATTTAAGGCGGCAACAATTAACAGGAAGAGATTTCCGCCGTTAATAAATCCTTCTGCGATTTGGTACTGGTCAACAACGAAATCTTTCTGCAACATTGGAACTCCAACCGCTGCTCTTACTGCTTTGAAATCAGCCATCGAACCTTTAAAGCGGCGTTGCTCAGTTAGAACACTGATGGCAGTGGCTCCACCCGCTACATAATTTTTAGCAAGTGCAACAGGATCAATAATTTCTGCCAAATTTCCCTTACTTGGTGAGGCTCGTTTTACTTCAGCAATCACATGAAGTGGACCTGGTGTGAATTTAGTAAGTGCATCTATAGGTTTTGGAGTTCTCGCAATTGCATCTTCCAAATTAGGGGTTAGTACTTTGCGTGAATTCAGATCTTCTCTGACGCCCAAAATAATGTCATCTAAAACTGTCATTTGATATCCCGCATTTGATGGGCCAGATTTATTGCCCGAATAACTGCAGCCGCTTTACTCACAGTCTCTTGTTCTTCAAGTTCAGGAACTGAATCAGCAACAATTCCCGCACCCGCTTGAACATATGCGCGGCCATCTTTTATAAGAGCGGTTCTAATTGCGATGCATGAATCTAGATTTCCATGGAAATCCATATATGCAATTACGCCGCCGTAAAGCCCACGTCTAGTTGATTCATGTTTTTCAATAATATTCATCGCGCTAGGTTTTGGTGCGCCAGAAAGTGTTCCAGCAGGAAATACGCTGAGAAGCGCATCAAGAGAGGAAACGTCCTTTCGCAACTTGCTTGTCACAGTTGAAACCATATGCATGACGTGTGAATACTTTTCAATCTTCATTAACTCAATTACTTCTACCGAGCCACTCTCACTTACTCGGGCGAGATCATTTCGGCCTAAATCGATCAGCATCACATGTTCAGCCCGCTCTTTAGGATCATTTAACAACTCTGTTTCAAGCTGGGCATCAATTTCAGCGCTCGAAGAGCGCGGTCTAGTTCCAGCGATTGGGTGAACCATTGCATTGCGGTCATCAACTTTAATCATGGCTTCAGGACTTGAACCAACAATTGTTATACCTGAGCTTAATTTAATGAAATACATGTAGGGACTTGGATTTGTAGATCGTAGTGCTTGATAAATTAAGAATGTATCAACTGAAGTTTCAATCTCAAATCTTTGTGACAAAACTACTTGAAAGGCATTGCCAGAAAAAATCTCTTCTTTAATCTCATTTACCGAAGTTATGAAATCTGCTTTTTCAGTCCGTCGAACTATCGGCAGATCGGCTACAACTTCCAGATAGTGGATGTCCACATCGACAGGCTTCTCGAGTAATTTAACAATTCCTTTTAGTCGTTCGAGAGTTTCGTTGTAGCTCTCTTCAATTCGATTATCTGAGCCATCCCAGTTAATAGCATTTGCAATCAAAATCAATGAGTTATTTATATGATCAAAGACCGCGAGATCGCTGCATAATAAAAATTCGTACATTGGAAGTCCAAGATCATCATTAGCTAACTCATCAATTCGTTCTAAAATCCTTACCGCGTCATAACCTAAATACCCAACGAGACCACTAGTAAGTGGAGGCAAACCTTCAATACGAGGTGAGCGCAACTGGGTCGAAGTTTTTCTAATCGCATCCAAATTCTTTTCGCCCTTTGGTGCACCTTCAGGAACGTTGCCAGACCAGACACCAATGCCATTCACTTCACGAAGCGTTGCGACTGCTGGTAAACCAACAAAAGAGTATCTCGACCACTTGCCATCATTCTCAGCCGATTCAAGAAGGAAAGTTCCCTCACGCCCCATCGCCAATTTCTTATAAATTGTTAACGGAGTTTCAGAATTAGCAAAAACCTTTACATGCAGTGGGATTATGTTGTTGCTCTTGGCATGCTCACGAAATTGCTCAAGCGACATAACCTGATCAAATAACGACATCAGCGCGCTCCGTGTGAGCTTCGTAAAATGGGGAGGCAGGCCAACATTTGGACAGTCTACACTGACACCTATTCTTGCTAGCGGGGGATTAATAAGTTCGAAAAGTTCAAGAAGGAGGAACATGTCCATCGGTATTGAATCCTTGGTAAGCGATTTAAAAAGCGGACACGATCATTCTGCCGAATCTGCCGAATGGATTATGAGCGAGATTCTTCAAGGCAAGCTAACTGATGAACAAATTGCTAATTGGATAACTGCTCTCAGCGCCAAGGGTGAAACGCCAGAAGAAATCGAATTTTTTATTAACATTATGTATCGATACGCACTTCCAATTAATATTTCACAACGCGCAGTAGACCCTGTTGGAACCGGAGGCGATGGCTTCAATACGATAAATATTTCAACAACTTCTGCAATTATCGCTGCTGCCGCAGGAAGTATTGTTGCAAAACACGGATCTGTTGCTGCAACTTCGAAATCAGGTTCCGCAGATGTACTTGTTGAACTTGGAATAAATATAGATTTAGATGGCAAAACCAATGAAGATTCAATCAGCAAATTTGGAATTGCTTTTATGAAAGCCACGAAATATCACAGCTCCTTGCGATATGCGGCGCCTGCTCGTCGCGCGATTGGAAAGCCAACGGTATTTAATGTGCTCGGACCACTTTCAAATCCAAGCAAGCCAAAAGCTTTTGCACTGGGAATTGCTCCACAAAACCGTTTTGATTTGATGAGCGAAGTTATGCGAAATCGAGGCGCTGATGGATTTATTGTTCGCGGTAACGATGGAATGGATGAAATAACTATTGTTACGTCAACTAAGTTTCGAGAAATATTTGACGGCAAGCAGAAGGATTATGAAATTTCACCAGAAGATTTTGGATTTGAGAGAGATTCAATTGATACCTTGCGTGGTGGATTGCCGGCAGAAAATGCCGCAATAATTCGTGATTATTTAGCAGGCAAGCAAGGGCCAATCAGAGATGCGCTTTTATTGAATTCGGGTTTAACAATTGCCGCGTACAACGGGAAACATGAAAAAGATATTTATGATCAGATAAAGGTTGGCATTGAAAGCGCTACAGATGCAATAGATTCTGGAAGCGCACTTAAGTTATTGAATGACTGGGGTAGTTATACCCAAGAAGTTGGTGGCAAGGCATGAGCGCAGCGAATATTCTCGTAGTAGATAACTTTGATTCATTTGTCTTCAATTTAGTTAATTATTTAAATGAGCTTGGTGCGAAAACTACGGTTGTTCGCAATGATGAGTTGGGCTCTATTAAGTTCTCAGATTTTGATGGAATTTTGATTTCACCAGGACCAGGACACCCAAGTCAGGCGGCAGGCACACTTGATGCAATCGCATATGCAACTAAAAACAGTAAGCCTTTGCTTGGAATCTGCTTAGGCCATCAGGCAATCGGCGAAGCGTTCGGTGGAACTGTAGATCGAGCACCAGAACTTCTACATGGGAAGATTTCACATATCCATCACACTAAAGATGGAATTTTTAAGGATATTCCACAAGATTACATTGCAACTAGATATCACTCACTTGCGATCAATGAAGATAATTTTCCAGAAGTTTTGGAAATTACAGCGCGTTCAGAGTCTGGTGTGATTATGGGTGTTCGGCATAAATCTCTACCGATTCAAGGAGTGCAATTCCATCCGGAATCAATTTTGACTGAGCATGGCCATAAATTATTACAAAACTGGTTGGATGGAATTAAGTAACTTTTGAGTCAGTGTTCTGAACTTTCTCGTACTGACGTGTTGAAACCAAATCACGCAAGCGCTGAAAACCGTCCCAAATTTCAACATAAGAATTCTGAAGTGGTGAAATCGCGAGCCGAACCGAGTTCGGTGCTCGGTAATCAGGAATTACATCGGCAAATTCTCGAAGCGCAAATGCAATTCGCTTAGCTTCTGGATGTACCAATGAAAGATGTCCACCACGCTCCTTAGAGTCGCGCGGGGTGTTTAGTGTAAAACCCAATTCAACTAACCAAGCATCAAACAAGGCAACCATCATTTCAGTTCCTTTTGCGCACTTTGCTTCAATATTTTTTATGCCGGCTTCTTCAATAATTCCAAATGAAGTTTGGATTGATCGAAGTGCAATTATTGAAGGCGTTGCAATTTGGAAACCAGCTAACCCTTTTGCCTTATTAAATGTTGATCCCATTGCAAACATATTCTCTTGGGCATGCCATCCTTGAATCGGAACTTGCAACTCATTCTGAACGCGCTTGGAAACATACATCCATGCTGGTGCGCCAGGTCCGGAGCTTCCATATTTGTAAGTGCAACCAACAGCAAGATCAACGCCATCTCTATCAAATTGTAAATCTAAGGCGCCAACCGCGTGGCTGCAATCCCAGATAGTAAAGGCACCAAATTTGCGAGCCAGATCTGTTATCGCTTTTACGTTATTTCTAGCGCCAGATCGATACTGGATTACTTCAAAAGTAACTAGAGCAACATCATCACTAAGATATTTTTCAAGAATCTCTGGTGTTATCTGCTCATGCTTGGAAATGGCAGAGTCCTCATTATTTATAGTTATTAAATTTAAGCCACGCTCTTTGGCATAACCCTGCAATATGTATCGATCTGTCGGAAAGTTTGCCTCATCAATAATTATCGTTTTACGCCCAGGTCTTGCAGCAAGAGCGGCACCAACTAATTGATAGAAATTTACCGATGTTGTGTCAGAAGCAATAACTTGGCCAGGTGCGGCCCCTAGAGTTGCTCGTCCGATTAAGTCACCGGTTATAAAGGGCTCTTCAATCCATTCATTCCAACCCTCAACCACCTTTGCGCCCCAGTCATTAATCAAGAAATCATTGATTACTTTTATGGTTTTATGGGGAAGACGACCTAATGAATTGCCATCTAAATAACAGATATTGGAATCGGGTATTACAAACTCGGCGCGATACTTTCCAAGTGGATCATTTGCATCTAATTCCAGCGCATAAGCTCTATCTGTAACGTCCATTTACGTACTCTAGCAATCGTCAAATACTCTTGGGCAATGGCCAGCCGAAACTTATTAAATCTCGAATCAGTTTCAAAGGCATTCGATATCCGTCCACTTCTAGATAACGTCTCACTTGGCGTTAACGAAGCTGAACGCATTGGCGTCGTTGGTCGCAATGGTGGCGGCAAGAGCACGCTCTTGAAAGTAATGGCTGGAATTGAACCACCTGATGAAGGGCGAATCGCGAAAGCGGGCTCGGTAAATATCGGAATTTTAAGTCAAGTAGATGACTTGAGCGAAACATCTTTAGTAAGAGATGTAGTCCTTGGAGATTCAAAGGTCCATGAATGGGCGAGTGATGCAAAAGTTCGTGAAGTATTAACTGGTTTATTTGGTGGATTTAGCGAGGAGTTATTAAACCGAAAGATTTCACACCTCTCTGGTGGTGAACGCCGCAGAGTGAATCTCGCAAAGTTGTTAATTTCGGACTTTGATTTAGTGTTGCTAGATGAGCCAACGAACCACTTGGATGTTGAAGGTGTTGCCTGGCTTGCAGAATATATAAAGCGAAATACTAAATTGGCCGTAGTAGTTATTACTCACGATCGCTGGTTCTTGGATGAAGTATCAGAACAAATATGGGAAGTCGTTGATGGAAAAGTCCTGGCTTACGAAGGTGGATATTCCGCATACGTACTTTCAAAGGCAGAGCGTGCTCGCCAAACAACTGTCGAAGATGGCAAACGAAATATGTTAATTCGTAAGGAGTTGGCTTGGCTGCGTCGCGGCGCACCAGCTCGAACTGCGAAACCAAAGTTTCGAATCGAAGCTGCAAACACTCTGATTGCAAATGAACCGCCGCCACGAAATGAAACCGAACTCTTAAACTTCGCTGCAAATAGATTAGGTAATACCGTTTACGAGATTCACCAAGCAACAATTAAAGCTGGCGAAAAATTGATTCTTGAAGACCTTTATTGGAACGTTGGGCCAGGAGATCGAATCGGGATTGTGGGCGTAAATGGCGCTGGAAAGACAACTTTAATTCGCGCACTGCTAGGTCAGATAACAGCAAGCGCCGGAAAGATAACAACAGGAGTAACAGTTAAATCAGCTTTCTTGTCGCAACACTTAGAAGAGTTGGATCCAACTTGGCGGGTTTTGGAAGCGGTAGAAAAGGTTGCTAACCAGGTACAACTTGGAAATGGCAAAGAACTTTCAGCTAGCCAATTATGCGAACGATTAGGTTTCAATACTGATTCACAGTGGACTCCAGTTGGAGATCTATCTGGCGGTGAACGCCGTAGATTGCAACTAACCAGGCTTCTAATGGATAGTCCGAATGTATTACTTCTGGATGAACCAACAAATGATTTTGATGTCGAAACCTTAACGGCGCTAGAAGACTTGTTGGATTCTTTCGGTGGAACGCTCCTAGTCATTTCACACGATAGGTACTTTCTAGAACGGGTTTGTGATCGCTTTGTTGGCCTCCTTGGCGATGCAAAACTTCGCGATCTACCTGGCGGAATTGATGAATATTTAAAGCTCCGTGCAAATAGTGGGCAATTGAATAATTCATCGGCTCCAAAAGGCAAGGTTTCAAATATTATTGAGATCAAAGAGTTAAAAAAAGAGACAGCAAAGCACGAGAGACATATTTCAAAAATTGATATAGAAATTCTTGAACTAGAGAAGAAGCAGGAAGAATTGGCTTTTGATCATGAGAAACTCAAGGAAATCATGGAAGAATTAACTGCAAGTATAAAAAAGAAAAGCGAAGTGGAAGAGCTTTGGCTTGAAGCAACCGACAAGTTAGAAGGGCTCGAAAATTAAAAGTACGCATTCAAATATTGCCAAACTGGAATTACTTGCGGCAATTTCTGGCGTGATGATTGCTTTGCAATCTAGAGCGAATGGCGAGCTCTCACACATACTTGGGAATAGCACGGAAGCAGCACTAGTCTCATTTGGTTCTGGGCTAATAGTTATAGCTTTGATTACGCCATTCAATAGCGCTATAAAGAAAGGAATTCGCAATCTTCAAAGCGCAGTCAAAGCAAAAGAGATCCCAAGGTGGCGTTTGTTTGCCGGCGTTCTTGGTGGAAGTTTTGTAGCTCTTCAAACCCAAGTTGTTCCGCTTATAGGAGTTGCTCTTTACTCCGTTGCTTCAATTGCGGGACAAACAGCGACATCATTAGTGGTCGATCGAATCGGGCTAACTGGTGGCGGCAAAAAACTTATTTCTAAACGTCGGGTCACCGCCGCTCTCATAACGGTTTTCGCCGTACTAATTTCAGTTTTAGATCGAATTTCTATTGCCTCATTCTCTCTATTTGCAGTCGTGCTCGCGGTTCTCGCGGGAGCGTTGGTTGGAGTACAACGAGCACTAAATGGCCAGATCAATGAACACTCGAAGGCGAGCTTCACTACATCGCTTTTGAATTTTGTAATGGGAACTTCTACTCTCGTAATTCTCTTGTTTGCGCTTCTTATTCTTAAAGGTGACGCTATTGTTCCATTGCCGAGTGGGCCTTGGTGGGTTTATACCGGAGGCACTATTGGTGTTGTCTATATTGCATTTACTTCAACAATAGTTCAACACCTTGGTGTTCTTACATTTACGCTATTTAGTGTTGGTGGTACTTTAATTGGTTCGCTATTGCTTGATATTTTCTCGCCAACAAATGGCAATACCGTTTCCTGGTACTTAGTTTCTGGAATTGTTATGACTTACTTAGGTGTGATTATTGGTGGGCAATCTAGATTATTTAAGCGGTAGTTTTCCCAGCAAGTTTTACTGCCTCAGCAACTTTTGAAACTACTTGACCATCAAAAACACTTGGAACGATGAAGTTTGCGTTTAGTTGTTCAGAGCTAACACAAGATGATATTGCGTCAGCCGCTGCAACCAACATCGAATCAGTGATTTTTGTGATTCGTCCGTCTAGTAGCCCACGGAAAATTCCGGGAAATGCCAGAACATTATTAATTTGATTTGGCTGATCACTTCTGCCGGTTGCAACCACCGCCGCATATTTTCTAGCGATAGTCGGGTCAATTTCCGGATCTGGATTTGCTAGGGCAAAAACAACTGCTCCTGGCGCCATCGCAGCTATATCGGATTCTTTTAAAACGTTAGGTGCACTTACACCGATGAAAATATCAGCCCCCATAAGCGCTTCTGAAATACTTCCCTTGAAATCTCCAGGCGAGCAATTGTCTACGAACCAATTGCGCATCTCTTCATCGCCAGCTTTATGTTCAGATACCAATCCATCTTTGTCATAGCCAATTATGTTTTTCGCACCGCTTGCAACAAGTAGGCGGGCAATTGCAGTGCCTGCCGCTCCAGCACCGCTCATAACTATTTTTGTGTCAGCGAGGTTTTTCTTAACAAACTTAAGCGCATTTGTAAGCGCAGCAAGAACAACAATTGCAGTTCCATGTTGGTCATCGTGAAAAACAGGAATGTCTAAGAGGTCTCGGAGCCGACGCTCAATTTCAAAACATCTTGGCGCGGAAATATCTTCAAGATTTATACCGCCATAAACTGGCGCAATAATTTGTACTGTACGAACAATCTCATCAACATCTTGGGTATCTAAACAGACCGGCCAAGCATCAACATCCGCAAAGCGCTTGAATAGCGCAGCCTTACCCTCCATAACTGGAAGCGCTGCTTCGGGACCAATATTTCCAAGTCCTAAAACAGCCGAACCATCAGTAACAACAGCAACTGTATTTCTTTTAATAGTTAAGCGACGCGCATCAGATTTATCAGCGGCAATTGCTTGTGAAATTCTGGCAACACCAGGTGTGTAAGCACGAGATAAATCATCGCGAGTTTTTAGCGGAACCTTTGATTGAACTTCAATTTTCCCACCCAAGTGTAATAAGAATGTTCGATCACTAACTTTACGAACAATTAAATCGGGGTGACTTGCAATGGAAGCGGTAATGGCTTCTGCGTGTTCGGCATCAACTGCATTACAAGTTACATCAATTACTACGTGATCTAAGAATGATTCGACAACGTCCAGCGCTGTGATTGCCGCACCAGCAGCAGTAATTACAGAAGTTACTTCAGCAACTGGTTGGGCGGAAGGTGGGCCTTCAACACGAATTGTTATTCCATAACCAGGGCTAGTTGATGCCATGGTTTATACAACTCCGTAAAGTCGGTCGCCAGCATCGCCGAGACCGGGCACGATATAACCCTTTTCATTTAATTTTTCATCGAGTGCACCAGTAACGATCGTGATTGGCAAATTCTTTCCGCCAAACTCTCGCTCTAATAGTGCTATTCCTTCAGGTGCGGCCAAAATTGTTATCGCAGTTATATCTGTTGCACCACGTTCAAGTAGGTAGTTAATAGCGGCAACAAGAGTTCCACCTGTGGCAAGCATTGGATCCAGGATGTAGCACTGACGTCCAGTTAAATCATCAGGCAATCGGTTTGCATATGTCGATGGTTGAAGAGTGTCGTGATCGCGAATCATGCCTAGAAAACCAACTTCAGCTGTTGGCATTAACCGAGTCATTCCTTCAAGCATTCCAAGTCCGGCGCGCAAAATTGGGACAACAACTGGCCTTGGTTTTGTGAGTGCTACACCTTCTGCGATTGCTACCGGAGTTTTAACTTTTATTGGAGTTGTACGAACTTCTCGAGTCGCTTCGTAAGCGAGCAAGGTAACAATCTCCTCAGTTAATTGGCGGAAAGTTGGCGAGTTTGTTTTCTCATCCCGAAGAACGGTCAACTTATGTGCAAGTAATGGATGGTCCGCAACATGAATCTTCACGACTCATACCTTACTCGCGCTTAGTGGGGTTGTCGCTTGCCCGCTTTAGTGTCAGTATGAAGCCCTGAAAAGATTGGAAAGCTAAGAGATTTAGGGTTCTGGAGGTGAGCGCAATGGCTGAAGATTTTGGAATCATTGCGTGGCACGAAGAGGGGCGTTGGAATGTGGCGGAACTAACGCATGCCAGAGATCTTGGTTCAATCATGGATCAACTTAATTCGCAGGCCACTAATGGTGGCGCAATTGCTCTGATAGCAATTGAAGAAGATTACTTCTTAGTTGCACGAGCCCTTGGTTCACATATGCAGATGATGATTAGTGATGTTACATATGCACTCGAATCAGATCTCGCTTCTGATTTGATTGAGGCTTTAGATTTACCATTCCCAGAAGAGGATGATGATTCACAACCAGGTGGAGATATTGATTTACTCTCTGATTTAGGAATGAGCGCAATGGAACTCGAAGCGCTTTGTGATGATCCAGAACTTTTCCCTGATGAACAGCTAGATGCAATTGCTTCCAAGTTAGGTTTCGGAAATCAATTCGCCGAACTTTATGAAGGCCAATAAAGATTGTCGTTGATCTCTAACTCTTACGAAGATGAAATGCAGCAAGCGATTGAAATTGCTAAATCTGCGCTCGCAACTGGCGATGTTCCGGTCGGAGCACTTGTATTCAATTCAAGCGGAGATTTAGTTGGTACTGGAAGTAATCGTCGTGAAGTTGATAAAGATCCAAGTGCACATGCTGAAATAATTGCTCTTCGAGCGGCTGCACTTGCAAATAACTCCTGGCGCTTGGATGGACACACAATTGTTGTAACCCTTGAACCTTGTGCGATGTGTGCTGGCGCAATTGCGCAAGCTCGGATTAAGACCTTAGTTTTTGGTGCATGGGACGAAAAAGCAGGAGCTGTTGGTTCAGTATGGGATGTGTTGCGCGATCCAAGGGCGCCACATCTTGTTGAAGTAATCTCTGGCGTAAATGAAAGTGAATGCGCGGCGCTATTAAGCGAGTTCTTTAAAAAATATCGTTAACAAGCAGTATCAGGGCTCGGTTACTCTTAGCTCATGACAACTTACGCATACCTGGGTCCTGCGGGGACTTTCACAGAAGCTGCGCTGCGCCAGATTTCAAAGGCCGAAGATGTACTAGTTCCATACTCAAATGTAACAGCAGCACTTGATGCAGTGCGTGAAGGCAAAGCCGAAAAAGTCTTGGTACCAATTGAAAATTCAGTAGAGGGCGTTGTATCAAGAACACTCGATGAACTCGCTGTTGGGACACCACTAGTTGTCACAGCAGAAACAACGTTGCCAGTTTCATTCTCTTTGATGGTTTTGCCAGAAAATGTTGGCAAGCCAATTACAAAGATTGCAACTCATCCACATGCCGAAGCGCAGTGTCGTTCTTATGTAGCAGAAAATTATCCGCAGGCAGAAGTGATTGAAATGTCATCAACCGCTGCGGCCGCTAAAGGTTTAAGCGAAGGCAATTATGATGCGGCAATCGCCTCTGAAATTGCTGCAAAAAATTACGGACTCAAGGTAATTGCAAGTGACATTGGTGATAACAATGGCGCGGTTACAAGATTCGTTATTGCCCAAAAACCTGGTGCAACTCCAAAACCAACTGGGAATGATCGCACTTCACTTGTCGCCTTTATCGGAATTGATCACGCAGGCGCGCTTCTTGAAATTCTTACCGAATTTGCAAAACAAGATGTGAATTTAACTTTTATTCAATCTCGCCCAACTGGTCGCGAACTTGGCCACTACCATTTCATTATTGATGCCGAAGGCCATATTGATGAACCTAAAGTCGCAACTGCCGTTGAAGGCGTTCGCAAAATTTGCGAAGACATTCGTTTTCTTGGTTCATATCCCCGTGTTGGCAAAAGTAACTAGGTAGGCTTGCACACGTGATTGATTTAAAAATACTGCGCGAAAATCCTGATGCAGTTCGCCACTCCCAAAAAGTCCGTGGTGAAGATACAGCGGTTGTTGATCAACTTCTAGAAGCAGATGCGATTAGTCGCACAGCGTTAAGTGAATTTGAAACTTTACGTGCAGAGCAGAACGCCCTATCTAAATCAGTTGGCGCTGCAAAGGGCGAAGAAAAAGCGGCTCTGTTAGAAAATGCAAAGGATTTGGCCAATCGCGTCAAGGCTGCGGATGCAAAGCGGAGCGAACTTGAAGAAGTCGCACGAGGACTACTTTTAAAAATTTCTAACCTTATTGATCTAGAGGCACCAGTTGGTGGTGAAGCAGACTTTAAAGTTATTGAAGAGATTGGTAAGCCTCGAGATTTCAAGAGTGAGGGCTTTGAGCCAAAGGATCATGTTGAACTCGGGAAAATCTTAAAGGCAATTGATACCGAGCGCGGCGCTAAGGTCGCAGGCTCTCGTTCCTATTATTTAACCGGCCCAGGAGCCATGTTGGAATTCGCACTCGTTAATTATGCAATTGCATCTGCAGTGAAAGCTGGATTTATTCCAGTCATCCCACCTGTACTTGTAAATCCAGCCGCGATGGAGGGCACAGGCTTTCTAGGTCAGGCTGCTGAAAATGTTTATCACTTAGAAGAAGATGATGTTTATTTAGTGGGGACTAGTGAAGTTCCACTTGCTGCGTATCACATGGATGAAATTGTTGAGAACTTACCAATTCGATATGCCGGTTATTCTTCATGTTTCCGCCGCGAAGCTGGCACTTATGGCAAAGATACTCGCGGAATTATTCGCGTCCACCAATTTGATAAAGTTGAAATGTTCTCATTCATTAATCCTAAAGATGCAAAAGCAGAGCACCTTCGCCTTCTTGAGTGGGAGAAAGATTTCCTAAAAGCAATGGAAGTCCCATTCCGCGTAATAGATGTTGCCTCTGGAGATCTGGGTTCAAGTGCTATTCGTAAATTTGATTGTGAAGCTTGGATTCCAACTCAGGATGCGTATCGTGAAGTAACAAGCACATCTAATTGCACCGAATTTCAAGCTCGTCGCTTAAACATTAGATATCGGGATGAGAGCGGAACCAAGCCTGTAGCAACGCTAAATGGCACCTTAGTTGCAGTACCAAGAATGATTGTTGCGATTCTTGAAAATCATCAGAATAAAGATGGCTCTGTAAATGTTCCAAAGGCGCTTCGTCCTTTCTTGGGCGTGGATACTTTGGTGCCTTCTCTATGATTTCCGGTAAACGTCCTAAGTTAATTGCAACTGATTTAGATGGAACAATTGTTCCGCACCTTGGTCCAATTTCAGAACGCACAATTACGGCATTTAAAAAAGCCCACGAACTTGGTGTTGAAATATTTTTTGTTACTGGTCGTCCACCACGTTGGATGGTTGAAATCAGAGAAGCTTTCGGATTCGGTAATGCAATCTGTGCAAATGGCGCGCTCTTGTATGACTTGATGAACGATAAAGTTTTAGAAGAATGGTTGATGCCAACCGAAATTCAATTAGAAATCATTAAGCGCTTACGCATAAGCCTTCCAGGAATTCACTTCGCTCTGGAATATGGTGATGAATTTTATCGTGAGAAGCACTACACAACAAAGTGGGATATTGGTCGAGATAATATTGGTGTGGAATCGATTGAAGAGAAGATCACCCAACCAGCATTTAAGATGTTAGGCCGTTGTGTTAATAATGAATTCACCTCAGATCAAATGTTAGAAATTGCAATGAGAGAACTTTCTGGAATTGCAAACATCACACATTCGAATTCAAATGAATCCCTTATTGAAATTTCCGCACTTGGTGTAAGTAAAGGTGAAACCCTGGCCAAGATGGCAGAGCGCGCTGGTTTAACCGCTGATGATTGCGTCAGTTTTGGTGATAACCCAAATGATTTCTCAATGTTGCAATGGGCTGGGCGATCTTGGGCGATGTCAGATGGTCATCCTGACGGCCCTAAGTATGCAAAGTTTGTGGCCGATGCCCATCACCACGATGGCGTTGCAATCGTCATCGAAGCGCTGCTCGAATTGCCCGCGTAACTATTTAGAGGGTAAGTTTGCCCACGGAGGGCTCGCATAGCGGCCGAGTGCACCGGTCTTGAAAACCGGCAAACGAAAGTTTCGTGGGTTCAAATCCCACGCCCTCCGCCAGATTTTTATGAGGGATTAAGAGAAATTAAGAGAAACAAGCGTGTGGGGGAATTCATAACTCATACGCGCAATCACATCTAGCGTTATTTAACGCTGCAGACCAAAATTAACCCATGGCTACCGGTGTATTTTCATCATCACGAGCAAAGATAAAAGAGCGCACTCTTAGAACTGATCGTTGGTGGTTGCAACCAGCAATCACATTTTCGGTTCTTTTTAGCTTCGTTATTTATGCAACCTTTCGTGCATTTGAAAATAAGTTTTACTTTGCAGAGCCGCTAATTTCTCCGCTTTACTCGCCTTGTCTATCAACCGCATGTGTTGAAGGTTCATCACTTCTTGGACAACCTTTTAATAATAAGTATTTTGGAATTGGAATTTCACCAGCGCTATTTATTTTGATTTTTCCACTTGGTTTTCGCATGACTTGTTATTACTACCGCAAGGCTTACTACCGGGCATTCTGGATGTCACCGCCTGCTTGTGCAGTCGCCGAACCACATTCAAAGTACACCGGCGAAACTCGCGCTCCACTTATTCTGCAGAATGCCCACCGCTGGTTCTTCTACGCAGGTTTAGTTTTCAACGTATTACTTACTTATGATGCAGTTCTTGCTTTTAGAAATCCTGAAAAGCAATGGGGCCACTTAAGTATTGGAACACTTGTTCTTGCATTTAGCGCCACGATGCTCTGGATGTATTCACTCTCATGTCACACCTGCCGCCACACAATTGGTGGGCGACTAAAGCATTTCTCAAAGCACCCTGTTCGATATAAGGCATGGACCTTAGTATCTGTCTTAAATCATAAGCATCCAACATTTGCTTGGATCTCACTTTTTGCTGTTGCTTTCGCCGATATCTATGTTCGCCAAGTTTCATCTGGCGCCTGGACTAATTTCTACTTATTCTAATGAGATTCTAAAGAGAGATGACAATGACATCGCTAGAAAAATATAAGTACGACGTCGTAGTTATTGGCGCGGGTGGTGCTGGTCTGCGCGCAGCAGTAGAAGCGCGTGAAGCAGGGCTAAGTGTTGCAATCGTCTGTAAATCCCTATTTGGTAAGGCCCACACCGTTATGGCTGAAGGTGGCGCTGCTGCATCAATGGGTAACGTGAATGACAATGACAATTGGAAGGTGCACTTTCGCGACACAATGCGCGGCGGTAAATTCTTAAATCATTATCGTATGGCTGAACTTCATGCCAAAGAATCACCAGATCGAATCTGGGAGCTAGAAACTTGGGGCGCGCTCTTTGATCGCACCAAAGAGGGAAAGATTAGCCAACGTAACTTTGGTGGCCACGAATATCCTCGGCTTGCACACGTTGGCGATCGCACCGGTCTTGAACTTATTCGCACAATGCAGCAACGCATCGTCGCTTTACAACAGCAAGATGCAAAAGATCACGGCAACGCCGAAAGCCATATGAAGGTATTTGCCGAATTAACTATTACTGAAATTCTTAAAGAGAACGGCAAGATTGCTGGCGCATATGGTTACTGGCGCGAAAATGGAAATGAAGTTTTATTTGAAGCCCCTGCAGTAATTATTGCAACCGGTGGAGTTGGCAAAACTTTCAAAATTACTTCCAACTCATGGGAGGGAACTGGCGATGGCCACGCCCTCGCACTTAAAGCTGGCGCAAACTTAGTTGATATGGAGTTCTTGCAATTCCATCCAACTGGAATGGTTTGGCCGCCATCAGTTCGCGGAATTTTAGTTACAGAATCTGTCCGTGGTGAAGGTGGAATCCTTACTAATTCACTTGGTGAGCGATTCATGTTCAAATACATCCCAGAAGTTTTCAAAGATAAATACGCTGACAACGAAGCAGAAGCAGATCGTTGGTATCTTGATCAAGATAACAATCGCCGCCCACCAGAACTCCTTCCTCGTGACGAAGTTTCTCGCGCAATTAATTCTGAAGTTAAAGCGGGACGTGGCACTGAACATGGTGGCGTATTCCTAGATGTTTCAAAGCGGTTGACAGCTGAAGTTATTAAGAAGCGCTTGCCTTCAATGTGGCACCAATTTTATGAACTTGCTGGCGTTGATATCACTAAGGAAGCAATGGAAGTCGGTCCTACTTGTCACTATGTAATGGGTGGCGTTGAAGTAGAACCAGATAGCGCTGCTGCAATCGGCGTTCCAGGTTTATTTGCTGCTGGTGAAGTTGCTGGTGGAATGCATGGTTCAAACCGTCTCGGCGGAAATTCACTCTCAGATCTCTTGGTATTTGGTCGTCGCGCAGGAATGGGCGCGGTTGCATATGTAAGGAACAATCCAACTGCCTCGGTCTCTGAAAAAGCTATTGCTGATGCTGCTGCACGAATCGAAGCACCATTTAGTCGTGCTGGTGGCGAGAATTCATATTCACTACATGCCGAATTGCAAGAAGTAACTCATAATCTTGTTGGCATTATCCGTACCGGAAAAGAAGTTGAAGAAGCGATTGAAAAGATCGCAGCAATCCGTGCCCGTAGCGCAAACGTTGCAGTTGCTGGCGATCGTAAATTCAATCCAGGTTTCCACTTAGCTTTCGACTTAGACAACATGTTGTTAGTCGCCGAGAGCACTGCAAAGTCAGCACTTCTTCGTGAAGAGTCTCGCGGCGGACATACTCGCGATGATTTCCCAGGCATGAATTCGAAGTGGCGCCAGGTAAATCACATCTCTAGTTTTGACGGTAATAAAGTAAACATTAAAGCTCAACCACTTCCACCAATTCCTAAAGAGCTATTTGATCTCTTCGATATCCATGAACTTGAAAAATATATGACGCCCGAAGAAATTGCGAAAGGTGGTTCCAACTAATGGCCCGCAAACTTAAACTTCGGATCTGGCGCGGCGACGCGACTGATGGCGCTCTTAAAAGCGTTGAAGTAGATGTCAATGAAGGCGAAGTAGTTCTAGATGTAATTCATCGCGTTCAAGCAACTCAGATGGGTGACCTTGCGGTTCGCTGGAATTGCAAAGCCGGTAAATGTGGATCTTGTTCAATGGAAATTAATGGCAAGCCTCGTCTTGCTTGTATGACCCAAGTTGCCTCATTCCCTGAAGATGAAGAAATTACTATCACTCCACTACGCGCATTCCCAGTTATTAAGGATCTCGTAACTGACGTCTCCTTCAACTACCGCAAAGCAATGGAGATTCCATCATATGAACATCCAAAAGATTTAGCACCAGGCGCGGCTCGTATGCAACAAGTAGATGTCGAGCGCAGCCAAGAGTTCCGTAAATGCATTGAATGTTTCTTGTGCCAAGATGTATGCCACGTTGTACGTGATCACGAAGAGAATAAGAAATCATTTGCTGGACCACGATTCTTTATCCGCATTGCTGAATTAGATATGCACCCTCTTGATATGTTGAAGAACCGAAAGCATAAGGCTCAAGAAGAGCATGGTCTTGGAATGTGTAACATCACCAAATGCTGTACTGAAGTTTGCCCAGAGCACATTCGCATCACCGATAACGCAATCATTCCGATGAAAGAGCGTGTTGTTGATGTTAAATATGATCCAGTTCGCTGGTTAGGCTCCAAGATCCGCAAGCGCGAGGGTATTGTTTAATACATGGCTCCACTGCTGCTCGTCTCTATTGGCGGAGTGGCAGGAACTTTAGTTCGATATGGAATTGGAATTCTGATTCCACAAGATAGACCAGGAACCCTTGCCGCTAATTTAATCGGCGTTGCACTTGCATCCGCGCTACTTGTCTTAATGGAACGTCGCGGAATCACCCAATTACGTTTACTCCTACTTCCTGGCTTCTGTGCCGGCATGACAACATTTTCTGCAGTAACAGTTCATTCGATTGAACCTGCAAAGGGTGGGCTTCTTTATTTAGCAACCAACGTAGTTTTAAGTTTGCTTATTGTTGCAATCATCCTTCCAATAGCCCGAAAAACTATTCCGGTGCGTAAATGAATACCCTGCTCATAATAATTGGTGCCGCGATCGGCGCTCCATCCCGATATGCAATTGATCAGTACTTAAGAAGGTTTACAACAAAACCTTATGGAACGTTTGCTGTAAATATTCTTGGGTCTTTTCTAATTGGCCTAACCTTCAAATCAACTGAAAGCTGGAAGGATCTTCTTGCAATCGGCTTTGCTGGTGCCTTCACGACTTGGTCAACTTTTATGTTGGATCTTTATCTCGCCTTTGAACTACGTCGCTACAAGGACACTTTGATAAATGTAAGCGCTTCCCTTGTATTTGGCCTGCTTGCCGCTTGGGCCGGTGTGCAATTAGTTAATTAGTTTTATTTAGGTTTGAGATCCATACTTCAACTTCGTCAGGATGACTTGGTAATTTATTTGAAAGAACTCGACAACCAGTTTCAGTAACTAAAACATCATCTTCGATGCGCACACCAATCCCGCGATATTCGGCCGGAAAGAGTTCATCATCAGGATGAATATATAAACCTGGTTCAACGGTGAGAATCATTCCAGCTTCTAGAACACCCTCGGAATACTGCTCTCTGCGCGCATCATTGCAATCATGGACATCAATACCAAGCATGTGACTTACCCCGTGCACTGTCCAACGTCGGTGCAGACCAACATCTGGCTTTAGCGATTCTTCTGCAGAAATTGGGAGAACGCCCATCTCTTCTAATCCTTTCGCAAGAACTGCATGCGATGCAGCAGTTATATCTTTAAATTTTGCACCAGGTTTTACTGCGGCAAAGCCAGCTTTCTGAGCTTCATATACCAACATGTAAATCTTCCGTTGTGCTGGTGAAAATTTTCCATTAATCGGCAGAGTTCGAGTTATATCTGCCGTGTAAAGTGAATCAACTTCAATTCCAGCATCGATAAGAATTAAGTCACCGCTCTTTACATCGCCATCATTTCTAATCCAATGCAAGATACAGGCATGTGATCCAGATGCCGCGATCGTGTCATAACCTAAATCATTTCCCTCTAAGCGAGCCCGGCCAAAGAATGCAGCTTCAATTATTCGCTCACCACGTTTTGTCGAACTTGCGGCGCCAAATACTCGAACCATGTCCGCAAACCCTCGATTGGTCGCATCTACTGCTTTCTGCATTTCAGCAATTTCAAATGAATCTTTTATCAATCTAATTTCAGATAGGTAGGTCAATAATTCAGCCTGGCCCTCTTTATCTTTTGATAGTTGTTTATCAACAACTTTGTTTTCACCACGAACATAAACTGTTGGCTTTTCATCACTCAAAAACTTTGAAAGATCTTCAATCTGGCGCACTGCAAAGCCATATTTGCGCTCCGTTTCATCCAGAGTCATCCGACGTCCAACCCAGAACTCACCATGCTTGGCATCGCGATAAAACTCGTCAGTGTCACGTGGTGATCTTGGATGTATAAACAAAAGCGCTTCATGATCGCTGCCTTTAGGCTCAAGGATAAAAACTGAATCCGGAACCGCATCGCTTCCAGTTATGCCTGTGAAATAAGAGAATCCAGAGTGTGGTCTGAAGCGATAATCAGTGTCATTGCTTCGAACTTTCAAGCCACCAGCAGGAAGAACTATTCGCTTGCCAGGATATTTCTTTGAAAGCTTCTCTACACGCTCTTTGCAAAATTTCATTACTGGGTTTGCAACGATTCCTTCAAGTGGCGAAGGCGCCCACCCAGTCTTCATAAAATCGGCTAAGGGCTTGGGATTAGCAGCATCGTATTTGCGGCTGCCATCCTTCTCTTCACTCATAGCAATATCGTAACCGCTTGCGCAAAATAGTTCTATGAAGCGCAGATTTTAGATATATTCAACGCGTGAGCATAAATCTTCTCTTTGAACAGATTCAATCTCTTCTGCAAAGCGCGAGCCCACGGTCAATTATTGGAATCGTAGGCAAGCCAGGCGCAGGCAAATCCACTGTAGTTTCAGAGATAGAAAAACGATTTGATCCAAGTGAAGTATGTGTAATCCCGATGGATGGATATCACTTAAGTAATGAAATACTGATTGAACTTGGCCGGCGAGATCGCAAAGGCGCACCAGATACTTTTGCTACAGAAGCATTTATTTCACTGATATCAAAGGTAAAGAACGACCATAAGTCAGAACATAGATTTCCAATATTTCATCGCGAGATTGAAGCATCGAAAGAGGATGAAGGAATTGTCTCAAGTGGTGTGAAGGTAATAGTTATCGAGGGCAATTACTTATTTTCAGAGGAACATAACTGGAACGGTGTCTTTCCCTTACTTGACCACACCTGGTTTATTGAAATTGATAATGAGGTAAGAATGCAGAGACTTATTGCCCGTCACATTAAATACGGGAAGACTCCTGGCGAGGCAGAAGATTGGTCTCGCGGATCTGATGAAGCCAACGCTCGATTTATTGAATTGACCGCCCATCGAGCGGCGAGCATTATCAAACTTACGTGACTCGGAACCCAATTCACACTGTAAACTTTCCACACCACTTGGAGACGTCGCATAGCCCGGTCGAGTGCGCCTCACTGCTAACGAGGTAAGGGGTAAAACCCTTCAAGAGTTCAAATCTCTTCGTCTCCGCCAGAAAATTAGTTAGGAGTTTTAGTGCCGCATTACAAGATCGCGATAGTCGGCGCTGGGCCCGCAGGATACTTTGCAGCGCAAGCTCTGCAGAATTCGGTAACTGAAGATTTAACTTTTTCTATCGACATGATCGAACGGCTGCCAACTCCTTGGGGACTTGTTAGATCGGGCGTTGCGCCTGATCATCCAAAGATAAAGACGGTTTCGAAGGTATTTGAGAAGATTGCAAACCAACCTGGGTTTCGGCTATTTGGGAATGTGGAACTTGGTAAAGATATTTCACTAGAAGATCTAACAAATAAGTACGACGCGGTTGTTATGGCTACTGGTTCTTCTATTGGCAAGAAACTTGGGATCCCTGGAGAAGATTTACCGAACTCTATTTCAGCTTCAGAATTCGTGCCTTGGTATAATGGCCATCCTGATTTTAAAGATTTCAAAATTGATCTATTGGGGAAAGTTGCAGTCGTAATTGGTGCTGGAAATGTTGCGATGGATTGTGGTCGCATGCTTGCAATTGATCCAAAAGAATTAGATGAAACAGATTCTGCAGATCATGCTTTAAATGCATTACATAAAAGTAACATCCGAAAAGTTTTTATTACTGGCCGACGCGGTGCAGAATTTGCAGCATTTACCGCACCTGAACTACGGGACTTGCCAAAGCTTGAACATACCGACGTTTACATTAACGCCGATGCAATTGCACTTGCTTATAAGAACGCCGAAGCAAAAGGCGAGGTAGAAAAGCATTTAGCGAGCAATCTAGAAGCGATGAAGGCTGTTATTGAGGTTCCTAAGCAAGGACATGAACGTTCATTGGAATTTCTCTTCTCACATACACCAAAAGAAATTTTGGGCCAAGACAAGGTCGAAGCGATTGTTTATTCAACTCCAGATGGCGATGTAACAATTCCTTGCGATTTAGTAATTACCGCTATTGGCTATGTTCCTGAGGTCATTCCCGGAATTCACTTCGAAAGTGGAAAGATTGCAAATATTGATGGCCGAGTGATTGGCTCAAATATTTACACCGTTGGCTGGGCAAAGCGCGGACCTTCAGGTGTTATCGGCACAAATAAAAGTGATGCAGCAGATGTAGTGCAATTATTAATTTCTGACTTAAAAGAACCCAAGCAAGCTGGCGATATTTCTGAACTCTTGAAGAGCAATCATGAAATAGTTGACCAGCCATATTGGGTTCGTATTAATGAAGCTGAAGTTGCGGCAGGAGAAGTCCGCGGAAAACCTCGGGTTAAAGCCGTTTCGGTCGCGGATCTATTACGTTTGGGGCAACCTTAATCAACGGGTAGTATTCACCAGCACGCCTGCGCTTGTAGCTCAACGGATAGAGCATCTGACTACGGATCAGAAGGTTAGGGGTTCGAATCCCTTCAAGCGCACCAGATTAAACTCATAATTCCATCAACATAAGGAGCGTTGTGAGCAAAGTTTATTTATTCGTTGAGATTGATGTTAAGCCAGGCATGCGAAGCGCCTTCGCGGAACATATTAGAAAACATGGCGCCCATATCCGCACTGAAGAGGGCTGCGAAACTTTAGAAATACTGCTTGATACAAAGAACGAAAATCAGGTTTGCGTCTGGGAAGTTTGGACTAATCGCGAGCTATGGGATGCTCACATGGTCAATGATGCAAGTAAGGCTTGGCAGAAAATCGCTGCCGAATTTGTTAGTGGTGAGAAAATAACAGTTATGGACTTGATTTAACTGATGGAAGTTGAAGATCGATCAGTTTTTGATTTAGAAGCAGTTCATCCAACAAATAGCGTCTCATATGGAAATGCTAGCGACCAAGTAATTGATTTTTACCTGCCAGAAAAAACAACGAAACCATTAATTGCATTGATGCATGGTGGTTTTTGGCGCTCAGAATTTGATCGTAAACATTTATCTCCGCTTGCAAAAGCACTAGCGGATTCTGGCTGGCCGGTTGCGTTAATTGAGTACCGAAGAATTATCGGTAACCCAGATGCAACTCTTCAGGATGTTCATAGCGCAATTGAAAAATTAAGTGAAGATTTCGGTGCCACTATTTTGTTAGGGCATTCGGCTGGCGGACACCTCGCACTATTGGCTGCGGGTAAATTCGACGTGCTAGGTGTAATTGCTCTTGCTCCGGTGACTGATTTGATTAGATCTGAAGAGATGGATTTAGATGAAGGTTCGGTCTCAGATTTTTTGGGTGCCCCAGCAAAGCTACGCCCAGACTTGAATCCAATTGAATTACCACCGTTAAAAGTGAAGGTTCATGTAATTCACGGGAGCAGTGATATTCGGGTACCTGTTCAATTTTCTAGAGATTACGTCTCGAAAATGGATAATAATTCAACGGATTTGCTCGAACTAGAAAATATTGGGCACTTTGAACTGATTGACCCCAGGAGCGATATTTTTAGCAAAATTTCCCGAGAACTAACGGCTTTGAGTTAAATTCAAGAGGTAAAGTTTCAGCCATGGCTAAAAAAATAATTGTGCATGCTGGTTTCCATAAAACTGGCACGACTGCGATTCAATCTAGTTTTTTCGCTGCCACAAAAGCTTTGGAGAGTGGAGGAATTACTTATCCGCACGTTGGCGGAAAGGCACACCATAAAGCCGTCTATTCCCTTATGGGAAAGACTTGGGGTTGGGAAGATCGCGGTGGAATTACTGCAACAGATAAGAAATGGCGCCAATTCTTAAAGCAGGTAAAGCGAGCCAAATCAACCGCCCTAATTAGTTCAGAATTCTTATGTGAACTAACTGAAGAGCAGATAATAAAATTTAAGAAAGATCTTGGAAATTCTGATGTAACAATCTATTTCACACTTCGCCCACTTCTAAAGATTATTCCCTCGGCATACCAACAGCACCTTAAAATTGGAATTAAAAGCAGCTATGAGAAGTGGTTACATTCAATCCTGGATGAACCTGGAGTTTCGACCATCACTCCATCATTCTGGGTTCGCCACATGCATGGCGAAGTCTTAGCAAAGTGGATAAAGCACTTTGGTAAAGAGAATGTAGTCTTGCTTGTGGTGGATGAGAAAAAACCAGAGTTTATGTATGAACAATTCAACCTACTCCTAGGGCTGAAACCAGGCTTCTTAACTCCACAAACCGATCAAGATAGCAATCGTTCTCTTTCTCTAGATGAAATTACTTTACTTAATACAATAAATAAGAAATTTTCAAAGAAACGCAGTTGGCATGATTATGAGACCTTCATCCGTAATGGTTCTATAAAATACTTAACGAATAAGGTCACGCCACCAATCGATGCGGCGAGATTATTGACGCCACAGTGGGCGGTAGATATTGCTAAGAGAGTCTCAAGTGCGAACGTTGCAGAGATTAAAGGGCTAGGAATCAAAATCATTGGAGACATTGATGCGTTTGAAAACGCGGAGATCCCTATTGGTGAAAATCCAGAAGTAACAATGATTCCAGTTGAGCTAGCCGCAAAAGCTCTAGTGGCAATGGATCTTCGGGTTGTTGAAAAACTTCCGACTAAATATGTGGCAAGAATTCTTTGGAAGATGACTAAACGAGATTTAAAGAGATTTCTGCGCAAATAACTCTCAATTTTCTCGGCACCAAAAGTTCACCTTCAGTCTTTCTCTAATTTCCTATCCGCTTGGCCTTGGTTAAGAAGAACTCTCTAACTTGCTCCTATGAGCACACTGGATTTTCAAGGCAAGGAAGTTATTGCCGCCCTTGAAAGTCAGTTTCAACCCAAGATAAAGGCTCAAGAGAAGCCAGAAATACGCATCACCAACGCAATTGTCTGCTCCTTTTTCACCAGCGATGACTATTACAAAGCACATGGGGCTCGCCTCAAATCCAATTTGGAGGAGTTGGGAATCCAATACGACCTCCGAGAAATAACGAAAAAAGAGGGCGAAGATTGGGCAGCTATATGCCGCAGGAAAGTCGGATTTATTGCTGAAGTTTGCGCAAAGAATCCAGATAAAAAAGTATTCTGGATTGATGTTGATTGCGAGCTATTTTCCATACCTGACTTCATTCTAAATTCCACGGCCGACTTGATCGGATTTCAGCGAGGATTTAGCACTCCAACAAAGATTGGATATCAAAACCGAGGTCGATTTTGGGAACCTTGCTTCTGGGGAATAAATAACACAGATCAAGCGCGCAAGATGATTACTGCGGCAGCAGAGTTTGAGGAGATTGCAACAGTTCGCGCAACCGATGACTATTTCTTTGAAGAAGCATGGCGAGCAACTTCTGGAAATATGACATTTCAGATAATTCCATCAAATTGCGCAGTTGATAAAGGCGCCGGCTCACTCGAAGGCCATGAAACTTTCTTTAGATTTGGATCGAGCGGCCAAGTTGAAAACTTTAAGGGTGTCGTTGAACAACATAAAGGCAACACCGCTAAACGTCTGCTGAACCCAAAGCGGGAATTACTGCGATTTGCGAAACGCGTCGAAGAGAAGTTACCGCTAGGAATATCAACGAAATTACGGTTAATGGTCGATGCATCTGGAATAACTGGATACTTAACTGGCAAGAGCCACAATAATATTAATAACCAAACTATTACGAAATTGGTTACAGCAGGGAAATCCGGTGATCTTGCTGGGTTTAACTCCTCACTAACTCATTTCAAACGTAAAGTGCTGCCAAACCGATATGAACGTGCTGCGATAAAAGTTGCATCAAGTTATCTCTCATATTCTGCAAAACCAGGTAAGAATGAAGTATTTCTATCTTGGTGGGAAAATCCATATCCTGGAAACTTTGGCGATTGGTTAACCCCATTTATTTTTAATCATTACACTGAAAATAAGATAATTTTCCAGAGCCTCACAAATCGAACCAATAAAAACCATATTGTTAGCCTTGGTTCAGTTGGAAGATTTATAAAACCAAACTCAATAGTTGTTGGAACCGGTGTCAGTTCATTCAAGCATGCACTTAATCCAAAAGCGGAATACATTTCAGTTCGAGGTCCTCATACCGCCAAACTACTTAAGGAATCTGGCGGCCCAGAAGTTACTAGTTTTGGTGATCCAGGCGTTGTTTTATCGCGGATTTTGCCCTTTACCCGCGGGGAAACAAATGGTCGTATCGCACTTGTTCGTCATTACACACATGTTCAGGCTCCAGTCAGATTGCCAGATAATTTTGATGAATTATCAGTTCAAATTTCTCATCCAAATGATGTGATTGCATTTATCGAAAAATTGAATGAATATGACAGCGTTGTAACCAGCGCTATGCACGTAATGATTACCTGCCAAAGCTATGGAATTCCTTGCGCACTTATCGTGTTCAAAGGCTTTGAAGAGTACGTTCACGGAACTGGTATTAAATATTCAGATTACGCACTTGGCGCTGGAGTCCCAGTTATGGATCCAACCCCGATAAACCCCAAATTAGATATGGCTGAGATTAAGCCAATAACTTTCACGCACAAGGTATCAGAGGCGAAAATTAACGAAGTTGAAGCGGCGATTCGCGAAAGTTTGAAGAGATTTAAAAAGTAATTACTTTAAACCTTCATTTGCTCGATCTAAATCTGCCTGGAAATCGACCTCAACTGCAAAGAGATCCGAGATATCAACTGGTTCTAGCTTTATGCCATCTTTTTCGATTGCTAATTCAAGTCCACGTTCAAAGTAATCTTGATCGGCACAAGCTTCGAGTTGTTTTATTACATCGGCCTTTTCAGATGCCGAGATAAAGTTAATACCAACAGCCTCGCCCAAAGCGTTCTGAACCGTCTTTGAAAGTTCTTTAATGAAGCCTTTTTCATCTACAGTGTATTTAACTTCTTCTTCCGCGGTCGTAGAAGTATTTACACAAACAAATGACTTTTCGGACTTAATGCGTTCTGCAATACGCTCTAATACTTTGGCATCAAAAACAACATCACCGTTGAGCCACAAGACTCCGGATTCTTGGCTTGCACGAAGTGCTTTTAATAAACTTTTTGAAGTATTTGTTTGATCATAAACTTCGTTGTAAACAAAAGATGCAGATGGATGTGCTTCCATAATCATTTCTAATTTAAAGCCAACCACAACAGTGATTCGAGCTTCATCGCCAAATACTTTTGAGACATTTTCCATTTGTTGCTGCATGATCGAACGACCATCAGATAAAACAGTAAGCGGCTTTGGCCAAGGTTTTCCCAATCTAGTTCCCATGCCAGCCGCCAGAATTACAACTTGAATTGCCATCTCTACCTTCACAACCCATCTATATCTAAAGAATCCCAGTTAGGCACGATAGATTACCGCTTATGGCCACAAATCTTAGGACTCTAGAAGTTAATCAGGGAACCAAGATTGACGATGTTTTGAAAGCCTTTGAATCAGGGAACCAAGATCTATTACTGGTGGATGAAAATACCGTAGTAACTAAGCCTCACATGGAGTTGCTAACGGACTATCCCCGAAGTGTGACGACTGCCTTAGTAACGAAGATAAAAGATGGTGACACTCGTGTTGGTGGTTCTCGGATTACAGGAGCAAGTTCCGGATTTCACGAAGTTGGATACGGCAACCACAATTTCCTTGGGGCGATTCGACTCTCGCAATCCCAGCGGGTTGAAATCATTAAAGTTCTGACAGATATTTCAAATACAAACCATTCCGGATTAGCTATCGACCTAATTTTGGTTGGCCTAGTTCGAGCAACAATTTTGGTCGCATCGGCCGAAGTTGTTGGTGCGCCTTGCACTAGAAGCATCGAAAAATTAGAACGAGATCGAGTGGCTGGTGAGATCGCCTCACTAAACGATGCCAGACTTCGGTTGAAGATTGCTAATCGAGCAAATGATGGATTCTACTCAGTCTTCTTCCTTCGCAAAATATCGAAACTTTTTACCTGGCTCGCCGTACGTTTAAAGATGACGCCAAATCAAGTTACTTTAATTTCCTTTGCGATCGGATTGTTTTCAGCATATCAATTCAGCAAAGGAACTTTTTGGACAATATTTGCTGGTGCTGTGCTCTTACAACTCAGCATCATTATTGACTGCGTTGATGGTGAACTTGCAAGATATACGCGACAATTCTCACAACTAGGTGCTTGGCTCGATGCAATCACGGATCGAATAAAAGAGTATTTGGTTTTTTATGCACTTGCATATGGCGCTGCAAAACAGGGTCGGGACTTATGGATTCCGGCAATTGGAATGATGATTTTTCAAACCTTCAGACATCTTTCTGATTACAACTTCGCCCGAATCAATAAGTTTAGAGCGCCAGCGCCTATTGCAATCTCCTATGATCTTAAATCCGATGGCTACATTGTTGTCGAACGCGAAAAACGCTCTCGTTTTGAATATTGGTCTAAAAAGGCAGTTCAATTCCCAATTGGCGAACGTTGGCTAGTTATAAGCGCTTCCTCTGTTGTAGGAGGTGCAGCCTTTACCTTCACAATAATGCCAATTCTTTCGCTAATTTCGATAGCTTTAGTTTTTAGAGCCCGAGTACGCAAAACGCTAACTTGGCCGAAGTTTAGAGTAAATAATGAGTTCATCGATGAACAATTAGATTCAATTAAAAATAAGAATTCAACAAATCGTTTTGATTGGCTTGAACCATCTATCTTGCGCCTCGTTGAAGGATTGATTTTCATCGAGCTTGCAATTATTAGCGATATTGATCGTTCACTGATTTTCCTACTTGTATTCGCAATTATTTTTAATCATTACGACAATATGTATCGCGCCCTGCAAGGTGAGAGAAAGCCAAAATGGCTAGCAATAGCTGGCGGATTTATTTTTGGCCGCCTACTAATCATTCCTGTTTGGATCTTTCTTGGATTGCCAATAACCATTCTCGTCTACTACTTCTCAATACTTTTCTTTGTCATATCTTCAGCACAGTGGATTAAGAGCCACCGAGTCAAGGCAGCATAAGTTATGACATCCCAACCAATCAGACCTACAAAACCCACAATTGCGCAAATTCGAGAAATCTCGCAGCCAGTTTCAGTAACTGGGCGATCAACTTCAGAGCATTGGGTAGCCGATCTTTATCAGCGAAAAATCTCTGTGTATTTAACAAGAATATTTCTTAGAACTCCAATCACTGCGAATGGCGTGACTTGGTTGATGGTAATTGTTGCTGCGTCTATTGGCCCCGCACTCTTAATCCAGGGTTGGGTAGGAATAGCCCTCGCACTATTTTTGAGTCATCTTCAAATGCTTATTGATTGCTGCGATGGCGAAGTTGCAAGATGGCGAAATACAAAATCACCAATGGGAATTTTTCTCGATAAATTGGGACATTATGCGGCCGAAGGTTTAATTCCGATTTTCTTTGGCCTGCGACTGGCCGGTTGGCCTGAGCGCCCAATCACTGGATCTATCTATCCTTTTCTCGGAGCGTTGCTTGCAGGAATTGTTATTGTCAATAAAGGTTTGAATGATGCCGTTCATGTCGCAAGAGCATTCTCTGGATTAACAAAAATTCAGGATACAAAGGGAGCGAACCTTCCGATAAAAGGGGCTCTTCGTAGCGCCCGTAAAATATTCAAATTCTTCCCAGTACAAAGGATCTTTCATTCGATCGAATTCACCATGTTCGTAGCGCTTTTTGGTGCTTACCCAATTTCACTCAAAATCGCCCTCGGAATAGCTCTATTTGTGACAGTTGGGCATATCGCGGCAATCGTCTCTTCGGCAAAATTACGGAATAATTGAGATATGCGCGCGATACTCGGTCAACTTAAATCAGCCTTGCTACAACTATTTCCAACTACGAAGTATCGATTGATTTTAATAAGCTTAGTTTTGATTGCTGCATTTATTTCAGTATCTGAACTTGCTGTTGCAAAGTTGTTTACCCAAATAATTATGCACGAAGGTGACATGCCTCGCTCACGCTTAATAATATTCATTATTGGTTTCTTTGCCTTTTTTGGTGCTACAAGAGCAGGTCATTACTTTCAAAGAATCTATCGTGTCAATGTCTTCGATCGCGCCTTCAAAGCCTCAGAAGTTGAAGTTCATCGCAGCAAAGAGAATTGGCGCTGGTCTTTAGCATTTGAATTAACAACACTGCTTAGTATTTTTACCCAAATGGGAGTAGTCATCATCTTTTTCACATTTCTAAATTGGAAATTTGGCCTACTCAATATCTTTGTTGTCTTAGTGATTTTTCAAATACTTGGTCGCATCTTCCGAAAACAGATGAAAACCCAGCGTGGATTTGTTAAAGCAAAGGTACGAAAAGAGCACATACCAAGTTCGGTGAAAATCGGGAGCCGAATCAAATCTGGCGAGGTTGGCATTTTATTATCTGGAATCGCAATGTTGACGCTCTTTGCATCACTTATATTTCTAAGTTATAACGGAGAGATAAGTCCTTCAAATACCATCGTATTGTTCTTTGGACTTCGAATGCAGAATTCAAGCCTCTCTAATATTTCAAGTGGTTTGATGAGATTTGCAAGGGCTAGAACACATAGTGAATAGTGAAAACCTGCTAACAATCGGGTATTCAACTCTTTCGGGTAGAGCGCAAAATATTAGATTTATTGCAGGTGTAACAAATTTAGTTATTGTTCAGAATCCACAATCAGATCCGATGCCAACTTTCCCTCCCGAGGTTTCAGTTACAGAATTAAAGAGCCGTGGGGTAGCAAAGAGTCGCAATGCTGCTATTGCCGAGGCAACTGGAAAGTACTTACTTTTTGGTGATGATGATTTGGAATTTAAGCCATCTGGAATTCATGAAGTAGTTGCATATCTAGAGGCTAATCCAAAGATTTCGATTGTTTTGGCTCAGGCGGTTAATGAGAAAGGCGAGCTACGTAAGCCCTATCCCAAGAATTCACACTCTCTTAAACTTCGAAACTCAGCCAAAGCCGCTACCTATGAGATGTTTATCCGAGTGGCGGATTTCAAAAAACTAGGCATCAAGTTTGATGAAAACTTCGGCGCAGGAGCAGAAAACTACTTGGGGGATGAATACATTTTGATTGCTGATGCGCTCCGCTTGGGTTTAGAAGGAACTTTTCTCCCAATCACAGTTGCAATGCACCCAGCAGACAGTTCTGGAAATCTGAAAAACACCAGAAAAGATATTTCTGCTCGCTCAAAAGTATTCACCAGAGTGTTTGGCCTATGGGCCATTCCAATGAGATTTGCCTTTCTAATTAAGCCACCGTTTAAGAAATTTGGAATTCTAAATTCCATTCGATTCATAATTGGTAAATGAAAGTATTTGCACATCGAGGGGCATCGGGTCGAGCGCCCGAGATGTCTCTAACTGCTTATCTTGCAGCAATTGAAGATCGCTCAGAAGGCTTTGAATGTGATGTCAGGTTAACTCAAGACCAAGAAATTGCCTGCTTCCACGATCCTGATACCGCAAGAATCGCTGGCGTAAAACATAGAGTTTCAAAGAGTAAATTTCACCAGATGCAGAGTTTAGTTGCAGCTATCTCTTTAGACCAATTACTCACCCTGGCCATTGCTAATAAGAAAGATCTGTTAATTGAAAGTAAGCATCCGGTTGCATCTGGTGGCGCAGTTGAATGGAAAGTACTAGAACTTTTAAAGCGCAGAAATTCAGAAATTTCTGCATCCGGAATTGAAGTTATTTGTATGTCATTTTCTTGGTTTGCAGTTAGGCGATTTAAGAAATCATATAAGGCCTGTACAGTTGTAAAGTTCTATCTTCAAGCACTTGTTGCTCCAACTCAGATCGTCGCGCTTCATATTGAGCTTATAAAAAAATATCCCAACCTGGTCACTAGATTGCAAACCAGAGGTAAGCGGATATTTGTTTGGACTGTTAATTCCAGCAGCGATATGAAATTTTGCAAAGATTTAGGTATTGAGGGCGTAATCACTAATTACCCAGATAAAGCGCGAAAATATGTCTAAAGAGAAGAGCCGTATTTTGCTTGGGGTGATTGCCTATTTCTCAATAGTTTTCTATGCATCTGGTTTAGCTAGAACTGGTTCAGTTCAAGAGTTAGCCGAAGCGCCAGTACCCGCAACAAAAATTCTCTGCTTTAATTTGGAAACAAAGGTTCTACGTGAAAGTGACACGAATTTAGGTTGTTTACTCGAGGAAGAATCTTTAGGAGATTCACCAATTGAACATGGAGAAATTCGTCCAGATGAATTGGATCGAACTTTTGAGGTTCGTTTTTTGGCAGCCCAAGCTGCGGCGAAAGAAGCTGGTTTTTCAATAACAATTACATCTGGTTACAGATCACGAGCGCTGCAAGAAAGGCTATTTGCGGAGGCTGTAAGGAAATATGGAAGTGAAGAGGAAGCCTCAAAGTGGGTTTTACCTAAAGATATTTCGCATCATCCATGGGGCACGGCTATCGATGTAAATTATCCTGGAGACAAAACCGCTGTTAAGTGGTTAGAAGATAATGGCTCATTATTTGGACTTTGCCGCGTTTACGAGAATGAGTGGTGGCATTTCGAACCAATAATCGCACCTGGGGATACTTGTCCAGCAATGATGGTTAACGCTCTAGAAAGTTTAGAGGAATTACCTACTGGCGCGAACGGTTCAAATTAATATACTTACAACATGACAATTCAACTTCCAAATAAATTAGGCGTTCACGCTCTTGTATGGGTCGGTGGCTGGTCCCACGCAGAATGTCGTGAGGCAATTCAAAACACGGTTGATGCCGGATACGATTTAATCGAAATTCCTGCACTCGATCCTTCACTTATCGATACCAAACACACACTTGCAACTCTTAAAGAATTTGGAATTAAAGCAGCTTGTTCACTCGGCCTCTCTTTTGACGCTGATATTAATAATGAGGACCCAGCAATAGTTGCGAAGGGCGAAGCGAAATTAATGGCTGCCCTAGATGTAGTAGCCGGCATCGAAGGAGATTACCTAGGCGGTGTTTTGTTTAGCGCCCTTGGAAAGTATTCACATCCAGCTACGGAAAAATCTAGAGCGAATGCTGTGGCCTCATTAAAGCGCCTAGCAATTGCGGCACAAGCAAAGGGGATAACACTTGGTTTAGAACCAGTTAACCGCTATGAATCAAATTTGATAAATACAATCGATCAAGCAGTTGCGATGATTAAAGATATAGGTGAGCCAAATGTGAAGGTTCACATTGATATTTATCACATGAATATTGAAGAGCAAGATCTAGCATCACCAATCATTAATAATGCCGAACATATTGGATATGTTCATATTGGCGCTAGCCACAGAGGTGGACTTGGAACCGGAAATGTTGACTTCGATGAACTATTTGGTGCCCTTGCAAAGATTAACTACAAAGGCGTTATTACCTTTGAGAGTTTCTCATCGGCAATTGTTCACCCAGACTTATCTCTTGCTTTAGCAATTTGGCGAAACCTTTGGACCGAGAACAAGCCAATGGCGCTAAGTGCTCGCAAGTACATGGTCGAACATATTGTTCGTGCTAATAATCTTGCCTAAGCTACTAATTTACCAAGCTAGCGGAGCATCTTTAGCAAGTGGTGGGCGACAAACCACACCGCTTGCACCGTTTAACGTCCAACTTCCAGCGGAATGTGGAATAAGAATTGCATCGCCCTTAACTGCGCTAATTTCTGAATGATTTTCAAAAGTTATATTTCCAGTACCTTCTAAGATCAACGCAATACTAAATCCGGCAGCAATCTTGCTTGCATTTCCAGCGAGATAATCTGCGCGGAAATATGGATCAGCAACAGCGGTAAATACTGATTGATCAGAGCCACTAAATAAACGATTTGAAAAGACGAGTTTGCTCGCTTCTTCTTTATCGATTGGTGTGTAGCGAAGTGCATCTAATACCGTATCGAAACCTAATCCGAGATGGCCGTCCTTAACTCCGTCGACTGCAAAATCATTCCATTCAAGAAGCGCGGATAAATCTGTTGGCTCTTGAAGTTCAAGAACAAAGATTCCAGCACCGATTGCATGCGGCGTTCCTGCAGGAACAAAAACTGTATCTCCAGCCTTAACATCAAATTTTTGAAGTGATGCAAGCAAACCATCAGCATCTCTTGCATCTACCATCTTTGAAACATCTGATTTCTTCAACTCGGTATTGAAGCCCAGACCGACATTTGCACCAGCAGGTGCTTCCAAAATAATCCAAGCTTCAGTCTTTCCATGTTTTAGCGAAAGATGATCTTTAGCAAACTTACGATTTGGATGGTAATGAACTGGAAGTCGTTGATCTGGATCAAGTAACTTCATTAACAGCTCCGTACTGGCACCAAAGGTATTTAAATGTTCTGCGCCAAGCCATTTCTCTGGATTAGCTATTACAGAATCTCGCAAGTAACTTCCATCCGATAAAACCGATAACCCCATCGTTTTTTCACCAAAGCGTGTGGTCATAGAACCGATCCACTCTTCTGGTCGCATTGGGCCACCTGGACCATTACGTAAGGCTCCGATGCGGTAGCCGCCCTTGTAGAAGTGATCAAATTGGTTGGATGCGAGTTTCTGAGGTGTAATCATGAAAGCAATTTACTATGACAAAACTTTTTTTGCACTCAATCCAAAAAGTATTGCTAAGGCAGCTGGAACCAGCATCGCCCATCTGAGCGTTAATAAATCAGAGAGAAACCCGATAAGTGGCGGGCCTAAGACGAAACCAAAGTAGGCGACTCCTGTTACCAGAGCAACACCCTCGGCAGCAGAAACTTGGCCAGAATATTTCTCATTTACGAGAGATCCGGTTGCGCTAATCATGATTGGAATCACTGTTGATAGTCCAATGCCAAATAAGAACCAACCAAAAATTACGCCATAAATATTTCCAATTAGCAATCCAGAAGTTAGACCAACGCCAGAAATTAATCCCGACCAAGTTATAAGTCTTATTGCGCCGAACTTATGGGCTAGAAAATCACCCGACAACCTGCCAGAGACCATAGTGAAGGCAAAGAAAACATAGGGAAGTGAAGACATAAAGGGAGTTGAATCGAAAGTTTCTCGGGCAAGAACTCCACCCCAGTCTGCGGCGGCACCTTCACCGAGTGCAGCGCATAAACCTAGCAATCCAAGAATCGCTAACTTGCGTGGCGTTTTTCGCTTCTCATTTTTTTCAAACAAGTGCTGATCTGCGGCGGCGGTTAAGAACCAATTTCTAGTAATGAATGCGATAACGAAAATAACTAATCCAACAGCAAGAGCATGTGTGCGGATTGAGATATTTGTACTGGCAATTAAGCCACCGACTGCCCCACCACTGAGGCCACCGAGAGACCACATGGCATGAAAGGTACTCAATAATCTCTTCCCAGCTGTTTTCTCTAAAGCCGCAGCATGGGCATTCATTGATAAATCGTGAATCGATGAAAGAACACCATAGATAAATAGTGAGAAGACAAACCAAGGAAGGTTAAAAAGTAGTCCCACCAAAGGAACTGCGAGTGCCAATGTGAGTGCAGAATACTTTGTTACCGGTCCGCTTCCATATTTTGCAGAATTTCTGCTGGCCGGTCGAAGAGCTGATAGAACACCAATTGAACCGCATAACAATGAGGCGCCAAGTACGCCATTTGAAATATCGAGTACAGATTTAAAGTCTGGGATTCTCGATACAAAGTTACCTACAGAAAAACCGTTAATGAAGAATGTAATTGAAGTTGCCAATTTAGCCTTGCGGAATTCATCACTCTGAAACATGCGCCAATCGTATCTTTTACCTCTACTCTTTACCCCATGCTAGAAATGAATGGAACAAACTTTATTGCTGAAAATGAGCGAAGCGGAACTGCGCGAAGTTTGTTTTGGCCCTGGGCTGCTGCAAATGTTTCACTTCTTGCACTCTCTTACGGCGCTTTCTTTCTTGGTTTTGGCATTTCATTCTGGCAGGCCACGCTCGCAGCAATAATTGGAACTATTGCTTCATTTGGATTGGTAGGAATAAGTTCACTAGCTGGCAAGCGAGCAAGCGCACCAACAATGACGCTCTCACGCGCAGCATTTGGCGTGAAGGGAAATATTGTCCCAGGGCTTCTCTCATATTTAATCTTTGTAGGCTGGGAAACAGTCTTAGTTTCACTCGCAACTCTCGCAACTGAAACCGTCTTTACTCGAATTGGAAATATAGACCCAAACATCTCACGCATCCTTGGATTTTCAATTGCAGCCGGGCTAACTATTTTCGGTGGCGTCTTAGGATTTCAAGTAATTATGCGGCTTCAAAAAGTTTTAACGATCGCAACAATTGTTTTAACTATCGGTTACATAGTTCTAACTGCAGACCAAGTTAATTGGGGTGCGATATCAGCAATTCCAAGTGGAAGCTCTCAAGCATTTATTGGCGCACTTATATTTGGAGTAACTGGAATCGGTTTAGGTTGGGTTAATGCCGCCGCTGATTATTCAAGATATTTGCCACGAAGTGTCTCTAGCCGTGGGGTAATTGGATGGACCGTGTTCGGTGCATCGATTGTTCCAATAGTTCTAGTTATATATGGATCGCTCTTAGCCGGAAGTAGTAAAACACTTGGCGAAAGAATTTCGATGGATCCAATCGGAGCACTGACAACTCTGGTGCCAACTTGGTATCTAATTCCCTTTGCATCAGTTGCAATTCTCGGTCTAATTGGTGGCGCAATTCTTGATCTTTATTCATCTGGTATTACCTTGGTTTCAATTGGTTTACCGGTGAAGCGCCATGTTGCCGCATCTATAGATGCCGTCATAATGACACTAGGCACTATTTATATCGTCTGGATTGCTGGAGATTTCTTCGGACCATTCCAAGGTTTTCTAATAACTCTTGGGGTTCCAATCGCGGTCTGGTCGGCAATCTTTGTTGCTGATGTTCTAATGCGAAAGCGAGACTATGTTGAGGCGGATCTCTTTAATTCAAAAGGAATTTATGGCGCATGGAATGTTCGTTCACTTAGCTTGGTGTTATTTGGTTCGGTCGTTGGTTGGGGATTTGTAACAAACACTTTCGCTAGCTGGCTTTCATGGCAGGGATATTTCTTGGGGCTAATTGGCGGCAAGAACGGTCCCTGGGCTTATTCAAATATCGGCGTAATTATCGCTTTGGTCATTGGTTTTACTGGTCACATACTTCTGTCTCGAAAGAAGATTGCAGCACAAGAGAAATAAAAAAGCCCCACATTTCTGCAGGGCCTTTATACCTTCTAATTAATGATTTAGATAAATGAAGTTGTTATTGCGCAAGCGATTCCTGATACTGCTATCCAGGTAAACCAAGATGCAGCAGTCCGAATTCGCCATGATTCGAGAATTGGATCAACTGTTGCCCGACGACTTCGAAGCACTAATCCAAGTGCTATGAAACCGGCAACAAAGTAGTGGAACATGTTTGCTCCAGCAATAACCGTCCAACAAGAAGCGTATGCGCCTTCAAATGCGCCAGTCTCACCATTGATAAATGGCATATTTGCTAATTGATGAAGTTGGTAATAGCCACCATAGATATAAGCAGCCAATGTAATTAACGAGAAGCTACCTTGATGAGTTGGATCGCGTTGGGCAAGTTTGTGAATTAACGCCGCCACGATTAAAGGAAGAACTGCCATCCAGCCAGAAGAAGCGCTAAAGGTATGTCCGCCTTTTGGAATCCATCCGCCATTTTGGTCAAGATTTCGCAGATAGAAGTAGGAGAAAATCATTCCGAAGAGAAATGCGCCATCGGCAACAATTAGAAGTCTGACTCCTAATCGTTCACGACGACCAATAACTTCTGGTGCATCGTGATGGACGTGGAATTTAGTATCGCTTGACATTATTTTGCACTCCTTCCATATCCATATGGATCACTTGTTACAACGGGTGGGGTATCAAAGTTAACTAGCGGAACTGGATAAGGAACTGTCCACTCCAAAGTTTTTGCTCCCCATGGATTCATTGGCGCGATCTTTCCATGACGCCAAGAGTGAATTACTGCCCAGAGTAGAACGATGAAGCCGATGCCGATTGTGTAGGCGCCCATCGTGCTGATCTTGTTTGAGGTTGCAAATTGTTCTGCATAATCAACAACTCTACGAGGTTGACCTTCAGCGCCAGCAATAAACATTCCGAGATACAGAACTTGGAAACCAATTTGTACCAACCAGAAGGAGATGTAACTCGCGCGTTCATGCATCATGCGGCCTGTCATCTTTGGATACCAGTATGAAAGTCCAGCAACAGCTCCAGTAAGTGCGGCGCCCATTAGCGTGTAATGGAAGTGCGCGGTGACATACATAGAACCATGTAGGTACATATCAGCAGGAACATCTGAGAGATAAAGTCCGGTAATTCCGCCGACCAACATATTCCAAAGGAATGCGTAGACCGCAAGCATTGGAACTTTCAGCCATGGCTTACCATTCCAAAGGGTTCCAAGAATTACCAAGAAGATAAGTCCAGTAGGAACGGAAATCATCTCCGTTGTAACCATGAAAGGTCCATTTAGCATTGGCATCCAGCCAGACATGTACATATGGTGTGCCCAAACAAGAATAGATAAGCCAGCAATTCCAGCAAATCCAACCACTGCTGCGGTATATGAGAACAATGGTTTGCGAACAAAGACTGGAACAATTTCCATAAGTATCGCAACACCTGGAAGAAGAATTACATAAACTTCAGGATGGCCCATGATCCAGAACAAGTGGGCGTATAACCAACCAGTTCCACCAACATTTGCATCGAAGAAGCCAGTTAAGAATGAGCGATCCATAGCAGTCATGATCATTGAGAGCATGAATGTTGGGAAGGCTGGAATTGCAAGTGCCACTGAAGTTGTTGCACCAATTACGAAAATAGGTACACGGTTCCAAGTCATTCCCTTTGCGCGCATTGCAATAACTGTTGCAGTGATATTTGCACCAGCAACTGCAGTTGAAATCGCGAAGATAATGATTGTTGCAATAAATGCATTCATACCCGGGCCAGCTTGAATGCTTAGAGGTGCATAAGCAGTCCAACCAGTAGGAATTCCACCTAAGAACCAAGCGCTACAAAGGACTGGGATCGCAGTAAATAAGACCCACCAAGAAAGAGCATTAAGTCTTGGGAATGCCATATCTGCGGCACCAATCATGATTGGCATTATGTAGTTACCGAAAGGACCTGTGGCAACAATAATCATTGCAACAATCATGGTGATTCCATGAAGGCCTACAAGTGAGTTGTAGACAGATGGTGTTATGAAATGTCCGCCAGGATTAGCAAGGTCGGTACGAATCATCATTGCCATCGCGCCACCTACGGCGAGCATTGCAATAACGCCCCAGAGATATTGAATACCAACAACTTTGTGGTCTGTGCAATATTTGAAGTAGCGCTTAATGCCTTGGCCATCTCCGGCCATGTAAAGCTGTTCTTCAGCAGTTAAATCTTTTCCAATCAGCCAACGAATTGGTCCGATAAAGGCTCCGATACCAACTAGGAAGCCGATACTCCACATAAACATAGTCGCAAGAAGAACCTGATTATGAAGATGATAAACACTCGTATCAAGAACTTTCGCAAGCCCTTGGTAGGTCGCAACTGTAAAAATTAAGCCAACGATTAAACCAGTACCCGCATTTAATCTAGTGATCAAACTATTTTTTGGATTTGGAATAGGACGCGTTCCAACGTGTTGGTCAAGTGTTGTCATGCGGTGTGACCTCCTTGTTCTAGTATCCAATTATCAAAGTCGGCCTTTGTCATAACCTCACCAGTCGTTTCCATATATGCGTGATACAGACCGCAAAGCTCGGCGCACTTAACATCAAATTCACCTAGTTTTGTTGGAGTTGTATCTGCGAAAGTTTCAGCCAATTTATTGGCATCGATCTTTACGCCAAGTTGAACTGGCCAGAAGGAGTGGTTTACATCAACTGAAGTTACATGGAATGCAACCGCGCGATTAATAGGAAGCATAAGTTCGTGGCTTTGAACTCCAAGTTCTGGATATTCAAATGACCAGACCCATTGGTTTCCTACGACATTAACAACCATCGCATCTTCGGCATTCTTTGCAGTTGCAATCGAGGATGAATTAAGTTCGGTGATTCCATAAATTACCGCTGTTAGTGCTAACAAGCTTGTAACAACCGACCAGAGCAGAACAATCGGCCCATTAGTACGTGTGGCTGGCCCATCTGGCGGTGGAGTATCTCCGCTGTGGCGATTAAGGAAGGTATATAACGCTATTCCTAGAACGACACCGCAAACCGGTGCAGAAATCCAAGTAAAGACAACCATAAGTTTTTCAATTGCCTTCATGTCAGTACTCATAATCTCTGGCATCCATTGGGTATAAAACTTGCCGCCAAGAATTACAAAGACAATCGTGACAATTACACCGAAGATTGTTGATTGAATTACATCAGAACGCCTAAAGAACTTCGTTAAGCGATCGCCAGGAGTTGGTTTTAGTTCTACATCATTATGTCCGCTCATGCTGTGACCGTTACCTTTCCTGACATATATCCGTAACCACTCATCGCGGCTCCAAATTTTGCGTAGGTGTCATCGCCGCAAGGAAATTCGCAGTTCCAGACATAGTCGCCAGCGCCCTTGGTAAGGAATGAGAAAGTAATTGTGTGACCCTTGAAGTTTGTAATTGGATCTTCAGTTGGAACCCAACCAGTCTCTTCATCTTCTTCAACGCGAAGCAAGGGAACGCTTACATAAAGTGGGTCTTGAGATGTTGAAGGAATCCCGTGAAGTGTCCAAGTATGTTGAATTTTGTTGTATGGAAGTGAAGTTATATCTTCACCATCAATATTTACAGTTCCACCAACAGTTCCAACAACTTTTCCAAAGTATGGGTTATTAAGTTCTTCGCCACCGTCATACCCATGAATAGTCATAGTTACATATGTGTTGGCCGGAAGAATTAAGTGATTAGAAGGTCCGTATTGCACCCAATCATTTTTATTTCCAGTAAAACCATCTGCTGCTGCTTGCTCTTTATCTGCATAAACACCCATTGTTAAAGATGCCTTTGGATAAACTTTTCCATCGAGTGTGATCGTGTCAGCTTCTTTTGTGGCTACTAGAGTCCCATTCGGGTCGGCGCTAAGTTTGTGAAGCAATGCACCTACTCCAGCAACTACTGAGACTGAGAGAGCAGTTGCGAGGAGAGCACTTGCCAATCTCTTCCCTGCTGTCATATTTGAACTTGCCATATCTATTTAGCCTTTCCCCTAGAACTGCCAGGTGCAACTACTTTGCAGATGCATGAATTGGCTCAGGTTACGGGCATAATGAGTGTTAGGGAACACTTTTCGTAGGATTTGTCGGGAAAACTTTGAGAATTTAAGGGGGAATGGATGGGACTAAGCCCAATCTGGGACCTCTTTTTTGCCCTCGCCCTGATCACAAAAACTTCTTGGTACTACTTTGAGCGTCCGAGTAAATACGGTGTAACTACAATTCGCCAACTCTCGTTCTATCTCGGGATGTTTCTCGCATTCATACTTCTCGTTGGCCCGGTCGCGCATGCCGCCATAGGTACTTTCTGGATTCATATGGTTCAACACGTTGGGTTGATGATGTTGATATCACCGTTAATAGTTTTAGGTTCTCCGATAAAAGTTGCTCTTAATTCCCGCGATCCTAGGGTTAGAAAAGTAATCCTTGGTATTGGGCGAAGCGTCCTGGTTCGCCAACTCTTTCGCCTGGAATTTGGTTTCATGCTTTTTCTAGGAATTTTGATCGCAACTCATTTCTCACCACTAGCCGATGCTGGAATGGTTAATCCCAACATTCATCAATTTGAATTAATTCTGTTTTTGGTTGGCGGATTTATTTATTACTACCCAGTCATGTCTGGAAATCCTCAGCCCTACAAAGTTCCTTATGCAGCTCGGGTGCTTTCGCTATTTGCGATGATGCTGCCAGAAACTATGACGGGGTTCTTTCTATATTCTGGAAATAAGTTGTTGCATGATGTTCCCATGAGTATGGCTATGACCGAAGGAATTGCGGACCAACATCGTGGTGGCGCGATCATGTGGGCCATGGGAATGTTAATTGATGCAATCTGGATTTCACTCGCCGCATATGACTGGATTGAGAATGAAAAGCGAGTTGCGGACGCAGATGACTAGAGAGATAGAACCAAAACGTAAGTGGTTACTTTCATTTATTCCGATTTGTCTAGCGATGGGCGTCATTGAATTAGTTAGAGCATTCGATGGAAATAATCGCAGCTGGCTCTATGTTTTCGAATGGCCATTCTTTGGTCTATTTATTTTTTATATGTATTGGAAACTTGGGCAACCACAAGAAGAATGGGATGACAGCAATGATCCCAAACGGGAAATAGATTAAATCACCAACTTGTATGTAGCGGGCGACCTTCGGCATAACCAGATGCCGATTGAATTCCAACAACAGCACGATCAGCAAAATCACTAATACTTTTTGCGCCAGCATATGTAAATGAAGAACGAACTCCAGAAATAATTTCATCTAATAAATCTTCAACTCCTGGGCGAGCAGGATCTATGTACATTCGTGAAGAAGATATGCCCTCTTCGAATAGCGCTTTTCTCGCTCTATCAAAGGCGCCGTCATTACTTGTTCTTGCAGCAACCGCACGAGCAGATGCCATTCCAAAAGATTCTTTATAAAGTCGTCCAGTTGCATCCTTATTTAAATCACTTGGTGATTCAAGAGTTCCTGCAAACCAAGATCCAATCATTACTTGCGAGGCGCCTGCAGCAAGTGCGAGTGCAACATCGCGAGGGTGGCGAACTCCACCATCCGCCCAAACATGTTTGTTGTGCTTCTTCGCTTCAGCTGCGCATTCAAGTACTGCAGAAAATTGAGGGCGTCCTACACCGGTCTGCATTCGAGTTGTGCACATTGCGCCCGGGCCAACTCCAACTTTTACGATATCTGCGCCAGCTTCAATCAGAGCTTTAGTACCTTCGGCAGTTACAACATTGCCGGCAACAATAGGAATATTTGGTTTAAGTGCTCGAATTAATTTCAAAGCTTCAATCATTTTAATTTGGTGGCCATGTGCCGTATCAACTACAAGAACATCCGCGCCGGCATCAATTAGTGATTTCGCCTTTGCCGCAACATCACCATTAATTCCAACAGCACAAGCAATGCGCAACTGATTCTTTGCATCAAGTGCTGGCTGATAAAGCGTTGCTCGAAGCGCAGCAGTTCGAGTCAGAATTCCGACAAGCTTGCCGCTTTTATTTACAACTGGCGCTAACCGGCGGCGCTCTGAATTTAGAAAATCAAAAGCTTCACGAGCTTCGATTGTGTCTGGAACAGTTACTAAATCTTTGCTCATAATAAGTTGCAATTGAGTAAAGCGATCAACGCGTTCGCAATCAGCCTCAGTAACTATTCCTACTGGCTTGCCATCTTCGACAACAATCAGTGCCCCGTGCGCGCGCTTATTAATAAGGTCTACTGCATCGGCAACAGTCTCAGTTGGTGAAAGCGTTACAGGAGTGTCAAAGAATGTATCTCTTGATTTAACCCACTTGATGACATCACTAACTATTTGGATCGGAATATCTTGGGGGATCACAGCCATGCCGCCACGGCGAGCAATCGTTTCGGCCATCCGGCGACCAGATATGGCGGTCATATTTGCTACGACGATCGGAATTGTTGTGCCGGTGCCATCATGAGTAGAAAGGTCTACATCCATTCGGCTAGCAATATTGGATGCGCTTGGGACCATGAAGACATCGTCATAGGTCAGGTCGTGGCTTGGAGTATTTAAGAAACGCACGTGTCGGAACTATACCCCTGTAGATGCAGAAGGCGGAAGGTATTGCTAGAGTTTTTGACATGAGCGAGGACGATGATTCAACGGAAGATATTGTCACCGAGGAAATGCTCTGGGAGCGAATCCCAGAAACTCAAGGGCTCGATCGAGCAAATACTTACTATGAATTAAGCGCTCGCATTTATGCGCGTGGCCAATATGACGAGGCGCTCGCACTTGCAGAAACTGCTCGCGATATTTACACCGAACTTGGATCAGTAGTTCCATCTGATGGTTTAGCACAGGCTTATTCAGCAATTGGTTATAACTTAAACCAATTGAAGCGTATGAATGAAGCTGCAACAGCCATGAGTAAAGCGGTAGCGATACTAAGAGAATCAAAATCGCCACTCGCAATTGATTTAGCTTGCACTTTAGGGGAATGGTGGTTCTCCTCAAAAGAGTATGAGAAAACTATCGAGTGTATGGAGCAATGCGTGCAAGAACATTTGGTGGAAGGAAATGACAGCGGTGCGGCAAATGATTTACATTTAATCGGATGCGCGCAACGTGAATTAAAGAATTATGGCGAGGCTTTAGAATCATTCCAGGAAGCCCGTGTGTTATTTAAAAAGTTAAAAGAAGTAATTAACGTCGCAAGATGCGATCAGAAAATCGCACATTGTTTAGTTGAAATTGGCGATGGCGAAGGTGCACTTACCGCGGCACAGAAATCTCTAGATGTTTTTATCACAGCACATGATCACTATCGTGAAACCTATTCGCTGCTCGAATTAGGTAAGGCCCAAATCGTTGCAGGTCAGGGCGAAGAAGGCTTAAATACTTTAGACCGGGTATTAGAGATTGCCACAGATAACGAGAGTAAAGATTTTGAATTTATCTTGGAGATTGAGGGAAGAATGGCTGATGTTCTTGAAACCCTAGGTCGAGTAGATGAAGCAGATGAGATTCGCCGTCGGATTAAGGCGGTAGAGGAAGTAGTAAAAGAAGAGTAGTTATTTAGGGTTATTTAAGTGCTGCATGGCCCAGGCATACATTGCAATTGCACCAGCGGCTGAAGCATTCATAGATCTTGTTGAACCATATTGTCGAATAGCTAAAACAGTTTCACAGATATCTACCGCTTCATCGGACATTCCAGCGCCCTCTTGGCCAAAGAATAAAACGCACTTACTTGGAAGTTTTGTGGTCTCTAACTCTTTTGAGACCGGCAAATTATCAATTCCAATTATTGGGACGCTGTTCTCATCACACCAGATTTTAAAATCAGCAACCGTTGGATGATGCAAAACATGAAGATATTTATCTGTAACCATGGCACCGCGTTTATTCCAATCACGCTTACCAACTATATGAACTTTTGAAACATTAAAGGCATTGGCGGTTCGGACCACAGACCCAATATTCAAGTCATGTTGCCAATTCTCGATTGCAATTTGTAGGTCATGTCGCTTGGTATCTAAATCAGCGACGATAGCTTCGACGCTCCAATAACGATAATGATCTAAAACATTTCTGCGATCTCCGTTTGTTAAGAGTTCTGGATCGAAATGTTTCTCAGTTGGCCAAGGTTTTGGATGCGGACCAACGCCGACCACTGGATAGAATTCACCAGGTCCAATTTCGGCAGTAGTCATACCCAAACATTAGAGGGAGATTGCATGAAGCAAAAATCCTGGCTACCTATTTATTTGGCACTTGGGTTGGTTTGGGGCTGCTCATTCATTTTCATCAAGCTTGGTCTTGAATTCTTAACGCCAGTAGGCGTCGCATTCGGACGCTGTGCACTTGGCGCAATGACACTGCTCTTGATTGCGAAAGTAAGAGGAATTTCGCTTCCGACAGAGCTCAGAACTTGGTTTATTCTCTGGATTGTTTCGCTATTGCTTAATGTCTTTCCAGGAATTTTATTTGCATTTGCGGAAGAACGAGTGACAACAGTTCTTGCCGGAATCATTAATGCTTGTACCCCGCTATCAACACTGATTTTTATCCTCTTTGTATTTAGATCAGAGAAGATTTCTAAGCATCAAATCTATGGCCTAGTTATTGGTGGGATTGGTGTTTTAACTGTTCTTGGAATTTGGAAGGGAATTGGCACAAATTCTGCTGTAGGAGCAATTGCCCTACTCGTAGCCATTACTTGCTACGGACTCTCTTTCCCAATTATAAAAAAATATTTGACACCACTGAACTTAAAGGCTGAGGCTCTTGCTGCTAGCCAGGTAACTGCTGCAGCCGTGACACTCTTACCCTTCTATTTAATTGGTGGTATCGCAAAAAATGAATATCGAACTGGGCCAATACTTGCGATGATTGCACTTGGAGTTTTCGGAAGTGGAATTGCCTACATTTGGAATTTTCAAATAGTGGAACGGGCTGGAAGTTCGATTGCAAGTTCTGTTACTTACTTAACTCCCGTTGTTGCCGTTTTTGTCGGTTGGCTGTTCTTGGGAGAACATATTTCGTGGCATGAGCCGGTTGGTGGCGCAATAGTTTTATTAGGTGCGGCCACATCACAGGGGCGCTTTAAAAAGAAAACCAAGGCATAATCCGCAGATGCGTAGAATTATTGCTCTCTTAACTTCAGTAAGCGTGGCTTTGTTTATTGCTACGCCGGCAACTGCACTAAATGTCCCTAAATCTTTTCAAGACTTAGCTAATTCTCCCGCGTTAGCAAAGCCTGGAATCTTAATTATTGATCCGATTACCCAGACTGAAATATTTGAAAATCAAGCAGATGTACCACGGGCTCCTGCATCAATTCTTAAATTAATCTCATCGGTCACGGCTATCAAAGCGTTTGGCGCCGAAAAAACCTTTAAAACTTCAATTAATTCGACGCCAGATCCAGAGCGATTCGTAATGCTTGGGGAATATGACCCATGGCTAACTACGAGCAAAAGTTCCGCCAATAAATTTCACCGGGCGTTATCCACGAGATTGATTAGCGCAATTGGCCAAACCGGAGTTGATCCGAAAACAGTGACTATTGAGTTCAATGGACTCTTCACTAAAGATATCGAAAATTTGCGTACTTTTTACGGGAAGAAAATTAAATTTAAGCGAGTTACAAAAGCAGAAGTTAAAACACTTTCTGAATTGACACCGCTTGCTGAAATTTCTTCACCACCACTAAGTGAAATAATTGGATTTACTTTGCTCTGGAGTGATAACACTTTGGCTGATCGCTTAGCACGAAACGCTTCAGATGAAATGGGATTCACTCGTGATAGTGATGGAATGAACCTAGCCTTCCAGCAAACTTTGAATAGCCTTGAGGTTAATCACACAGGGCTAAGTGTTAAAGATGGAAGTGGCCTGTCTCACGACGATCGGGTATCTGCTCGCACTATCGCAGAACTACTTTGGAAGATAAGGATCGAACCAGAATTTCAATCGATTTATGATGGCCTTCCAGTTGCTGGTAAATCTGGAACGCTGAAAGATAGATTTACGAAATCTGGGAAATCAGCAAAGGGGCTAGTTAAAGCAAAGACAGGATGGATTAATACCTCCGTAACCCTGGCGGGATATGTGGAAGTTGGCAACAATGAATATGTATTCGCTGTTATAGCAAATTCTGTGAAACCAAATGAACCGGCCCGCGAATTAGCACGAAAAACCATAGATAAAATGTTGGCTACAGTCGCTAAACCTGCTGGTGAAGAATGAGTAGGCTAACAAGGTGAGCAATTTAAATATCTCGCCATATATCGCGCTAATGAAATTGCGCGTGGTTGAGCTCTTACTTGTAACAACCCTGCCAGCCCTATTTCTTGCTGCAAAAGGCGTACCTCCACTTGGGTTAACAATTGCGACTTTAATCGGCGGCACGCTTGCTGCCGGCGCATCAAATGCTTTCAACATGATTATTGAAGTTGATTCAGATCGCTTGATGGTCAGAACTGCTAATCGTCCAATAGTTAGTGGCGCGATTTCTGAAACTCGAGCCTTTATCTTTGCCTCGGCGCTGACAGTAATTTCTTTAACTATCTTCTCTATCTTTACGACTCTTTGGGCAACGGTACTAACAGCAGCAGCAATTGTTTTCTATGTATTTGGATACACAATTGGGTTAAAGCGTCGCACCTCTCAAAATATTGTTTGGGGAGGAATTGCCGGATGTATGCCAGTCCTAATTGGTTGGGCTGCAGTAACTAATTCACTTTCACTTACCGCCTGGCTCTTCTTTCTCGTAATATTTTTCTGGACCCCGCCACATTTCTGGGCGCTAGCAATTAAATATCGAGATGATTATGCGGCCGCTGGAATTCCGATGCTGCCAGTCGTTGCTTCAATTAAATCAGTCGAAAAGCAGATGTGGTTTCACACAATCGGAATGGTCATCACTTCACTTGGCGTGAACTGGAGCGCTGATCTACCGTGGTGGTGTTGGGTAATAACTATTGCAATAGCACTTGGCTTTGCTCTTGAATTACTAAAGATTGATGGCCCAGATTCCAATAAAGCCGCCGCAAAGTTGTTTCAGTGGTCAATCACTTACTTGAGCGTTTATTCATTGCTACTTGTTATCGCAGCGCTTGTTGTAAATCCTTAATTAAATCTGAAGAGTGCTCTAGGCCAACAGATAGCCGAGCTAGTGAATCTGTAATTCCCATAGATTCTCTTGTTTTTACATCTAACCGGCGATGAGTCGTCGAAGCCGGATGAGTTATCAATGACTTACTATCACCAAGATTATTAGAAATATCAATTACTTTTAACGCATCCATGAACTCAAATAACTTTGAAGTTCCACCTGATATTTCAAAACTCAACGTTGTTCCAGCGCCAGTCATTTGCTTCTGAGCTATTTCAAAACCAGCATGGGACTTTAGACCTGGATAGTTAACTGCTTTAACCTTAGGTTGTTCTGCGAGAAAATCAGCAACAATTTGGGCGCTCTCATTCATCTTATTTACACGCATTGATAACGTCTCGAGCGATTTAACTAATACCCAAGCATTGAAAGCACTAAGCGTTGGACCGGTATGTCTAATGAATGGATTTAAATAGCCTTGAATGTAATCGAAGCCTCCAAGGATCGCTCCACCTAGAACTCTTCCTTGGCCATCAATATGTTTAGTCGCCGAGTACATAACTACATCAGCGCCGTGAAGCAGGGGCTTCTGCAATATAGGTGAAGCCATAACATTGTCAACGATAACTGTTGCACCCACTGCATGGGCAAGATTGCTAACCATTTTAAGATCAACAATCTCTAACATCGGGTTGCTTGGCGTTTCAATAAATACAACTTTTGTCTTTTTGCTTAAAGCCTTCTCCCAAACTTTTATATCATTCCCCTTAACAAATTCAACTTCGATTCCCCATTTAGGCAATATTTCTGAGAGAACCACATAGCAAGAGCTAAACATTGAAGCCGCAGCGACAACACGATCTCCGGTTTCAACCATGCAGGCGATTGAAGCAAACATTGCGGACATTCCAGAACCAGTAGCAACACAGAATTCTGCGCCTTCAATTGCTGCGAGACGTTGTTCAAACATTGAAACTGTTGGATTCGCGAATCGACTATAAACAAAGTGATCGACTTCATCAGTAAAAGAGTGCACTGCCTGTTCGGCGCTGTCATATGTGTATCCACTTGTTAGATACATTGCTTCACCAGTTTCACCGAAACCTGATCTCGCTAATCCAGCCCTAACTGCAAGTGTTTCTTCATGTAACTGCCAGTCAGGTGTATCGCCATCTGAAGAGCTTGCAGAGTTGGAATATCCCCAAGGTCGATGCTGATGAGTCATGTCTAAAGTTTAGTAGGTAGGGTGTCGACATGAACAAGACAGGCACAGTGGCCATATCTGCCTCAGATTTAACGAAGATTTATGGCGAACGAGCAGCGTTATCTCATGGAAGTTTCGTAGTCCCATCAGGTTCGATTTGTGGTTTTGTAGGCCCCAACGGTTCTGGAAAGACGACAACTATTCGAATGCTGCTTGGACTAATTACACCAAGCGGTGGAAGTGCAACAGTTTTAGGCGAAAGCATTAAACATCCAGAAAAATATTTACCAAGAGTTGGCGCAATGATTGAAGGGCCAGCTTTTTATCCTGCGCTTTCTGGCCGCGAAAATTTAAAAGTGCTAGCCGAACTTGGCGGATTCCCACTCGCGCGCGTGGATGAATTGCTTGGAAAAGTTGATCTAGCAGAGCGTGGGGGTTCAAAATTTAAAACATATTCGTTGGGAATGAAACAACGACTCGGAATTGCCGCAGCGCTTCTTCCAAATCCAGAACTACTCATATTAGATGAACCTACAAATGGTTTAGATCCATCTGGGATTCAAGAAGTCCGCGGAATCATTAGGGATTTAGCAAATAGTGGAACAACCGTCTTTGTTTCCTCTCACATACTAAGCGAATTAGAAATGATTTGCGAATACTTAGTTATGTTGCGCGAAGGAAAAGTTATTTTTTCAGGTCGAACTCAAGAGTTATTGTCGGCACAAAAACCAATCATTATTGCAAGACCAGAATATGAAGTTGACTTAGCAAAACTTGTGAACACCTTAAGTGAAGCTGGCTATCAAATAACAATTGTTGATGGAGCGCTACAGATAGCGGCTGCAAAAGAGGCAAGTGCCGAGATTAATCGTCTCGCTTTTGACTCGGGAATTACCCTTTCTTCCATCTCAGTGGTGCTGCCAACGTTAGAAGAAACTTTCTTTGAAATGACAGGGGATAACAAATGATTCGCGTAGTGATAGCCGAGCTTCGCAAACTTCGCCGCCCATCTCTTCTGCTAGGAACTATCGCAACCGTTGGTGGCTTGAGCGCGCTATTCACCTCAATCGTTTTCTTGATGATTGATTCTGAAGATGGAAACACTAAGCGCGGCGAGAGTATTGGACCGAAAGAGTTAAGTGAGGCACTTGGCCTGGTTTACGGATTTAAACTGGTCGGAGTATTTCTCGGAGTCGTAGCACTTTGTATCTTTGCGTCTCAAACAGCACAGGAATATTCACTTGGAACACTTCGCAATCTCTTGGTTCGCCAGCCGTCTCGAATGAAAATTCTTGCCGGAAAATTTATTGCGATGAAGTTATTTGCACTTGTCATGGTCCTCTTCGCAGGCGCTCTAAGTATCGCGATTTCACATGCCCTTGCTGGAAGAGCAAAAGTAGATACAACTGCTTGGGGCACATCAGCCGCAATGCACATCCTCTTCGAGAGCGCATTAAATATCTTTCTTGCCACCCTTTGTTATGGAACTTTTGGCATGATTCTTGGACTCTTGTTTCGATCACCAATTAGCGCTATTGCTGTTGGCGTATTGTGGAATCTAATTTTAGAAAATATTTTGGCGGCGCTAATTAATAGCACTAGAAAATGGCTTCCAGGAATAAATTTTGCGAATCTGGGCGAAGGTGGATATCCCGGTTTAACCTACAAACATTCAATTGCTGTCTCTCTCGGTTATCTAATTATTGGTGGCGCTCTTGCCGCAGTTCTTTTTAAGAAGCGAGATGTCGCAAATTAGCGACACAGAGCGTTAATCTCCAATAATTCTCAGCTTCAACCTTTATCCTTAACGGATGTCCAAGAGAGTTATTGCCGCTTTTATTGCATTTGGCATCTCTCTAACAACTTTAAGCGCAGAGGTCTCGCAGGCAAAAACTCCTAAGCCAACTCTGGCGCAAATTGAAGCAGCCAAGAAGGAAGAAGCTGCAAAGGCAGAGGCGGCGAAAAAAGCAGCGGCGGTTTTAAATTCGGCAACTAAAACCCTAAATCAACTAACTGCAATTGCAGACTCAGCACAATTTGCTTACAACAGAGCGCTAAAAGAATTAGCAGTCGCAAAGGCCAATGCGCAAGCAGCGGCAGACCATGCGGCGAAGACTCAAGCAGAAGTTGGTAAGGCAACACGAGTAATTGGAAGAATGGCCTCAAATGCTTACAAACTTGGCGGGGACTTTACAAATATAAATGCGTTACTTAGCGCAAATGGTCCACAAGATTTGATTGATCAGTTAACCACGCTGGATAAGATTGGAAATACGAATACTGTTGCGTTGAAACGTTTTAAAGCTGCCGAGGCCGCAGCGAAGATTGCAAAAGCGGAAGCAGATCGAACCAAAGCGGCGCAAGAAGTTGCGACTGCAAAAGTTGCCGAAGCAAAGAGAGTTGCTGATACTGCGAAAGCAGCACAGGCTAAAGAGGTAAGTAAGTTACGTGCAGTTCAAAATAAACTTGCCTCAGAATTAGCAAAGGCAAAAAATTTCCGAGTTACCTTGGAACAGCAACGCCAACTCGCATTACTTGAAGAAGCAAATGCTGTAACTGCAACTAAGACTCCAAATCAATTCAAAGTCTGGCCAAATAAAGGCTTCACTGGCAGACAAACAATTCGCTCAAATGAGGCAATTAGAACTAAAGCAGTTGCATATGCAAAGAAACAAGTTTTAGCGCGCAAGCCATATATTTGGGGCGCACAAGGTCCAAATGCATTTGATTGTTCTGGTCTGGTTTATGCGGCATATAAAGATGCAGGTTTAGGTTACCCACAATGGGGACGGCTAAATGCTGCACTCTATTTCGTAGCTTCAAAGCGTGTTCCATTTAACGAACTTGTACCTGGCGATCTACTTTTCTATTCATATGATGGATCGGTTCAAAATATTCACCACATAACTATTTATGCTGGAAATGGCATGATGTGGGAAGCGAATTCTAGAAAAGTAGGCTTGATTTTCTCAAATATGTACAGCATTAAGGGCTTAATGCCATCTGGCGGTCGGGTCTAATAGTTTTATAGAGTGCTCCATGTGAGCGTTAAAAACCCAGCACTACTTGAACTGCGACAGGCGGTTCGTATTCGCTTTGAAAAATTAGAGTCACATTCGAAAGTTTGTGTAGGTGTCTCAGGTGGCGCTGATTCCTTAGCGCTAGCAATTGCTGCAAAGCTTGAGAGCGATAATTTTAAGATTGATTTGATTGGTGTCATCGTTGATCACGGACTACAAGAAGAATCTGCAGCGACCGCGGAAACAACACGTGAGAAATTAGAGAAAATTGGATTCACCGATATTTTTCTGGGTAAAGCAAATGTAGTTCTGACTGATGGTCTGGAAGCATCTGCTCGCCGGGCTCGATATAAAGTTTTTGAACAATCCATGGAAACTTATGGTGCTAAAACTTTCTTACTAGGTCACACAAAGAATGATCAAGCCGAGGGAGTCTTACTTGGCCTGGCACGAGGTTCTGGAACTAAATCACTTTCTGGAATGCAAGAAGTTAGCGGCCCTTACATCAGACCATTTCTAACTATTGATAGAAGCACAACTGAAGAAGCTTGCAGTGAAGCGGGATTTGAATTTTGGAGCGATCCGCATAACATTAAAAGTGAATTTTCAAGAGTGCGTGTGCGCGAAAACATTCTGCCATTAATCGAGAGGGAGATTGGTCCAGGAATCATTGATGCACTTTCGAGATCTGCAAAAATTTTGCGCGAAGATGCAACTGCGCTAGATGAGTGGGCCGATGCTGTTTTTTCTAAATTAAACCCAGCAGATATTGAGATTTCAGCCCTTATCGATCTACCAATCGCTGTTCGGAGCAGGGTGTTGCGGCGGGCGATTTATGCCGCAGGGGCACCGGTCGGAAGCATTTCTGCCTCCCATTTGGAACCAATCGAGGCTTTTGTGAGTGATTGGCGTGGTCAAGGCCACACATCTCTCCCTGGCGGTGTGAAGGTTGGCCGAATTTCGGGCAGACTTTCGCTCTCGAACTCGCAACCAACGCAGCCATAAAAGTAGAAAGAGAATCGCCTCGTGGATCTAGCATCAACCGGAACCGATATTGAACGCGTAATAGTTACTGAAGAACAAATTCGCACGCGCCTTAAGGAATTAGCGATTCAAGTTGAGAAAGATTATGAAGGAAGAGACTTACTTTTAATCGGAGTTCTTAAGGGTGCCGTGATGACGATGGCAGATTTTGCACGTGCACTGCAACGACATATTGAAATGGACTGGATGGCAGTTTCTTCATATGGTTCCGGAACAAAATCAAGCGGAGTTGTTCGAATTTTGAAAGATCTAGATCGCGACATCACTGGCCGCGAAGTTGTAATAGTTGAAGACATTGTGGATACCGGTTTAACTCTTGGTTGGTTGAAGGCAAATTTAGAATCCCGCGGTGCAAAGAGTGTCGAGATTTTAACGATGTTGCGTAAACCAGAAGCGGCAAAGGTTGAAGTTGATGTTAAGTATGTAGGCTTTGATATTCCAACAGAATTCGTTGTTGGATATGGACTTGATTTTGATGAAAAATATCGCAATCTTGATTTCATTGGCGTACTAGCGAAACATATGTATTTATGACCGAGAAAAACTCAAAGAAGAAGGCGCCAACAATACCGAAGAAGAAAATTTCATTTTCAAAGGCGCGCGTCCGTAAAATTTTACGTGGCCCACTTTTTTGGATCGTTTTATCTCTCGTTCTTGTCAGCTTCTTCGGAAAGCTTTCATCAAGTGGAGACAAATTTACCAAAGTTGAAACCTCAACTATTCTTGCGGCAATTTCTGCAAATAAAGTTGATTCCGCACTTGTTATAGATCGTGATCAGAAAATCGAAGTTGTTTTAAAGCCTGGAAATTATGTAAAAGGTTCAAAGAAGATTTACGCCTCATTTGTTACTGGTGAAGAGCCACAAATAATTGAACTTTTAACTAGCAACCCACCTCCCAAGAAATGGGATGTAAAGGTCCCAACACAATCTCTCTTGATGTCAATACTTTTAAGTATTCTCCCACTTTTGCTTATTGGATTTTTATTACTTCTATTCATGGGAAATGCCCAAGGCGGAAATAAAGTCTTCTCCTTTGGAAAATCCAAAGCAAAGTTGCAGACAAAGGAGATGCCAAAGAACACCTTTGAAGATGTCGCGGGTGCGGATGAAGCTGTTGCAGAACTTACCGAAATAAAGGATTTTCTAGCTTCGCCCCAAAAATACCAAGACATAGGTGCGAAGATTCCTAAAGGCGTACTTCTTTATGGCCCACCAGGAACTGGTAAAACACTTCTGGCTCGCGCCGTTGCTGGTGAAGCAAACGTTCCATTTTATTCAATCTCTGGCTCTGAATTCGTAGAAATGTTTGTTGGCGTTGGTGCATCCAGAGTTCGTGATCTATTTGCTCAAGCAAAAGCAAATGCACCTGCAATTATTTTCGTTGATGAAATTGATGCTGTTGGTCGCCAACGTGGTGCAGGACTTGGTGGCGGACACGATGAACGCGAACAAACACTGAACCAATTACTTGTTGAGATGGATGGTTTTGAAGCAAATGGTCAGGTAATTTTGATTGCAGCCACAAACCGTCCAGATGTTTTAGATCCTGCGTTATTACGTCCAGGAAGATTTGATCGCCAAATTCCAGTCGATCGCCCTGATCTAAAAGGCCGCACTGCAATTCTCGAAGTTCATGCGAAGAATAAACCAGTAGCAAAGTCAGTAAAATTAGCGGACTTTGCAAAACGCACACCAGGTTTTACCGGAGCAGACTTAGCGAATGTATTAAATGAAGCGGCGCTATTAACTGCTCGCGAAAATGCCAAAGTTATTACAAATGCTGCACTAGATGAAGCGATTGATCGCGTTATGGCTGGACCGCAACGCAAGACAAGGCTGATGACTGAAGAGGAACGTCGTATTACCGCGTATCACGAAGGTGGTCACGCACTTGTTGCACATGCACTGCCACATACAGATCCAGTCCATAAAATTACAATTATGCCTAGAGGCCGCGCACTTGGTTACACGATGATTTTGCCGGATGAAGATCGATACGCCACAACTAGAAATCAAATGCTTGATCAACTTGCATATTCATTGGGTGGTCGCGCCGCTGAAGAGCTAATTTTCCACGACCCAACAACAGGTGCTTCAAATGATATTGAGAAGGCCACAAACTTGGCTCGCGCAATGGTTACGCAATATGGAATGACGGAACGAATCGGTGCAATCAAGCTAGGAGTCAGTGAAGGCGAACCATTCCTTGGCCGCACTTACGGACACCAGAGAGATTATTCTGAAGAGGTTGCAGGAATTGTTGATAACGAAATTCGAACTCTTATAGAGAATGCACACCAAGAGGCTTATGAAATTCTCGTTGCTAACCGAGATATTCTCGACGATTTGGTAGAAGTCTTGCTCGAAAAAGAGACGCTATTAAAAGATGAAATTGAGAAAATCTTTAAGAAGGTCAGATTAGTTTCAAGGCGACCAGCATGGACAGGTTCAGAAGCTCGTAAGCCAAGCACGCTGCCACCAGTTGCGCTTTCACCTGCGAAACCTCAAGCACCCGTTGTCGAAGAAGAGGAAAAAATTATTCGCAAGCCAAGAAAGAAAGTAACTCCGCCAAGTGAATGAGATAACTCCAGTTTCGATGGGGCCACATGATGGTGGTGCCAAAGGTGAGTTTGATCAGAAGCGTGCAGAAAAAGCGGTAACTGAATTACTAATTGCGATCGGTGAAGATCCAAATCGTGATGGTTTAAGAGATACACCTGCGAGAGTTGCTAGAGCACTTAAGGAGAACTTCGCGGGGTTATGGCAGTCACCAGAAGAAGTTCTATCAACAACATTTGATATTGGCCACAGCGAATTAGTTATTGTCAGAGATATAGAAGTGTTTTCTCATTGCGAACACCACCTAACGCCATTTCATGGTGTTGCACATATCGGCTACATTCCAGGTGAGAATGGGAGAATTACTGGGCTTTCAAAGTTGGCAAGACTTGTAGACATGTATGCAAAGAGGCCACAAGTCCAAGAGCGTTTAACTTCACAAATTGCGGATGCAATGGTTGAGGTATTAAACCCTGCTGGCGTTATTGTTGTAATTGATTGTGAGCATTTATGTATGTCAATGCGCGGTGTTCGGAAGTCTGAGGCAAGAACTATTACAAGTGCAGTTCGCGGACAATTGCGAGATCCTGCTACTCGCGCTGAGGCAATGAGTCTCATAACTTCAAATAATCGATAACATGCGTAACGAAAGAACTCTCGTAATGGGAATCTTGAATGTAACTCCGGATTCTTTTGCAGATGGCGGCCGACATTTCGATTTTGAATCTGCAATCAATAGAGCCAAAGAGATGATTGCCGAGGGCGTAGATGTAATTGATGTTGGCGGTGAATCAACTCGACCAGGCGCAGATCGTGTAAGTGAAGAGACCGAGAGGGATCGCGTAATTCCAGTGATAACCGAGCTCGCAGAGCTTGGCGTAACTTTAAGCATTGATACAACACGTTCAAACATCGCACTTGCCGCGATTGGCGCTGGAGCAACAATCGTTAATGATGTTAGCGGTGGTTTGGCCGACGCAAAGATGGCTTCAGTAATTGCCAGTAATCCAGCGCTTCAATATGTAGTTATGCATTGGCGTGGCCACTCGAAAGATATGCAGAATTCGGCAACCTACACGAACGTAGTTAGCGAAGTTAAAGAAGAGTTAGATGAGCGAGTTATCGCCCTTACAAAATCTGGAATCGCACCTGAACAAATAATTTTAGATCCGGGAATTGGTTTTGCTAAGAGCGCTGAACATAACTGGGAATTGCTCAAAAATATAGATCGATTACAACTACTTGGCTTTCCAATACTTATAGGTGCTTCAAGAAAACGCTTTCTTGGAGATTTACTTGGCGCGAATGCTGCTGATGATCGCGAGTTTGCTTCCATCGCACTCACGACATATTTAGCGAAGGCTGGAGTTTGGGGAGTAAGAACCCATTCAGTAAAGCCACATCGAGATGCAATTGCAGTTGTTGAGGAGATGCAAAAATGAGTGATCGCATTTCGTTAACCGGCATATCGGCAACTGGCTTCCACGGGGTATTTCCAGAAGAACGTCGCGATGGCCAAATCTTTATTGTTGACCTAGAACTTTCGTTGGATTTAAAACCGGCTGGCGAGAGCGATGATCTAACCAAAACAATTAATTATGCGAGTGTTGCGACAATGGTTGTCGAAGAGATTACTGGCGAACCACTCTCATTAATTGAAGCTCTGGCACACCGTGTCAGCAAGAGAGTTCTTGGTGAATTTCCACAGATTGAATCGCTATTAGTAACAGTACATAAGCCTGATGCTCCAGTTGGCATCAACTTTAAAGATATCTCAGTAACAATAGAACGTTCAAGATGAGAGTTGTTATTGCGCTAGGTTCTAACTTGGGCGATAGAAGTTTGAATATAGATAGTGCAGTCACGGAGCTTGCGAAGATAATTGAGGTAACTCATCTATCAACAAATCATGAAACCGATCCCGTAGGCGGACCGGCACAACCAAAATACTTAAATGCCGTGCTGATCGCTGAAAGCGAATTGGATCCACATGAGTTATTAATTGGAGCGCTAAAGATAGAGAATCGACTTGGGCGTACTCGAGAAGTCCATTGGGGTCCCAGAACAATCGATATAGATTTGATTAGCGTAGGTGATGAAGTAATTAATTCTGAGGTTTTAATTCTTCCGCATCCACGAGCGCACGAACGAGCATTTGTTCTTAAGCCTTGGTTAGAAATTGAGCCAGATGCAGTTTTACCTGGGCGCGGGCTGGTCCAAGAAATTTTGGATGGTTTGGAATAACCGTTGTAACCTTGTCCTACGAGCCCGGTACCCGGAAAGGACTGGAGCATGAATTTAAAGTTGACCCACCCAACCGCCTTTGTTCCAACCATGGGGGCGCTTCACGCTGGGCATGAATCACTAATTAAAATTGCGAAAGAGTTAGCAAATGAAGTTGTTGTGAGTATTTATGTCAATCCTTTGCAATTTGAGAACCCAAATGATTTTTCAAGTTACCCAAAAACTTTGGAGAGTGATACCAAACTTGCGGAAGCTAGCGGTGCGACTCTTGTCTGGGCACCAACTTTTGAGGAGATATATCCAAGCGATCCAGAGCTAATTTCTGCTGGAGAAATCGGAAATCTATTTGAAGGTGTGCACAGGTTCGGCCATTTTGACGGTGTTCTGACTGTCGTTAAACGCCTCTTCGATTTAGTGCAGCCAAAATATGCGGTATTTGGTGAGAAGGATTTCCAACAACTTTTCTTAATCAATCAGATGGTCAATCAAATGCAGTTACCAGTTAAAATCATTGCGGCCCCAACTATTCGCGAAGCAAATGGCGTTGCAATGTCTTCTCGAAATTCTCGGTTATCAGTCTCAGAACAGGGGCAAGCGACAGGGATTTATTTAGCACTAAAGACTGCCGCGGCAGCGAATGATTTAGAACGAGCTCGCCACTTGCTTAATAAAGAAATAACTTCGATACCAGGATTTCTACTGGATTATGCCGAGATAATTGATGAGAACACCTTTGAAGTAGCAACGGAAATTACCGCGAAGTCTCGAGCAATTGTGGCCGGCTGGATTAATGGGGTTCGATTGTTAGACAATATGGCTATGCCAAAATTGGAAGTTCCTGAATGAAATTACTTTCCGGAAAGCCAGGTTGGACAGTTACTGCCGATGTGATTGTTATTGGCTCAGGTGTTGCAGGTTTAACTACGGCGCTAAATTTGCGATCAAGTAATTTATCGGTGTTATTAGTTACGAAAGCGAAGATAGATGAAGGTTCAACGAAGTGGGCACAAGGTGGAATCGCTGCCGCCCTTGGACCTGGCGATACGCCGGATCAACATAAGAAAGATACTTTGATTGCAGGTGCCGGATTATGCGATACCGATGCGGTCGATGTCTTAGTTACTGAAGGACCAGAAGCGGTTCGTAAATTAATTGCTCGTGGCGCAGTTTTTGATAAATCTGAATCAGGTGAAATCGCTCTTACTCGCGAGGGTGGACATTTAAGAAATCGAATTTTGCATGCCGGTGGCGACGCAACAGGTGCAGAGGTTTCTCGGGCTTTGCTCGCAGCAGTTAACGACGATGAAGGAATTGAAGTTATTGAAAATGCACTCGCTATCGATGTTTTGAAAACTGATAACGGCGCAGTTTGTGGAGTAACACTTCACGTTATTGGCGCCGGAAGCCGAGACGGTGTTGGCCGCGCCCTTGCTCGCGCAGTTGTAATTGCAACTGGTGGCTTAGGTCAGGTTTACGCTCAAACTACTAATCCATCGGTATCAACCGGAGATGGTGTAGCTCTTGCTCTGCGTGCCGGAGCTGAAATTGCAGATGTTGAATTCATTCAATTTCATCCAACAGTTTTGTGGCGAGACGATAGTTTGAGTGGTCAACAACCACTAATTAGCGAAGCGGTGCGCGGTGAAGGAGCAGTACTTGTAAATGATAAAGGCGTTCACTTTATGGCCGACAAACACCAGCAAGGAGATTTAGCACCTAGAGATATTGTGGCAATTGAGATCTTTAAGCAGATGAAAGAAAGTAACTCACCACATGTTTGGTTAGATGCAACTAAAGTGCAAGATTTCTCGGTGAGATTCCCAACGATATTTGCATCTTGTATCGAAAATGGAATCGATCCAAGAAAACAGATGATTCCAGTTTCTCCCGCTTCACATTATTCATCCGGTGGCGTAAAGGTTGACTTAAAGGGGCGGACATCTATTCCTGGGCTTTATGCATGTGGCGAAACAGCATGTACGGGTGCACACGGTGCCAATAGATTGGCATCTAACTCGTTGCTAGAAGGCTTGGTATTTGGAACAAGAATTTCTACAGATATTGTAGAAAATATCGTAGATCAAGGTAAACCCAGTGAAGAGCAATCGCAGGAATTTCTGCTAAATCCTGCAATAAAGATGACGTTACAACTAGCAATGAGCCAAGGCGCTGGAGTTATGCGAAGCGCCCAATCACTTAAAGAAACACTTCTAACCTTGAATCAATTATCTACTCGTACAAGTGATGCACCTTGTATCGAAGCATGGGAAGTTTCAAATCTATATTTACTTGCAACTGCAATTGCCAAGGCAGCCCTGGAACGCGAGGAAACTCGCGGCTCACATTGGCGAAGTGACTTTCCTCAGACAAGTATTAATTGGTCTAAGCGGATTGTCCAAAACTACGATGCCAAAGGTGTCTGGAGCTCTAAATTGGAAGAGGTCAAATAATGACATTTAGTAAAGGTCTTATTGAGTTAATTCATAGCGCAGGTTTAAACCCAGAAAATATTGCGCGAATTGCGCAGGCCGCCATCGATGAGGATCTAAATGGCGCAACCGATGTCACTTCTGTCGCAACAATCCCTGAAGATCAATTGGGTGTTGCGCAATTTTCAAATCGTAAATCAGGTGTAATTGCTGGTGTTCCAGTTGTCGCAGTGCTACTCGAAATTTGTGGCATTAAGGATTACAAGATTGAACATGCCGATGGCGAATTTGTTTCGGCAAATTCTCTTATTATTTCAGCGCGTGGCAAAGTCCGAGCAATACTTCTTGCAGAACGCAGTGCTTTAAACTTTTTGGGCCATCTAAGTGGAATAGCTACATTGACTAAATCTTGGGTGGATGCTGTAGCTGAAACTAAAGTCGCAATTCGAGATACTCGAAAGACAACACCAGGAATGCGGGAACTAGAAAAATACGCAGTACTTACAGGCGGTGGAGTTAATCATCGGCTCTCTTTATCTGACGGCGCACTTATAAAAGATAACCATGTACTCGCGGCAGGTGGTGTTGTTGCAGCGTTTAACTTGGTGAAGGCGAAGTTCCCAGATTTACCATTAGAAGTCGAAGTCGATTCATTACAGCAACTTCGTGAAGTCATAGATGCAGGAGCCGAATTTGTATTACTAGACAACATGTCTATTGAAGAGTGTCGGGCCGCAGTAGAAATAGTTTCTGGCCGAGCAAAGTTAGAAGCATCCGGTGGGTTAATTTTAAGTAATGCGCGCGCCTATGCAATGACTGGCGTGGATTATTTGGCTATAGGAGCACTGACGCATTCAGCACCAGTTTTGGATATCGGATTAGATTTGAGAATGGAGTAAATATGTTGCTAGCAATCGATGTTGGAAATACAAATACTGTCCTTGGAGTATTTGAGGGCAAAGCGTTAATCCGAAGTTGGCGCGTAAAGACCGATCCCAGAGACACTGCTGATGAATTGTGGGTTCGTTATTCTGCGCTGGTTCAAGGCTTTGAAATAACGGCACTTTCAATCTGTTCAACGGTGCCTTCAACACTTCGTGAACTTCGAACAATGATTGCAGATTTTTATCCAGATCTTAAGACAACAATTGTTGAACCCGGTGTAAAGACTGGAGTCCCACTGCAAGTCGATAATCCTAAAGAAATTGGTTCAGATCGAATTGTTAATACTCTGGCAGCGCACGAACTTTATGGCGAGAATGGGCCATGCATAGTTGTTGATTTTGGAACATCAACAAATCTTGATGTGGTTTCACCAAAAGGTGAATTTCTTGGTGGCGCACTTGCAGCCGGAATTGAAATTTCAGTTGAAGCACTTGCAGCAAGGGCAGCACAACTGCGGCGAGTTGAATTGGTAGCTCCGCGAAATGTAATTGGAAAGAACACAGTCGAAGCGCTGCAATCTGGAACTATTTATGGCTTTGCGGGACAGGTAGATGGTTTGGTAAATCGAATTACAGATGAGCTGACATCTCTTTATCCAGATGCTGGCGAGGTGAGTGTTATTGCAACTGGTGGCTTAGCGCCGTTGGTAATCGGGGTAAGTGAAACTATTGATTTTCACGAGCCAGATTTGACCTTAATTGGACTTCGCTTAGTTCATGAACGCAATTCTTAACCCGCCTAAAGGATAGACTTACACACCTTATGAGCGAAAAAGATAACTCTCAAAATACTCCAGCAGTATCTGATGCAGATGATCTGCCAGAACAGCTTCGGATTCGCCGCGAGAAGCGTGCGGCAATTATTGAGCGTGGAACTGAGCCATATCCGGTAGAAGTTCCAAGAACAAAGAGTATTAAGGAAATCCGCGAAACTCATAACGAGTTAGCGATTGATGTCGCTACCGGAATTATTGAGAGCGTAGCCGGACGCGTAATTTTTAAACGTGATACTGGAAAATTATGTTTCGCAACTC
>WLJX01000007.1 GCA_009701575.1 Actinomycetota bacterium
AGTTGATCGGATTTGACTCAGGCAAGCAACAAATGGCTAACATCAAGTCAGGCCTACAATCAGGTGCGATTACACAGAGCCCAATGGGTATCGGAGCAAAGACTGTTGAAGCGCTAGTTAACTACGTTCGCAACAAGACAGTTCCTAAGAACCTTATCGACACAGGGTTCTACTACTACAACAAGGCAAATATCGCAGATCCAAAGATCGCAGGAAACCTTTACGAATAATTCGATTTAATCGTTTATTTGTAAAAAGTTAGTCATAATGGCCAGGAGAAATCCTGGCCATTATGCATTATTATCTAGAGAGCGTTTTAAATAGCTCGAATTACGCAATTTAGGAAATTTACGCAATTTATTCATTGGGGAGAACAAATGGCAACAACGCAACTCTTATCCTTGACAGGTGTAAGCAAGGAGTTCCCTGGCGTTAAGGCACTTAACAATGTGCATTTCGATCTTAATAAGGGTGAAGTTCACGCGATTGTTGGCGAAAATGGCGCAGGTAAATCAACGCTCATGAAGATTCTTTCAGGAATTTACAAGAAAGATGCGGGCGATATTGTCTATCAAGGAAACCACGTAGACGTTTCTAGCCCACATGAAGCACAAAAATTGGGAATTAGCATTATTCACCAGGAATTGAATCTAATGCCAGATTTAACGGTTGCGCAGAATATTTTTATCGGTCGTGAAGATCGCCGCAAAGGACGAGTATTTTTAGATAATGCAAGGCTAAATAAAGCAGCAAAAGATCTGCTTGCAGAACTTGAGTTAACTTTAGATCCAAAGCAACTTGTCGGAACTCTTACCATCGCAAAACAACAGATGGTAGAAATTGCTAAGGCCGTTTCATATCGCGGTGAAGTTATAATTATGGACGAGCCAACTTCTTCTCTTACACCTACCGAAACTGAATCTTTATTTAAAATTATTCGCACCCTAAGAGCTGCCGGCAAAGGCGTTGTTTATATCTCCCACCGCTTAGAAGAGCTAAGCAGCATCACTGACCGAATTACAGTCCTTCGTGATGGTGAATATGTTCAAACTTTAAATACCCCCGAAACTTCTATTTCAGAAGTCATTTCACTTATGGTTGGTCGAAAGCTTGAACAAGATCAGCGTCCAGATGTTCGGCCATTAAGTAATGAGGTCGTTCTAAAAGTTGAGGGTATTTCAGATATAAAACTTCTCCGTGATGTCTCGTTCGAGCTTCGCAAAGGTGAAATCTTGGGCTTCGCTGGTCTAATGGGCGCCGGCCGCACTGAACTTGCCCGCGCACTTATCGGAGCAGACCCAAAGACTTCTGGAAAAGTTTTTCTCAGCGGCAAAGAGGTAAAGATTAAAAGCCCTGCAGATGCGGTAAAAGCAGGCATTGGTTATCTATCAGAGGATCGCAAGAAATATGGTTTGCTCTTAGTCCAAAATTTAACCTTCAATGTAATTCTCTCGTCAATACCTGCTTTCTCAAATAAGTTTGGTTTCCTAAAGACTAAGCCTGCGGGAAAAATTGTGCGAGATGCCATTAAACAATTATCTATCCGTACTCCATCTGAAAATCAATATGTGAAGAATCTATCCGGTGGAAATCAACAAAAAGTTGTTATCGCAAAGTGGCTAACCCGAGATTGCAATATTTTGATTTTCGATGAGCCAACTCGCGGTATCGATGTTGGTGCGAAGGACGAGATTTACAAATTGCTGACCAAGTTAGCAAAGGAGGGTAAATCAATCATCATGATTTCCTCTGAGCTTCCCGAAATTTTGCGGATGTCTGATCGAATCGCGGTCATGTGTGAAGGTAAATTAACGGGAATCATTGACAATAAAGATGCAGATCAGAATAAAATAATGCAATACGCCACGAAATTCCGAAATTAGTCACGCAAGAATCAACGAGACCAGGAAAAGAGAGAGCAATGTCAGATGCAATTAAAGCAATAGATGGTGAAGTTGAGGGTGGAAGCAAGATCGCCGCCTTGGTGAAACGCGAGATAGGTCGAGTACTTGCCCTAGGAAGCCTCGTCGTCATCTTTATTTTCTTCACGATTATGCGCCCAGTCTTTGCCTCTTGGGAGAACGTGTCCGGCGGTATTTTGATGTCGACAACCGTTATTGGATTACTTGCGATTGGAACTACTTTCGTCATCATTACCGGTGGAATCGATCTTTCAATCGGAACAGCCACGGCCCTCGTAGCAATCATCGTAGGTAAAACCGTTCAATCACTTAACTTGAATGTCTGGTCTGGAATTCTTGTTGGTCTCATCGTCGGTGGAATCCTTGGCGTGATAAATGGCCTATTAATTACCATATTGAAGCTTCCACCATTTATTGCAACTTTGGCCACCATGAAGGCGGCTCAAGGCCTAGCGCTAATTGTTTCCGATATGAAACCAGTACTTTTCACTACAGATGTCAAGGGTTGGGATTCCATTGCTCAAGGTAATTTAATACCTAAGATTCCAAATGGCGTTCTTATTCTCTTTGTCGGCGCAATAATTGCAGCAATTGTCTTGAATAAAACCGTTATTGGTCGCTATACATTCGCTATTGGTTCTAACGAAGCCGCAACAAAACTTTCCGGTGTAAAGGTTAATCACTGGTTAGTTGCAATCTACGGAATTGGTGGACTATATGTAGGAATGGCAGCGATTGTTCTTACCTCTCGACTTGGATCAGCCCGCCCGGACCTTGGTCTTGGCTACGAGCTTGAAGCCATCGCTGCGGTAATTATTGGTGGAACCTCACTTCTCGGCGGAAAAGGAACAATAAGCGGAACCATAATTGGAGCGCTGATTATGGCTGTTCTGGTTAATGGCCTTCGAATTCTTGAACTACAGCAAGAATGGCAATATGTAATTACTGGTGCGGTTATCGTTCTCGCAGTTTGGGGAGATAACGTTCGACGCCGTAGCGCAGGCGAAATAAGTTAGCGGCGGGCAGATATGAAGTACAAGTCAGTCAAGGGTTTACTCACAAACGATGAGTCGCTTATTCCTGCAAATTTCATCGATAAACTCGAAGATATATTGCATGGCTTTCTTGGAATAGTTTTATTTGTAATCTCAGTATTGGCTGCTGGTTATAGTCTTCAACGCCTGATTGAAACTAGACCATTCTTCCCACTCGGAATGATTCAAGGAATTAATGACATTCTATTTGTCGTAATTATTCTAGAGATCATGAGAACCGTAATCGTGCGATTCACTGATGGAATTTTCCAACTTGATAACTTCTTGATTATTGGTGTAATTGCAGCTGTTCGACATATTCTTACTGTCGGAGCATCTCTCACTATGGAAAAAGAGAAAACAACCGAGTACTTCAATCGCGCGCTAATTGAAATGGGCGTTAACACTGGAATCGTTTTAGCACTCGTCTTTGCACTATTTTTATCTCGTGCAGCTAGGAAAAATAATGTAAGTAAGTAGTTCTGGTGGCGGGTGAAGGATTTGAACCTTCGAAGGCAGAGCCGGGGGATTTACAGTCCCCTCCCATTGGCCGCTCGGGCAACCCGCCAGGGTTTTTTACGGCTTGCGTAGATTACCTTATTAAGGCACGCACTCGAAATCGGATTTAATCAGGCAAGATAACTGGGACTTGAGTCATAAGTCCACCATCGATTACATAAGAGCTTCCAGTAATGAATGAGGCCTTATCAGAACATAGGAAACCAACTAGTTCACCAATTTCGTGAATTGTTGCCATGCGACCGATTGGGTGCGAACTTCCCCACTCTTGCAAAATATCTTCTTCGCTTCTAGTACTACTGAAAGCGCGTGCTGATGCGCGGAGCATTGGCGTATCGACTGATGCCGGCAAGATCGCATTACATCGAATTTGTTCTGCTGCATGGTCAATAGCGATTGCACGAGTTAGTGAATTAATTGCTCCCTTAGAAGCGGCATATGCGACCACGCCTTTTTGGTTTGCCAGAGATTGAACGGAGGAAATATTTACTATTGATCCGCCTTTTGCTTTGCGCATAAATGGAATCGCATATTTGGCAGTTAAATACATGGACTTAACATTTACATCAAAGGTCTTATCCCAGGTATCTTCGCTGGTCTCAACTGCTGTTCCATAGGTTTGGATACCGGCGCAATTAACGACGTAATCGATATGACCATACTTATTACCAACACTTTCGATTGCGGCCTTTACCTGGGTATCAGAAGAGATATCTACTTTAACTCCTGAGATTCGTTCACCGTGGCTTGCTAATTCCCCTTGGGCTTTACTTAACCCTGCTTCATCCACATCGAACATAATTACGGTTGCACCATCGTCCAATAAACGTTTAGTACTTCCATAACCTATTCCTTTGGCTCCCCCAGTGACAATTGCAATTTTGCTCACTTATAAACTCCTAATCCGAGCACCGTTTTTACGAACCTCAGCAATATTTGTTGAACCTGTTAGCGCCATGCCATTTTCAAATTCTCGTCGCATAATCTCAATAACTTGTTCGACACCTGCTTCACCATTTGCCATTGCACCATATAAATAAGCGCGACCAATGAATACCGCTTTTGCGCCAAGTGCGATTGCGCCAAGTGCATCAAGACCAGACATAACGCCACCATCGATATAAATTTCAACTTTATTTCCAACTGCTTTAACAACCTCAGGCAGTATTTCTAATGGGATCGGGCCGCGGTCAAATTGGCGACCGCCGTGATTGGAAAGAATAATTCCCTGAACCCCAAGTTTTGCAACTGCTTTTGCATCTTCAACGCTTTGGATTCCTTTTACAACAATTGGACCCTTCCAAACTGAACGCAACCAGGTGATGTCTTTAAGGGTTGTGGCAGGATCAAAAATAAGCGCTGCTAATTGCGAAAGTGGTTTATCCCAACCTCGGAATGCTGCGAATTCTAATTTGCCTGTTGTGAATAGGTTTAACCACCAGATTGGTTTCCGGGCGATTGCAAAAACGGTGTTGATACGAATCTTTGGTGGGACGGTTAATCCATTTCGATTGTCGCGATATCGAAGTCCTGCAACAGGGGTATCTACCGTTAAGACAAGTGTTTCGAAACCATTGTCCTTAGCCTGCTTGATAACGGCCAAACTATCACTACGATTTTTCATAATATAAAGTTGGAACCAACGTCTTGAATTAGGAACGGCGGCTGCAAGTTCAGCTGGTGATGTTGTTCCCATCGTTGAGAGTGCATAAATTAAATTCTTCTTATCGGCAACGTTAGCTACTGCTGGCTCGCCAACATGGTGCATCAAGCGGGTATAGCCAGTTGGTGCAAAACAGATTGGGATATCGACAACTTTGCCTAAGATTCTTTCGGTAGTATCAATTTTTGATACATCCCGTAGCACGCGAGAATTAAATTCAATTCTAGAGAAAGCATCGCGAGTTCTGGAATATGCAATCTCATCGACAGCGCCGCCCTCGACATAATCGAATACAACTTTTGGGGTGCGTTTCTTGGCAATCAACGCCAAGTCGCTAATGCTCTGTGCTCGCTGCAACTTACCTTTGTAAGGATTGAGCGAAGGAAGGGTCCAATCAATCAAGGACCAGAAATATGGCAGGCTCGGGAATTTACGAGAGCTGCGAATCATGAGCACAATTTACCCTACAATTGCGCTCATTAGAATAAGTAAAATATAAACACTATAAAGGGGTCTTTAAGTGGCTGATTCAAGTTTCGATATCGTCTCTGAAGTTGATCACATGGAAGTTGATAATGCTTTCAATCAAGCAGATCGCGAAATTGCCACCCGTTTCGATTTCAAGAATACCGATAGCAAGATTGAAAAGTCCGGCGATAAGTTTCTAATTGAGGGCCAATCTGAAGAGAAGGCCAAAGCTGTTCTCGAAGTTTTTAAAGATAAGTTAATCAAGCGTCAGGTCTCGCTAAAGCATTTGGAATCGACTGACCCAGAACTTAGCGGCAAAATTTATAAAATTAACTGCACACTCAAAGAGGGTATCTCGACTGAGAATGCAAAGAAGCTTGCAAAGATAATTCGTGATGATGGTCCTAAATCTGTTAAGACCCAGATCCAGGGAGAAACCCTTCGCGTTACAAGTAAATCTCGTGATGACTTACAAACAACTATGGCTTTAGTTAAAGAGCAGAAGTTAGATTTTGCAGTTCAATTTACGAACTACCGCTAATAGATGAGTAAATATCGTCTCGGTCTGATTTACGGTTTTACTTCCTACACTTTCTGGGGGCTCTTTCCACTTTATTGGCCGCTCTTGAAGCCGGCAAATCCATTAGAGATAGTTTCGCACCGAGCGGTTTGGTCACTTGTATTTTGCATAATCGCACTTGGCTTTGCCCGCCAACTTAAATCTACATTTGCGCTGATGATTTCACCTGGAATCTTCTGGCGTTTCACGCTAGCGGCAGGCTTGATTTCAATAAATTGGATTACATATATCTGGGCAGTAAATCATGAACAGATAGTTGAAGCTTCCCTCGGTTATTACATGCAGCCGATTCTCTTGGTTCTTATGGGAATTCTTGCTTTCAAAGAGGAGATGCGCAAGATTCAATGGGTTGCATTCATTGTTGCGACTATTGGCGTAATTGTTTTAACGATTGACTACGGCAGACCTCCTTGGATTTCATTCGCCCTAGCCTTTTCATGGAGTTCATATAGCTTTGTTAAGAAGAAGATCAATTTAGGATCGCTGCAGGGATTGGCAATTGAAACTCTTATTTCATCGGTATTTTATGGAAGTTACTTGATTTGGATTGGTCAGAAAGGTGAGGGCCAATTTGGTCATGGTGTTGGTTTATCGACGCTATTGATTGGCGCTGGACTTGTAACTGCTATTCCCCTACTTCTCTTTAACGGCGCAACAACGAGAATTCCATTTACGATGATTGGGCTTTTGCAGTATTTGACTCCAACAATTCAATTCATGTTGGCGGTCTTCTTGCGACATGAGCCAATGCCAAGTGCAAGATGGATAGGTTTCGTGTTTATCTGGCTCGCTTTGATAACTCTTGGTTATGACTTAATAAAATCAGGAAGTTCGCGAGATAACCGCTTGGCTCAACCCGACTAAAGCTGCTTTAGCTGAACCCTCTGGCAAAGTTTTAAGGTGCTCTTGAGCTGATTGACCATACTTCGCTACAAGTTCCCGAGATTTTGCTAACGCGCTGTGGTTTCGTAATTTTGCAATAACTTCTTGCACTATTACTTCATCGGTAATTGGAGCTGACAATATTTTCTTCAATTCCAAATCTGCTGGGTCTTCTGATTCAAGAATGAATAAGGTTACGAGAGTTGGAACACCCTCTCGAAGATCGGTTCCTGGAGTTTTTCCAGACTCTTTCGAATCACTTGTAATATCGATGATGTCATCTGCAAGTTGGAAAACTATGCCAATCTCCTCACCAAACTTTGTAAGAGCGTCCATAATTTTTGCATCGGCGCCAGAAATCATCGCGCCATATCTAGCGCTTGCTGAAATAAGTGAACCAGTCTTATCTGCAACCACACTTAGATAATGTTCGAGTTGAGTTTTACCAGAACTTGAACCTTGGGTCTCAGTTATCTGGCCAATGACTAATCGTTCAAAAGTTAACGCTTGCAGACGTACAGCCTCTGGCCCAAGATCAGCTAATAATTGAGAAGTCTTCGCGAATAAATAATCACCAGTAAGGATTGCTACCGTGTTATTCCATCTGTTATTTGCACTGGCAACACCACGTCGAAGTGGTGCTTCGTCCATAACATCATCGTGATACAAAGTTCCAAGATGGGTAAGTTCGCAAACTACGGCGGCTTCAATAATTCCCTGCGCCTTTGGATCTCCAAATTGTGAAGCAATCAAGGTAAGAAGTGGGCGAAGACGTTTGCCGCCTGCATCAACTAAGTGCCTTGAGGTTTCTATAACTAGTGGGTATTTACCTTCGATTGCTTCACGTAAAAAAGATTCGACCTCAGCCATTGAGGCAAGGAGCTCTTTTTCAAGTGCCGGATCAATATCCGGAATACCAATTTGAGACATTAGCGCAGGAAGTAAGCGAAGTTTTGCGCAACATCAAATAACAGAGATGGCGCAAGGCCAAGAACTAGTGTTGCGATTGCACAGATAGAAATTGCTATGCGGGTAAGGAGCGATGGAATTACTACGGAAACTGAACCGCTTGTTGCATCAGCAAAGAAGAGCATAAGAATTAGGCGAAGATAAAAGAAGACAGCAATCGCACTAGAGAGCACACCAGCAACTACGAGATAGATGTTTCCAGATTCGTAGGCTGCAGAGAAGATAGCAAACTTTCCAACGAAGCCACTTGTTAATGGAATTCCTGCAAAGCTGAGTAAGAATAATGAAAATACTGCAGCGACCAGTGGAGATTTCTTGCCAAGTCCAACCCAGCGATTGATATCAGTAACTTCACCAGCGGAATCTCTAACCAAAGTGACAATTCCAAACGCTCCGATTGTTGCAAATCCATATGCGACGAGATAGAAAAGTGTTGCACTTAAGGCGCTCTTGTTAAGTGAAACAACAGCGGTTAAAACAAACCCGGTATGTGCGATAGATGAAAGCGCCAACATTCGCTTTATGTCGCGCTGTGAAATTGCTGCAATGGATCCAAAGACCATAGTAATTACTGCGATACCCGCAATTGCTGGTTTCCAACTAACTTGCGCAGCATCTAGACCGATATAGAAGATTCGAAGTGTCGCACCAAATGCTGCTGCTTTTGTAGCTGCCGCCATGAATCCCGTAATCGGAGTTGGAGCGCCTTGATAAACATCAGGAGTCCAAGAGTGAAATGGGACGGCTCCAATTTTGAATAACAAGCCAACAGATAAAAACGCAGCACCAAGAAGTAGGAATACGTCATTCCCACCACTGCCTTTGATTGCATCAGTAAGTCCATTTAGCGAAAGTGATCCGGAATAGCCATATAGAAGGGCGGAACCAAATAGGAAGAATGCCGATGAATAGGCGCCGAGTAAAAAGTACTTCAGTGCGGCTTCTTGAGAGAGCAATCTGCGACGACGAGAAAGTCCAACCATTAAATAAAGTGGAAGTGAGAGAACTTCAAGGGCAACGAAGAGCGTTATGAAATCAGTTGCGATTGGAAAGAGCATCGCTCCTGATACTGCAAATAGAGTTAGCGGAAAGACCTCGGTCTGTTGCTTTCCAGATTCAAGAGCAGACGCTTCTTCACTTGATCCTGGAAGAGCAGATGCTTGTGGTGCAAAATGATCCTGATCGGCAATGATCAATATTCCAAGAAATGCAAAGACCAAGATGGCGCCTTGGATAAAGATTCCTGAGCCATCGATTGAAACTGAAGTTACTGCCGCAATCGAACTTCCTTCATTGCGCACGCGGTATAGCTGTTCAAAGGCAATAATTATTCCAGTAAGGGCGATTGCTAGTTGTAAGCGAGCTCTAAGTGCCTGCTTCACAAAGGCTTCAACAATTACACCCAAGAGAGCGGCTCCTAGAATGATAAGGATTGGAGCAAGTAGCGCATAATCTAATTTAGGTGCAGTTAACATTTACTTAGCCACCTTTGCAATTGGATCGCTTACCCCGGCATGCGTCATGATGGTCTGAGTCGTCGTATTAATAACACTCAATACTGGTTTTGGATAAAACCCAAGAACCACTAACACCACAATTACAGGTGCAATTGCAATCTTCTCACGAAGATTCAAATCAAGAATTCCTTTATTGGTTTCAGGAGTTTCACCATGAAGTGACTTCTGAACAACAATTAGAACATAGAGCGCGGCCAAAATGATTCCGGTTGTTCCAAGAATTGCTGCAACCGGATATTTAGCAAAGGATCCGACTAGAACTAGGAATTCGCTGATAAAACTTGAGAGACCAGGAAGAGCAAGTGCCGACATTCCTGCTAAGAAGAATGACCAAGCGAGCACAGGTGTAACTCGTTGTAGGCCACCGAAATCTGAAATCATTGATGAACCTCGACGCTTAATCATCCATCCTGCTGTTAAGAAGAGAGCGGCAGTTGAGAAGCCATGGTTGACCATGTAGAAAATCGCACCAGTTAGGCCTTGGGACGTGAGCGCAAAAATTCCAAGCGTTATAAATCCGAAGTGCGAAATCGAGGTGAAAGCAATAAGAGAATTAATATCCTTCTGGCCAATCGCCAAGAAGGCACCATAGAGAATTGAAATTACTGCCAAGGTAATTATTGCTGGAGTGAAAGTTTTTGTGGCCTCTGGAAAGAAGTTCATGCAGAAGCGGATCATTCCGTAAGTTCCAACTTTATCTAGAACACCAAGAAGCAGGGTTGAAGTTCCAGCAGTTGCAGATTTAGCTGCTGTTGGCAGCCAAGTATGGAGTGGCCATAGTGGGGCTTTAATGGCGAAAGCGATAAAGAATCCTAGGAATAGCCAATTCTGGGTTGGCGCATCAATTGTTAGCTCTGAAAGCTTTGCGATATCAAAAGTACCGCCACCTTGGTTAGTGGAAATAATGTAGAGACCAATTAACGCGGCCAACATAAGCAATCCACCAAAGAGGCTGTAAAGCAAGAACTTCATTGCCGCTGCGGCTCGTTCGCCAACACCATAACCACCGATTAAGAAATAAACCGGCAATAACATCGCTTCAAAGATGACATAAAATAGGAAGACATCAGTTGCGGCGAAGACACCAATCATCATGGTTTCTAGAATCAGAAGAAGGATATAGAAAACTTTTACACTCCAACGCCCGTTCTCTGATTCATTCCAACCAGCTAAGAAGACAATTGGAACCAGAATAGTTGTCATCAAAATTAAAGCCAGTGCCATGCCATCGATTCCAACGGAATAATTAATATTGAATGCTGAAATCCAACTTCTGGTTTCAGTGAATTGAAGAGCAGCCTCATCTGTCTTAAAGCTAAAGGCCATAAAGAGCGAGACGGCTGTTACAAGAAGTGAGAATCCGAGAGCAGTCTGCTTAATTAATTTTGCATTTCCAACTGGCAGCACTGCAATAACAATTGCACCAAAGAGCGGAAGCAGTTGAAGCGTGGTCAAGATACTCATAGCGTCACCATCCAGATCGCAGTCACTAGCGCAAGGACGCCCAGAACCATTATTAACGCATAACTTCGGACATAACCATTTTGGATTGAACGAAGAGTCGAAGAAGTGGTTTGGATAATCCAACCAACACTTCGGACAAGGCCATCAATAACTTTGTAATCAGTAGTTATAAGGCCTGCAGTTAACTTCTGGCCAGGTCGCATCAATACTGCTTCGTTGAATGAATCTTGATAAAGATCTTTACGTGCTGCTTTTGTAAATAGTGAAACATCTGTAGGTGCGATAAGTGGAACTGTACGATATTTCAATACTGCGAATGCGACACCGATTGCAACAAAAGCCAGGGCCATTGTCGAGACCACTAATGGTGGCAAGAACTCTTCGGCATGATGTTCATGGTGTTCGTTCACAACTGGCTGTAGCCAATTAACAAGCGCACTTCCAGAACTTAGTAAGAATCCAGATGTAACAGAACCAATTGCCAGGATCGCCATTGGCGCCCACATTAAGAATGGAGATTCATGTGGATGAGCGTTTTCGTCCCAGCGCTTAGTTCCGGTGAAAGTCAAAACTATTACACGAGTCATATAGAAAGCTGTTATTGCAGCACCGAGAAGTGTTGCACCACCTAACAAAATTCCTTCAATTCCCCCAGCATTAAATGCAGTTTCAATAATTTTGTCTTTCGAATAAAAACCAGCAAATGGTGGTACTCCAAGAATTGCTAAGTAGCCAAGTCCAAATGTTGCAGCAGTTATCGGCATTACTTTGCCGATTGCACCATAGCGTCGCATGTTCACTTCATCGTTCATGCCATGCATAACGGAACCAGCACCAAGGAACATTCCAGCCTTGAAGAAGCCATGAGTTAAGAGGTGCATGATTGCAAAGGCATAACCAACTGGTCCAAGCCCGGTTGCAAGAATCATGTAACCAATTTGCGACATTGTTGATGCTGCAAGTGCCTTCTTAATATCATCTTTTGCGGTACCGATTAGAGCGCCAAACAACAAAGTAATGGCGCCAACGATTACAACCATTAACTGCGCAGTTGGTGAAGCATCGAAAATAAAATTAGAACGAGTTATTAAGTAGACGCCTGCGGTAACCATGGTTGCGGCGTGGATAAGAGCGGATACTGGGGTTGGACCAGCCATCGCGTCACCAAGCCATGATTGCAATGGGAATTGCGCAGACTTTCCGGCTGCGGCCAATAACAACATTGCACCAATTGCAGTCAAGGCGCCAGCAGATGCGCCAGATGCACCTTCTTTAACACCGGCGAAAGTTACCGTTCCGAATTGTGTGAATGCGATCATGATTGCAAGTGATAGACCAACGTCACCAACACGGTTAGCAACGAATGCTTTCTTGGCTGCAGTTGCGTAAGCCGGCTTTTGATTCCAGAAACCAATTAATAGGTATGAAGCAAGGCCCACACCCTCCCAACCAACGTAAAGATTCAAATATGAATCTCCAAGAACTAGAAGCAACATCGCAGCAATAAAGAGATTTAGATAGGCGAAGAAGCGTCTGCGATCATGATCGTGGGACATATAAGCAATGGAATAGATATGAATAAGTGTTCCAACGCCAGTGATTAGTAGCACGAAGCAGATTGAGAGTTGATCTAGAAGTAGTGAGGCATTAACTTGGAAAGTTCCGACAGAGATCCATTCAAATACTTTTTGGGTAGCAGCACGGGCTTCACCGTCGCGGCCCTGCATCGCGAAGAATTCAATCGCGCCAATAACAAATACTGAGGCTGATATTAAGGTCGCGAAGATATGGCCCCATTTATCTGCGATGCGACCCAAAAGCAGAAGCAAGGCAGCGCTAAAAAGTGGAAGGGCGATTAAATAAACCAAATTTGTACTCGTAGTCATTAGCGCTTCAACAAACTAGCATCATCAACAGATGCTGATCGACGGGAGCGATAAATCGTCACGATAATCGCTAGGCCAACTACTACTTCACAGGCTGCAACAACCATTGTGAAGAATGATGCAACTTGTCCAGAGAGATTTCCATGAACTCTTGAGAAGGTCACGAAAGCTAAATTTGCAGCATTGAGCATAAGTTCAATACACATAAATACTACGATTGCATTTCTGCGTATAACTACGCCGATTGCTCCAATAGTAAACAAAAGTACGGAGAGGTAAATGTAATTTGCGATATCCATTTAATCCTCCTCTACTTCTTTTGCTTCAAGTTCAAATGGCTTTGTAGATAGCATGTCGCCTCTAGCTTCTAACGTTGCGGAAACAGAAGACGGTGCTGGAGTTCCATCAGGTAAAAGTCCTGGAACATCTACTGCGTTATGGCGGGCATAGACACCAGAGCCTGGAAGACCCGCAGCTGTTGCTAGAGATGCACCACGGAATCTTGCGATTGATTGATCGCGCTGTGCTGTGCGGGATTTTGTTGCTGTGCTGTGGGCTAGAACCATTGCACCTAGAGCAGCTGTGATCAGAAGCGCTGAAACTACTTCAAAAGCGAAAACATATCTCGTGAAAAGTTCTTCCGCGATTCCTTGAACATTTCCGGCGGAGTTCGCATCTTGAAGTCCAATTGCTTCAACCCCAAGTGTTGCTCGGCTTATTAGCGAAACAATTAGTCCACCAAGGCCAATTGCGGCGACAATAGATGCAACTCTTTGACCCCGAATATTTTCAACTAATGAATCAGAACTATCAACGCCAACGAGCATAAGAATAAATAGGAAGAGCATCATTACTGCGCCGGTGTAAACAATTATCTGAACAATGCCGAGAAATAGCGCGTCTTGCGCAATGTAGAAAATTGCCAAGGTAACCATTACCCAAGCAAGTAGTAGTGCTGAGTGAACTGCTTTTTTTACGAAGAGCATTCCGAGCGCAGATACAACTGCTAGTGGCGCCAAAATCCAGAACATAATCGCCTCTGGTTGCGCGGTTTTCCCGACTTCGAGTGCGAGGTTAACCATTTAGATCACCTTTGACATCGCCACGGTAGTAATCAATATGGGTTTTACCTGGTGCCATTGGGTGCGGAGGTTGCAATTGGCCTGCTCGCAATGGAGCAAGCAGATCTTCTTTTTCAAAGATTACTTTTGCGCGTGTGTCATCAGCTAATTCATATTCATTAGTCATAGTAAGTGCGCGCGTTGGACAAGCTTCGATGCATAGGCCACAGAAAACACAACGCAAATAATTAATTTGGTAGACCTTGCCGTAACGCTCTCCTGGTGAGTAGCGCTCCTCTTCGGTGTTGGATTCACCTTCAACAAGAATTGCATCTGCAGGACAAGCCCAGGCGCAAAGCTCGCAACCAATACATTTTTCTAAACCATCGTCATAGCGATTTAATTGGTGGCGGCCGTGAAAACGTTCAGCTGTTGGCTCTTTAACTTCAGGATATTGAACCGTATTTACCTTCTTGAACATCGTAATAAAAGTTACCCAGAAACCTTGAAGTTGAGCGAAGAAACTCTTTGCATCCTGGTTTTCTATAGGCTTATTTGCCTTTGCTGCCGCAGTTAAACCGAGATCATTTGAACGCGGAGTTAATGGGTTATCCATTTAGTTGCTCCGTTTCTCTAATAACTTCTTTGGTTGTGGATTTTCCAGGAATAGCAGGAACAGGGAAACTTGGAGCTGAAACTTCACCAAGAGCGTCTTCACGAATCCGACGCTTCTTTGCAGATTCCACCAAGGTTGAGCCAGCTAGAACTAGAAGCACGACACCTGTTGTAAATCCGATTACCACTACGCGAGGAGCGCCTTGTTGTGAAAGTACGCGAAGAGTTGCAACAATCATGATCCAAACAAGTGAGAATGGAATCAAAACTTTCCAACCAAACTTCATAAACTGGTCATAGCGAAGTCTTGGAAGGGTTCCACGTAGCCAAACAAATATGAAGAAGAAGAAAACAACTTTGGTTAAGAACCAGATAACTGTGAACCAACCACCTAACCAGTTTTCAGTAAAGCCCAAACCAGGTAACGCGTGGTATCCACCGAGGAACAAAGTAGTTGCCAGGGCAGAGACCGCAACAATATTTACATATTCTGCCAAGAAGAAAAGTGCGAACTTAAGTGATGAATATTCGGTGTGGAAGCCACCAACTAATTCACCTTCGGCTTCGGCTAAATCGAATGGTGCACGGTTTGTTTCGCCAACCATCGAAATTGCATAAATTACAAAGGAAGGAAAGAGAGTTACACAGAACCACCATTGATTCTGAGCAGCCACAATGTCAGCAGTTGACATTGAACCTGCATAAATAAATACGGCAACAAGTGATAGCCCCATCGCTACTTCATATGAAATAACTTGAGCACTAGATCTAAGACCACCAAGTAGTGGATATGTAGACCCGGAGGACCAACCTGCAAGAACAATTCCATAAACTCCGACAGAGGCAATTGCTAATACATATAAAACACCAACCGGGATATCGGTAAGTTGCATTACGGTCTTATGACCAAAGAGCGTTACTTCACCTGAAAGTGGAATAACGGCAAATGACATGAAGCAAGTTGTCGCGCTAATGATGGGTGCGAGTACGAAGACGATTCGGTCTGCTGCCTTTGGAATCAAATCTTCTTTAAGTGCAAGCTTTACGCCATCGGCAAGAGCCTGAACTAATCCAAATGGACCAACGCGGTTCGGTCCTAGGCGTTGCTGCATGCGAGCAACAATTCGACGCTCGCCCCAAACCGACATCAACGTTGCAAGAACGCAGACCACAAAAATCAATAAGCCTTTTACCAGAGAGATCCAACCTGGATCAGTACCAATTAGTTGTGATGTAGTCATGCCTTCACCACCGTAACTTGGCCACTAACAAAGCCAAGATTTGCAATTACTTGTGAGCCGATTGAATTTCGTGGAACCCAAATGTCATTATCTGACATCTCACTTATTTCAACAGGTAGTTTTAGTGAACCAAAATCTGAAGAGATCGAAATTGATTCGCCAACTTTTACTCCTAGTTTTTCAGCGCGAGCAGATGAAATATGGGCACTGGCTTTGCGTGCAGTTCCAGCAAGATTTGCTTCCCCATCTTGCAGAGTTCCAAGATCTAGAAGCAATCGCCATGAAGTTAGATTTAATTTATCTCCGACGGCTGAATCTTTCACTGAGGCAGCGCTTTCAAATTTAACAGCGTTCCCATCCCACTTTCCAAGGGCGCTAATTTCACGTGCGGTAGCAGCAACGGTAGGTAGGTTAATTGGAGTTCCCATTTCGTCAGCAAGCATCGAGAGAATTCGAACATCACTCCTTGAAAGTGAATCTGCGATTGCTTTATCAAATGCGCGTGCACTTCCCTGCCAATCATGGAAAGAGCCACTCTTCTCGATTACCGCTGCAACTGGAAGAACAACATCCGCGACCGCAGTGATTGCGCTATGGGTTATCTCAAGTGAAACAACAAATGAGTTGAGTAATTGCGAAAGTGCAGCGTTTGAAATATCAAGTGGGTCAACGCCACCGATTACAACGGCATCTAAATTTTTCACACTGAGGGCCAACAATATTTCAGAAGTTGTCCGTCCAGGATTACTTGGAAGGGAATCGACCGACCATGCTGCTGCAACATCTACACGAGCACTTGCATCGGAAACTGGTCTGCCACCAGGAAGTAGCGTTGGAATAGCGCCTGATGCAATTGCGCCACGTTCACCTGCACGACGAGGAATCCAAGCCAACTTTGCGCCAGTTTTTTCAGCAAGTGCAACTGCTGAAGATAACGCTCCAGTTTTTTCAGATAGCCGTTCGCCAACCAAAATTACGCTCTTTGCGGTTAACCCAGAGATATTCGAAATGTCAGTTAAAAGCTTTGCACCTAATTTTGCTGATCCACGGCTTACAAAAGGCGCATCGCTGAGAACAGTGAGAGCACGCTTTCTAACTTGCTTATAAATGCGCAAGAAAACAATTGGTGATTCCTCTTCTGGTTCAAAACCAAGCAATACAACTTGATCTGCCTTATCAATATTTTTATATGAAGTAGTTAGTCCGAGCGCAATGCTTGATAGGAATGATGTTTCCTCATCAGAATGTGGGCGGGCGCGGAAATCAATGTCATTCGTTCCAAGTGCTACGCGAGCAAATTTGCTGTAGCCATATGCATCTTCAACAGTTGCGCGGCCACCGACGAGAACACCTGCGCGCTTACCTTTGAGTCCAGCCGCTGCGAAAGCAATTGCTTCAGGCCAAGATGCTTCGTGAAGTTCGCCATCAGCACCGCGAATCATTGGATTTGTTACACGTTCTCTACTTGTTAAATATTTAAATGCCCATCGTCCTTTATCACAATTCCACTCTTCATTTACTGAAGAATCATCTCCCGCTAAGCGGCGAAGAGTTTTACCACGACGGATATCAGTACGCATGGCGCAACCTGATGCGCAATGTTCACAAGCAGAATCAATTGAGACTAAGTCAAAGGGGCGGGCACGGAAACGATATGAAGTACCGGTTAACGCACCAACTGGACAAATTTGTACAGTATTTCCGGAATAGTAAGACTCGAATGGATCATTCTCATAAATACCTACTTGTTGAAGTGCACCACGATCATTCAAAGTAATGAATGGATCGCCCGCTATTTGCTCTGAGAAGCGCGTGCAGCGTGCACAAAGAACGCAACGTTCGCGATCTAGTAAAACTTGTGAGGAGATTGGTACTGGTTTTTCGAAAGTTCTCTTTACGCCTTCGTAACGTGATTCCGGACGCCCGGTACTCATAGCCTGATTCTGAAGTGGGCATTCACCACCCTTGTCGCAAACAGGGCAATCAAGTGGGTGGTTAATAAGAAGGAACTCCATGATTCCCGCTTGAGCTTTTTCCGCAACTGGTGAAGTTAGTTGTGTCTTAACAATCATGTTGTTTTCAACTGGAATAGTGCAAGAAGCTTGTGGCTTAGGAAATGCTCGGCCATTAATTTCAATATCAACAAGACACTGACGACAAGCGCCTTCGGGTTCTAAGAGTGGGTGATCGCAGAAACGTGGGATTTGAATTCCAAGTTTTTCTGCCGCACGAATAACCAAAGTTCCCTTTGGCACAGTAACTTCAAAACCATCAATCACAACAGTAATCATTTCTACTGGCGCTTCGGTCTCGAGTAGTGCTTGTTCTGGAGTCATTTATGCACCTACCGTTTTGAATATAGTTGAAGCGATTGGATCAAATGGGCAACCGCCATTGCGTTGATGTTCTAAGTATTCGTCACGGAAATATTTTAGTGAAGACATAATTGGGGCTACTGCGCCATCTGCAAGTGCACAGAATGAACGACCGGCGATATTGTCACAAAGATCAAGTAGCTTGGTGAGATCTGCTTCCGTTCCTTTGCCATCTTCGAGATCATGAAGCATCTGTACCAACCACCATGTTCCTTCACGACATGGGGTGCACTTTCCGCAAGATTCATGTTTGTAGAACTCACTCCAACGAAGAGCGGCACGAACTACACAAGTTGTTTCATCAAATATCTGTAGCGCTTTAGTTCCAAGCATTGAACCAGCTGCTGATACGCCTTCGTAATCTAAAGGAATATCTAAATGCTCATCCGTAAACATCGGGGTTGAAGATCCACCTGGCGTCCAGAACTTTAATTTGTGGCCAGTGCGAACGCCGCCAGCAAGTTCAAGTAACTCGCGAAGAGTAATTCCAAGAGGTGCTTCGAACTGTCCTGGATTATTTACATGGCCAGAGAGCGAGTAAAGCGTAAAGCCCTTGCTCTTCTCGGTTCCCATTGCTTGGAACCATTCGACTCCATTATTAATAATTGCTGGAACAGATGCAATTGATTCGACATTATTTACAACTGTTGGCTTGGCATATAAACCAGCGATAGCTGGGAATGGTGGCCGCAACCTTGGTTGACCACGGAAGCCTTCTAGTGAATCAAGTAGCGCAGTTTCTTCACCACAAATATATGCACCGGCACCTGCGTGCAGAGTCAGTTCAAGATCAAATCCCTTGCCACCAATATTCTTACCAAGTAGCCCTGCTTTATAAGCATCTTCAATAGCTTGTTGCACGCGGCGGTAAACATGAACAATCTCACCACGAAGATAAATAAAGGCATGGTTCGCACGAATTGCATATGAGCCAATGATTATTCCTTCAATCAACACATGTGGGTTCGCAAGAAGTAGCGGCGTATCTTTACAAGTACCTGGCTCAGACTCATCAGCATTAACAACTAAATAGTGTTCTTTATTATCGCCTTGTGGAATAAATCCCCACTTGCTGCCAGTTGGAAAACCAGCACCACCACGACCGCGAAGTCCAGAGTCTTTAATCATTTGAATTACTTCATCGGGAGCCATTGAAAGGGCTTTTGTAACTGCTTTATAGCCACCGTTGCGCTTATAGCCTTCAATAGTAAATGAATCTTTCTCATCCCAATTAGCGGAAAGAACTGGAGTTAGCTTTGTTTTTGAATCCATTTACTTCTCACCTTTAGCAATCTTTAATCCAAGTAAGGTCGGTTCGCCAGCAGAGACGCCCTCATTTGCAAGACCATCACTAAGTCCTGCGAGAACTTCAGAATTTTGTTTCCAAGTGCGAAGCGTATTTGGCCCACGAGTTGGCGCTGGTGGCTTTCCTGCACGTGCGGCATCAACTAAATCTTTAACACTTTGAGGTGTTTGGTTGTCGTAAAACTCCCAGTTCACCATAACAACAGGTGCGAAATCGCAGGCCGCATTACATTCAATTCGTTCAATTGAAACTTTTCCATCTTTTGTAGTTTCATGATTTTCAATTCCGAGGTGATCCGTCAAGGAATCGTAAATCGCATCTCCACCCATAACTGCGCAAAGGGTATTGATGCAGACACCAACGTGATACTCACCGGCTGGTTCGCTGCGGTACTGAGTGTAAAAAGTTGAAACGGCAGTTACTTCGGCAGTAGAAATTTCCAACTTCTCTGAAATTTTTTCGATACCGCGTGGAGTTATATAGCCATCGATTGATTGTACGTAATGTAGAAGTGGCATTACGGCAGATCGTGAACGTGGATATCTGGCAATAATTGAATCCATTATCTTTACTTGTTCAACAGTAAATTCCATTAGCGATCAACACCTCCCATAACAGGATCAATAGATGCAACGGCGCCAATAACATCGGCGATCATTCCGCCTTCAGCCATCGCAGAAGTTGCCTGCAAGTTATTGAAAGATGGTTCGCGGAAATGAACACGGTATGGACGGGTTCCGCCGTCGGAAACTAAGTGAACTCCAGTTTCCCCGCGTGGTGATTCAACAGCTGCATAAACTTGACCAGCAGGAACACGGAAGCCTTCGGTTACTAATTTAAAGTGATGAATCAGAGATTCCATTGAAGTTCCCATAATTTCGCGAATATGGTCGAGTGAATTTCCGATTCCATCGCTGCCAACAGAGAGTTGTGATGGCCAGGCAATTTTCTTATCAGCAACCATTACAGGCTGTCCTTCAGATTTATCTAACTTGTCGCAGGCCTGTTCAATAATGCGCAATGATTGTTCAAGTTCTTGCATACGAATTAAGAAGCGACCATAGACATCGCAAGTATCGGTAGTTACAACATCAAATTCATAATTCTCATAACCGCAATATGGATCTGTCTTACGTAGATCCCATGGCATTCCAGTTGACCGAAGAACCGGTCCAGTAATTCCTAAAGTGGTACAGCCTGCAATATCTAAATACCCGATACCTTGGGTACGCATCATCCAAATAGTATTTCCAACTAACAGCTTCTCGTTATCTTTAAAGTTATGTCGGAGTTCTTTAACAGTTTCACGAACTTTTGCGATTGCACCTTTAGGCAAATCTTGGGCAACACCCCCAGGGCGCACATAAGCCATATTCATACGAAGTCCAGAGATCATTTCAAAGACATCCAAAACTTTCTCACGTTCGCGAAATGCGAAGATCATTGGTGAAAGTGCGCCAAGTTCAAGCGCGCCAGTTCCAAGTGCCACCATGTGTGAAGAGATGCGATTGAGTTCCATCATAAGAACCCGAATTTCACTCGCACGTTCTGGGATATCGCCGGTAATTCCAAGAAGCTTTTCAACAGCAAGACAGTATGCAGTCTCGTTAAATATTGGAGCCAAATAATCCATGCGAGTTACAAAAGTTACGCCTTGAGTCCAAGTGCGGTATTCCGCATTCTTTTCGATGCCGGTATGTAAATATCCAATTCCTGCACGTGCTTCTGTGATCGTTTCACCTTCAAGTTCAAGAACTAAACGGAGTACGCCATGTGTCGAAGGGTGTTGTGGCCCCATGTTTACAACTACGCGCTCTTCTTTAGTCTGACCAATCTCAGTAACTAGTGAATCCCAATCGCCACCAGTAACGGAGTAAACGCGACCTTCAGTTGTATCTGTCGCTGATGCATATGAATCGTGAGTTGTCATTGGTAAGACCTACGTTCTGATGGCGCTGGAACTGTTGCACCTTTATATTCAATAGGAATTCCACCAAGTGGATAATCTTTTCGTTGCGGATGTCCTGGCCAGTCATCTGGCATCAAGATGCGACTTAAACCTGGATGGCCATCAAAAATTATTCCGAACATGTCCCAAGTTTCACGTTCGTGCCAGTTATTTCCGGCCCAAACTTCAACAAGTGATGGAAGATGTGGATCAGCATCAGGAACGCTAACTTCTAAACGAATGCGGCGGTTATGCGTCATTGAAAGTAATGGATAAACGGCGTGAAGTTCACGGCCCTTATCTTCTGGGTAATGAACGCCATTGACACCAAGACACACTTCAAATCGAAGTGATTGGGTATCGCGCAATTTCATAGCCGTATCAAATAATTTTTCACGTTTTACGTGAAGTGTTAATTCCCCACGGTCCACAATAACTTTTTCTATTGCATCGCTAAATTCTGGATATGCACGTTCTAATTCATCAGTTACTTCATCAAAATAACTTCCATACGGGCGTTCGCTAGATCCAACATTTGCTGCGCTTCGGACTAGGCCACCAAATCCTGAAGTATCGCCGGAACCACTGGTTCCAAACATTCCAATGGTCTCACTCATGCGAGCAATCCCTTTAACTGATGGGTTGGCTTCGCGGCAAGTGCAGCTGCTTCAACTTCACGAATAATTTGTTCACGATTTACACCAAGTTTTTCGCTACCAATGTGTTCGTGCAATTTTAAGATTGCATCCATAAGTGCTTCAGGGCGAGGTGGACATCCTGGTAAATAAATATCTACTGGAACTATGTGGTCAACGCCTTGAACAATTGCGTAGTTGTTAAACATTCCACCTGAAGAAGCACAAGCACCCATTGCAATAACCCATTTTGGTGCAGCCATTTGATCATAAATTTGGCGAAGTACTGGTGCCATTTTATTTGAAACACGTCCTGCCACAATCATTAAATCTGCTTGTCGTGGTGATGCGCGGAAAACTTCCATTCCAAAACGAGCAGCGTCATAACGTCCGCCACCAAATGCCATCATCTCAATTGCACAGCAAGCGAGACCAAAAGTTGCTGGCCAGAGTGAGTTCTTGCGCATGTAACCAGCGAGATTTTCAACGGAAGTAAGTGCAAAACCAGCAGGTAATTTCTCTTCTAGACCCATGAATTTAATCCCATTCCAATCCGCCGCGGCGCCAAACATAAGCATATGCAACAAAAACTGTTGCAATAAAGATCGCCATTTCAACTAAGCCAAAGAGTCCAAGCTTGTCGAATGTAACAGCCCATGGATACAAGAAAACAATTTCGATATCAAAAACAATAAATAACATTGCAGTTAAGAAGTATTTAACTGGAAAACGTCCGCCGCCTACAGCTTGTGGTGAAGGTTCAATTCCACATTCGTACGCTTCAACTTTTGCTCTGTTGTATCGCTTTGGTCCTGTAACAGCCGCGGCAACTACTGAAATCAATCCAAAGCCGAAGCCGATAGCGCCAATTACCAAGATCGGTACGTATGGGTTCACAGTCAGAGAGTCTACGGGTTTAGGCGTTGTAGGTCACAATTTACAAATGTGAATTGAAAATGAATTTGCTCAGGCTCTCCAAAATGTGGCAGTAATCACGGCTTATACCCCGTATGCACAGCGACTATACCGAAGGTCAGATTTTTCCAATGAATCTTTTCAAAACCTGCAATTTTCATAATCTCCGCCAAGTCAGCTTGGTTCGGCCAGGCCATGATCGACTCTGCTAAATAGACATATGCGCCAGGATTTGAGGAAACTTTTCTGGCTACTGGTGGAAGTGCCCGCATTAAATAGCGAAGATAAATGGTGCGAAAAATTTTATTTGTTGGTTGTGAAAATTCAATCACAACCATGCGACCACCAGATTTTAAAACTCGCAAAGATTCTCTTAGCGCCTTTAAAGTGTCAGATGTATTTCGTAAACCAAATGAGATTGTTGTGACATCAAATTCATTATCCTTAAATGAAAGTGCGAGCGCATCTCCGTGAGTGAATGCTAAATCAGGATGACGTTTACGACCTGCGTCTAACATTCCCTTTGAAAAATCGAGCGGAATAACTTCTGCGCCGGCATCAGCTAGTGGTCGACTAGAAGATCCAGTTCCAGCAGCGATATCTAAGATTCGCATTCCGGGTTTTGGAGCAATTATCGAGGTTGCGACTTTGCGCCAAGCTTTAGTGCGTCCCAGGCTGAGCAAGTCATTTAGCAAGTCATAACGGCGGGCGACGCCATCAAACATCGCTGAGACCTCTTCGGGCTCCTTGCCTAAGTCTGCTCTACTCACGCGTATATTCTCGCGGTAGTAGGCTCCGACCACAAATTAGGAGTTAAGTTAATTACTTGATTTCGAGGAAAGGATTAGAACATGACCGAGATATCGCAAGTGAGCAATCTAAGAACAGCGCTAATTCGACGTTCTTCAGCTGTAACGCAGATTTCATTAATACTTACCGGAACTGTTTTCCTCGCACTCATGGCGCAAATCTCCTTTCCAATACCTGGCTCGCCAGTTCCATTCACTGGGCAAACACTTGGCGTTCTTCTGCTTGGTACTGCATACGGCGCATCACTTGGTTTTAGCACTATGGCTTTCTATTTGTTAATGGGAATTCTTGGTGCCCCAATCTTTGCTTCCGGATCACATGGCTTCGAGAAAATAGCTGGCGCTACTGGCGGATACCTTGTTGGGATGCTTATTTCTACTATTGCACTTGGAGCACTTGCTGGCCGCAAATGGGATCAAAAAATTAAGACAGTTATTCCAACAATGCTCATTGGAAATAGCATCGTTTTTACCTTTGGTCTTATCTGGCTTCACCAATACACCGGTCAAAGTTGGGCTTGGACTTTTGAAAAAGGTTTCACACCCTTCGTCTTTGGTGAACTTTTGAAAATTGCAATAGCAAGCACAACCTTGCCTGTTGTTTGGCGCTTCGTTTCAAAGCGATAACGATTGGTTAAAACCTGAACTGTGCCGACAAATATAACTACCGAGCTTCTTGGTGAACGCCTTCCCCTTGAACTAATCTCAACTGATCTCGAAATTACTGCGACCTGGATTCGCGGTGGCGAAGGGCTAATTGGTTTTGGTGAATGGAAGAGTTCTAGCGTTAAAGGTAAGAACCGATTTGTAGATGCCCGAAAATGGTGGCACGAACAACTAGCAACTCTTAAAATTCAAAACAATGTGCATGGCAGTGGAACTGGGCCAATCCTCTTCTCATCTTTCGCTTTCGATCCTTCAGAGGAATCTAAATTAGTGATTCCAGAAATAGTTATTGGACACAAGGGTGGAAAATCTTGGATAACTTGGATTGGTGATCAGACCCAACCCACAATTACAAAATATGTAAAGAAAACCCAAGCTGGTGAAGTTAAATTTGAGGCTGGTGCGCTATCAGAAGATGAATGGATGAAGCGCGTAGCAAGTGCAGTTGAAAAGATTAAACATGGCGAGCTCGAAAAAGTTGTATTAGCTCGCGATCTAATTGCCCACAATTCTGAAGCGATATCAAAGCGAAATCTAATAACGCTTCTTACTGAGAACTACCCCTCGACTTGGGTTTTCTTAGTTGCAAATTTAATAGGTGCAACTCCAGAACTTTTGGTCCGCTTAAATAAATCACTTGTAACTTCGAGAATTTTGGCTGGAACCATTCGCAAATCTGGCGATGAAGCAAGAGATCTTGGGCTAGCAGCCTCACTTGCTAAGTCATCAAAAGATTTAGAAGAGCACGAATATGCAGTTCGATCTGTCGCTGATGCGCTCTCACCTTTCTGCTCATCAACTAACGTTCCAGAATCTCCCTTTGTGCTGCACCTTGCAAATGTTATGCACCTTGCGACCGATGTAACTGGAGTAATTAATGACACTGCTACACCGACCGATATCTTCGCACTAATAGCTTCACTCCATCCATCAGCGGCTGTCTGTGGAACCCCAACAGAAATTGCAAATGGAGTAATTAATGAATTGGAAGATTTAAATCGTGGACGTTATGCCGGACCTGTTGGCTGGATTGATGCACGTGGAGATGGCGAAATTGCAATTGCGCTTCGCACCGGTGAACTCTCCGAAGATTTAAAATCTATGCAAATTTACAGCGGTTGTGGAATTGTTGCTGGTTCCAATCCGGTAGATGAATTGGCTGAGAGTCAGGCTAAGTTAAGCCCGATGCGAACTGCGCTAGAAACGCGAGCATAGGTCAGGGCTAAATTTTCTGCCATTTTTGCTCTCGTTGGAACTTCTACCACTACAAAATGCAGGCCGTTCTTATCGTGTGCAATCGCAAGGTTCAGATCAGATGTTGTTTTAACTTTAGAGACACTAATTCCAAATCCTGAAATCAACTTAACTAAATCTTGATTTTGTGGCGTTGCAAAAATATTCTCAAAACCTTCGACTCCAGCTTGTGGCAGAGTAGAAAAAATTCCACCTCCGTTATTATCAATTACAAAGATAGTTAAATTCGCGCTTGATGGAGTTAATAGAGCGGTTAAATCGTGAAGAAAAGTTAAATCACCAATGACTGCAAAAGCGCGTTCAAAATGATTTGCAACTCCAAATATGGTGGATAAATTGCCATCAATTCCTGCAAGACCTCGGTTAGCAAAGACTTCAATCCCGGTACGCGGTTTTGCAAAAGCCTCAATATCTCTTATCGGTCTACTTGAACCTACAAAGAGCGCTGAGCCATCTGGAATTCCGGCAGCAATCGTTGAAAGCACTACTTGTTCTGACCAACTTTGATTTTTAGAAATCTCTATTGCCGCAATCTTTGCTATCTCTTGCCAATCTGAAATCCATGATGGGTTAAGAGTTTGAACTTCTAGTTTTGGTAGCTCAAAGAAGATTTGTGTTGCAGTTCGCTTAGTATCAATTGTCGAAATTCTTGGATCTATTACATAACTATTCTCAGCGCTTGCAATGTAACTATTTATGCTTCGAGAAAGCGTCGTACGCCCAATCACAATTGCATAGTCAGGCTTTAAATATCCTCGAACTGCTTCATCGCTCAAAAACGCACTAGCATGACTAATCGCTGATTTGAAAGAGAGCGGATCTTCTGCGATAACTGGGAGCCCGGCTGATTCAATAAACTTTTCTATTTCGCGGACTGTAAATGTTCCACGATCGTGGCCCACAACAATCAGGCCATTTCCGTTCACAGTTAAAGACTTTCGATTTTCTAATTTTATTTTTGGTGCAACTATCTTCAAACCAGAGAGCCAATCGTGGTTATCTTTTGGAAGAAGTGGTTCATCAAATTGAATATTTAGATGTGTTGGCCCTTCGCCTATCTCAAATTTAACGCCAGAGATTAAGTCATAACTCGGTATGTTTGGGAAAATGCCAACTTGGTCGGTCGTCTGATTCGAACCCGTTTTGCGCAGGCGTTCTGGTCGATCTGCAGTGATTGCAATCAATTTATTTTTTGCGTGGTGCGCTTCGAGAAGTGCAGGATGGAAATTGGCGGCCGCAGTCCCACTTGTACAGACCACAACAACACTTTGGTTTGTGGCTTTAGAGATACCTAGAGCGTAAAAGGCAGCTCCGCGTTCATCCAATTTAACATGAAGTTCTATAAGCCCTCGAGTTTTGGCTTCGTGCAACGCAATTGAAAGTGGTGCATTTCTAGAACCAGGTGAGATTACAAAGTCGCTAACTCCTAGCTCAATTAGATTTCGAATAGTCTGGCGGGCAAGATCAGTTGAATTACTCATGTTGCCACCTCTCTCCAAACCCAGTTTCCCAAATTTCTTCAATTCGCTTCTGCCACCAAATCTTACGGTCTGCGGTTGCAGAATACTTATTGATTAATTCCTCAGCAGGCTCTGTTCTCTTGACTGCGATAGTGCCAGCAGTTATTTCAATTACTGGATTGACAACATCGCTTACAAATAAGGATGTAGTTGCAAGCCCACAATCAAAGTTAAGCTCTTTCTGGCTAGCTGCCAAAGCGAGACCATGTGAAATTCCAATTCCGGTATCAAGTGCGCTAGAAATTACAACCGGTAATCCGATATTTTCAATCAATTTATTAGCTCGCGATATTCCGCCACATGGCGCCCATTTAATTATTGCCACATCAGCAAAATCTTTGGCGCTTGTAAAATCATTGTTAAGGCTTTTTCGGATTGATTCATCAATGGCAATCTTCATCGGAATCTCTTTTTTCAACTTCACTAAGTCAGCTATTTCTAAGCAAGGCTGTTCAATATACTCAAATACTTTTCCAAACCGAAGGTAGTAGTTATAAAGGTTTAAAAGCGCGGTTTCTAAATCCCAACCGGCATTAACATCGAGGCGAATCTTAAAATCTGGATTAAAGTCCAGTGCGGCTTCGACTAAATAATTATCATTCTCAAAATCATCAACTTTAATCTTTACCGTCTTTGCGCCAGGAAATCGCTGCAATATTTCATCAACGCGATTGATTTCTACTTTTGGAAGCGTCGCATTAATTCCTATGGAATTTCGCATTAACTCAGGCCAAGGTTCATAGGCACCTTCGAGTGCAGCAGCTAACCAGGGCTCTGATTCATCAGCGCTGTATTCAAGAAATGGTGCGAATTCACTCCAGCCGGCAGGTCCGCGAAATAGTGCGGCCTCTCTTACTGTTACGCCCCGAAAATTCGTCCGCGTAGGAATGGCAACAACAGTTAGATCGCTAAAGATCTCAGCTAAGTGCCACATGATTTAACTAAGGACGCTTTGGAAATTTATCGAAATTTGGTTCACGACCTTCTTTAAATGCATCGCGACCTTCTTGACCTTCCTCGGTCATGTAAAACAAGAGCGTTGCATCGCCAGCAAGTTGTTGTACTCCAGCGAGTCCATCATCTGCGGCATTCAATCCGGCCTTCAATAATCTAAGAGCCATTGGTGAATGTCGCAACATTTCTCGGCACCAAGAAACTGTTTCTGCTTCTAGCTCTGAAACTGGAACGACTGTGTTAACAAGTCCCATTTCAAGTGCTTCATTAGCGTCGTACTGTCGGCATAAGAACCAAATCTCGCGCGCTTTTTTCTGGCCGATATGTGCTGCTAATAAGCCTGCGCCATATCCACCATCAAATGAGCCAACCATCGGACCGGTCTGACCAAATTTTGCATTTTCTGCGGCAATAGTTAAATCACAAACAACATGCAGAACATGTCCACCGCCAACGGCCCAACCAGCAACCATTGCAACAACTGGTTTTGGTAATCTGCGAATTTGAATTTGTAGATCTAAAACATTTAATCGGCCAATTCCTTTTTTCGCAAGTGGATCGTTGCCCAAGTAACCATCGTCACCACGAACATTTATGTCGCCACCAGAACAGAATGCTTCACTTCCCGCACCTGTAAAAATTATCACTCCAACAGAATCATCATCACGGGCTAATGAAAATGCATCTTGTAATTCAAATAGTGTTTGTGGACGAAAAGCATTTCGGACTTCTGGGCGATTAATTGTTATCTTTGCCATGCCTTCAGCTACTTCATAAACTATGTCTGAAAAAGCTCCGCCGCCAAGGCCGGTGCTCCATTTTGGAATGGTCCGACTTCCTGGCTCCCGCTTAAAAGGTTTGCTCACATTTCCTCCTACAAAATATATGGATAGCCTACGGGTGTCATGAAAACTTCGGTAATTGATCTCGGGCTACAGCCATCAAACTTTGAGCTGACGCAAGCCCTATCTGCCGCCTTTAGCCAAGTTGAGCCAACTCTGGTCATCATAAACACGACAGGCTCTACTGGGGTTAATAAGAAAGTCGAACTTTCCACATCAGCGATTTCAATATCTGCCGACTTATCAAATGCTGCTGTCGGCGCCAAACCTGGTGATATTTGGTCACTCTTATTACCAACTAATCACATTGCTGGTTTAAATGTTCTGGCACGAGCACTAAAACTTGGAACCGAAGTCGTTGGCGTTGAAGGACGAGCTGATTTCACTGCAATCGTTCCAACTCAATTGCATCGTGCGCTAACCGGAGATATTCCATTGTTAGAACATTTACAAAATTGCAAAGCTGTTTTGGTCGGGGGCGCTGCCGTTGAAGATTCACTACTAGAAGTTGCAAGGTTAAAGGGAATTGAAATTTTCACCACTTATGGAATGACTGAAACTTCGGGTGGTTGCGTATACAACAACGTTCCACTTCCCGGAGTTTCTGTGGAGTTAACTTATTCAGGTCTTATAAAGATTAAGGGACCCATCCTTGCCAGTGGATATCAAGATCAAGAAGCACTTTGGTTAAAGAATTTTTCAGATGGTTGGTTTATCACAAGTGATCTTGGCGAGATTAAAGATGGCAAGATATTTGTAATTGGGCGCACTGATGATGTAATAATTTCTGGTGGGGAAAACATTTCATTAGCAGCAATTGAATCTGAACTTGCAAGTAATTTTCCAGATGTTAATTTTCTTGCAACTTCAATACCAGATTCGGAATGGGGCCAGAAGCTCTGTCTGCTTTCTGATGCCCATATTGATCAAGTGAAAATATCTAGCGTTTTGCAGAATAAATTTGGAAGAGCTGCTGTTCCAAAAGAATTTTTAGTAGTTAATGAAATCCCGCTGATTGGAATAGGCAAGCCAGACCGTGTCAAAGCCAGCACGCTAATCATTAGTGCGCAAAGATAACCAAATGAATATTTGGATTGCAGGTGCACGCCCTCGCACACTTCCCGCTGCGATAGCACCAATATTAATTGGTACGGCGCTCATTAATATCGATGACCAGGGAATCAATTGGGTAAATGCTTTCTTGGCCTTGACCGTTGGCTTGTTATTGCAAATTGCAGTCAATTATTCCAATGATTATTCTGATGGAATTCGTGGAACCGATGAAGTTCGGGTTGGTCCGATTCGCCTTGTTGCCAGTGGGTTAAAAGCGCCATCACAAGTTAAACGAGCCGCAATTTTGACTTATCTCGTTGCCGCAATTGCTGGCCTTCTTCTCTCACTTCGAACTTCACCGTTACTAATTATTGTAGGAGCAGTCGCTATTGTTGCGGCCTGGAAATACACCGGTGGCAAGAACCCTTATGGATATGGTGGCTTCGGTGAAATTTCAGTATTTATCTTCTTTGGTTTAGTTGCGACTATGGGCTCTTACTTTGCGCAATCAGAGCGAATAACTTGGCAATCACTTTTACTTGCAATTCCAATGGGCGCGCTCTCCTGCACGATTCTTGGTTTAAATAATCTGCGTGACCGCCCAAAAGATGAACTAGTAGGCAAGCGAACACTCGCCGTAAGACTCGGTGATTCAAAGGCTCGACAATTAATAATCGCTCTGCTTTTACTCTCACTTCTATGCTCATTAGCGGCCACATCGATCACGCCATGGGCGCTGCTTGTCTTGGCTACGCTCCCGCTTCAATTCAAATTGGTTAAAGGAATCAATGGCGGGGCCACAGGTCCAGCGCTTATCCCTCTTCTAGGTAAAACTGGTGAGCTTCAATTGCTCACATCACTGTTGATAACGCTCGCACTATCTTTAACATAGGTTTAAACTTCGACTATGCGCTTATTATTCACACTCTTAGTTCTTGCCTTCTCTTTTTACGCCTTCTTTGATTGTGCCAGAACTGCACAAGAGGATGTTCTAAAATTACCTAAGTGGGCATGGCTCTTGTTAATATTTTTATTCTCATCACTTGGCGCAATTCTCTGGTTTGTAATTGGAAGACCTAAGCGAAATCCTGGCCCAGGTCGCGGCGGGCGCGGAAAAATAATTCCTCCCGATGATGATCCAGATTTCCTACGCAAGCTTTAAGGCCCGCTAGCTACCTACAGCCCGCTATACGTATGTCTTCCACTTCCCCATACATTCACGTATACATAATTAAATAAGAATGTTGACCCAGCAAATAAACATAACCATGCAGCCTTGCGACCGCGCCAACCAATAGTTACGCGGGCGTGTAAATATGCCGCATATGCAACCCACGTAATAAATGCCCAAGTCTCTTTTGGATCCCAACCCCAATAACGACCCCAAGCTGCTTCAGCCCAAATTGCTCCTGCGATTACAGCAAAAGTCCAGAGTGGAAATACAAATGCAACTAAGCGATAAGTAAGTTGATCCAATACATCTAGCGAAGGTAGTTTCAGCGCCCATGCAGGTCGTCCACTAGTTGACTCATACCGATCTAAGATTAAATAAGTTGCTGCGATGCAATTTGCGAGTAGAAAAACGCCGCCAGAAATAATTGCTGCCGAAACGTGAATTGCGAGCCAAGTCGATTTAAGTGCCGGGACAAGTGGTGCACTTGGTCGATAAAGAATTGTGATTGCGGTTCCAAGAGTTAATAGGACTGCGATTGCAACCGGAAGTCCAAGCCATCTAATTTTATATTTCCAAAGGCCAAAAATATATGCACCGGTGAATGCCAGGGCGCCAGTAATTGAGAACTCATACATGTTTCCCCAAGGCACACGACTTGCTGAAACTCCCCGGAGAATTACGGCTGCTAAAAGAAATATAAATCCCAGAACCATCATTACAGTTCCGATATCACCACTTCTTTTAGTGCGGGTAAAATCAAATTTGGTTTTTTCCTCTACATTTCGAACTGAGAATGCAACTTCAACGGCATGCGCAAAAAATGCAATAGTAAATAGAACCATTGCTGAATAAATTCCATAGTTTGAAAGGTAGGCATAATCAGTTGAACTCATGGGGCTAGCCTCTCATTTCATTTACAAGCGATGCAATTTCGGATTCCAAACCTGGCGTTGAATTCTTTGCTAACCCAGCAACTTCAATACCCGACTTATCAGCCCTCTCTTTAACCCAAATGCGACGCGATCTTGTGAAGAGCGACATCAACAGGCCAAGAATTGCAAAGATGGCACCAAGCAATGCGTATATCTTGCCTGGGTCTTTAACTATTTGTAGGTTGACCCAAGGTGTCCATCCTTCAAATGTGATTGAACCCTCACCGAAGTTATGAGTTTCATGCAATTTCAAAGTCTTCAAGCCGATGCGCTTCATATCTGATGTATCAAGGCGATAGATAGATTGTGGATTTCCTGAGTCAAGGCCTAAGTCACCGATCCAAATTGAAACTAGTAATCGTGGATCTAAAACTTCAGGATAAGTTGAGAATGCACCGCGCTCTGAATTTCGGGCAAAGGTGGGAACAAACGATCCAATCAACCCGACTTGTGGCTGCATATCTGGAACTTTTATTGCACCTATTGAAGTTAAATTTCCATCTTGTGGCAAGAAAATTACTGCACCTTGATACTTAACTTCACCAGATTTATCTCGGACCGTTACTAAAGGAGAATACCCATTGGCTTGCAAATATACTTTGGTGCTACTGAAAGTTAAAGGAGAATTTACCCTGACCACTTTGGATATTTCTTTTGAACCAACTGGATCAGCGATATTTACTGTGAGTTTGTAATCACTTGGTGCGCCAGTTGTTAAATCATAAGTTGCTTTGAAATCTGTGGCTGTAATTGAGAAGGGATTTAAAGTTTTCTCTGTTTGCAATTTTCCAAATGAAATAACATCGTAAGAAGTTGGAATATTTATAAATCTTTCACCAACATTTATAATGGCATCGCCCTTCATCCCAAAGAGTGAACCAAAGCCGACTCCAACCAAAATCAGGATTAGGGAGAGGTGAAATAGAAGATTTCCGGTTTCACGCATAAAACCTTTCTCAGCAGAAATTGAATCGCCATCTCGCCTAATGCGAAAGTGGTGTTTCCTAAACCAAGTTTCTGCTTGATCTAGCGTGCCAAGATTAGTTTCAGTATGAAACTCCATTCGATTTAAATTCCTCGGAGTAAGGGGTGGCTTTGCACCGATTCCCTTTAGATGTTCGAAAGTTCTTGGAAGCACACATCCGATAAGCGAAATAAAGAGCAGAATGTAGACAGCGCTAAACCATGGTGAGCTGTAAACATCAAACATATTAAGTTGATCTAAGAATTTTGCGGTGCCTGGGTAACTCTTAAAATAATCACTTACTTTTAAGGGGTTCTGGGAGCGTTGCGGGAAAATTGATCCAGGGATAGCCGCAAACCCAAGAAGTAAAAGCAAGATAAGTGCTGTGCGCATACTGGTTAATTGGCGCCATAACCAGCGAAGAGAGGAACGAGTATCTAACTCAGTAGAAGTAGACATTTAAACCACCGGTGCGAAATCTGAGATAAATCCGCGAAGAGAATCCATGACATCAGCCCATAGGCCAGTTACTTGCAGAATTCCAATTAGGATCAAGAAAATTCCACCTATTAAAGTTAAATAGTTTCCACGGCGTGAGATAAATTTTCTTAGACGATTAGATTTATCGAAAAATATTCCTACAAGAATAAATGGAATTCCAAGGCCTAAACAATAAGCGAAACTCAAGATGGCCCCACGAAGTGCGCTTGATTCCTGGAATGAAAGTGTTTGAACTGCGCCAAGAGTTGGCCCAATACACGGTGTCCAGCCAACTCCAAATAAGAATCCGAGAATTGGAGCACCAGCGAGTCCGGCTCTAACTTTCCAAACTGGTTTAAATGATCGATAAAACTTCTGATTGAAGAGAAAAATTACACCCATGGCAATTGTAAGCAAACCTAGAATTACTGAAACAACTTGCGAATTGCTAGAAATCGTTGACCCAATAGAGCCAAAAAGCACACCGTAAGAAATGAATAGAACTGAGAACCCAAGTACAAAGAGCAAAGATCCAAGCGCCGCTCTGCCTCTGCTACGAACCTCTGTCATTCCTGCTGCATAAGACAAGTAGCCAGGAACTAGTGGAAGCACGCATGGTGAAGCAAAGGAAATCAATCCAGCAATCATCGCAACCAGTGAGGCGATCAATAAGTTGCCATCGAAAACAATATCTACGAAGAAATCAAACATTTACCTTTCCTCCGGATACCTTTTCTAATAGTTCACGCAGAAGTGAGACTGTTACCTGGCCACTTATTCGGGCGGCGACGCGACCTTTAGCATCAATGATTAAAGTCGTCGGAATTGCATTTGCAGGTAGCGAACCTCTAAAGCTGGCAATTACCGCATCATCTATTAGGGTTGGAAAAGTTAAATTAAATCTATTTACAAAACTTATTGCTGAACTTAAATTATCTCGAGTTAATATTCCCACAAATTGTATTTCTGGATTCTTTGAAGCAAATGCCGAAAGAGTCGGGGCCTCAGCCCTGCATGGTGAACACCAGGATGCCCAAACATTTACAACTGTAACCTTCCCAATTTCATAATCAAATTTTCCGCCGCCGAGAACCTCACCTGACAAGTTAGGTGCTGGCTTACGAAGTGGCTCTTTAATTAAAACCGCTGCGCCATTTCCCGATACATAAGATTTCTCGCTTTCACTTGAAAGCCCGCCAGTTGAGCATGAAGTAAGAAGCAGTGTTGTAGCCAGAGCAATTATTAACTTCATTTATTAGGAAGCAAATGTTTAGCGGGTTCGGTGTAAGAAACGTTGTCGATCATTCCTTCATTATCCAAGTGCAAGGTAGTTACGGATGCAAGAGTGCAAATTCTTTTTCTTGGATCGTGCAACAACCGCCGACCTTCAACTGCAGATCGCAATATCCAGATTGGTAATTGATGAGAGACAACTAAGGCATCTTTTCCATTTGCCGCATCACGTGCTGCAAAAACTGCAGCAAGCATTCTCTCAATTTGCTCTGTGTATGGCTCTCCCCAGGAAGGCTTAGCGGGATTGCGAAGATGCCACCAAGATGCAGGATGTCTGAGAACACCACTTCCTAATTCAAATTTCTTTCCTTCAAAGATATTCGCAGCTTCAATCAATTTTTCATCTGTCGTAATTTTCAAATTATGTTGCGCAGCAATTGGTGCTGCGGTTTCCTGAGCCCGTTGCAAAGGTGAAGCATGAATTGCGCCAAGATTTAGATCTTTCGACCAATCAGCTACGGCCCGTGCCATCTCTTGACCTCGAGTTGAAAGTCGCCACCCTGGTTGACGACCATAAAGAATTTTCTCCGGATTCTCGACTTCTCCGTGTCGCAGTACGTGAATCGCTTGAACCATGAGGCAATCATAACTTGAACGCTAAGGTTGGGTAATGACGAATCTTGGCAAGCGGGTTGCCTTCTTCGATGTCGACAACACAATAATCCGTGGCTCAACGATCTTTTTTCTTGGTCGTGGCATGTACCAAAGAGGATTTTTTAGCAAGCGTGATATTTCCGCCTTTGTTCTGGCGAACCTGAGGTATCGCTTAACAGGGGCTGAAAAACCAGAAGAGATTGCGAAGTTCCAGAACGCCGCCACTGAATTTATTGGGGGCCATAATGTTAAAGAGATTGAAGCAATAGCATCTGAAATTTATGACGAATTCGTTTCTCCCGCGCTCTGGCTTGGAACGATTGAAATTGCAAATCAACATCTTGCAAATAATGAAGAGGTTTGGCTTGTCACTGCGGCGCCACAAGATATGGCAGTTTTAATTGCAAAACGTTTAGGTTTCACTGGAGCACTTGGTAGTAAGGCTGAAGTTATTGATGGGAATTACACGGGAAAGATGAATGGCCTCTTATTGCATGGAAACCAGAAAGCGATTGCTATTAGAGAGTTAGCCAAAAGCGAGAATATTGATCTAGCGAATTCCTATGCATATTCTGATAGTCATAATGATTTTCCACTCCTCACAGCAGTTGGAAATCCGGCGGCAATTAATCCAGATACTTTGTTACAGATTCGCGCTATTCGCGAGAACTGGCCGATCCATGATTTTCGAAAAGCTCGAGCGTTGAAAGCAATATTCGGTCCGGTACTCGCAAGATTTGCCGCCATCTTGACCTATCTATCGCCCAGAAGTTAGCGGTCGAGGGGGCATCTAAAACTCGGTAAAGTAGGGCAGTTATGTCTGTTAACTCTTTTGCCGATGAATTGCGTGCTCGCAGCGATGCTGCAATTGCCGAGCTCTTTCAAGTTCGCCCAGACTTGCTATCTCCCGTTCCAACAGATTTATCTGCGCTCTCTGCTCGAGCAAATTCCACACCAAGTTTAATTAGAGCTCTTGAGTCTCTAAATAAGTTTCAACTAGAAGTTATAACTTCTGCCTGCATACTCAATGAACCTTTCACAAAATCTGAATTACTTTCAGTCTCAGATCCAGAAGCAGCTGAAGAATTGGCAAGACTTTGGACTGCAGCTCTTGTATATAAAGATGGTACAAAATATAGATTGCCTGGCAATCTTCGGCATTTAATCGGTGATGAACCGGCAGGGTTAGGTCCACAGTCACTGAAAAAAATAGATTTCAAAAGCTTGAAAAATATTCCTGCCGATTCAGCTGCAGTTCTGGAGCGACTCACTTGGGGTCCACCTCGAGGTCAAGTTGGAAATATCAAAACTCCAGGTAACGCAATTGGTTGGTTGCTAGAAAATAATTATCTTGCAGTCATGGATTCTAAAACTGTTGTTCTACCTCGCGAAGTTGGAATGCATCTTCGTAGTGGAAAAGTATTTAAGGAATATTCTCCTGCGGCGAAGAAATTTGCAGGGACTGGGCGCAAACAACGCGATGTTGATCGCGCTGCAATTGCAAATATCTCTAACTTTTTGAGATGGTGTGAAGAGATTGCACATCACTGGTCTGATGAACCTCCAATAGCACTTCGTTCGGGAGGCCTTGGAATCCGTGATTTGAAGAGAAGTGCAGATCATCTTGGGGTACCTGAAAATTGTGTGGCATTCGTTGCTGAAGTACTTTATTTGGGTGGCTTGATTGTTATTGATACTGATGATCAAATATTGCCGACGAACTCCTTTGATATTTGGATGTCTAGATCTCTTGAAGAAAGATGGAGCGCGCTCGTTAACTTATGGCTAGAAACTTCCCGTGTAAGTGGGCTCGTTGGGAAAGCTGGCGAGAAAAATATTGCGCCGCTTGGGCCCGAGCTTGATCGCGCAGGTATCGCATCTATGCGCAAGGTAACTTTAAACATCTTGTCGCAAAATTTAGAGCTAGATCCAGAGTTAAAAACACTTCAGGAAATTATTGCTTGGCAGATGCCACAGCGATTTAATGCGGAATACATTGAGTGGACTCTTCGCGAGGCGGAATGGCTTGGCCTCACAGGGCAAGGGGCGCTCTCTGAATTTGGAATTGCATTTCTTCGTGAATCTGATGATTTAGGTGTCGAAAGTGCACTTCCTCAACCTGTAGATCATATTTTGATTCAAGCAGATAACAGTGCGATTGCTCCTGGTCCATTAACTGTTGAACTCGCAAACATGATTGGAACAATCGCGGATATCGAAAGTCGAGGCGGTGCATCTGTATACCGATTCAGCGAGAGTTCAATTCGACGCGGTTTGGATCATGGTCAAACTGGCGAACAGATTAAGGATTTCCTAAAGAAAACTTCAAAGACACCAGTGCCACAACCGCTGGAATATTTAATCAATGATGTTGCAAAGCGTCACGGACGTTTACGTGTTGGTTCGGCACAATCTTATGTCCGTTGTGAAGATGAAGGATTGGTCACTCAAATTTTGCATGATAAGAAGTTGGAATCTCTTCGCTTCCGTAAATTGGCTTCGCAAGTTATTGTTTGTGATGTCGAACCTGGTGATGTGATTGCAACACTTCGGGAAGCGAATTACTTACCTGCTGCTGAGAATGCGAGTGGAATTCTTATCTCTGCACCTGCAATCCGGCGAGCGAAAGCAAGACCGAGACCACCTAGAGTGTTAAGTGAAACTCAGGCGCCAAGTGAAATTATTATCAAGGCTGCGGTACGCACGTTACGCACTGGTGAAAAAGCTAGTTCACATAAGCCGCGAGAGGTTCCACGTACAACTGCAAATGAAACTTTGGATTTACTTCATCAATATATTGAAGAGCAGGCAAGTCTTACGATCGGCTATGCCGATACAAATGGTGGGGTTTCCAATCGACTAATTGATCCAATTTCTATTTCGTTAGGCACGCTTATTGCGAGAGATCACGCTACTGGTGAGATGCAGAGCTTTAGGATTCCAAGAATCACCGGCGTCAGTCCGGCAAAGTAAGGCAGACTTATCCCATGGCCTTCATTGAAGATTTGCAGAAGCTCGTTGAATTTGAATCACCAAGTGAAGACTTGAAGGCGTGCCGCGGAGTAGTTGAACTCGCAGTAAAAATTGCAGATGAGAACTTGAACTCTGCCGCAGAAATTGTTGAAGAGAATGGTCGCCCAGTTTTTTGGTGGGGCAGCAAAAACCCAAAAGTTGTACTACTCGCTCACTTGGATACGGTTTGGCCAACTGGTTCGTACCTTCCTACTTGGAGCGTTGCTGGCGATATTGCAAAAGGTCCTGGAATTTTCGATATGAAAGCTGGATTCCTTCAAGCAATATATGCAGTTAAAGAAATTCCTGATGCACATTCTAAAGTTGCGATTATTGCGACGACTGATGAGGAACTTGGAAGTCAGACCTCGAGAGCGTTAATTGAGAGCGTTTCAAAATCAGCAAGTGCAGTTCTGGTCTTAGAAGCATCGCTAAATGGAAAAGCTAAAACAGGTCGTAAAGGAACTGCGATGTATCAAATCGCGCTTCATGGCCGCGCATCACATGCCGGATTAGAACCTGAAAAGGGAATAAACGCGACAACAGAAATTGCCGCAATTGTTATTGAGGTAGCCAAACTTGCGAATCCAGAATTTGGTACAACGGTTGTTCCGACTGTAATGCGAGCCGGCACTACAACTAATACAGTTCCAGCACTTGCAACTCTTGATATTGATATTCGATCTTATTCAGCCGCAGAATTAATTCGTGTTGAGAGTTCAATTAAGAGCCTTGTAGCCGCGCATTCTGAGGCAAAACTTGAAGTTACTGGTGGAATTAACAGACCACCGTTAGAAACTTCCGCAACCTTAGAACTTTATGAAATCTTAGAGAAGGTGGCAAGTGAGATCGGCATGGAACCTATTGGCCATGCATCCGTCGGCGGTGCGAGTGATGGCAACTTCGCAGCAGCAGCAGGTGCTCGTGTATTAGATGGCCTCGGCGCTGTTGGCGATGGTGCACACGCACCACATGAACAAATATTGCTCTCTTCAATTCCGTCGCGAGTGAAACTTCTAACTGCTTTTATTAAGGAATTAATTCGTGACTGATGGCCCGCTAATTGTTCAGAGTGATAAGACGCTTTTGCTTGATATTGATCATCCGCTCAGTGATGAATGCCGAAGAGCGATAGCCTCTTTTGCTGAACTTGAAAAATCACCTGAACATATTCATACCTACCGCTTAACTCCACTTGGGCTTTGGAATGCACGTGCCGCTGGACATGATGCTGAACAAGTTGTCGATGTACTTCTTAAGTATTCACGCTTTGCAGTGCCGCACGCACTTCTCGTTGATGTTGCAGAAACTATGTCGCGCTATGGACGGTTGCGGTTAGAAGCACACCCAGTGCATGGTCTGGTTTTAGTTTCCCATGATCCAGCAGTTCTCAAGGAAGTTACTCGTGGCAAGAAAGTTGCACCCATGTTGGGACTTCAACTCGATGCTGAAACTATCGTGGTACATCCAGGACAGCGCGGATTCTTAAAGCAAGCCTTATTAAAGCTTGGTTGGCCGGCAGAAGATTTTGCAGGATATGTTGATGGCGAGCACCATGAGATTGATTTAGTCCAAGATGGATGGAAGATCCGTAAATATCAGGAGTTAGCGGCTGAAGGTTTTTGGCACGGTGGCTCAGGTGTTGTAGTGCTTCCTTGCGGAGCAGGTAAAACAATCGTTGGCGCCGCTGCAATGGCTCACGCAAAAGCCACAACTTTAATTCTTGTTACGAACACAATTGCCGCAAGACAATGGCGAGATGAATTATTGAAACGTACAACACTTCATGAAGATGAAATTGGTGAATATTCTGGCTCTAAGAAAGAGATTCGCCCGGTAACAATTGCGACTTATCAGGTTATGACAACGCGCAAACAAGGCGTTTATGCCCACTTGGATCTATTTGATGCAATTGATTGGGGTCTGATTATTTACGACGAAGTCCACTTACTTCCGGCTCCGATATTTAGATTTACCGCAGATATCCAATCGCGCAGACGCCTTGGTTTAACCGCAACTCTTGTCCGTGAAGACGGAATGGAGGGCGAAGTATTTTCGCTCATTGGTCCAAAGCGATTTGATGTTCCTTGGAAGGAGATTGAATCTCAAGGTTACATTGCTCCTGCAGACTGTATTGAAGTCCGTGTTAATTTAACGCAAGACGAGCGTTTAAATTATGCAACTGCAGAACCTGAAGATCGATATCGATTCTGCTCTACAACAGCTACAAAACGAAAAGTTGCTATTGCATTGGCAAAGAAACATAGTAATGAGCAAGTATTAATAATTGGCCAGTACATTGACCAGCTTGATGCGTTGAGTGCTGAACTTGGCGTACCTTTGATTAAAGGCGATACCCCGATTAAAGAGCGAGAAAGGCTATTTGCTCTCTATCGCACCGGTGAGATCAAATGTTTAGTAGTTTCAAAGGTTGCAAACTTTTCAATCGATTTACCAGATGCCACGATCGCAATTCAAGTATCGGGAACTTTTGGCTCACGACAAGAGGAAGCGCAACGACTTGGCAGAATTTTGCGCCCGAAGTCTGATGGAAGAACTGCAAGATTTTATTCAATTGTTGCAAGAGATTCTGTCGATCAAGACTTTGCGCAGAATCGCCAACGCTTCCTAGCGGAACAGGGATATGCCTATGGAATTATCGATGCAGATGATGTCTTGATTGCTAACCCAGATTAAAGTTTGGACATTGCCGATCTAAATCTTTCAGGATCAACTCGGAAAAAATCATGTGGTTCGTTATTAATTAAGATAACTGGAACACTCTCGCCATACTTTTCTTCGAGATCAAGGTTGCCATCGATTAAATTCTTTCTGATTGTGAAGCTAAATTCTTTCTGCATTTGCTCCAGAACTTCTAGGGCAACATCACAAAGATGACAATTACTCCGTGAATAAATGCTTACTTCAACCATTTATTAATTCTATGACAATTATGGATATTGCCAGGCTTTTCTAAGCGAGGAAGGTCAAGGCAGGTGGTATCCCGAGGGTTCGACTGCTAGCGTTTTGCCTATGCGTGCCAGATATCTTCTGCTGATAGCAGGACTTTTTAGCGGAGTTCTTGTTGCACCCACATATGCACTTCCTTCAGAAGTTAAGTCAATAGATGCACCGTGGGTCTATTTTTATGCAGACCAGTCTGGAAGACCACTTCTAACTAAAAATGCCATTCCAAGAACTTTTTCCCAGGAAAAAGCGTTAGTAAAGAGTTCCTTTAAAGTTGATTTCACAAATACCCCAGAAATTTATCGCCCAGCTATTAACGCTGCAATTGATGTTTGGTCGCAGAACTTCAACTCCCAAGTCCCAGTAAAAGTTCAAGTTTTGTGGGAACGACAAGCATCTGCGGGAACACTCGCTGCAGCATCACCAGGAAAATTTCATTCAAACTTCAAAAATATTCCGGATAAGGATCTCTGGTATGCGTCGGCTCTTGCAGATGCAATTGCAGGCGAAGATATTGAACCAACAATTGCTGAAGTAACGATACGAATTAATTCAACAAATGGTCCAATGCTTTATCTTGGAACAGATGGAAATTGTCCGAGTACAAAATATGATCTTGAGTCAATGATTTTGCATGAAATGGCCCACGGCCTTGGCTTCTTATCAAATGCAGATTACGACAGTCGCTATGGTTATGGAAGCATTCAACAACCGACGCCTTTCGATGCCTATGCTCAAATTTCAGATGGTCGTAGATTGATGGATTTAGATTCACCTTCTATCGCTTTGGGGGAGGCTCTTAGCCAATCTCTTGTCTGGTCGGGCGCAAATGGAGTGAAAGCGAATAACGGAATTAAGCCACCGTTATATACACCGAAAGTATATGAACTTGGCTCATCTGTAAGTCACTTAGATGAAGCAACTTTTGAGAACGATCCCAAGAATGCTGTTATGTCACCGAACTTGAAATTTGGTGAAGTTTTTCATGATCCTGGGCCGCTTTTAATGGCGATGTTTGATGACATGTTAGCCAAACCCCCAGCCGGATTACCTTTTGGAACTCCAGGTACTCCCCGAAATGTAAAGGCTCTAGTTGGTGATCGATCTGCAATTGTTAGTTTCGATCCCCCGATTAACCAACGCACTGCACAAGTATCTTCTTATGTAATCAAAGTAAATCAAACTAAGGTTGAAAAAATTGTCACTTCAAGCCCCGCGGTCATTACTGGGCTTACCAATGGCTCGGTTTACTCCTTTACTTTAACCGCGAAAAATGCAGTGGGAATTTCAACTGAAGCAACAACAAATGGCATCATCCCGCAAGGGGCTTGGCGAAAAACGATTATTGATTCGACCGCAGACGGAAAGTATCTAGCAACAGCAATCTATGCCGGTAAGACAGTTATTGCATATTCAGATACTCAGAACGGGCTACTAAAACTCGCTACTTGGAGCGGTAAGAAGTGGTTAATTCAAACAGTTGATGGTGATGGAACTAAGAGTGGTAAGACTAAGAACAGTGTTGCTGGAAGTGTTTCAATCTGTACAAATAAGATTGGTAAAACCGAGTACTTAAATCTCTATTATGGAGACCTAACAAATAAAGATCTTCGTCGCGCCTCTTATAATGGGAAAAAATGGAGCTTTGAAGTTATAGATGGCGATGGCCCAATAATTCAAGATTACAAGCAGGCGGCTAGGGTAAGAACTGCTAGTGATGTAAGTGTTTCAAATGCCTGCGCAATCACGTCGGCTGGCGAACAAGTTTTTTACCGCGATGAAAGCCAGGGTATTTTGCTCGGCGCAGTGCGCGATGGTAAAGATTGGCGCTATGAAATTGTCGATGGTGACTCACTCCTCAATGGAAGAACTATGGGTGATGTGGCATTCCACCTTCAAGCAAAGAGCGTTGGCACAAAGGTTACAGTTGCTTATGACTCAATACTTTCTGTAAGCAATTCTGATAAGAGTGCACTTCGTGGTGATGTCCGCACCGCAACTCGCGAAAGCGCATTTCCTGAAGATTGGAAGTATCAAACACTTCAAGCAAGTAGTACAAACACGATAGTTGCAGGATATGACGTAGCTCTGTCCTTGAATTCTAAGGTTTTGAATGCAAGCTGGTTGGGCGCATCAGCCGTTTCACTTCCAAAACCAGATCAGATTCAATGGAACAAAGTTGGCCTTGAGGCCCTTCCAAATACAGTTAAAACTGATTACTTTGGTGCGCCAAGTTCACCTATCGCCGTTGATGAATCAGCAATTATCTTCGGCTGTGAAGATCGCATCTGTGCCTTTAACAAAATAGATAAGACTTTTAATTTGATATCTGCAACTAGCGCCACATCTGCTAAATCAACGGTCTGGATAACAATTAATAAAATTAAGTTTGCCTTAATTGCAAGTGAGGGAAAACTGACCTCTTTTAGAAAGCCTTAGCTAAGCCATATTTGGAAGAACGTGAATTTCATTATCTAAATTTGTCTCTACTAAAACTACTGCCCCAATTCCTGATTGCCAGAGAACCTTTTTAACTTTTCCGGTAAATGAATTTGCAGCTAGTACCTTTCCCGCCTTTGTATATTTCACTATTACCGGTGTTGGAGATTTTGCACGCCAAGATGGGATTCCAATAATTGTTGTTTTTGAGATAAAACTCTTCAGGTTATTAACGCCCGCTTTAATGGTTGCTATTGCTGGTGGTTTTACAGCAGCAATCTTTCCCAAAGTTAATTCAGAGAAGCTACCTGATTGATCTAATGAAATCGAGAATTGTTGAGTAACTAAATCTTTCGTGATATTTCCAGTTACTTTAAAATTGGTTCCATCAAAGTTAATGACTGACGGAGCGACCATGCCATCCACATCAAAATAGTAAGTTTCAGCGAGTTGACCAGTAACTCCAACTTTCCAAATTACTAATCTGTTTAGGGAATTTATGGGAGTAGTAACAGGGTCAACCACAACGGAGTCCAAATTGAGTGTGGCGGTATCAATAATTGAAGTAGTGGTTTCAATTGGTTTTGAAGTAGCACCGACAATCCAAAAATATCCTGATTTATCTTTAGTTATTGCCGTGGCAATATCATCACTTGAACTTCCTAATCGCAAATCCCAAAGTCGAACTTTCGATTTATCGAGAGCAGTGATAAAGCCATCACTTCCACCAAGCGATGGCGCTGTTACTAAATTCGTTAAGCCACTTTCAATGGTTCCAACAATCGCAATAACAGTTGGGTTTACTGTGAAATCTGAAATTTGGTCACCGGACCCTGCCGGAGAAATTGCAGTAATTGGCGCTTTGGCTGGTGTTACTCTGATTGCCGCATTAGCTGCGGGTGTAAAACATGCGAGGGAAATAACAAAAAGCGCAACGCGAAATTTCACGCGAGCTCCTGGGACCGATCCCGCGCCGCAGTCATAGCCTTCTCAATTACTTCACCAAAATTTGCTTCATTAAAAACTTTAAGGGCCGCCGCTGTTGTTCCATTTGGACTCGTTACATTTTCACGAAGAGTCGTCGCGCTCTTTCCGGATTGCTCCAGCATTGCTGCTGAACCAACGATTGTCTGAATAGCAAGAGTCGAAGCCTGTTCTTCCGATAAACCTAGCGCGACACCCGACTTAATGATCTCCTCCACAAATGCGAAGAAATAGGCTGGGCCAGATCCGCTCACAGCGGTTACTGCATCTTGCAATTCTTCATCTACAGAAATTACTTTGCCACAGGTAGCAAGAAAATCAGCGACAAATTTGGCCTGTTCTTGGCTCACATTCGCGCCTAACGAAATTGCTGCCATTCCTTGCCCAATAAGCGTTGGAGTATTTGGCATAACTCTGATCACTGAAACTTTTTCAGAAGTCTTCTCGCTGATGAATTTAGTAGTTTTCCCAGCAGCAAATGAGACAAGAAGTGCACTCTTATTTAAATCTGGAGCGATTGCCGCTAACAAATCTGCTAGATCTTGGGGTTTAACTACCAACAAAATAACATCACTGGTTTTTGCAAGCTCGCTTAATTCAAGGGCCCGAGCGCCATATTTCGTGGATATCTCACGAGCTCGATCCGTGCGCTTTTCTGTGAAGACAATCTGCGCCTTAGGAAATCTCGAAGATACGAGTCCTGAAATCAACGCTTCACCCATAACGCCAACACCAATTAAACCAACTTGGTATTTGGAAGTTGAGAATGAAGATTGCAGTGACATACGAGAAGCCTACCTAAAGCCGACTTCTCGGATGTGCTTATTTATGAAATAAGCCCTAGGCTCTGCGATTATGCCTGAGGTAAAACCAAATTTCGCTCGCGACTGGGTCGAATTTATAGATCCTGCAAAGCCAGAAGAACTTTACAAATGCGACCTGACTTGGCTCACTTCTTATTGGACATGCATCTATGGAAACGGTTGCTGTGGCATTGATGCTGACAAGCCAGATGCTGGTTGTTGTTCTGATGGTGCTTATTATTCTGATGATGCAGACGAGAAGAGAACGCTGGAAGTTGCGAAGCGTTTAACGCCAGAAATGTGGCAATATTTCGATGAAGCCCAGCCAAAGAAATCCAAGGGCAAGATGCAAATTTCTGAGACTGGCTTAGATAAAGATCGCAAGACCAGAAATATTGATGATTCATGTATCTTCTTAAATCGTAAGGGTTACAGCGCTCCTGGATTTACCGGCAACTTTGGTTGCGTACTTCATCACTTGGCAGAAAAAGAGGGCGTCCACTTTGTAGAAACAAAGCCAGATGTTTGTTGGCAACTTCCAATTCGCAGAAGTTTTGAAGAGCGAGAATTTGGCGATAAACAAGTTACCGTAAATGTGATTGGTGAATATGAACGCTTAGCATGGGGCGATGGCGGAGAAGATTTTGATTGGTATTGCACAAGCAATACCGAAGCACATGTGGGCCGCGAACCTGTTTATATCTCAAATAAGGTTGAACTCGTTGCACTTATGGGACAACCAGCATATGACGTTCTCAAAGAGCATTGTGATAATCGAATTGAAGCAATTGCTGCAACGCGTAAAGAGCAGAAGAAGCGTGAATTACCACTCTTTATTATTCATCCCGCAACAGTTGCAGCAGGCAAGTAATTTAAGCCAGCGCTTTTTGATCGAGTTTTGAAGTAACAATCATGTGCGGAACTGTTAAGGCCCAAACTACAACTAGCAAATACCATAGATAACTGCCATCAAGGTTTTTACCGTCAATAAGCGCAATTACTAAAGCAACAAGAAGTGCTCCAAATAGTGCAGGTAAACCTGGAACAACAACTGCGATAAAAGATCCTTTAACGCTATTGCGCTCAGCTTCTTTAATTGCCTTTGGGAAAATTAAAGTCAACCTTGATGTATGGCGCATTGCGTGCCATAACCCGAAGTAAACAGCGAACGAGACTAGGGGTGGCGCAATAATTGCCAGCCCAGCCAGAAGAGTTAAGTCAACCATTTCCCGAAATCGCTTCTCTTTTAACAGAAGAATTAGCGTTGCCACATAGAAGAAACCAACTAAAAACTTAATTTGTGGTGAGACATCCGAAGCCCAACCAATTAACACCGGGTTGATTTCACGGAGCGCACTAGCCGTTGTATCTTTCAGAAGAGGTATAAATACCGGAATTACACCTGAGGAGATAGCAAACATTGTCTGCGTTTTGAAAGTCATCCTGCGCTTCTCATTTAGCCGATCTTTTTCCGCAATAAAAGCGGCATCTCCAAAACCAAAGTGCAGCGCACTCATTACTAACACCAACTGAAATCCCAATTTATTCCAGTGCAAAATAGCGAGAACTGCAATTACCGCAACTACAACATAGATAAATATCAATAAGTACCATTTTGATTTAGTCGTTGCTGGTATCGCAACCAAATGATCTATAGCGCCATGTGGAATTCCGAGTGTTAGAGCTACTAAGGCAAAGCCAATCTGCCAGCCCAGACTTTCCCCAGTACTCGTTAAGTTAAGAATTCCAGAGATGAGAATTGCAAGCAGAACTGCGAGGGTGGAGAATTTTTGCACTGAGTTAAATACCATCTTGGCGCCGTTCACGGTACTAGTATACGAACGGCTTCGTAATTTGAAGGGAGAGCTGAAATGTTGAAGTTCGGATATTTAGCGATGCTCACCTTCACGGTGGTCGGTTCTTTTTGGTTGGAAATAGTTCTTAAGATTAGAGTGCTTCGCCGGATCAAGCGCGTACTAATGAGCGTAATTCCAGTTGCAATCCCCTTCCTTATTTGGGATGCATATGCCGTAGCCAATGGCCACTGGAAATTTGATCCAGAACAAATACTAGGAATTTATGGCCCTTTTGATATCCCACTAGAAGAGTTTTTCTTCTTTTTAATCGTTCCGATCGCTGCAATTATGACTATCGAGGGCGTTCGTAGCGTTAAGAAGCACTGGCCGGTAGGTGATGAACCTAAATGATTTACACAGACATTGCACTTGGTGGAGTTATCGCAGCAGTTCTATTTGATTTGTATGGCACTAAAACAATGTTGCTAACTAAATCCGTATTCTGGACTTCTTACGCAATTATTTTACCTTTTCAACTTCTAACGAATTGGTGGCTGACTTCCAGAAATATAGTTATGTATAGCCCTGATGCAATAGTTGGTCGACGAATTTGTAGCGCGCCCGTCGAAGATCTGCTCTTTGGTTTTGCTCTTGTATTGTCTGTAATGAGCCTATGGGTTTATTGGGGACGTAAAGGTTTTCAGCCTAAAGATTAATTAATGCCCGAGTAAATAATCGTTGCAACTCCCACAATTATAGAAATCATCTTGGCACCTTTAGTGTTTAATATTTTCACAGTTGCAGGTATGACAGTCATTATCAAGACCAAGACACCAGGTGAGAGAATAATTAGGCTGCGAGTAAGTACCCCGGGTTCCCCAGTTTGGTAGCGTAAATTCAAGAGGCCCATAGCAACCAATAAATAGCCGCCCCATCGATAATTTGTCATATTTAAGGATACCCCTTTACTGCGATTGAAAAAGAAAAAAATTTGGGGGCACCTAGAAAGGCGCCCCCAAATCTACTTTTTAGTTAGATCAGATTAGTGATCTTCCTTCATGCCTTCTGCTGCAGACTTCAGACGAGCAATCTTCATGATTGTTAATCCGAATACGCACTTAGCAAGTACGTCTGCGATTGTGTAACCAATCTGTCGATTAACAAATGCACCTGGATCAGTTGCAGCTGTATCGGTAAGAATTGGAAGTAGGTATGAAATTGGGTAAACGCCCCATGTTGCGATCAAGAGAAGACGTAGGCGACCAACTGTTGCTGCTACACCTTCTGGTTGACGTTCCAATGACTTTCCAAGTTCTACGAATAGAACGTAAAGGATGTATAGGAATGGGATTGTTGAAAGAACGCCCCAAATTACTTTAGGACCAGTTTCTGTTGCGATTTCACCTGGGTAGCCAAGTGCGATCATTGCAGCTGAAGCTGGAACAAGGCGACCGATTAGTGAGCTTGCAGCAGCCTTAGCTAGCGCAAGTACTGCAATAACTTCTACAAGTAGAAGAGGTACAGTCAGGATCCAGTCAACATAACGATATGCCTCATTGAAAGCACCCTTTGCTGTTCCAACTGTTACTCCACCATCAACTGATGATTCTTCGAATGAGTTGAAGATGCGGAAGTAGTGGTACGCAGCAATGAATGTAACCATTGAAGATAGAACAAGTGCATTACGGTATTTAGGTAGTACGCGAGCTTGTGACACCAATGTGTAAACGGTGCATGCAAGCATCGAGATCAAGCCAAATGAGAACATGTTGTACAACGTGCTCCATTGACCGTTTGTTAGGTTTACCATTTATTTAGCCTCCGTGGGGCGTTTTGGTTCTGGGTTTCAGGTGAAGCGCCAGCCGCCTAAATTGCACTCCCATATGTAGAGCACAAGTTCTGCGTGGATAAATGGTAAACGTGTATGACGGAAATTTCACGGTGAATTCCCAGCGTTTCGAGCGTAAATTAGGGTGAATTAGGCGGGTGTGTGGGTACCTGCCACTAGCCTTCGGAGATGGCCAAAAAGATTACCCCAGCTAAAGATCCGTTCCGTTGTGGCGAATGTGGATGGACAAGTACTAAGTGGGTAGGCCGTTGTGGCGAATGCCAAGCGTGGGGTTCGGTGGAAGAAGTCGCAGCACCAAAGCGGCTTTCCTTAGTGGCAGGACAAGTAACTTCTGCGGCGCTGCCGATTGGTGAAGTTAGTTTAGAGAATGCAATTGCGCGCTCAAGTGGAGTCAGCGAATTAGATCGAGTTCTCGGTGGCGGCTTAGTACCTGGTGCCGCAATTTTATTGGCTGGTGAACCTGGTGTTGGAAAATCAACTTTATTGTTAAGCGTTGCTGCGCAAAGTGCGCGCCAAAATATAAGTGCGCTTTATATAAGTGGCGAAGAATCCGCATCACAAGTTCGCCTTCGCGCTGAACGTTTAGATGCAATCGATGCGAATCTGTGGCTTGCCTCCGAGAATGAACTCGGTTCGGTAATTGCGCATATTGATTCAGTTAAACCTCAATTACTAATTATTGATTCGATTCAAACAATTGCAAGTGCCGCTGTAGATGGTGCACCAGGTGGGGTAACTCAAGTACGCGAAATCGCTGCTGCTTTGATTAGAATCGCTAAAGAGAGATCTATAACGTTAATTTTAGTTGGGCATGTAACTAAAGATGGCTCAATAGCCGGGCCAAGGCTACTTGAGCACATAGTTGATGTTGTTCTTAATTTTGAAGGTGAGCGCCATTCAAGACTGCGTTTGATTCGCGCCATTAAGAATCGTTTCGGCGCTTCAGATGAAGTTGGCTGCTTTGATATGAATGAAAATGGAATTACTTCACTCCCCGATCCAACTGGGTTATTTACTACTAGACACAGTGAACCTGTTCCTGGAACGTGTGTAACTGTGACACTTGAAGGACGTCGTCCATTGCTCGCAGAAATCCAGGCACTCGTAGGTGCTGCAGTTCCTGATGGTCGTGATTTTGGAAACGCAAGGAGAGTTACATCAGGGCTCGATAATCCCCGTACTGCAATGACTTTGGCGGTTCTAGAACTTCGCGCAAATATCAGAACTTCTGGCCGTGATGTTTACGTTGCAACAGTCGGCGGTATGAAGATTGCGGAGCCTGCCGCAGATCTTGCTGTTGCACTCGCAGTTGGTTCAGCCGCAAAAGGGTTAGCTCTTCCCGCAGATTTAATTGCAATTGGTGAAGTTGGTTTAGCGGGTGAGATTAGAAAAGTTACAGGTGCAACTCAGCGAATCACTGAAGCAGCACGTTTAGGATTCAAGAGAGCGATAGTTCCAGCGGGAAGCGATATTAAAATCCCACGGATCGAAATTATGGAGGTCGCCCGCTTAGAGCAGGCGATTGCTCGCGTAAAGATTAATTAGAAGTAGGAGTTTGTGCTAAATCGCCAGGAGTATCTGGCATTTCAGCTTTAGGCATTCCCTTGAAGGTGAAAATATCTTTCTCATCCTCTACTGCAGTTCCAACCAAGATAATTTCTCCAGCTTTTAGATCACCAAAGAGAATCTTCTCTGAAAGTGCATCCTCAATTTCGCGTTGAATACAACGACGAAGTGGGCGCGCTCCAAGAAGTGGGTCATAACCTTTTTTGGCAAGAAGTAACTTAGCTTCAGTTGTAAGCTCTATTCCCATGTCGCGAGCGCGAAGTCTTTCGTCCAAGTTAGAGATCATTAAGTCAACAATTTGGATTATTTCGTTCTCACTTAATTGATGGAAGACAATTACATCATCGATGCGGTTTAAAAATTCTGGGCGGAAGTGGCTCTTTAGCTCATCGCTAACTTTGCCCTTCATGCGCTCATAATTTCCTTGCTCATCTGATGCGTTTGTGAAACCAAGGTTTAGCGTCTTAGAAATATCACGAGTACCTAGGTTGGTGGTCATGATGATGATTGTGTTTTTGAAATCAACCACACGTCCTTGGGAGTCAGTTAGTCGACCGTCCTCAAGTACTTGTAGAAGTGAGTTAAAGATATCTGGATGCGCCTTTTCAATCTCATCAAAGAGTACGACTGAGAATGGCTTGCGGCGAACTTTCTCAGTTAGCTGCCCACCTTCGTCATAACCAACATAACCTGGAGGCGCACCAAAGAGACGAGATGCGGTGTGCTTCTCGGAATACTCAGACATATCAAGTTGGATAAGCGCATCTGAGTTTCCAAATAAGAATTGGGCAAGAGTTCTAGAGAGCTCAGTCTTACCAACGCCAGATGGACCAGCAAAGATAAATGAACCGCCAGGACGCTTTGGATCTTTTAGACCAGCACGTGTGCGGCGAATTGCTTGAGAGAGAGCCTTGATAGCTTGATCTTGACCAATAACGCGACGGTGCAGCTCATCTTCCATACGTAACAAACGTGCAGTCTCTGCTTCAGTTAATTTAAATACTGGGATACCAGTTGCATTTGAAAGAACCTCAGCGATTAGCTCTTCAGTTACTTCAGCGACAACATCTAGGTCGCCGGCCTTCCAATTCTTTTCAGCTTCATGCTTTTCAGCAATCAGTGTCTTCTCTTTATCGCGGAAGGCAGCCGCTCCTTCAAAGTCTTGAGAATCAATTGCTGATTCCTTCTCTTTGCGGGCATCGGCAATTTTGTCATCATAAGCGCGTAGTTCTGGTGGCGCAGTCATGCGACGAATGCGAAGTCTAGAACCGGCTTCGTCGATTAGATCGATTGCCTTATCTGGAAGGAAGCGATCTGAAATATATCGATCAGCCATTTGCGCAGCACCGACTAGCGCAGCATCTGTGATGGAAACTTTATGGTGGGATTCATAACGATCGCGAAGACCCTTAAGAATTTCAATAGTGTGTTCAACAGTTGGTTCAGCAACTTGAATTGGCTGGAAGCGACGTTCTAGCGCAGCATCCTTCTCGAAGTGCTTGCGATATTCATCAAGAGTAGTTGCACCAATTGTCTGTAACTCACCTCGGGCAAGCATTGGCTTCAAGATACTTGCTGCATCTATCGCACCTTCTGCTGCGCCAGCACCAACAAGAGTATGAATCTCATCAATAAAAAGAATGATGTCGCCACGAGTGCGAATCTCTTTTAAAACTTTCTTCAAACGCTCTTCGAAATCTCCACGGTAGCGACTTCCGGCTACGAGCGCTCCGAGATCAAGAGAGTAAACCTGCTTGTCTTTAAGAGTTTCAGGAACATCGCCTTTAACAATCGACTGTGCCAGACCTTCAACAATTGCGGTCTTACCAACACCAGGTTCACCAATTAATACTGGGTTATTTTTTGTTCGGCGAGAAAGTATCTGCATTACGCGTTCGATCTCTTTGTCGCGTCCAATAACTGGGTCAAGTTTTCCTTCGCGCGCTGCTTGTGTGAGGTTGCGACCAAATTGATCAAGTACTAATGATGTAGATGGAGTTCCTTCTGCAGGAGCTCCTGAAGTTGCAGCTTCCTTTCCTTGGTAACCAGAGAGAAGTGAAATTACTTGAGTGCGTACCCGATTTAAATCTGCACCTAGTTTTACTAATACTTGTGCGGCGACGCCTTCACCTTCACGAATTAAACCAAGAAGAATATGTTCGGTTCCGATGTAGTTGTGACCGAGTTGAAGCGCTTCACGAAGAGATAGCTCGAGAACTTTCTTCGCACGAGGTGTAAATGGAATATGTCCGGAAGGAGCTTGTTGACCCTGTCCGATTATTTCTTCAACTTGAGAACGAACTGCTTCAAGTGAAATTCCAAGAGCTTCAAGAGCTTTTGCTGCGACGCCTTCACCTTCATGAATTAAACCAAGAAGAATGTGTTCGGTTCCGATGTAATTGTGGTTGAGCATGCGTGCCTCTTCTTGGGCCAGCACAACAACTCGTCGGGCTCGATCAGTAAAGCGCTCGAACATCGCAGGGCTTCCTCTCTTCTTGCTGTTTACGGTCTATCAATAGGTCAACTCTAATGCGAAGGCCTGTACTGGGGCTAACCCAATTTCGACCCAATTTATGCCCGCGAAACTGAGACTTTGCCCAACATTTAGTGGTCAACCTGGAAATTAAAGGGTCTTTAAAGAGTGAGCAGCATTCGGGTATTGCCGAGGGTATTTGGTTTGACGCTCTCGAGATCCAAAAATTCGGCGACTCCACTGTCATATGAGTGCAAAAGTTCTGTGTAAACATCTGGCGAAACTGGCGTTCCTTGTATCTCAAGAAAACCATGTCGACCAAAAAATTCTGTTTCAAATGTTAAACAAAATATTCTTTTGATTCCAAGTTCGGAAGCCCGCTTAATCAAAACTTCTAGTATCCCGTGTCCAACACCTTTACCGCGCACACTTTTATCCACTGCAACTGAACGCACTTCTGCTAGATCTTCCCACAAGACGTGCATGGCGCCGCAGCCAACAACTTTGCCATCTATTTCGGCAACGGTAAATTCTTGAACGCTTTCATAAAGCGTCACCGTCTCTTTTGTAAGTAAACGACGACCGGCTGCATACTCATCAATAATTGCTCGAATATTTTTTATATCAGAAGTTTTTGCTTGGCGAATTATCAGCGACATAATTATTTAAGATTCTTCCGGCTTTACTAATGGAAAGAGAATTGTTTCGCGAATACCAAGACCAGTCAGAGCCATAAGTAATCGATCGGCGCCCATTCCCATGCCTCCCATTGGTGGCATTGCATACTCCATCGCACGCAGGAAATCTTCATCTATCTGCATTGCTTCAAGATCACCTTTAGAACCAAGTGCTGCCTGTTCCGTCAATCGTTCACGTTGAATCACAGGATCAATTAATTCGGAGTATCCAGTTGCAAGTTCGAAACCATCTATATAAAGATCCCATTTTTCGGCGATTCCCGGAATCTCGCGATGCGCACGTACAAGTGGTGAGGTATCAATTGGATAACCTTTAACAAATATTGGACCCGTTAACTTGCCTTCTGAAACGTGTTCAAATATCTCCTCGGCCAGCTTGCCAGCAATCCACTTTGGATCAATCTTCATGCCTAATTTTTCCGCGATTTTAACTAACTCTGGGCGAGGAGTTAAGGCTGTAACATCTTCACCAACGCCTTTGGAAATCAAATCGAAGAGAGATGCTTCTTCCCATTTTCCACCGAGATCAACTTCTCTACCATCATGGTGAGTGACAACATGGCTGCCAGATGTTGCCATCGCAGCATCTTGGATGAGTTGACGCGTTAAATCTGCAATTGAATTCCAATCACCATAAGCCTCATAGCTTTCAATCATTGCAAATTCAGGTGAGTGGCTTGAATCTGCACCTTCATTTCTGAAGTTACGGTTAATTTCAAAGACGCGTTCAATTCCACCAACGACACAACGCTTTAGAAAAAGCTCGGGCGCTATGCGCAGGAACAGTTCCATGTCATATGCGTTACTGAGTGTTTTAAATGGTCGGGCAGCTGCTCCACCATGCATGACTTGAAGCATCGGTGTTTCAACTTCAACGAAACCACGGTTGTGAAAAGTTTCACGAAGCGCCCGCATTACATTTGGTCGCAACCTGGCATTGGAACGCGCTTCTGGTCGCACAATTAGATCCACATAACGCATACGAACTCGGGTCTCTTCAGATAGCGGCTTATGATCGACTGGAAGGGGGCGAAGTGATTTTGCAGCCATCTTCCAACTTGAAGCAAGAATAGATAACTCACCGCGCTTTGAAGTTATAACTTCACCTGTGACACTTACTAAGTCTCCTAAATCAACATCTGATTTCCAAAGATCTAATACCTCTTGGCCAACTTTGTCGAGTGAGAACATCGCTTGAATTTCAGTTCCATCACCTTCGCGCAGAGTTGCGAAACATAATTTTCCAGTATCGCGCTTAAAAATTACTCGTCCAGCTACGCTTTCAATAATTCCAGTAGCAATATCAATTGCCAACCCTTTATGAGTTTCACGAATTTCTTTAATGCTCTTTGTTCTTGGAACTTCAACTGGATATGGCTCAGTTCCACGCTCAATAATTGCCGCACGCTTCTCGCGACGAATCCGAAGCTGCTCTGGCAGATCATCTGCATCAGATACCGCTGGCGTATTTTGAGAGTTATTTTTTTCGCTCATAAGGTGTGTAAGTCTATCCTTTAAGCGGGTTAAGAATTGCGTTCATGAACTAAGCGAAGTCCAATTAAGGTCAAATCTGGCTCGTGAAAATCAATAGTTTCACTTACCCCGATTACCAACGGCGCTAAGCCACCAGTTGCAATAACACTCACCTCGCC
>WLJX01000008.1 GCA_009701575.1 Actinomycetota bacterium
AAAGTTGCTCTGGGTGGAATTTGATGGAAATCTAATCACGATTGCAGATAAGCAGACCAATTTCTTAACGGTTAAAAATAGTAAAGGCAAAGAGCTAAGCGATGGCAAAGCTTTTGTTGGTGGTGCCAGAATCAGCGTGAATATCAAGGACCGAAGTGCGACTGGAACTATCAAGGTTTCTTGGCGCGTTGTATCTGAAGATGGACACCCGGTCTCGTCATTCTTAACTTTTACTGTTAGGAAATAAACCAGGTTTCAGTAATTGAGAATATAGCAATGGCGAAAAGCAGATAAGCGAAGGCTTTTCGAAGAATTGCTGTTGGCACTTTCGAACTGTGGTGTGATCCAAAGATTGAAATTGTTATAGCTGATATTGAAATTAGAATCGGAATTTTCCAATCAATTTCGCGCCAAAGGCTTTGATGTCCAATTAATGAGGTCAGGCAATTGATAGCGATTATGAATAACGATGTTCCTGCGGCTTTAATTTGCGGGGTGTGAAAGAAGATTACGAGAACAGGAATTGCAAGAAAGCCGCCGCCAATACCAAAGATTCCGGTCATCGATCCAATAACTAAAGAAATCGGGACAAGAACAATTAGCGGAATCTTTTTCTCATCTTTGTTTTGCAGTGGCGCACGCAGCATCGATAATCCAGCGAGCGTCAAAATTATTGCGAAACCGGTAACAATGAAGGAATCTGATAATTGCTTTGCAAGAATTGCTCCACCAAGATTTGTTATTAGGCCGAGTGACCAGATTGAAAGTGCAATCTTTATTTGCACGTCACCCGACTTTAGCTTTGGAATTAAGCCGAATGCCGCGGCAAGGAATACAACCAATAAAGCAGCAGTGGTTGCGTGGACCGGAGTGAAATTAAATAAATAGATAAGAATTGGCACGGTAAGCATTGCGCCACCAGCGCCGATGAAGCCAAGGACTGCTCCAACGAATGCACCGGCTAATAGGGCGAGCGCGATTTCCATATGCGCAATGGTGCCATCTATTGGCAGTAAAAAAGCCCCCGGCAGTTACGCCGAGGGCTTTTAACTTAATTAGTTTCTAGTTACTTCCAAAGTGCGATGTGAGCCTTTGAGATAACCCAACCGAAGTCGATTTCTCCGCCTTGCTTTGCAACCATTGCGAAGATAACAAGTGCGCCGCCAGCTAGAGCGATGTCCTTCATGAAAGCCATCATCTCTGTTTGCTTTGCTGTTGCATCTGTTTCTTTCCAGAAGTTGTGGAAGATAACTGCTGCTAGAACTAGGAAGATTGCTAGTAGAAGCGCGCCTAGATCTGCGTAGTAGCCAAGAACGATGTAGATACCGCCGATTACAAGCATTAGGCCTGAGATAAGAACACCAAGCTTTGCTGCTGGAAGCTTCTTGTACTTTGCATAACCTGTCATTGCTTCAAGCTTTGTGAAGTGGTTGATGCCTGACATTAGGAAGAAGCCGCCAAATAGGATTCGGCCGATCAAGATAATTACGTCCATTGTTTTCCTTTTCTAGTTGTTTAAATATTGCTGGCTAAAGGTAGGGCTAATTGGTTGAACTTTCAACTAATTCTGGGGTGTGTTGCCCTTAATTACGCGTGAACCATTTAGATCTGAGCCCTACTTGCGCCTGTCGGGGGTGGCAGTTATCTTTCGAACATATGTTCGAACAACTAAAACCAGAGCTCCAGGCGACCGCTCCGATGGGCGCTCGCGTACTTGCACCCGAAGGTGAACCAATCGAGTTCATCTATAACGGCCACAAGTTTCATATCCATGCGATCGTTTCAAGATGGCGCGAATCTGGTGGTTGGTGGAATCGCATAAGTGATGGCAAGAACCGAGTAAGTGAAGAGAACATTTTCGATGATGGCGCTCGCGCTATCTGGCGAGTAGAGGCAGCGCCGGTTGGGGCCTTAGCAACATTTGAAATTGAATTAGATGAAGTAACAAAAACTTGGTTGATCCGACCAACATCTCGGCCAGCTTAAGTAAGCATGAAAAATTTTACTCACCTACGTGTTGCAAGTGGCTATTCCTTTAAATATGGAACCGCCCATGCCAGCCAACTTGTAGAGCGCGCAGCCGAGTTCGAAATGTCGGCGCTCGCACTTACCGATATTGACACGATGGCTGGTGCAATTAGATTTACCAAGAGTTGTGAAGCAAGTGGCATCGCACCAATTCTTGGCATCAATTTAAGTTTTATCCAGAAGAAATATCGCGTAACTCTTCTTGCTCAAGGCGGAGAACTTTCTTCGCTCTATCGGCTGGTAACTGAAATTAACTCAAACAATAGTGAGAGCCTATTAACACATTCATTACTCGAACGCTTTAGCCAATATTCTCGTAACTTACTTATCTTGCATGGTCCTGAATCACAATTAGCCCAAGTGATTGCTTTACGCAAAAACCATGAAGCGCTCTCGATATTTAACGCAACTCGTGAGCTCTTTGCCGACCAGGCTCTGGAATGCGTTTCGCATTTAATTCGTGGTGATGGGGCGCTCTCAACTTCATATGCGGCGCGCACACTTAGCTTTGCCCGAGATAACCAAATTCCCGCAATTTTAAGCAATGCGGTACGGATGCTAGATCGCAGCGATGGTCCGGTTGCTGATGTTTTAGATGCGGCGCGCAAATTAGTTCCATTAAGTTCTAAGAACGTTAATCGCCAAAATAGTGAGGCTTATTTTAAAGCTAGTTCTGAGATGTCATATCTAGCGGATGAAATTTCACGTCTTGCTGGTGAGCGAGATGGTAAATATTTATTAAAGACAACTGCCGATTGGGCACAGCGCGCAATTCTCTCGCCCCGTAAAGATGTTGGGATTGGTGAGATTCACCTGCCAGATGCCCAATCACTTGGTGCGAAGAACCAGAGCGAACTTGCAGCACAATTGCGATTGCGGTGTGAAGCTGGTTTATCACGCAGATATATCGGCGCTAAATCAGTAGTTGCAGCGAGCAGGTTAGAGGAAGAGTTAAGTGCAATCCGCGCTCTTGGTTATGAATCTTATTTTTTAACGGTTGCAGATATCACCGATATGTCACGCGAGCGAGGAATCCGAGTTGCCGCGCGGGGAAGTGGCGCCGGTTCTTTAATCTGTCATGTACTTGGGATTTCTGGCGTCGAGCCAATAACACACGGCTTATTAATGGAGCGCTTCTGTTCACCACTTCGCGGCGAGCTGCCCGATATTGATATTGATGTGGAGTCTGCAAGAAGGCTAGAGATTTATGACGCAATCTTTGAGAAGTATGGCCAGAGATGCGCGACGGTATCGATGGTTGAAACCTATAGATCGCGCCATGCAATTCGCGATGTGGGTGCCGCACTTGGAATATCTCCGATGGAGATTGATTTAATTGCTAAATCAATGCCCCATATCCGGGCCAGCAATATTCCAAAGGCGCTAGCAAATCTGCCTGAGTTAAAGCACTTAAATTTAGATACGCCAATTTTAAAGATGGCGATTGAACTTGCTGGGCGTTTAGATTCGCTGCCCAGGCATTTATCGATGCACCCATGTGCAATTGTTCTGGCCGATCAAGGGCTAGGCGATTATGCGCCACAACAAATCAATGCGAGCGGTTATCCGATGCTGCAATTTGATAAGGATGATGTTGAAGCAATCGGGTTGCTGAAGTTGGATGTCCTTGGAGTGCGTATGCAATCTGCGATTTCTTATACGCTCTCTGAGATTGAACGCATCGAAGGCACGCCACTTGATATTGATGCAATTGCACTTGATGATAAAAAAACATTTGATTTAATTAAATCAACGCGCACTCTTGGGATATTCCAAATCGAAAGTCCAGGACAACGTGAACTCGTTGGAAAATTTGCACCTAATACCTTTAACGATTTAATTATTGATATCTCACTATTTCGCCCAGGCCCGGTAAAGAGCGACATGATCACGCCATTTCTTGCAACTAGACATGGTCTGCGAATTCGGCCGAAAATTCACGAAGATCTAGAAGATATTCTGGGCGAGACTGAAGGCGTCGTTGTTTTTCACGAACAGGTAATCAGAATCATTTCGACTATGACCGGAATAACCCTGGCAGAAGCCGATGAGAAGCGGCGCCAATTAGGCGATATCGCGAATCAAGAAGCGTTCTGTGACTGGTTTTATCCAGTGGCAGTTGCACGTGGTTACACCAATTTAGTCGTGACTGAAGTCTGGGAAATTTTGCGCGCCTTTGCTTCCTTTGGATTTTGCAAAGCACATGCCGCAGCTTTCGCACTTCCTACCTATCAATCATCTTGGCTTAAGACGCATCACACCGCAGCATTTCTCGCCGGAGTTCTAACGCACGAACCGGGTATGTATCCCAAGCGAGTAATTCTTGATGAGGCTAGGCAGTGGGGGATCAAACTTGCTCCGATTGATGTCAATTTATCTGACGCAACATATCGAGTCGAAAAAACATCTGATGTTGTGCGAGCACCATATCTCGCCCCCAATGTTGCAAGTTCTGGCGAAGTGTTAGAACTTCCAGATGCTCGTGGCTTTGCAATTCGAATGTCACTCTCTGACATTGATGGCATCGACAGCAAAGAGGTAGTGAACATAATTTCTGGACGCCCATATTTAGATTTAGCAGATTTTGTTTACCGCTCTGGTGCAAGTCGCCCCACAACTGAATCGCTTTTAATGGTCGGGGCATTTGATAACTTACATAAGCTTTCTACCTCAGAGATAAATCGGCGAGATTTACTTCTCCATCTCCAGGATCTCTACCGACTTGCCGGATCAAAGCGCACAGCCGGCCAGAGTCAGATGACCTTCGAGTTACAACCGCCTTCATTAGAGCCAAGTGGGCTGCCAGATATAACTGCTAGCGAACAAGTTAAGAGCGAGATTGATATTTTAGGGATGGATATCTCAAGCCACCTACTTGAGTTCTATGGCGATTTCTTAAATAAAATCGGTGCGGTACGTTCTTCAGATTTAATTAAGCATCGATCTGGAACATCGGTATTAGTAGCTGGCGTTAAAATCGCACTTCAAACCCCACCAGTTCGCTCTGGTCGTCGGGTTATGTTCTTAACTATTGATGATGGCTTTGGCTGCAACGACATAACCTTCTTTGAAGATAAGCAGGCTGACTTTGCCACCGTTCTACGTAACTCTTGGTTGTTTTTAGTACGTGGTGAAATTCGCCGTACCGGTCCTCGAGGAATTTCACTTCTTGGAACTGGTGCGTGGGAGTTAGCAATTTCCCACGATAAGTGGCGTAATCTCGCAGTTTATGGAGCCAGCGGATTATGAGTGAATCAACAATTCTCCATGTTGATATGGATGCCTTCTTCGCATCAGTAGAAGAGCGCGATAACCCATCACTAAAAGGTAAAGCAGTAGTCGTTGGTACTGGAATCCGGGGTGTTGTATCGGCAGCAAATTATGAAGCCCGGAAATTTGGAATTCATGCGGCGATGCCAGTCGGTCGCGCTAAGCGACTTGCACCACATGCCATCTTTGTTCCGCCAAATATGTCCCGCTATTCCGAAGTTTCAACTCACATCATGGAAATCTTTAGATCGGTGACTCCACTGGTTGAACCACTTTCGCTAGATGAAGCATTTCTCGATGTAACTGGCGCTAAACGCTTACTTGGCGACGGCCGAACAATCGCAAAAGAAATTCGCGCAAAGGTCGAAGCGAGTGAGGGCATTACGTGTTCAGTTGGAATCGCAACCACAAAGTTCATTGCAAAACTAGCCTCTGGCCGTTGCAAACCAAATGGCATGTTGGAAATTGCTTCAGATCGCGTTCTCGAATTTTTACACCCGCTTCCAGTAAGTGCTATCTGGGGAGTGGGACCGAAGACAAATGAGGAGTTACAGAAGTTAGGGCTGCGAACTGTCGCCGACATCGCAAATACGCCGCGTCAAACTTTAATTCGCGCACTTGGAGAGGCGGCCGGTGCTTCGTTGTATGAATTAGCTTGGGGTCGCGATTATCGAGATGTAATTCCAGAAGAGGTAGATAAATCAATTAGCGCCGCGCAAACCTTTGATACCGATATCGAAGATCAAGAAATTATCTTGCGGGAGTTCTTGCGACTTACAGAAAAAGCCACTTACCGAATGCGTGAGAAAGATCTCAGCGCGCGAACAATTTCAATCAAGGTGCGCTTTGCAGATTTTAAAACTATAACTAGATCAAAGACCGTTTCACTTCCGATTAGCGCTACGCATGAAGTCTTTGATGTTGTTAAGGCGTTATTTCTCGCACTGAAAATAGATGGCGCCCGATTGCGTTTAGTTGGGGTAAGCCTTGATGGATTGGAAGATGGAATAGATGGAACCGAGCAGTTAATTTTGGGCGAGCGAGAAAATGGTTGGCGCCAAGCAACGGCGGCAATCGATAGGGCGAGCGCAAGATTCGGTGAAGGTAGCGTTAGACCGGCTCGGTTAATCCCCGAGAGTGATGAATCTGAAGAAAATACCTAAAAAACACCTATAAGAGGCCACTAAATAGCTTTTCGACTTTCATTTCCAGCGCTATCTGCCGTATTGTTTGCAACATGCCTCTATCCGATCACGAGAAGCGCATGCTTGCCGAGATGGAAGCTGCCTTAGTCGCTGATGACCCACGTTTAGTCTCAACGCTCAATGGTCGCGAGCGCTCTCCAAAGGGATCTAGGGCGTTAATCGGATTCTTCGCGATCCTGGGCGGAATGGCAGTTCTTCTTGCTGGGCTTATTGCTCAAGTCATCGCTGTAGGTATCGCTGGTTTTCTAATCTCACTTATCGGGTTAGTACTCCTGGTATCAAACTTCTCCCTTGGAAAATCTGAGTTCAAAGACCCTAAAGGCGCTCGCCCTAAGTGGTCCTCCCGTTTAGAAGATCGCTGGGAGCGCCGTAATTTCGATAATTAACTCTTAATTCAAGTCAGCCCAACCACCCAAATAAATTCAACGATGGGTGGTTTTTTTCTGCCCAAAAGGGGAGAAATTTGGCTGAAAAGGGTGCAAAGTGGATAGAAATGGAGTAAAGTGGTGATTGCTATCAAATCCGGGGGGATTTGAGCGTAAAAGCTAGGGGAGGTGGGTCAAGTGTTTCTAGGTACCCACGAACCCAAACTCGATGAAAAGGGCCGGATTATTTTGCCCGCAAGATTCCGAGATGAATTAGCAAATGGTCTTGTAATAACAAAAGGTCAAGAGCGTTGTTTATATGTATTTCCAAGTGGTGAATTTTCTTCAATAACAGATCGTCTGCGCCAAGCTCCCGTCACCGAAAAAGCAGCACGCGATTACATGCGCGTGATGTTTGCTGGCGCGCACGATGAAGTTCCAGATAAGCAAGGTCGCGTAACAATCCCAGCAGGACTTCGTACATATGCCGGACTCGAAAAAGAGTGCGTTGTAATCGGTGCGAATACTCGTTTAGAAATTTGGGATAGCCAAGCTTGGGAAAGTTATTTGGCAGATCGTGAAAAAACATTCTCTGATGTTTCTTCGGAGGTGTTGCCGGGACTTTTCTAAGTCCAAATCTAAAACATTTCTCAGTTGTGGCCATCGCCGACCTCAATAACGACGCCCCTTCCCCGGCGCCGTTACCCCCAGTTCCGTCGGCCGGCGATGACCAGAGTTGAGAAATAAAAGTAATAAAGCAAAAAATATAAAGGGAAGCAATTATCGAAAGGGGAGAAGATGCAAGATGCGCTACATATTCCAGTCGCACTAGATCGTTGTATTGCACTGCTATCTCCTGCAATCGAATCAAGTGCAAATCCAATTGTTGTTGATGCAACACTTGGAATGGGTGGACACACCAGAGCGCTTCTGTTGAAGTATCCTCAATTAAAAATTATTGCCCTCGATCGAGACTTAAGCGCTATTGAAATTGCAACAACAAATTTGTCTGATGTTAGCGATCGAGTTGTGATTGTCCACGCAGTTTATGATGAATTAGAACTAGTTTTAGCAAAATTAGGAATTAGCGAAGTTGATGGAATCCTCTTTGATTTAGGTGTTTCTTCAATGCAGCTAGATCAGGCGGAACGTGGTTTTGCTTATTCGCAGGATGCGCCTCTAGATATGCGCATGGATCAGAGTTCAGGTCCAACCGCGCTAGATATTTTGAATACTTATTCCTATGGTGAATTAGTTCGAGTAATCCGAAATTATGGCGAAGAAAAATTCGCAACAAAAATCGCTGATAATGTAATTAAAGCGCGTGAAGCCGGAACTTTAAGAACCACAAAGGATTTAGCTGACATCGTAAAGGCCAGTATTCCTGCACCCGCACGTCGAACAGGTGGAAATCCTGCAAAGCGAACATTCCAAGCGCTCCGGATTGAAGTAAATCAAGAGTTAGCGGTTTTAGAGCGAGCGATGCCCCAAGCAATAAAAGCAATCCGGATCGGTGGCCGACTAGTTGTTATGTCGTATCAATCTCTCGAAGACAAGATTGTGAAGAAGGCGTTATCGGAAGTTGTAGCTTCACATTCTCCTCTTGGATTGCCATTCGATCTTCCTAATTCTGCTGCGAGTTATAAGTTGGTAATTAATGGCAGTGAAGGTGCGAATGTCGCTGAAATTGAAATAAATGCTCGTGCGCAATCTATGCGCCTTCGTGCTCTTGAGAGGGTGGCGGCATAATGGCAATTCTTGCGCTTCCTCCACTAATTCGACCACGCCTTGCCCTTAAGCAAGTTATCGAAAGTGTCTCTGAAGCGCAATCTTCTGTTACATCACAGAAGTTAGATACTAGAAAATTTATCCTAGTAATGGCGAGTTGTGTGACGCTAAATCTTCTTGTAATTGCCGGCATAAATATCCTAATGACGCAGGATGCTTTCACATTACAGCACCTTAAATCTCAGCGGAATACTGCGATGGATAAGAAGGATGCAATTCTAAATCAGGTAAATTTAATGAACTCACCTTCAAATTTGGCGCGAGTCGCCCAAGATATGGGAATGGTCCCGGCAGCAAAAATTGGATATTTGAATTATTCCGAGATGACTAAGGTGGAAAAACCATGAGCCACCACAATTTAGTTCACAAGCGGATTCGTACCTTGCTCTTTGCTACCTTTGCACTTTTTGGCGTAATTGTCGCTCAACTCTTTTCAGTACAGGTTGTTCGCGCGGGAACTATTAGCGAGCGAGCTGCAAATGAATTACTCCGAACTTCAATCTTATTGGCGCCTCGTGGCGTAATAAGTGATATCAATGGTGTAGAACTTGCTCGCAGTGTGGCTGCGATAACAATCGTTGTTGATCAAACCCAAATAAATGATGCAAAATTAACGGCAAAGATTACTGCTCCAATATTGCAGATGGGTGAGGCAGAACTCGAAGCTTTGTATATCGGACCTCTTAAGTACAAAATTATTGTTAAGAACGCTAAGCCTGCAATGTGGTCAAAATTGCAGAGCACAATTGCTAACTACAACAGAGAAGTTTTAAAGCAGAAAGCCGGCTTAAGTAAACGCGTTCTAGGCTTCTTCTCGGAGCGGAGTTACGTCCGTGAATATCCGACCGGAACTTTGGCCTCATCACTTATTGGTTTCATTAATCATGAGGGCGTTGGAGCGGCTGGAATTGAAAGTAGTTTAAATGGAGAACTCTCTGGAACAAACGGCCAATATGTTTACGAGAATGGCGCCGGAACAATTATTCCTGGATCAGCAAAGATTAGAACTGAAGCGAAAGCGGGAACTTCGATTCGCCTCACGATTGACCGTGATATTCAATGGGTGGCACAAGATGCAATAAGCAAAGCGGTGAAGAGTTCAAACGCTAAATCTGGAACTGTAATAGTTATGGATCCAAAGACGGGCGCCATTATCGCGCAAGCAAGTGCACCTACTTATAATCCGTCAAAGCCTATTGTTGGAAATCTAGACATAATTCGAAACCCTGCAGTTCAAGATTCCTATAATCCTGGTTCTACTGGAAAAGTTATTACTTATGCCGCGGCACTTGAAGAGAAGAAATTAACTCCTAACTCGGTTTACATGACGCCTTATTCGATGCGAGTAGCCGGCACACTATTCAAAGATCATGAGAAGCATCCGACTCAATATCTAACGGCGACCGGCGCACTTGCGGTTTCAAGTAACACTGCAGCGATAAAAATAGGGCAACAATTAGGTAGTGACACTCTTTATAAGTACTTAACAGATTTTGGTATTGGGCAGTACACAGGTTCACATTTACCAGGTGAAACTCCAGGAATTCTCGCGCCGGTAGCTAAGTGGTCAGGGACTTCACTTCCAACGTTTGCATTTGGCCAGGGCTATTCTGTTACCGCACTTCAATCGACCAGCGTATTTGCGACAATTGCAAATAACGGTCTCCGGGTAACGCCGACAGTTGTTGCTGGTACGACTGATGCCAGTGGAAATTACATTCCGGCTAAAGATCAGAAAACTAAGCGCGTAATTAGCGTCGAAACTGCTACGGAAATTCGCAAGATGTTAGAGAGCGTAGTTTCAGGAAACGGTACTGCACCTACTGCTGCAATTAGCGGTTATCGAGTTGCCGGCAAGACTGGAACAGCTATGCGCTTTGATCCGAACTGTTCTTGCTACAGCGGGTACACCGCATCCTTCATTGGTTTTGCGCCAGCAGATAAGCCGGCATATGTTGTCAGCGTTACGATTCAAGAGCCAAAGGGAATGCACTGGGGTGGAGCGCTTGGTGGTCCGGTCTTCGCAAAAGTTATGAAATTTGTTCTGCAATCAAAGAATATTGCGCCTTCAACAACAAAGCTAAAGGCCTATCCACTAACTAAGGCCGAGCTTAAGAAAAGCGCAAGTGCAAAATGATTCGGCCAGTATCTGATTTCTCTAAATCAGCAGCCGAACTATCACGTTTTATCGGTGTTGAATCAAAACTGAGCTTTCAATTTACTGGAATTACTTCAACATCTACTTCGGTTGAGGTCGGTGATCTCTTTGTTGCACTTCCTGGTACAAATGCACACGGGGCAACTTACGTCGATGAGATTATTGCAAATGGAGCGGTCGGAGTTATCACGGATTTAAAGGGCGCTGAAATAGTTGGCACAAAGCTTCCAACAATAATTATCGGAGATCCACGGCGCGCTCTTGGGGATATTTGTTCTTGGTTTTATGGCTCTCCATCTAGTTCCTTAAAGATTGCAGGAATTACGGGAACAAACGGTAAAACTACTACGACAACAATCTTGAATCAGATCCTTAAATTCGCAGATAAATCAACTGGCTTGATAGGAACCATTGGCATTGAGATTGGGCCAGAAAAATCCCTGGCCAACTTCACAACGCCAGAGGCAAGCGAACTACAAAGTCTATTTGCAGTTATGCAAGAGCGTCATATCTCACATGTCGCTATGGAGGTAAGCAGCCATGCGCTAGAAGCGAGGCGCGTATCAGGCACAAAATTTGCATTGGTTGGCTTTACTAATTTAACGCAAGATCATTTAGATTTCCATGGTGACATGAATTCATATTTTGCTGCGAAATCTAAATTATTCACCAATGAGTATTGCGAGTTGGGCTTTATTAATATTGATGATGCTTATGGCAAAGAACTATTTAATACCGCGCAGATTCCAGTTATTTCTCTCTCCAGAGAGAATCGCACTGCGCAATGGCACTTTGAGCGATGTGAAATAAAACCCCGTGGATATTTAATTGCGATTCGGGGAACCGGTGGGATTCTTATTGAGGGTGAAGTCAATTTAATTGGTGATCACAACTTAGATAATGTTTTAATGGCTGTTGCAATGGCATCAGAATTCGAAGTCGACCCGTTAGTTATTGGAAATAGTTTGGCGCATTTGCAAGGCGCTGCTGGCCGATTAGAGAGCGTCGATATTGGACAGAAGTTCATAGCTTTAGTCGATTACGCACACACTCCTGATGCAGTAACAAGAACACTTTCCACACTTCGCAAGAGCGTTGATGGTCGCATCATTGCTGTTCTAGGTTGCGGAGGAGATCGGGATAAAACTAAACGCCCAATTATGGGGCGCGAATTGTTAGCCGGCTCCGACGTTGCAATTTTTACTAGCGACAATCCCCGCAGCGAGAAGCCTGAAACAATTCTCGAAGAGATGGTTAGTGGGCTCACTCTCGGAGAAAGTGCTTCAGTAACTGTAGATCGGCGAGAAGCAATCGCGCTAGCGGTTACGAGTGCGCTCCCTGGTGATTGTGTAGTCGTACTTGGTAAAGGACATGAAGTTGGGCAGGAGATTGCTGGTAAGAAATATGCTTTTGACGATCGAATTGAGCTGGCACGCGCAATCGAGGAGCTGGCATGATCCAATTAACTTTAAATGAGATTGCAAGGATTGTTAACGGTGAAGTATTAAATGGTGATGGTGCGAAGATGACTTCGGCTTATCCGGTAATAAACTCGCAGCACGCTAGTTCAGAAACTTTTTTTGTGGCATTTGTTGGAGAGAAAGTTGACGGTCACGAATTCATTGACGCAGCTATCTCAAATGGTGCGCAATTTGCCCTTGTTAGCAGAGATTGCAGTGCCCTTTCAATCAAAGTTGCAGATGTAAAAATCGCACTTACTTTGTTGGCCACCTATGTGCGAGAACAATTGCAAGCCATGACTGTAATTGGAATCACCGGTTCGCAAGGTAAGACGACGACCAAGGATTTACTGCGCCATATCCTGAGCGTAGCTGGCGAGACAATTGCGCCCGCTGAATCACTTAATAATGAACTTGGAGTTCCATTATTGATTTTGCGTTGTACTAATACAACGAAATATTGCATCGTCGAAATGGGTGCAAGGCACATGGGAGATATTGCCCATCTTGCGGAGATTGCCAAGCCAAAAATAGGTGTTGTACTTGGCGTCGGCAAGGCTCATGTCGGGGAATTTGGGAGCCGCGAAATTATTGCTAAGGCAAAATCTGAATTGATTACATCACTTACTCCTGGCGGCATCGCAATTCTTGGAACTTATGATGAATTCGCCCCAAAGATGGAAGTTCCAACTGGGGTGCGCAAAGTATTGTTCGGCGAAAAATCAGAGTGCGAAATCCGAGCCGCGGATATTGAAGTTCGTGAAGGTCGTGCTCATTTTGATCTTGTTACGCCAGATGGTCGCGCCGCAGTAAGTTTGCAATTACTGGGTCTGCATCAGATTAGCAATGCTCTCGCTGCAGCAGCAGTTGCTACAACATTAAATATTCCAATTGAAAGTATTTCTGCAGCGCTCTCAACGGCTGAAGTTTCTAGTAAGTGGCGGATGGAAATTTCTGAAGCGAGCGAAATCATCTTGATAAATGATTCTTACAATGCAAATCCCGAAAGCATGGCGGCGGCGCTGCGAACTTTGGCGCTTATTTCCCAGGAAACCGGGGGAGTTAGTTGGGCCTTTTTAGGCAAGATGCACGAACTCGGCGAGTCATCCGCAATGGAACACGCCGCAATTGGCAGACTCGCTACTGACATAGGGATAGATCATCTGGTCGTCATAGGGGCAGAAGAATTTCTCGCAGATTTGAATTTAAAGAGCAGTGGAGGCGAGAGCGCAGTGCATTACTTTAAAAGTAAAGAGGAAGCTCTCTCTATGATCGAACATTTTGCAGCAGGCGATGTGCTTTTAGTTAAGGCTTCACGTTCAGAAGAATTCGATTTATTAGCGCAAGCTATTACTGAGCGCTTATCGGAGGCTGCAGAGTGAAGGGCATCGTTTTTGCGGGGGCGCTTTCAATCCTCTTAAGTTTTATCTTCACACCAGCATTAATTCGCATTCTTTCACGGCGTGGAGTTGGACAAATGATTCGCGATGATGGTCCCAAGACCCATCATGTAAAGCGTGGAACTCCAACAATGGGTGGCATTGTTCTAATACTTTCGACGATGGCAGCATATTTTGGAAGTCACTTAATAACCGGTGTTGGAATAACTGCTTCAGCGCTATTGGTTCTCGGGTTAATTATTGGGCTTGGATTAGTTGGATTTTTGGATGATTGGCTCAAGATTGCTAGAAAACAATCACTTGGACTAACTGCCAAACAAAAACTTTCGGGGCAAGCAATTGTTGCCGCAGTTTTTGCGTACGCCGGTTTAGGCTTTCAAGATGAAACCGGGTTAGCACCTATTTCTCAATACTTCTCTGGCGTTCGTGATACTTCAATAAAGCTTGGTATGGGACTTGTAATTGTTTGGATTATCTTTTTAGTACTTGGAAGCTCCAATGGCGTTAACTTAACTGATGGCTTAGATGGCTTAGCATCTGGCGCTGCGATAATGACTTTCCTTTCCTTCATTGTGATTGGCGTATGGGAATTCGGACAGAGTTGCGCGGTTGCCGATGTGGCCCAGTGTTATAACGTTAGAGATCCACTCGACATTGCGGTTTTATCCGCCGCACTTGCTGGTTCATGCGCAGGTTTCCTCTGGTGGAATGCTTCGCCAGCAAGAATATTTATGGGAGATGTAGGTTCACTTGCACTAGGTGGCGCGATTTCTGGAATTGCAATTGTGTTACGCGTTGAGGCGCTGTTGGCTGCTCTTGGCGGACTCTTCGTTCTGATTACGCTTTCAGTAATAATTCAGACTGGATATTTCAAACTCTCCGGAGGAAAACGCGTCTTTAAAATGGCACCGCTTCAACACCACTTCGAATTGCTTGGATGGGGCGAAGTGACAATTGTTATTAGGTTTTGGATCTTGGCTGGCATGAGCGTTGCCGCAGGGTTGGGACTCTTTTACGGCCAATGGGTTGTTTCACAATAATGTCTTACATAGCCGAACTTGTTACAAAGAATATTTTGGTTGTCGGTGCCGGCACTACTGGTAAATCACTAGCGCGTTATCTCGCAAGTATTGGTGCAAATTTTTCAATTATCGATGAGAAGATTTCAATGTTAGATGGATTTGAAGTTTTAGATTCCATTCCAGATGATATAACTTTCGACCTTGCAATAGTTTCACCTGGTTGGCGTAAAGATCATTTGGTGGTGGAAGGATTGAATTCAAAGGGCATAGAGATAATCAGTGAGTTGGATTTTGCTTGGTTATTGAAAATGGAACTTAATCCAGATCAGAAATGGTTGGCGTTGACTGGAACAAATGGCAAAACCACTACGGTGCAAATGTTGGAATCTATTTTGATTGCCTCGGGGACTTCAGGAATTGCTTGTGGAAATGTGGGAGTAACCGTAGTTGAGGCAGTGACAAGTGAAAACAGGTTTTCGGTTTTAGCTCTGGAACTTTCATCATTCCAAATTGCCTGGAGCTCATTGCCTGAATATGAGGCAGTCTCAATTTTGAATATTGCGGAAGATCACATCGATTGGCATGGAACTTTCTCCGAGTATGCCGATGCAAAAATGAAGTTGCTCTCACAATCCAAGGTTGCGATTCTCAACTTAAATGATCCGGAAGTAATCCTGCGCAGTGCAGGCTGGAATGGTCGTAAAGTATTCTTTGGACTAAGTACGCCACAAGCAGGCGAAATTGGCTTAGTAGAAGAGTTGTTAGTAGATCGGTCTTTTGTTAATTCACCAGAAGCGGCAGAAGTAATCGCTGAGTTATCTGATGTGAAACCAGCAGTTCCACACAATGTTTCGAATGCCATGGCGGCGGCAGGACTTGCGCTTTCCATAGGTATCGCGCACCCACTTGTTAAATCGGGAATCAGTAATTTTAAAGTTGATAAGCATCGACTTCAAACGCTAGCGACCAAAGATGGCATTACTTGGGTCAATGATTCAAAGGCTACAAATCCACATGCTGCAAGTGCGGCGCTACTTTCACATCTTTCCAATATTTGGATCGCAGGCGGGCTTGCAAAAGGTGCGAAGATGGATGAATTGATTGTGCGCACTGGATCGAGAATTAAGGCGGCAATTCTTATTGGGAAAGATGCCGAACTTATTGCCAAAGCGCTAGCAAAGCACGCACCTAAAGTGGCTATTCACCGAATCTCAACTTCAACTAGCGCAGAAGATTTAATGGATCAAGTTGTTACATGCGCTGCGAACCTTGCAACAACAGGAGACACAGTTCTTTTGGCCCCTGCTTGCGCATCGATGGATCAATTTTCTTCATATGCCGAACGCGGGAATTTATTCTCGCAATCCGTATCAAAGTTGGTCGCTAAATGAAGAAGCAGATAAGACAACAGGGTCAGGCCTACGCAAACTTTCTATCAAAGCCAACCGCGGCGTATCTAATGATTCTAGGTAGTACTGGTGCGTTAGCAGGCTTGGGACTAGTAATGGTTCTCTCTTCTTCTTCGGTAACAGCGCTATCAGAGAGTGGAAACACGTACGCAATTTTTCTCAAGCAATCACTCTTTCTGTTCGTAGGAATACTAGTTTCAATAGTAACTATGCGAATGAAACTTTCTCATTGGGAGAGCCTGGCTAAGCGCGCACTTCCGATTGGCGCGGTCGCTCTCATATTGCCAATTATTTTCGGTCAAGATATTAATGGAAATCGAAATTGGATTCCGATTGGGCCATTCACTCTCCAACCAAGTGAGTTCGCTAAGTTGGCGCTAATTCTTTACTGTGCATTGCAATTACGTAAACATTTAGAACGTAAAGCTAAAGGGTTGCAATCAAATGCAGTAGGAATTGTGTCTATTGGTTCAGTGATCTTCCTGTTCTTGATTTTGTTGGGTCGAGACCTTGGAACTGCAATTATTGTTGCTGGAATTGTTTTTGGAATGTTATTTATCGCAGGGATTAACATCAAAGTTCTTCTTGGAATATTCTCGGTATTCGCTGCTGGCGGACTTGCGCTTTCCATCACCGAACCCGCTCGACTCCGCAGATTTAAAGCGGTTATTGATCCTTTTGCACCCGACATTTATAAATTAGCTGGTTGGCAACCGGCGCATAGTTTGATGAGTTTGGCTAGCGGTGGCTTATTTGGTGTTGGGATTGGCGCCAGCAAGCAGAAGTGGGCCAATTTAGCTGAGGCACATACCGACTTCATTTTTTCGGTAATTGGCGAGGAACTTGGTTTACTCGGAACCCTGACAGTAGTTTTCCTATTTGCAATATTGATTTACGCGATTTTCCGGGTTGCGATTGCAACTAAGGATATCTTCCAAAAATATGTTGTCACTGGAATCGGATGCTGGATTATTTTGCAGGTTCTAGTTAATTTAATGACAGTTGTCGGGATTGTGCCAGTAATCGGAGTAACACTGCCATTTATTTCATACGGCGGATCATCCTTGATTGCTAACTGTTTGGCGCTCTCTTTTGTATTGAATGTAGCCCGAAGAGAACCACAATTCTTGGCAGCGCGTGTTGCTCATAAGGCGGCAAAATAATGAAACGTGTTTTACTAGTAGGAGGTGGCACTGCTGGCCACGTTGAACCTGCACTAGCTGTAGGAAACTGGCTTCTAGGTGCAAGTTCTGATATCGCTTGTGAATTTATTGGAACGAAGAGTGGAATCGAAAATGAACTTGTTCCACTTGCTGGCTTGAAGTTGCACCACATTCAGAAGGCACCACTCCCGAGGTCGTTCGCTCTTTCAACGTTTTTATGGCCGATCAAATTTGGAGTTTCCATCGCCCAGGCCCTACGGATTGTAAAGAGTGCAGACTTAGTGATTGGCTTCGGTGGTTATGTAAGCGCCCCTTGTTATGTTGCCGCAAGAATCTCTGGTGTTCCCCTAATAATTCATGAAGCAAATGCGATACCAGGATGGGCAAACAAGTTAGGTGCAAAGTTTGCAGATGAAGTGCTAGTTGCCTTTAAGGGCTCATTAAAAGTTGGCGGCAATTGGGCTACGGCAAAGTTAGTCGGAATGCCAATCAGGGAAGAGATATTTTCAATTAGTACTATGAGCAAGTCAGACCGTTCTGGGATCTGGGATGCTACATACCGAGAACTTGGATTAGATAGAAGCAAGCGAACAATATTTATTTTTGGTGGTTCATTGGGAGCGCAAACTATTAACGAGGTTATTGAGCAGGTTCTTCCTGAGCTCTTGAAACTTGATATCAATATTATTCATGGAGTAGGTAAGGGCAATACCTTGCCAAAAGCTGTTCCAGGTTATGTTCCACTGTCATATATTTCGAACATGGCCGCAATGTACATTGCAAGTGATTTGGTAATCGCCAGAGGCGGGGCAGTAACTTGCTCAGAACTTGATGTTGCTAACTCTTTCGCGCTAATCATCCCGCTTCCAATCGGCAATGGCGAACAAGTTGCAAACGCCCAAGATCTTGTTACAAAAGGAGCGGCGGAAATTTGCTTGAATTCTGACTTCACGCCAGATTGGTTACTTGCAAATATTAGTAATCTAATCTCGAAGGCGGATAGGTGGAAAATCAAGAAGAACCAGGTAACAACAACACCTTCTGTTGAAATAATTGGTGAAATTGTTTTAAATAATTTGGATGGAAGTTCTAAATGAAGTTGCCGGATTTGAATGGAAAGCGCGTTCACTTTATTGGTTTAGGTGGCGCAGGAATGAGTGGAATTGCCAGAATCATGTTGGCTCGAGGCATTTCCATTTCAGGTTCCGATGCTAAGGATTCCAGCGTTCTTGCAGGTTTACGAACTTTAGGTGCCGAGGTATTTATTGGCCACCAGGCAATCAATCTAGGTAGCGCTGATGTTTTAGTTGTTTCAAGTGCAATAGATGAGATAAATCCTGAACTTGTTGCGGCAAAGCAGAAAGGGATAACGATTTTGGCAAGAGCAGAGGCTCTCGCTCTCTTAATGTCAGAATCAAAATCAATTGCAATTGCCGGCACTCATGGAAAAACTACAACAACATCAATGTTGACAGTGGCGTTACAGCAGGCCGGACTTGATCCATCTTTCGCAATTGGCGGAATGATTAACCGCGGTGGAACTAACGCACACTTAGGTTCCGGAGATATTTTTGTCGCAGAAGCAGATGAATCTGATGGCTCATTCTTGGCATACAAACCTTTCGGTGCAATCATTACAAATATTGAATTGGATCACGTAGATCACTTTCCAGATATGGCGGCGGTAAACCGTAGCTTTCTAGCCTTTGTAGATTCGATTCAACCCGAGGGCTTTTTGATTGTTGGTATCGATAGCCCAGGCGCTGTGCATCTACTTTCGCAAATTAAGCGGGGCGATATCGAGATTATTACTTACGGAGAGAGCGCAGATTATTCGATATCCCACCTTTCGCTACAGCCAAGTGAGTCACACGCTCGCATCACAAAATTGGGCAAAGTAATAGGTGAACTTTCGCTTTCTATCCCAGGGCAGCACAATATTGAAAACGCGCTAGCAGCACTAGTCGCGGGTTTGAAATTCGGCGCTCCAAGTGGCGAACTTCTGAAGGGTTTGGAGAGCTTTAGTGGCGCCAAGAGGAGATTCGAAAATAAGGGGAGCGTTAACGGGATAACTGTAATCGACGATTATGGCCACCACCCAACTGAAGTACGCGTTACCTTAGAAACAGCAAAGCGATTTGCTGGAGCCGGAAAAGTTATTGTTATTTTTCAACCTCATCGATACTCCAGAACTGCAATGTTTGTATCAGAATTTGCCCAAGTTCTAGATATTGCAGATCAAGTATTCCTTTTGGAAATTTATGCAGCAAGTGAAACCGCTATTCCGGGTGTTTCATCGATTCAAATTGCGAATGAGATGGCGAGCTCAAAGGTTAAATTCGAGCCTTCGATGATTGATGTCGTTAACTCTGCAGTCGAGGTGGCCCAGCCAGGGGATTTAATAATCACACTTGGAGCAGGCGATGTAAATCTATTAGTTCCACTAATCCTGCAGACGCTGGAAGAGAAAATTGCAAAGTAGGACTAAGCGAACTCTCTGGACTTTGTTAACTGGTCTTCTCATTGCAGCACTCGCTTTCGGATTAGGTTGGTCAAAGCTATTGGCTCTTGAAGCCGTAACAATTACTGGAACTAATCAAATTATATTGATTGAGAATCAACTTAAGGCCGCAGAATCTAAATTGGTAATCGGTCAGCCACTTGCTCGCATAAATCCAAGAACTGAAGAGAATACGGTTACAGATTTAGAGTGGGTTGCTAGTGCAAATCTCTCAAGAAATTGGTGGACAGGCAGAGTGAGACTGCACGTTACGCCACGAATTCCGGTCGCAGTTTACGCCGATGTAAATGATGCGAATGGTTCTCCCAAATATCTGGCAAAAAATGGCGTTGAATTCTCCTCACCACAAAGCTTTAGCAACCTGGCAAAAATCTCAATTGGCACGAAGTCCAAAGGAGAGCGCAAGGAAATTGCGATGTTCATAGCAAATCTCTCTGCTGAGATAGTCGCGGGCATGACACGTCTAGAAATTGCTGGAAATAAAGTGATTCTGATGGAGACAAATTTCAGGAAGCCATCTCTGACGATCATATGGGGTGCTAGAAATAGCGTGACTGATATCGAGGTGAAAAGCGTTGTTTTAATGGGTTTATTGGCGCTTCCTGAAAACAAGAAAATTACTGAAATTGATTTGAGTATTGCTGATTCACCTATTGTTAAATGAGTTTTAAAAGCTAAATATAATTTTTTTAAATTTCGTGTCGGTCGTTGATTGAGAGTGCCAACACGCATAGTTTTACCACTTAGTAAGCATCACGTAAATCTCAAGTAGAGATTTAGGGTTTAGAAAGAGGCGGATTGTGGCTACACCACAGAACTATTTAGCAGTCATCAAAGTTGTCGGAGTTGGTGGCGGCGGTGTTAATGCAATCAATCGCATGATTGAAGCAGGACTTAAAGGTGTTGAGTTCATTGCAATCAATACTGATTCCCAACAATTAATTATGAGTGATGCTCATGTGAAATTAGATATTGGTAGAAAGTTAACTCGCGGTCTTGGTGCTGGCGCTGCACCAGAAATTGGAAAGCAAGCTGCGCTTGATCACACAGAAGAAATTGAAGAGATGCTTCGTGGCGCAGATATGGTTTTCGTTACCGCAGGTGAAGGCGGCGGTACTGGTACAGGTGGTGCTCCGATTGTTGCAAAGATTGCTAAAGATTTAGGAGCGCTAACTGTTGGTGTTGTAACAAAACCATTTACCTTTGAAGGAAAACGTCGTACTGCGCAAGCAGATGAGGGTATCGCGTTGCTTCGCGAAGAAGTTGACACTCTTATTGTTATTCCTAATGATCGTTTACTTGCAATTTCGGATCGCTCAATTAGCCAACTCGAGGCATTTAGAAGTGCAGATCAAGTTCTTCTTTCGGGAGTGCAAGGCATCACTGATTTAATTACGACACCAGGTTTAATAAATTTGGACTTTGCAGATGTTAAGAGCGTTATGTCTGGTGCTGGATCAGCACTTATGGGAATAGGTTCAGCTCGTGGTGAAGCACGTGCAACTCGCGCAGCCGAACTTGCAATTTCGAGTCCACTTCTTGAAGCATCAATCGATGGTGCACATGGAGTTCTATTGTCAATCGCTGGTGGCTCCGATATCGGATTATTCGAGTTGAGCGAAGCCGCAGAACTCGTCGCACAATCCGCACATCCCGATGCAAACATTATTTTTGGAACTGTAATTGATGATGCGCTAGGTGATGAAGTTCGAGTAACTGTTATCGCTGCCGGCTTCGATGGTGGCATGCCTAAGCGAGTTTCAGTACCGGTAATTGATGCTGCGTCGCTTAGTGGAAATGCTGATCCGATTGCGTCAAACGACCCGCTTGCGGTAGCGCTTGATATTCCTACCGTTTCGATTTCCACTGCAAATGCTCCTCGCAAGCGGATTACATTTGAAGACTTGGTGACTGAAGACGATATCGATATTCCTGATTTCATGAAGTAATCTTCAAAATTAATTTGCTAAGCGGGTACCCAAATGGCGCAAATTCTCTTTACCTCGCGCGAGGGTGGTATTTCTAACGAGCCCTTTGATTCTTTGAACCTCGGCAACCACGTGGGAGATCTCCCGGATGATGTTGCAACAAATCGAAATATGCTCAAAGCGATGTTGAGTCGTAAAGCGCCAGTATTTATGAATCAAGTGCATGGCGATGGCGTCCTTGAAGTTAGTTCGGAAACTAGTTCGCCTATCACTGCAGATGCGCTAGTAACTAGAGAGCCAGGTCTCCCACTTGCAGTTCTTACCGCGGATTGTTTGCCGATCCTGATTTCAAGTCCAACCGTTGTTGGAGCAGTACATGCTGGCCGTAAAGGAGTTCTGAACGGTGTTATTGGTAAGGCGGTTATGGCGATGCAATCCCTAGGGGGAGTGGATCTAGTGGCGAGAATTGGGCCAGCAATTTGTAGCGAATGTTATGAAGTGGATGAGCAGATGTATGAAGATGCGATCAAAATAGTTCCAGAACTAGCAACTTCATCCGAAAAGCGCTGTCTGGATCTACTTAGTGGAGCAAAGTCCCAGCTAGAGAGTTATGGGATAAAAGTTTCGAGTGTAGATATTTGCACAGCTCATAACTTGAATTTTTTCTCGTATCGTCGTGAAGCCAAAACCGGAAGAAGCGCTGGAGTTATTGTGTTATGAGTAATCGCAAGAGCGAAATTGAAGCAAATTTAGCGGATGTAAAATCTCGGATTGAGAAAGCGGCAAAGGCAGCCGGTAGATCGGCTGATGAAATAACTTTGGTCGCAGTTACAAAAAACTTTCCGGTGAGCGATATTGAAATTCTCTATGAACTTGGAATCCGAAATTTTGGAGAGAATCGTGATCAAGAGGGTTCAATAAAGGCGCCACAATTTCCAGATGATTGCATCTGGCATTTTCAAGGTCAGATACAGAGCAATAAATTGAAATCAATTGCGATCTGGGCTGATGTTGTTCACTCCTTAGATGACCTTTCGCACGCTAAGAAATTAAGTTCCCTTGTGGCAGATCAAGATATTTTTATTCAGCTCTCGTTGGACAATCAGCCAAATCGGGGAGGGGTTGCCCTAGACGATTTAGATAGCTTCGCTCGGTCTATCGCCGAACTTGGCAATCTAAACATTCGTGGATTAATGGCCGTCGCCCCTTTAGATGAAGAACCCAAGCTGGCCTTTGCACGGTTGAATCTGCTCTCAAAACAGCTCGTGAAAAGCCTTCCGATGGCTGGTGAAATTTCGGCAGGAATGAGCAACGACTTTGAAGCGGCTATTTCCGAGGGTGCGACACTTATCCGAATTGGTAGCCAAATACTCGGAGTTCGCTAGCGCTTAACTTATTCTTATGCCATGGCTAATGCATTTAGAAAAGCAGCGAACTTCCTGGGATTAGTAGATGATTTAGAGAACGATCCATCTAATCCTGAAGTGGCGCAATCAGAACCACGATTTAATCGTCCAGTGCGTACTGCGCCAATCACAGAAGCGTCAGCACCTTCTTATCTTCGTAGCGCATCAACTCGTTCAACAACACCAGTACCAACTGCACAAACAAACGTTGTTGTTGACCACATAGTCACTCTGCATCCAAGAATGTATAGCGATGTTCGTGGAATCGGCGAGCACTATCGTTTAGGACAACCAGTCATTATGAATTTAAGTGACATGGAAGAGTCAGAGCGCAAACGCATGATTGATTTTGCATCAGGTTTGGTCTTTGGACACTACGGAAGCATCGAGCGCGTAACTTCAAAAGTTTTCTTATTGACCCCACCAAATGTAAAGGTCAGCAACGAAGACAAGACCGCTGCTGCGCAAGCAAGTTTCTTTAACCAAAGCTGATTATTAATTGGGCCTAATATTTAACGTAATTCATACTGCGCTTAACATATTTATATTGGCGATGGTAGGACGTCTTATTTTAGATTACGCAAGAATTTTTGCGGCATCGTGGAGACCAAAAGGAATTGTTCTTGCAATAGCAGAGTTCATCTATGCGGTTACTGATCCAATCGTCAACTTTGTTCGTCGTTTTGTACCGCCACTTCGACTAGGACCAGTGTCACTCGATCTTTCATTCATTGTAATTTTCTTTGGCGCTCAACTGCTTTCAGGTTTCGTCTCTTCCATCTCTCGCAGCCTTTAACTTTTAGTTAGTTCGAGCCAAAGTCCTAGTTCATTTTCTTCATTAATTTTCTCTGAAATATTTTCAAATTTGGTTGCAAGAGTTTCTTCGCCAATTTCAGCTACATGCTTAATTATTGCCTTGCTGACTTCGGCGTTAGCACCCCAGCGAACAACAATCCGATCACTAATATCGAATCCGGATTGCTTTCGCTCTTCTTGGATTGCTCGAATCACTTCACGAACTAGGCCAGCTTCAATTAGATCAGGAGTTAGCGTTAGATCTAGAGCGACGCTCTCACCATTATGACTCGCCACAGACCAACCGATTTTAGGAGTTTCAGTTATTACTAAATCTTCTAAATCGATATCTGCACTCTTACCTAGAGCAAACTCAATTTTTGCACTTCCAGTTGCTCGAATATTTGCAACCAGCACCCCATGATCCTGAAGGTTTATGGCCTTGGCAATTTCTTGCACATCACCACCGAACTTTGCGCCAATAGTTCTGAAGTTTGCCTTGACTGAAATACTGACGAGATCAGCGCCAGCTGATGCGATTTCATCTAAGTTGTGAACATTTAGCTCATCTGAAATATGTGAACGGATTTCACTATCCATTTCGTTCCAGCCATTTGCCGCAACAAGGGCCCTTGCTAGTGGTTGGCGAATCTTAACTTTCGACTCTGCGCGTGCAGATCTGCCAAGTTCTACAAGTCGACGAGATAGGCGTACTGATTTGGAAAGCTTCTCATCGATTGCAGATGCTTTGCTAACTGGAAAGCTAGCTAAGTGAACGGATTCGAATTCACTAGGTTCTAAGTTGCGAATCATCTCTTGCCAAACATGTTCTGTAATGAATGGAACCATCGGTGCCATCAAAAGAGTTAGCTCCTTGAGACAGTGATAAAGCGTGTTCAGTGCGGCGCTGTCGCCATCCCAAAATTTACGACGAGATCGACGGACATACCAATTTGAGAGATCATCGATGAATTGGCCGATAGCACTTCCAGCTTCTTGGGAGTCATAATTTGCATATGCAATATCAACCTTTGCGACTAAGGCGTTGAGTTCGGAGAGAATCCAACGATCCATAGTTGATGGTTCTTCAGCGAGTCCAGTTAATTTAAAATCAGATGCCTTTGCGTACAAGGTAAAGAACGAGATTGTGTTCCAATAAGTTAACAGGGTCTTTCGTACAACATCAGAAATTGCATCATGGCCAACACGGCGAGAGCTCCAGGGAGATCCAGCAGCCAACATGTACCAACGGACCGCATCTGCGCCATGTTGATCCATCAATGGCATCGGTTCTAGAACGTTACCTAAGTGCTTGCTCATCTTGCGACCATCTTTATCCAAGATGTGTCCAAGGCAGAGAACTGTTTCATAAGAACTCTTATCAAAGACAAGAGTGCCAATTGTCATCAACGTATAGAACCAACCACGGGTTTGGTCGATTGCTTCGCAGATAAAGTCCGCAGGGTATGAAGCTTCAAACTTCTCTACAGACCCCTCCTTGTGTGGATAGCCCCATTGTGCAAAGGGCATTGCGCCAGAGTCGTACCAACAATCAATTACTTCAGGAGTTCGATACATTAATTCTGAGCATTGCTCACATTTGAATGTGATGTCATCCACAAATGGGCGATGTGGGTCGGTATTTGAAATATCTTTTCCGGCAAGTGTTCCTAATTCCGCGAGTGAGCCAACGCAGATCTCATGCTTATTTTCACATCGCCAAATTGGAAGTGGGGTTCCCCAATAACGATTTCTTGAAACTGCCCAGTCAATATTGTTATTCAACCAATCACCGTAGCGCCCAGTCTTAATTGTTTCTGGATGCCAATCCGTATTCGCATTTTCGCGAAGTAGTGCCTCTTTAATCTCAGTTGTTCGGATGTACCAAGAAGGTTGGGCGTAATACATAAGTGCGGTGTGGCAGCGCCAACAGTGTGGATATGAGTGCTCATACTGCTGTTGTTTGAAAAGTAGCCCTCTAGACTTCAAATCTTTAATGATTGGCTTATCTGCCTCTTTAAAGAAGGTGCCACCAATTAACTTCAACTCCGGCAGGAAATGTCCATCGGGTGCAATTGGATTTACAACTGGCAATCCGTACTTGCGACAAACAGCAAAGTCATCGGCTCCAAATGCTGGGGATTGGTGAACCAAACCTGTTCCATCTTCAACTGTCACATAATCAGCAAGGACGATGTAGTGCGCATCTGATATTTCGACAAGATCTAGCGGTGGTGAATATTTAGTGTGCTCGAGCTGCGCGCCAGTGAAAGTGGCGATGACTTTGCGCTCTTCACCAAGAATTCCTGCAAGATTTGTAGCAACAACTAACCGTTCGGTCTTCTCTTCATTGGTAATCTCAATTACTTGATATTCGATCTTCGGATTAACTGCAATAGCGGTATTGGAAACCAAGGTCCATGGTGTTGTTGTCCAAACGAGAAGGCTTGCTCCTAGTTCTGCTAATTCACCAGAGGTTGCAGGAAAGCGAACGTAAACGGATTGATCTTTAATAGTTTCATAGCCCTGCGAAAGTTCATGATCTGAAAGACCTGTTCCGCAACGAGGGCAATATGGCGCAACTCGATAATCTTGAACCAATAGGCCTTTCTTCCAAATCTGTTGCAGCGACCACCAAACACTCTCGACATATTCGCTGGACATAGTCCAATAGGCTTCATCGAAATCAACCCAGAAACCCATTCGACGAGTCATCGCTGTAAATTCACCAACATGTTCCTGTACTGATACACGACACTCATCATTAAATTTTGCAATTCCATACTTCTCGATATCGCCTTTACCGTTAAAGCCAAGTTGTTTTTCGACAGCGATTTCTACGGGAAGACCATGACAATCCCAGCCAGCTTTGCGAACAACTTTATGGCCTTTCATTGTTTGATAGCGCGGAAATAGGTCTTTAAAAACTCGAGCCTCAATGTGGTGGGTGCCAGGTTTACCGTTGGCAGTAGGTGGACCTTCATAGAATGTCCACGATAGTTGGCCATCGCGTGCGCTTACAGTTTTCTTAAAAATTTCTTGAGTTTCCCAGAAAGAGAGGATCTGCTGTTCAACCGCAGGCAGATCAATTTGCGGTGCCAGTGATTTAATCGTTGACATTTAACTTTGCCTCTCAAATTAAGCCCGGAAAACTTCTGTCTTCTGGTTAATCTGGAGGGACGGTGAGAAATCCACCGCGGTACCACCCACCTTGTGCACCAATATTGCTGTGCACCTCTTATTTCTTACTGCTACTCAAAGCTAGTTCTACCCCAAGCACTTGGTGTAAGCGCTTAGCTCTTCTTGCAGGCTCCGAGGTGATGGCCTCTTCCGCGCCTTGATTTGAGTCAAGGGGAATTCTAGCGCGGCGAAGTTGGTGTTTATGCATCCTAGGTTCTAATCTTTGCGCCTCGCGTGTCAAAACAGGCGATATCAATAGTTTTTCAACAGACTGGTGGAACCGTGCCAAAGAAGATTGCAGCAAAAAAAGTGGCTAAGAAGGCGCCCGCCAAAAAAGCGCTAGCCAAGAAGGTTGCCAAGAAAGTAGCGAAAAAGGTTGCCAAGAAAGCGCCAGCTAAGAAAGCGCCAGCCAAGAAAGTAGCTAAGAAGGCGACACCAGCAAAGCGATCGCCAAATATTGTGAAGCCGTCGCTGGCTAAAAGCGGCAAGAAGATAGTTGGCAAGCCATTTCCAGCCAAGCTTCAGAGCACGACAAAAGGAAATTCAACGACAATCACAGTTACTCCAAATGAAGTTGCAGTTACTGAAGTAGTTGTGGAAGAACGACGTTTAACAATGCCGCCACCTCCACGGCCAAATAAAAGTATTAAAAAGGGAACTGGTTTAAAACCAATTAAAGGTGCTCCCGCGCCACTTGTAATCTCTGAAGGCGCAGAAAATTGGAGCGCCACGGAAATGAAGGCAATGCGAAGTGAGCTTTCTAAAGATTTGGTTCGCTTACGTGCCGAGCTAGCCGAAATTGAAAGCAGCATGGAGGATTTGATTAATGCAGCAGGTATGGGCGCCGGCGATGACCAAGCAGATGCAGGAACTAAGACTTTCGAACGTGAACATGAAATGTCACTTGTCTATAACGCTCGAGATATGGTTGTTCAAAGCGAACGTGCGTTGGAACGCATTGATTCTAAGAGTTACGGTCGCTGCGAAGAGTGTGGGAACTCAATAGGCAAGGCCCGCTTGCAAGTATTCCCGCGCGCAACTCTTTGCATGTCATGTAAGCAAAAAGAGGAACGACGCTGAATGTAGTTGTTAGATGGAAGTTGGCAGTGACGGCTTTCCTAATCTTTCTCGTAGATTACTTAACAAAATTCGCAGCAGAAAAGTTTCTTGCAGAAGAAGGCCCAGTAAGAGTTATTGGTAATTTCCTAAAATTTGAATTGATCTACAACACAGGAGCTGCATTTAGTTTGGCTACTAGCAAAACGATTTTTCTCTCTGGTTTTGCGATTGCAGTTGGTGCCGGCATCCTGTTCTATGCAACTCGAATTGACTCATCGAAATGGGCACTAGCACTTGGCGCCGTTCTGGGTGGAATTTTTGGAAATCTAAGTGATCGGATCTTTAACGAACCAGGCGCACTGCAAGGAGCAGTCGTTGATTGGATATCAATTCCATACTGGCCAACATTCAATATCGCTGATAGCGCAGTAGTTATCGGAACCCTTTCCATAGTTTCACTTATTTGGGCGAAAATACCGCCAAGATCGGTTTCAAAATGAGCAATAGCGCAGTGGCACGTGAAGTTAGATTCGTTTCGATCCCCGAAGGCCTTCATCAGGAACGAGTTGATGCCGCACTATCTAGATTACTTGGACTCTCGCGCTCAACAATCGTAACCTTAATTGAGAACGGCGAAATCACTCGCAAAGGGAAACCTCTTACGAAATCTGATCGGGTAAATACCGATGACTATTTAGAGATCACGATGCCGGCAATTGCTGGTGAACCACAACTAACTGCGACCCCGATCGAAAACTTCAAGGTTGTATATGACGATGTTGATGTAATAGTTGTAGATAAGCCTGCAGGTGTAGCGGCACACCCAAGTCCAGGATGGCGCGGTCCAACGGTTATCGGTGGAGTAATCGCGGCTGGTTATCAAGTTTCTACAAGTGGCGCCGCAGAACGTCAAGGCGTCGTGCATCGACTCGATGTTGGTACAACAGGATTGATGGTCATTGCAAAGAATGAAAATTCATATAGTAATTTGAAACAACAATTTCGCGATCGAACAGTTACAAAGGTTTACCATGCACTTGCTCAAGGACATATGGACCCAACAGAAGGAACTATCGATGCTCCAATTGATCGCCACCCTCGTGAGGATTATCGCTTCGCTGTAGTTGCTGATGGCAAACCGAGCATCACACATTACAAGGCGCTTGAATTTTTCCCAGCAGTTTCACTTCTGGAAATTGAGTTGGAAACTGGACGCACACATCAGATTCGAGTTCATTTCTCGGCGCTAAGGCACCCCTTGGTTGGTGACATGACATACGGCGCTGATCACACAATTGCCGAACGATTACAAATCACCCGCCCGTGGTTGCATGCTCGAGAGTTGAAATTTATTCACCCATCATCCGGTTCAGAGATTGCATTCTTCTCGGAATACCCAGAAGACCTGACACGCTCGCTAGAAATATTGGCCAAGGGCCAACTCCCTGAATCTCAGTAGTAATCTCACCTAAATGTCTGCAGACCAAGGATTCGTCCACTTACACGTCCACACCGAGTATTCGATGCTCGATGGTGCTGCGCGCGTTGATGAATTAGTAACTGAAGTTGCTAACCAAGGTATGCCTGCGATTGCAATTACCGATCATGGAAATGTTTTTGGTGCCTATGAATTTAATAAGAAAGCAGTCAAGGCGGGCGTAAAACCAATCATTGGAATTGAAGCTTACGTTGCACCAGAATCAAGATTTGAAAAGAAGCGCGTCAAGTGGGCCGATGGCGGGGAAGATGATGTTTCAGGTGGTGGCGCTTATACCCACATGACTTTGCTTGCTGAAAATAATCAAGGACTTTCAAATCTTTTCAAATTATCTTCCCTAGCGTCGCTAGAAGGTTATTACTACAAGCCCAGAATGGATCGAGATCTTCTCTCGAAATATTCAACTGGAATAATTGCAACTACTGGTTGCCCAGGTGGTGAAATTCAAACGCGCTTGCGTATGGGTGCATTTAAAGAGGCGAAGCAAGCTGCTAGCGAGCTTAGAGATATTTTCGGGGCTGAGAACTTCTATCTTGAAATTATGGATCACGGTATTGAAATTGAAACCCGTGTTAAAGCCGATTTATTGAAACTTGGAAAAGAGCTAGGTCTTCCGCTTCTAGCTACAAATGATCTCCACTACACACATCACAAGGATGCAGCATCGCACGAAGCTTTGTTATGTGTGCAATCAGGTTCAACTCTTGCCGACCCAAAGCGTTTTAAATTTGAGAATAACGAATTTTATTTAAAGAGTGCAAAAGAGATGCGTACGCTCTTCGCAGACATCCCAGAAGCATGCGATAACACCCTTCTTATCGCCGAACGCTGCAATATAACTATGCGGGAAAATGAAAACTTATTGCCACAATATTCTGTTCCCAATGGAGAAACTGAAGATTCATGGCTTCGCAAGGAGTCAAATAAGGGTTTAGCTTCAAGGCTAGATGGCAAAGTTGATGTGCAATATCAAGAGCGTTTAGATTATGAATTAGAAGTAATGATTAAGATGGGCTTTCCAGGATACTTCTTGGTGGTCTCTGATCTCTGCTCTCATGCAAGGAGCGTTGGAATTCGCGTCGGCCCCGGGCGAGGTTCTGCAGCAGGTTCGCTCGTTTCATATGCGCTCGGTATCACTGCGCTCGACCCAATCAAACACGGATTATTGTTTGAGCGCTTCCTAAATCCAGAACGTATCTCCATGCCTGATATCGATTTGGATTTCGATGAACGCAGAAGATCCGAAATGATTGCTTATGCAACGCAGAAGTATGGTGAAGATCGCGTTGCTCAGATCATTACTTACGGAACGATTAAATCTAAGCAAGCACTTAAAGATTCAACTCGAGTGCTGGGCTACCCATATGCAATAGGTGAGCGATTAACCAAGGCCTTGCCGCCTTCGGTTATGGGCAAAGATATTTCCCTTGCTGGTGTTTTTGATTCTAAAAATGATCGTTACGGTGAAGCCGGAGAATTTAGAACACTGTATGAAACTGATCCTGATTCAAAACGTATTGTTGATACTGCGCGCGGGCTTGAAGGGCTAAAGCGACAGTGGGGAGTGCATGCCGCTGGAGTGATTCTCAGTAAAGAGCCGCTTCTAGATGTAATTCCTATCCATAGACGAGAAGCGGATGGCGCAATCATTACCCAGTTCGATATGGGAGCTTGCGAATCTATCGGGCTTTTGAAGATGGACTTTCTTGGACTTCGAAATCTCTCTGTGTTAGATGATTGTTTGCTAAACATTAAGGCCAATAAGAATATTGATTTGGATCTTTCAACACTTACTTTGGATGATTTAAAGACTTATCAATTACTTGGTCGTGGTGAAACTCTTGGCGTGTTTCAACTCGACGGTGGCCCAATGCGGGCGCTACTTCGCCAAATGAATCCAGATTCATTTGAAGATATTTCAGCTGTTATCGCTTTATATCGTCCAGGTCCAATGGGTGTTAACGCGCATAATGATTATGCGGATCGCAAAAATAAGCGACAAGAAGTTGTCCCGATTCATCCCGAACTTACACAGGCGCTGGCTGAAATTTTGGGGGACACCTACGGGCTAATTGTTTATCAAGAACAGGTGATGGCGATTGCGCAGAAAGTTGCCGGCTTCAGTTTGGGCCGCGCAGATCTTCTGCGAAAAGCGATGGGTAAGAAGAATAAAGACATCCTGGATAAGGAATATGTAAATTTTGAAAAGGGAATGACAGATAACGGTTTCTCTAAATCCGCAATTGATAAATTGTGGGAGACTTTAATTCCATTCTCTGACTATGCGTTTAACCGGGCCCACAGCGCAGGCTATGGAATGGTTTCTTATTGGACTGCTTATCTAAAAGCGAATTATCCGACGGAATATATGGCAGCGCTATTAACAAGCGTTCGCGATGATAAAGATAAGAGTGCGCTCTATTTAAATGAATGCCGTCGGATGGGGATTAAGGTCCTTCCGCCAGATGTAAATGAATCACAATCTGACTACACCCCTCTAGGTACTGACATTAGATTTGGATTAACAGCTATTCGAAATGTGGGTGAGAACGTTGTTGCTTCAATCGTCGCAAATCGCGCAGTTGCTGGACGTTATGAGTCTTTTGGTGATTTCTTAACCAAAGTTGATGGCAATGTTTGTAATAAGAAGACCATCGAATCCTTGATTAAGGGTGGCGCTTTTGATTCTCTTAACCATCCGCGCAAGGGCTTAACCCTGATCTACTTGGAAGCAATTGATTCAGTTATGGAAGCGAAACGTGCTGAATCGATCGGTCAATTCGATTTGTTTGGTGGCTATCCAGGATCTGGAGAAACCGCTGTGACTGGTGTCGAAATTGATATCCCAAATCAAGAGTGGGATAAAGCGTTACTACTTAGTTATGAACGCGAAATGCTGGGGCTTTATGTTTCCGATCATCCGCTGCTAGGTGTTGAACACTTACTGCGTTCGGCCACAGATATGCCAATCAGCCAGATTAATGATGACTCGATTGGCCACGAACAAATTGTCACCATTGGCGGATTAATTACTCAGATTCAGCGCAAGGTTTCGAGACGTGGTGACTCTTGGGCAATTGTTACAGTTGAAGATCTTGAAGGTGCTATAGATGTTATGTTCTTCGCAAACTCTTACACCCAGCACTCAATGAACTTGATGGAAGATCGAATTGTAATTATCCGAGGACGTATTGATAAACGTGAAGAGCAAGTGAAACTTATGGCCTTGGATCTATCGACTCCAGATATCTCACTTGCACCATCTGGTCCACTTATAATTTCTATGGATACGGTGCGCTGCACACCACCAGTTGTCGATCGGATTAAAGAGATCTTGCGTTCCCACCCCGGAAAGCGAGAAGTTCATTTGAAACTTGATGATGGCCGAAAGAGCTTAGTTATGAAAATTGGCGATGATTTAAGAGTCACTGCCTCACCAAGTTTGAGCGCTGACCTCAAAGCAATACTCGGCCCCGACTGTCTGGTTTAGATTAGAATTGCGTCGTGAATCCCGTCGCAATCAGAACCGTAGATTTCCGCGGTCGCACTCTAAGTAAATCTGATTACCGCAGTGAACTGCCGCGCGCGGAACTAGATATAGATACAGCTCTTATTAGTATCAAGCCAATTCTTGAGAAGGTCGTGGGTGGATCTGAAAATGACCTCCTCGATCTCTGTGAAAAATTTGATGGCGTTAGGCCAAAATCAATTCGGGTTCCAATGGCTGAAATTTCTTCGGCCCTTGCGGATCTAGATCCAAATGTAAAGAGCGCACTTGAAGAAGCAATCCGACGAATAACTAAGGCACACACTGATCAATTGCGAACTGAAATTTTTACCCAAGTGGTTGATGGTGGTGAAGTTACCCATAAACAAATTCCAGTTGACCGAGTAGGACTTTATGTTCCAGGCGGACGTGCGGTTTATCCAAGTTCGGTGATAATGAATGTAGTTCCGGCACAAATTGCAAAAGTATCAAGTATCGCTGTTGCTTCGCCACCACAAATTGATAACAACGGTCTGCCAAATAAAACTATCTTGGCGACCTGCGCATTGCTAGGAATCACAGAGGTCTATGCAATCGGTGGCGCACAAGCAATTGCAATGTTTGCATATGGAGTTTCGGGTGTCTGTGAAAGTGCTGATTTAGTTACTGGCCCGGGAAATATTTATGTTGCAGCGGCAAAACGGGCACTTCGCGGTGTTATTGGAATTGACTCTGAAGCTGGTCCGACTGAGGTAGCAGTATTGGCCGATAAAACAGCAAACGCTGGCGAGGTTGCAGCCGATTTAATTAGTCAGGCTGAGCACGATGTTATTGCCGCGGCAGTACTAGTTACTGACTCAGTAGAACTAGCTGATGCTGTGAAAGTTGAATTATCTGTGCGGGTTTCGAAAACTAAACACGAAGAGCGAATTCGCACCGCACTTACTGGTAAACAATCTGCAATCGTTTTGGTAGATTCAATTACACAAGGGTTAGATGTTGTGAATGCCTATGCTGCAGAGCACCTTGAAATTCAAACGGTCAACGCAAAGGAAGATTCACTCTCGATAAGAAATGCTGGCGCGGTATTTATCGGACGCTTCACACCAGTTTCACTCGGTGACTATTCCGCGGGGTCGAATCACGTTCTTCCTACCGGTGGATGTGCATGTCACTCGAGTGGACTATCAGTACAAACATTTCTAAAGGGTGTCAGTTTTATCGAATACAACAAGGAAGCGTTTGCCACTATCGCAGAAAACGTAATAACACTTGCGAATTCTGAAGATTTACCAGCACATGGTGAAGCGATGAGCGCACGATTCGAGGAGAGCTGATGACGAATTCAAGGAAAGTTGATTGGCCGGAGTGGTTACCGATTCGAAGTGAACTAGCCGATCTAACCCCATATGGCGCTCCTCAAATAAGTGGAGTCACGGCATTGAATACGAATGAGAATCCATTTGCTGTTCCACAAGAGGTGGTTGAGCAAATGCTTTCCCGGCTTCCAAAAGTGTTAGAAAACCTAAATCGTTATCCAGATCGCGATGCCAATCTACTTCGCGAAGCCTTAGCAAACTACATAAATAGAAGTACAAAATCTGATTTCTCAATTTCAAATCTCTGGGCTGCAAATGGCAGTAATGAAATTCTCCAGACATTGATGTTGGCATGTGGAGGTAGGGGAGCGCTCGGATTCACGCCTTCTTATTCAGTGCACCCTTTAATCGCGAAGGCAACAGGTACTAATTGGAGCGAAGGTTATCGGGACAACAGTTTTGAAATTGATATGGATAAAGCGACTGCTCAAATTGCAGAGTTAACGCCAGGGTTAACATTTATAACAACACCTAATAATCCAAGCGGAACTGCAACTTCATTCGCAGATCTGGAAAAGTTAGCCTTAGCAACAAAGGCAGTTAAGGGTTTACTCATTGTTGATGAGGCATATGCCGAATTCTCAGCGGAAGAGTCTGCGGTCAAGCTGATTTCTACTTATCCAAACGTTGTAGTAGTTAGAACGATGAGCAAGGCATTTGCATTTGCCGGCGCCAGAGTTGGCTATGCAATTGGTGATGAATCAATAGTTAAAGCCTTGCTAGTCACAAGATTGCCCTACCACCTGAGTTCAGCAACCCAAGCTCTAGCCTTAGTAGCGCTCGAGAATTCATCGCTGCTTTTGGCTGAGGTTGCGGCGCTAGTATCAGAACGAGAACGCGTTGCACGTGAACTCTCTAAGTTGGGATTTGAAGTGGTTCCAAGTAGTGCCAACTTTTTACTGTTTCGCGGCTTTATGGGCGGTTCACCTGAAGCTTGGAAATCACTTGTTGATTCCGGCATCCTGCTCCGAGATGTGGGCCTAGAGGGATATCTTCGAGTAACAATTGGACTGCCAATCGAGAACGAGAAATTTTTAGCAGCTATCGCCGCACTTAAGCCATAATTGGTCAGGATTTAAAGCGCAAGTAATGTTGAGAAAAGGGAGTAAAATGAGAACAGCCCATGTAGTTCGTTCAACCAAAGAATCTAGCGTTGATGTAAAACTAAATCTAGATGGCACTGGTGTGATTGATATCGAAACTGGTGTTCCATTCTTCGATCACATGCTCTCTCAACTTGGCAAACACGCTGGCTTTGATTTAACCGTTAGAACGAAGGGTGATGTTGATGTTGATTCCCACCACACGGTTGAAGATACTTCACTTGCATTTGGCCAAGCGCTTAGAGAAGCTTTAGGTGACAAGGCAGGAATTCGCCGTTTCGGTGATGCAATGGTTCCGCTAGATGAAGTTCTAGTTCAAGCCGCAGTTGATCTTTCGGGTCGTCCTTACCTAGTACATCGCCAACCAGAAATCGTTGAACTAATTGGAACATTCGACACAACTCTTGGTCGCCATATCTGGGAATCAATTGTTGCCGAAGCGCGTATCGCTCTGCATGTTCGTGTCTTAGAAGGACGCAATGCCCACCACGTTTTTGAAGCGCAATTCAAAGCGGTTGCACGCGCACTGCGTGAAGCATGTGCATTAGATACCAAAGTCTCCGGAATTCCATCAACAAAGGGCGTTCTTTGATCGCAATTCTGGATTATGGATCTGGCAATCTACGTTCAGCACAACGCGCTTTCGAATTGGCGAGTGATGAAGTAATTGTCACGAACGATGTAAAGAAATGCCTCGAAGCCGATGGGCTAGTGATTCCTGGAGTCGGAGCATTTGCCGCTTGCATGGATCAGCTCGTGAGCGCTGGTGGGAAGGAAATAATTGCCGCACGAGTTGCGAAGTCAAAACCGATTTTCGGAATTTGTGTAGGAATGCAGATTCTATTTGAAAATAGTTATGAAAAACAGGAGAGCACCGGATTGGGATTATTGGAAGGGGAGGTAAGCGAAATCTTGGCACCAATACTTCCGCACATGGGCTGGAACACAATAAATGTTGCGCAGGGCTCAAAGTTATTTGCTGGGGTTAGCGAGGAGCACTTTTATTTCGTACATTCGTATGCCGCCAAGAATCCAGTTTTTGGTGCCATAAATTCAACCTGCAATTACGGTGAAGATTTTCTCGCCGCAGTGGAGATAGATTTTATTGTTGCAACACAATTCCACCCAGAAAAGAGTGGCGCGGCAGGCGCGAAATTGATTAGTAATTGGGTGGGTTCATTATGACTGGATTGAAAAAGCAAATATTGGAAATCCTTCCCGCGATAGATGTTAAAGATGGCCGAGCTGTTCGACTTGTTCAAGGTGAGCTATCACAAGAAAGCACTTATGGACTTCCGGTAGATGTCGCCCGTGATTTTGTTTCCCAAGGTGCCGAATGGATTCACCTAGTGGACTTAGATGCCGCATTTGGAATCGGAAGTAACTTTGAGTTAATCCAAGAGGTAATTAAGAGCGTTGATATCAAGATTGAATTATCAGGTGGAATTCGTAATGAAGAAACGTTGATTCGTGCGCTTTCAACTGGATGCACGAGAGTAAACCTTGGTACTGCCGCAATTGAAGATCCTGAGTGGACGGCAAAAGTAATTTCCGAATACGGCCCAAGGATTGCAGTTGGCTTAGATGTTCGCGGCCACACTCTCGCTGCCAGAGGTTGGACTCGTGAAGGCGGGGACCTTTTTGAGATGATTGAGTTGTTAGATGCCGCAGGATGTTCGCGCTACATCGTTACTGACGTGGCAAAGGATGGAACACTTACGGGTCCTAACTTCGAATTGCTTAAAGAGGTTTGCGCTGTGACCAAGGTTCCGGTTATTGCTAGTGGCGGCATTTCTGTTATTCAAGATTTAACTGATCTTCGCAACTTGACGCCAATTGGAATTGAAGGTGCAATTGTCGGCAAGGCTATTTATTCCGGATCATTTTCCTTGGAGCAAGCGTTGAAAGCTGCTCGCGAATGACGCTAGCAAAGAGAGTAATTCCTTGTCTTGATGTTGCGGGCGGTCGGGTCGTTAAAGGGGTTAACTTTAAAGATTTAGTCGATGCTGGTGATCCAGTGGAGTTAGCCAAAAAATATGGCCTCGAAGGCGCCGATGAATTAACATTCTTAGATATTTCTGCAAGCATCGAAGAGCGAGCAACAACTCTGGAGATTGTGAGACGCACAGCAGAGCAGGTGTTCATTCCACTAACTGTTGGTGGCGGCATTCGAAGCGCTGAAAATGTAAATGAATTATTACGTGCAGGGGCAGATAAAATTTCAATAAATACAGCCGCAATCGCTAGACCAGATTTAATCAACGAAATTTCAGATCGCTTTGGCAATCAGGTTCTTGTTCTCTCGGTCGATGCAAGAAGAGCCGATACTAAATCGGGCTTTGAAGTGACGACACATGGTGGACGACAGAGTTCTGGCCTAGATACGTTGGCTTGGATAGAGGAAGGCATTAGAAGAGGAGCCGGTGAAATTCTGCTGAATTCAATGGATGCAGATGGTACAAAATCAGGATTTGATATTGAAATGCTTAAAGCTGTCCGAGAAATTTCGAGTGTTCCCGTCATCGCAAGCGGTGGCGCCGGCAAAATTTCAGATTTCGCTCTCGCGATTGAAGCAGGAGCCGATGCCGTATTGGCTGCAAGCGTCTTTCACTTCGGGAATTTCACAATTAAAGATGTAAAGAAAGATTTAGAAAAGTGCGGTTTCTCAATTCGCGCTTGATGCCAAATAGGGGAGAATAAGCACATGTCAGTTATACCTACCTCTATACAGGAGCGCCTCTCTAAAGGTGAGTTGATATCGGTAATCGCGCAGGATGTCGAGAGTAGAGAAGTGTTAATGATTGCTTGGATGAATCAAGAAGCGCTAACCAAGACCTTAGAAACAAAGCAGGCAACTTATTGGAGTCGTAGTAGAAACGCACTCTGGTTAAAGGGTGAAAGTTCTGGACATTTCCAAGAGGTGAAGTCAGTTGCCTATGACTGTGACAGTGATGCGATATTGCTTCAAATCGTTCAGACGGGAGCAGCTTGTCATACCGGAGAACGAAGTTGTTTTCATAACAGGATTGAATTAGCATGATAGAAATTATCGCGCTGGCAGTCTCTTTACTACTTCTAACTTATTTTATTTTTCGAATCTCCCGTCGTGGGATATCTAAGAGATATGAACGCAAGCCAGAGAATCCGTGGAGCGCATTAAGTGAGGGGATTGACCCAACGATATGAAAAAATTTTTGAGTGAAAAACAACCTTGGCTTACCTTTATCTTTAGGCTAATTCTTGGTGGAGTGTTATTGGTAGCCGGTGGATTGAAAGTTACGGATCCATACGCTTCCGCCACCGCTGTGCGCGCGTATCAAGTTTTACCAGTACCAATTGCAAATTTGCTTGGCTTTGTTCTGCCATTCATAGAAGTTGGGTTGGGAATCTTTTTGATTGTTGGAGTCTGGGTCAAGTTTATATCGCTTTTGGGTGCAGCACTGATGCTGGTTTTTGTATTAGCAATCGGACAAGCATGGGCCCGAGGAATCTCCCTCGATTGTGGATGTTTTGGCAAAGGCGGATTGAGAGACACCACAGAGTTACCTGTGTTGACTTACGCCATCGAGATTCTTCGCGATCTTGCCTTAGCGATCCTTGGAGGTTATTTGTATCGCTTCCCACAGGGTAAATTAGGGTTAGATAAATCAGTTGAATCAGATAGCGGACTAAGGGGAGAGAACGATGGCAAGTAATAATTCTGGAGATAAAGGTTTGCGCGCAATCGTTATTGGAATGATTGTGTTCGTGTTAGCCATAACTGGAATATTTGTTTATCTTGATAAGAAGCCTGCGCAGAACGCACTTACACCTGCATCTATTTCAAAAGCTGATGGCTCTGGATTGGTGTTCAACCCAACAGTTAAGCCACAAATTGATATTTGGGAGGACTTCCAATGTCCTGCCTGTCGTGATTTTGAAGCGATTAATAATGAATATATCAAGTCACTTATCGCTGATAAGAAAGCAAAAGTTGTTTATCATCCATTAACTTTCATCGGAGCGCGCTCAACGACTGGCTTTAATGAATCAATCGTTGCAGCTAACGCAGCTGCCTGTGCAATGGACGAAGGTCGATTCCTGGAGATGCATGAAATTCTCTACCAGAATCAAGGTTCAGGCGAGAACACTGGAAAGTGGACGAAAGAATTTATGATCGCACTTGGAAACAAGATTGGGGTAACTTCTATGAAGTTCCAAAATTGCGTTACTGAAGGAAATTACGCCCTCTGGACTGAATCAATTTCTTCCTATGCAGCTGTTAAAAATGTTAATTCAACACCAACAGTCTTTGTAAATGGCAAAGAGCTAAGTCGAGAAGGTGGCGAATACAGCGATCCTGCTAAATTCCAGGCCGCACTAGCCGCTGGTGGAGTTAAGTAACTTCTAAGCAAAAAGCTAAATGAAGACTTATATCCCAACTCCGAGTTCATCAACTCTGGAGTTGGGATTTTTCACGCTCCATTATTACGCGCTTTGTATCTTACTTGGAATAATTGTGGCTATCTGGGTAACGAAGAAGCGCTATACCGCTTTAGGCGGCAATCCAAATGATATTTCTGATTTAGCAATTTATGCAGTTCCATCAGGAATCATTGGTGGGCGGGTTTATCACGTATTAACTTCACCTCAGAAGTATTTCGGTGAAGGCGGATCTCCTTTTGCAGTATTTAAAATATGGGAAGGCGGCCTCGGAATCTGGGGCGCTATTGCTTTCGGAGCGCTAACAGTCTTCATCTACTTTAAGAGGCGAAGTACTTCGCTAACTTTTGCACAACTTGCAGATTCAATCGCTCCAGCCTTATTACTTGCACAGGCAATCGGAAGATTTGGAAACTGGTTCAATGGTGAGCTTTTCGGTAGACCAACAGAAGTTTTCTGGGCACTGGAGATTCCTCCGGAAAATAGAACGATCGGTTTCGAAAACTTTACGACATTTCACCCAACTTTTTTATATGAAGCGATCTGGTGCTCGATCGTCGCGCTTTATATTATGCGCTCGAGATTTTTCCAAAAGATTTCGGGTAGTGGGGCGGTCTTCTTCTTTTATGCTTTTAGTTATTCGTTCGGTCGCTTATTTATTGAGGCCATTCGTATCGATGACGCCAATGAATTAATGGGTCTCCGGCTAAATATTTGGGTTTCGGCAATAATCTGTGCTGGTGGTGCCGCTCTTTTCCTGCGGAAAATATCCAGATATCCCAGAAAGTAATCCCGGTAGATATAGAATTTGGTCATGGCTCTGAGCGATGTTTACCTAAGAAATTCACACCACAAGATTCATAAAGCAGGGTGGTTGCGTGCCGCTGTTCTTGGTGCAAATGACGGTCTCGTCTCTACGGCAAGCTTGATGATCGGTGTATCTGCTGCGCAGGCAGAAAACTTTTTGATTACAGCAGGAGCGGCTGGTATCGCCGCCGGTGCTATGTCCATGGCAGTTGGTGAATACATTTCGGTTCGTTCACAAAATGATATTGAGGAATCAGATCGCCTACTTGAAATAGAACACCTAGCAATTGATCCAGAGGGCGAGCTTGAGGAGCTAATTGAAATTTATATGAAGCGCGGCCTTGATCGTGAACTTGCAACTAAAGTCGCAAAGACAATGACTGAAAAAGATGCACTTGAAGCTCATCTACGTGATGAATTAGGACAACATCCACATACAAAGGCGCGTCCAGTTCAAGCAGCGGTTGCTTCGGCGATTGCATTCACCGCTGGCGGTTTGGTGCCATTTGTTGGCGCACTTGCCCCAACACTTGGAACCAAAGTAATGAGCATTATTGGGTTTACCTTGGTTGGCTTGGTCGGCACGGGAGTTCTGAGCGCTCGAACCGCAGGCTCACCATACGGAAAGACCACATTGCGAATTCTGATCGGCGGCTCACTCGGTATGGCAATCACTGCAGGAATTGGCTCACTAGTCCACCTGACAGGTATATAAATCTCGGCTTAATTGCTATTCTTACTCTCTTATATTCAACTAAGTAAACGTTGGGCCATTGTCGTCCCGATGCACCTAAGCAATTAATTTAGGAGTCATCGTGACTTTGTTTTCGACAGTGCCACTTGCGCAAGGTTTATACGACCCAGCCCAAGAACGCGATTCTTGTGGTGTTGCGATGGTTGCTACGTTAAATAAAAAGGCAACTCACGAAATTGTTTCTCAGGGACTAACCGCGCTTCGTAATATGGAGCATCGCGGCGCGACTGGAGCCGAACCGGATAGTGGAGACGGTGCTGGCATTTTAATTTGTATTCCTGATTCTTTCTATCGAGAAGTTGTAGATTTTAAGCTACCTGAATTTGGCGCTTATGCGACCGGAATCCTTTTTGTAGATAAATCCTTCTCTGATCGCAAATCAATAGAAGCGATTGCGACTGAAGAGGGTCTAAATATTCTTGGATGGCGAGACCTTCCAATTGATTCAAAATCTATTGGTAAAACTGCGCTCTCAGTTATGCCGAATTTTCAGCAAATATTTCTAAGTGGCAAGGGCGGCGAACTTGATTTAAATCTCGAACGTAAGGCATTTTGTTTCAGAAAACGTATCGAGCACCAGTTCCCGATTTATGTTCCATCGCTATCGGCTCGGACGATTGTTTATAAAGGAATGCTCACAACTGGTCAGCTGGAAGAATTCTTCCCAGATCTTTCAGATACGAGAGTGGTTTCAACACTTGCTTTGGTTCACTCAAGATTCTCGACAAACACTTTTCCATCTTGGCCACTTGCTCACCCGTATCGCTACATTGCCCACAATGGTGAAATTAATACTGTTCGTGGAAACCGCAACTGGATGCGGGCCCGCGAATCGCTTCTAGCAAGCGAAATTATTCCGGGTGATTTAAGTCGACTCTTCCCAATTGTTGATAATTCAAGTAGCGACTCAGGTTCATTTGATGAGGTTTTAGAACTTCTCTATTTAGGTGGACGTTCATTGCCACATGCAGTTCTAATGATGATTCCAGAAGCTTGGGAAAATCATGCAACGATGTCAAAAACTCGAAGAGATTTTTATGCTTTTCATTCGACAATCATGGAGCCTTGGGATGGTCCTGCTTGCATTACCTTTACCGATGGCAAGCAGATAGGCGCTGTTTTAGACCGCAATGGACTTCGCCCATCTCGATATTGGATTACAAAAGATGGACTTGTAGTTCTTGCGAGTGAATTCGGAGTACTTGATTTCAAACCAGAAGAGATTGCAAGCAAGGGAAGGTTGAAGCCGGGACGTATGTTCTTGGTCGACATAGAAGCTGGACGAATTATCGAAGATGATGAAATTAAAGATGGGCTAGCAAACGCTGCTCCTTATGGTGAATGGTTGCATGCAGGCCTTGTAAGACTAGAAGATCTTCCTGCGCGTGAACATATTGTTTATCCGCACTCATCTGTAGTCCGTCGTCAACGAGCATTTGGCTATACCGAAGAAGAAATTCGAATCATTTTGACTCCGATGGCAAAGAGTGGTGGCGAAGCCCTTGGTTCGATGGGAACTGATTCACCAATCGCAGCAATTTCTGCAAAACCACGATTGCTCTTTGATTATTTCTCACAATTGTTTGCGCAAGTAACTAACCCACCTCTTGATGCAATTCGTGAAGAGCTTGTAACTAGCCTGTCTGGTTCGGTCGGACCAGAATTTAACTTGCTCGATCCAGGACCGGCATCATGTCGTCAGATCGCACTTGATTTCCCAGTAATTGATAACGATGAACTTGCAAAGCTAATTCACGTAAACGCAGATGGAAATCAACCAGGTTTTGCTGCTCACGTTGTTCGCGGTCTCTTTCCAGTCCAAGGTGGAGGGGAAGCTCTTGCCAACCGCATAACTGAAATTCGCCTAGAGGTTTCGCAAGCGATTAAAGATGGCGCACACATAATTGTTCTTTCCGACCGTGATGGCGATGCTGAAGATGCTCCAATTCCATCACTGCTTTTAACGGCAGCGGTACACCATCATTTAATTCGCGAAAAAACCCGAACCAAAGTTGGGTTGATTGTTGAATCTGGTGAAGTTCGTGAAGTTCATCATGTTGCGCTTCTCGTTGGTTTTGGTGCGGCCGCGATCAATCCTTATCTTGCAATGGAATCTGCGGAGGATTTAGTTCGTCAAGGTGTTATAACTGGTATTACTCCGGAAAAAGCCGTTGCAAACCTTATTAAATCATTAGGTAAAGGCGTACTAAAAGTTATGTCGAAGATGGGTATTTCGACGATTGCCTCATACACAGGTGCCCAAGTTTTCGAAGCTATCGGGTTGTCTCGTGAAGTTGTTGATGAATATTTTGTTGGCGTCACATCCAAGCTCGGTGGCATTTCAATAGACATGATTGCCGAAGAGACCATTAAACGTCACCACATTGCCTACCCGCCAGGTGGCGAGATTCCTGGGACTAAACGACTTCCTATTGGTGGTGAATATCAGTGGCGTCGTGATGGCGAGCCTCACTTATTCGATCCTGAAACTGTCTTCGCTCTTCAACATGCAACTCGCAATAAGCGTTATGACATATTCAAGCGTTACACAAACCGAGTTGATGATCAATCAAAGCGTCTAATGACACTTCGCGGCCTCTTTGAATTCAAGATTGGTCTGCGTCCAGCAATTGCTATTGAGGAAGTAGAAAGTCGCTCGGAAATCATTAAGCGCTTCTCAACTGGGGCAATGTCCTACGGTTCAATTTCTGCTGAGGCCCATGAAACTTTAGCGATTGCGATGAATCGAATTGGCGGCAAATCAAACACAGGAGAAGGCGGTGAGGATCCCGACCGTTACATCCTCGAAGCTAATGGCGACTCTCGTCGTTCTGCTATTAAACAAGTTGCTTCTGGGCGATTCGGAGTAACAAGTGAATATTTAGTTAATGCAGATGATATTCAAATCAAGATGGCACAAGGCGCAAAGCCAGGTGAAGGTGGTCAACTTCCTGGCGGAAAGGTCTACCCGTGGATTGCGAAGGTTCGTTATTCAACTCCTGGCGTAGGTTTGATTTCACCACCTCCGCATCACGATATTTATTCAATTGAAGATCTGGCACAACTAATTCACGATTTAAAGAATGCAAATAAGAACGCAAGAGTTCACGTGAAATTGGTGGCCGAAGTTGGAGTCGGAACTGTTGCTGCAGGGGTAAGTAAGGCACATGCAGATGTTGTACTTATTTCTGGCCACGATGGTGGAACTGGTGCTTCTCCGCTCACCTCACTAAAACATGCTGGCGCTCCTTGGGAACTTGGTCTAGCTGAAACTCAACAGACACTTATGTTAAATGGTTTACGTGATCGCATTGTTGTTCAAGTAGATGGCCAGATGAAAACTGGTAGAGACATTGTGATTGCTGCTCTCCTCGGAGGCGAAGAGTTTGGTTTCGCTACCGCGCCACTTGTGGTTTCAGGTTGCGTAATGATGCGGGTATGTCATCTAGACACATGTCCTGTTGGAGTTGCGACACAAAATCCAGAGCTTCGCGCGCGCTTCAATGGCAAACCTGAGTTTGTCGAAACCTTCTTTGAATATATTGCTGATGAAGTACGTGAACATTTAGCCGCTCTTGGCTTTAGGACTTTACAAGAAGCAATCGGTCAAGTCGAATACTTAGATACCAAGAAAGCAATCCATCACTGGAAGGCGAGTGGCTTAGACCTTGCACCATTACTTGCAGGTCCAGTGGCTGGAGATACATCCCCTCGTCATAACACAACAAAGCAAGAGCATGGTTTAGCTGCGGCGCTTGATAATAAGTTAATCGAATTGGCACAACCAGCCTTAACAAATGGCGAGAGCGTTAACATTGAAGTTCCTGTTAAGAATGTAAATCGTACTGTTGGAACGATGTTGGGGTCAGAGATCACCCGCAAGTTTGGTGGGGTAGGACTTTCTCCAGACACAATTAACGTTTCGCTCCATGGAACAGCTGGAAACTCATTTGGTGCATTTATTCCGAGAGGGCTAACGCTTCGTCTTTACGGTGATGCCAATGATTACGTAGCTAAAGGTCTATCTGGGGGGCGAGTAATAGTTCGACCTGATGAGAAGGCGAGCTTTAAGTCAGAAGCGAATGTAATTGCCGGAAACGTTATTGGTTATGGTTCGACTTCAGGTGAAATCATGATTCGTGGAAAAGTTGGTGAGCGCTTCTGCGTTCGAAATTCTGGTGCCATTGCCGTTGTTGAAGGTGTTGGCGACCATGGTTGTGAATATATGACTGGTGGAACTGTTCTAATTCTTGGCGCCACAGGTCGTAACTTTGCAGCGGGTATGTCCGGAGGTCGCGCCTTCGTAATGGATCTAGATGCAGCGCTTGTTAACACTGAGATGGTTGATGTTCTAAAAATGCCTGCCGACCAAGAGCTAATTGTTAAGAACCTCATCTCGAAGTTTGTGGCCGAAACTGGCTCGGAAGTTGGTACAAAATTGCTAGGAGATTGGGAAGAAGCAAAGCGTCGCATCTCAATGGTTATGCCTCGTGATTATGCGCGCGTACTTGCTGCGATGGAGCGAGCAGAACGCGAAGGTTTGCCTGTAGATAAAGTTGTAATGGAGGCGTTAAATGGCTGATCCAAAAGGTTTTCTAACTACACCTAGAGCAACACCGACTCGCCGTCCAGTAGATGTACGCATTCTTGATTGGAAAGAAGTTTACGAACCTCAAGAGTTTGGTGATCTTCAAAAGCAGGCTGGTCGCTGCATGGATTGTGGAATTCCGTTCTGTCATCAAGGGTGCCCACTTGGTAATTTGATTCCAGAGTGGAATGACTTGATCTGGCGGGGCGAAACTCGTGAAGCAATAGATCGCCTACATGCGACAAATAACTTTCCGGAATTTACTGGTCGCCTATGTCCAGCCCCATGTGAAACCGCCTGTGTAGTCGCAATTAATGCGGAAGCTGTAACTATTAAGCAAGTAGAACTCCGCACAATTGAAGAGGCCTTTAAAAATGGGTCAGTTATACCGCTACCATCAGAACGATTAACTGGAAAAACAGTTGCAGTCATCGGTTCCGGACCAGCAGGTCTAGCCGCTGCTCAACAACTAACTCGCGCTGGTCATACCGTTGCGGTTTATGAGCGAGGCGAGAAGCCTGGTGGATTGTTGCGTTATGGAATACCTGAATTCAAAATGGAGAAGTCAATCGTTGATCGTCGAATTGCACAGATGGAAGCCGAGGGAACTCGTTTCCGCAGTGGAATTAATGTCGGAGTAGATATAACTGGAAGTGAACTTCGTACAAAATATGATGCGATAGTCATCGCAGTTGGTGCTACAAACTGGCGCGATATTAAGGTTCCTGGTCGCGAATTTAAAGGTATCTATCAAGCGATGGAGTACTTGCCTTGGGGAAACAAGCAGGGACTAAATGAATTAAGTGAAGCTCCGCCAATTAATGCAAAGGGCAAGCACGTCATAATTCTCGGTGGTGGGGACACCGGTGCGGATTGTTTAGGAACCGCTATTCGTCAAGGTGCAGCAAGTGTTACGCAACTTGAGATTATGCCAAGACCAACCGAAGAGCGTCCTACATCTCAACCTTGGCCAACATATCCAATGATCTATCGAGTGAGCAGCGCACATGAAGAAGCAGGAGAACGTCTCTTCGCAGTGTCAACTGAGGAATTTCTAGGTAACCCTGATGGAACTCTTCGTGCAATCAAATTGGTTGAAACTGAATTGGTTGATGGAAAATTTGAAAAAGTTGCAGGTTCTGAAAAGGAAATTCTTGCAGATTTAGTATTTCTAGCGATGGGCTTTGTGGGGCCTGAAAAATCAGAACTTCTTTCGCAACTAGAAGTTGCACTCGATGATCGAGGAAATATTGCTCGTGATGGAAGTTACGCAACAAATATTGAGGGCGTATTTGTGGCGGGAGATGCCGGTCGAGGTCAATCACTAATTGTGTGGGCTATCGCTGAAGGAAGAAGCGCCGCGGCAGCCGTAGATGAATTCTTGGTGGGCCAGACTCAACTTCCATCACCAATCGAACCAACTGCACGTCCAATGATGGTTTAGTCGATCTATTCCATACAATTGGTTATATATAACTAGATGCAATCCAGGAACAAATAGAGAAGGTTTAATAAATGCGTAGAGCAAAGATTGTTTGCACCATGGGCCCAGCTGTTGAATCACCAGAGAAGGTCGATCAACTTATTGCTGCGGGCATGAACATGGCTCGCTTAAATCTTTCTCACGGGGGTTATCCCGAGCACCAGGCCAGACTTGATGCCGTAAGAGCAGCAGCCACTAAAGCCGGAATCGCCGTCGCAATCCTCGTTGATCTTCAGGGTCCAAAAATTCGCCTAGCTAGATTCGAAAGCGGTCCACACGATTTAGCGCGTGGTGATATTTTTACAATCACAACTGATGATGTTCCTGGAACTAAGGAGCGCGTTGGCACAACATACAAAGGCTTGCCAGGAGATTGCAAAGTGGGGGACCGGATTCTTATCGATGATGGAAAGGTCACTGTCGAAGTTATCGAAGTTAAAGGAAACGATGTAATAACAAAGTGCATTGAACCAGGAGCAGTAAGCAATAACAAAGGAATAAATCTTCCTGGAGTTGCTGTTTCCGTTCCAGCGCTCTCTGAAAAAGATATGGAAGATCTTCGCTGGGGGCTGCGCGCTGGTGCTGATTTTATTGCGCTCTCATTTGTGCGAAATGCGGCGGATATTGTGGATGTACATCGCATTATGGATGAAGAGGGAGTTCGTCGTCCGGTTATTGCAAAGATTGAAAAGCCACAAGCCGTAGATAATCTAGAGGAAATTGTGGCAGCATTTGATGGCATCATGGTTGCACGTGGTGATCTCGGTGTTGAAATGCCGATTGAAGAAGTTCCACTCGTCCAAAAACGTTGTGTAATGCTCGCTCGCGAGGCAGCGAAGCCAGTTATTGTCGCAACTCAAATGTTGGATTCAATGATTTCAAACTCTCGCCCAACTCGAGCCGAAGCAACAGATTGCGCTAACGCAGTCCTAGATGGTGCAGATGCCTTAATGCTTTCAGGTGAAACAAGTGTTGGTGAATTCGCGATTGAAGCCGTAACAACTATGGCTCGAATTATTGAACGCACAGAAGAGGCAATGCTCGATCGCATTCCTGCCCTTCGCCACGAACCAAAAACTAAAGGTGGAGCAATCACTAAGGCAGCAACAGAAGTTGGTGCAATTGTTGATGCTAAATTCTTAATCGCATTCACTCAGAGCGGCGATTCAGCAAGAAGGATGTCGAGACTTCGTTCTCCTATTCGAATAATGGCCTTCACGCCTGAGGCTGCTGTTTACAATCAACTCGCACTTTCTTGGGGGGTTGAATCAAAGATTACTCAAATGGTTTCACATACGGATGAGATGGTTGCGCAAGTTGACCGAATTCTCATCGATTCAAATAGCGTACAAAAAGGAGATAACGTCATCATTGTGGCTGGCTCGCCTCCCGGAATTCCTGGCTCAACTAATGCAATGCGCGTCCACCGCGTTGGTGATGCTGTCGAAGGAATTGCCCCGGCATATCGTAAGTAGTTAAAGTAGCCTCTTCTAATAAGTTGAAATTGCCTCGGTACTCCAACGGTAGAGAGGGCGGACTCAAAATCCGCACAGTGTCGGTTCAAATCCGACTCGAGGCACGTGAGTCAAAATAGAACCGCAAGAATTTTAGTTGCGGAAGATGAAGCGTTAATTCGCCTTGACCTTGTAGAGATGTTGACTGAGGCGGGTTACGAAGTAGTAGCCCAAGCGACGAATGGCGTTGAAGCGATTGCGCTAGCAAAGGAATTTAAACCAGATCTTGCGATACTTGATGTGAAGATGCCGGAGCTTGATGGAATTTCTGCGGCACAAGAAATTATTGAGATCTCTCCAGTTTTAATGCTGACTGCCTTTAGCCAGAAAGAGCTAGTTGAAAGAGCGCGAGATGCCGGCGTAATGGCCTATGTAGTGAAACCATTTAGCATCAACGACTTAACGCCAGCAATTGAAATTGCGATGAGTAGGCATCTACAAATGCGTTCTCTCAAGGAGGAGGTCACTGACTTACATGAACGCCTTGAAACCCGGAAGATTGTCGACCGCGCAAAGGGCATTCTGATGGCAGCGATGAACCTGAGTGAGCCTGAGGCATTTAGCTGGATCCAGCGGGCGGCTATGGATCGAAGAATTAGTATGAAGGCGGTGGCACAGGCGGTGATTTCGCCAGATTCGGTCCCTGATAGATAGAAAATGGCGAGAAGTTGCGCTTGAATTTCACCGTATTGCTCTTTGTAACAATCGGGTAAAGAGTGTCCAAATGGCTAAATTCCACTTGAGTTCACCTGTAGTTCACCTATAGCCTTCACTCCTCCCTGTCCCGGGACGGAAATAAACAAGCTGTGGAAACACAGAAAACAGGAAGGTCTACATGAATAAGAACTCAAAGCGCGTTCTTGCTGTTGTAGCTGCATCTGCCCTTGCATTAGGAACAGTTGTAACTTCACAAGCAAACGCAGCAGTTAAAGAAGTAACTCTTATGTTCCAAGGTCCACTAACTGGTGGAGATGCACAACTTGGTCAAGATCAACTTCCAGGCGCAATTTTTGCAATTGCAGAATACAATGCAACAAACCCAAAGGTTAAGATCAAGCTTGAAAAGGCTGACTCACAATGCGATGGAACTGTTGCTGCGAACATCGCACCAGGTGTTGCTGCTAATAAGAAGGTAATCGGCGTAATCGGAACATCATGTTCAGGTGAAGCTCGTAACTCATTCCCTTCATACATCGCTGCAGGCCTA
>WLJX01000009.1 GCA_009701575.1 Actinomycetota bacterium
AGACTTGGTGCGACTGTGCGTTCTTCTAATTCAGGATCGAGAATGACCATGAGTTCATATCTACGCATAAGTTAACCCCACCTCCTCTGGACTAAAGCGGCCACGGAATTTCCGCGGCAGGAGGGTTATTGCTCCTTCGCGAAAACCACGGGTGTGGCTTCCTTGGAGGAAGGCTAAGCGTAACCCTGACCTACGCCAGATAAAAATTCAAGGTTCTGTGGGCCAAATTTAGGTGTGGATTTACGCATAAGGCGCAGCGAGAACCAGGTCAGTGCCGATATTCGAAGCAGAATTGCGAAGGCATAGGCCCCGGCAGGAATCGCGAATTTAGCTCCCGAAATTGAGGCCAGATATTGCCAAATCGCGAAGTGATAAATCAATTCTGCAAATTGCCAGATCCAGAAATCAATACGATCTCTCTTATCTAACATTGCTAAAACTGCGAGTGGGGTTAACCATAAAACATATTGTGGTGAATAAACCTTGCTAGATATTACAAAGATAGCAACAATAAAAAATGCAATGGAGGCTAGCGAAGGAATTTTTGTTATTCCAAAGACAAATAAGGTAAATGCAAGTGCACCTAGCGCAAAAAATATTATCGTGATTAAGTTTAGATTATTAACTTTAAATCCAAAAATATCTAGAGCATGCCAAATTGATCCCCAATCGGCTGCGCGCTCAGAATTCAATTTAAAGAATCGAAGCCAACCGGTAGGAGTTGTGATTATAAAAGGTAAATTGATTACTAACCATGTGCCTGTTGTTACTAGGAGATAACTTATGAGTTCCTTAATTTTTCTTTTGCGAATGAAAATAAGAAATATTGGTAGTAGTAAAACTACTGGGAAGAATTTGGTAGCAATTGAAATTCCTAAGGCGATGGCGCTCTTTCTGTAATTTAACTTATCAAAATAATAGATTGCGGCAAGAGCGCTTATAACCGCCCAGATATCCCAATTAATATAGAGAGAGGCAATAACAGCAGGTGCTACTGGAAACAAATACCAGAGTTCGGGTTTCATTCTTTTTAATAAAACTACTGAGCCAATGAATAAGAGGGCAACTAGTATTGCATTTATGTCAAAGTAGTTTCGATATTTATTTCCGCTATCACTAACCAAATACGAACTTGCCCACATCACGACGCCAGTAATTGGTGGATATTCGACGGCATTTGTTCCACTGGCATAAGGCCAGGAGTGTTTGATTAGTCCACGCTCTCCGAAGAGTGCAGGTAGGTCCGAATAACAGGCGTGAATGTAATCACCTGGTGGGCTCCACCCATTTACTCGACAGTTATCAAATTTGGCAAAAGATATTAACGCTGCAAGAAGTGCGAGAAGAACTGCGCTCTTAGCGAAGGTTTTCACTGCTTGGCTGCGAGTTTCTTCTTCTTGGTTGCTCCTGATTCATATTTGCCCGCAAGTTCAGGATCGAGAGTTGGAACAGCATCTAAATAAGAGACTGGATCAGTACCACCAATATTTGCTGGTTCTGGGAATGAGGTAGCAGGCATACCTTTTTGCGCAAGCTTTGTATAAGAGTTCCAAACTTGCGCCGGGAAAGTTCCGCCGGTGAATGCATAGTTGCCGCCGATTCCATTCAAAGATTGAGTTGCATCATCTCTAAACATCGCGACAGTTGTTGCGAATTCAACTGTGTAACCATTAAACCAAGCAGATGCATTATCTGTTGTAGTTCCGGTTTTCCCAGCAGTTGGTCGGCCAACTCCACTACCTGCGGCGCCACCAGTTCCATATTTTGTGACTTGTTCAAGTGCATAAGTTAGATCCGCCATTACATCTGGCTGGAAGGCTTGTTGTGCTTGAATCTTTCCTTCATAGAGCACGCCTTTATTTGCTCCTAAGACTTCTTTAATTATGAATGGCGTTGCATAAGTTCCATTCGCAGCGAAAGTAGCGTAAGCAGAAGCCATATCAATAACATGTGGTGATGCAACTCCGAGTGAAATTGAAGGTGTTGGCATTAAGGCGACCGTGTTTGGAATACCAGCGCGACGAGCAACATCAACAACGTTATCTAACCCTGCCTTAATCCCAAGCGGCACAAAAATTGTATTAATTGAATGAGCGGTTGCATCAAGTAAATCTATTTCGCCCTCTTGTTCGTTGCTGTAATTAAAGACTGGATATGGCTTTCCAACATCATCAAAAACTTGTGGTGACTTTCCACTCCAAATTGAAGAGAGTGGTATTCCTTGTTCTAGTGCTGCAATAAGCGCAAATGGCTTAAATCCAGAACCCGCTTGAGTGATTGACTGAGTTGCACCATTTAATTGCGTTACTAAATAATCTTTTCCACCATAAAGCGCGACTATTTCGCCAGTCCCAGGTCTAATCGAAACTAACGCTGCATGGAAGTTCTCTGGCGCCTTCTTTGGGCCTCGGGTATCCATTGCTCTTACTGCAGCTGTTTGATTCTTCTTCTCTAAGGTTGTTTTAATTACATATCCGCCAGTTTGTAACTGCGCCTCACTGAAACCTAATTTTGCTAACTCATGGACAACCCAAGAGATTACATATCCTTTAGGGCCAGCTAGTGCTCCGGAAGTTACGCGATCTCTAATTAGAGGATAAGTTAATTTTGTAGCATCTGCTTTAGTCAACCATTCTTTTGCAATCATTCCATCAATTACATATTGCCATCGCGCTTTAAGCCGTGCCGCATTTTCTTTGCTGTATGAAGGATCGTAATAACCGGGAGAGCGCAGAATACTCGCAAGGATTGCGGCTTGCGAAATAGATAAGTTGCTGACGCTCTTACCAAAATAAACTTCGGAGGCGGTTTGAATTCCATATGATCCGCGACCAAAATAGATTGTATTTAAATAACTCTCTAAAATATCATCTTTAGACATCTGGTTCTGCAATTTCATAGCGATGATAAGTTCTTTAACTTTTCTAGTGATAGTTCGCTCTGGTGTTAAGAAAGCGGTCTTGGCATATTGCTGAGTGATAGTTGATCCACCCTGACCATTTAGTGAACCTGATTTCAAGTTATTAAAGAGTGCCCGAGCAATTCCAATTGGACTGACTGCGCTTTGGGTATAGAAATTACGATCTTCAGCTGCCATAACTGCTTGACGGACATGAAGTGGAATATTTGCTAACTTAACAACGGTGCGGTTTTCTGAACCTAAACGTCCAATTTCTTGACCATCCGCATATTGAATAATTGTTGATTGGCTATTAACAAAAGAATTCGCATCAGGAATGCTGACGGTAAAATATGCAAAAGCAAAACCGAGGACGGCCAAAATAAAGCCGATCCCGCCGGCAAAAATGCCGTATCGGATTAAGTTACCTCGTAAATTAACCATAAGTTAAGGCTACCTGCTGCTCCTTAAAACTATCGGCCCCTAAGGGATTTCTCATGAAGATGCCAGCTTTTTAATTCTTTTGCTGGTTTCCAATCATCATCTTCCAGCGTGTGAATCTTTCGTGGCGCCTTGCGAGTGCGGCCATCACCTAATAAGAATGAATAGATTAAATGATTCCAACCACAATCTAAACAAACCTCCACGGTATAAACCCGAAATTCACCATATTCATTCTGCATCTCATCCAACTCGGGTATGGACTTAATGCGCCCTGAGTACTGACCTAATTGGTCGCCAAAGGCATAACGCAACTCTTTAATTTCAATCTTCTTACAAACAGGGCAGGGCCGAATTGTCGATTCACCGTGGTGTTTAGCCGCTCGTTTTAAATAAGGGTCAGCATCACAGGCATCCATCGCGGAAGCAGCGCCACGAAAGAGGGCAAGCAAAGTTGCGCGACGATCAAGTGAATAATCGATGTTATCTCGGCGCGACCACATAATGTCTAAGAATAAACCTTCTTTGAAGATTACGCTTCGCATCATGAAGTTAAAAGACGGGTATGGCGCACTACCTAAATTGCTTCGGGTTAGATGGATGGGGCAACTCACTGACGGCGCATTCCAATCTGCTTTGGCCTCATTTGTTTTGTTTTCACCAGAACGCCAACCTGATGCAGTTAAGGCGGCGTTAGCTTTTGCGATTGTGCTCCTTCCATATTCACTTGTAGGACCATATGCTGGAATTTTTTTAGATCGGTTTAGTCGTAAACGAGTTGTGCAAATTGCGAACTTAATCCGTGCCGTCGATTTATTAGTAATTGCATTTTTAATTCTTCAAGGCTCAACTGGCCTGCTCTTAACTTTCTTTGTTTTAATTGCATTTGGTGTAAATCGATTAATTTTGGCTGGGCTTTCCGCAGGTCTGCCCTTGTTAGTTAATAAAGAGGTATTGATATCAGCGAATGCCCTGGCAGTTACTGGTGGAACTATCTTTGTGGTTATTGGCGGTGGAGCAGGGATTGGTATAAAAAACTTCTTGGATACCAAAACTACTGGTGATTCAATTGATGCCTTATTAATTCTTATCGCCGCAGGTGGATATTTCTTGGCTGCGCTTTTTGCTTCACTTCTTGGCAAAAAAGAGATTGGTCCAAGGCAGCATGAAGTTTCTCAAGAAATTCGTGGTTTCAGTGAAATGCTTGAAGGGTTTCGCATCTTGCGTAAACATGGAGACGCGTTAAGAGGAATTTTTGCAACTGGTGTGCAGCGGGGCGGCATTACTGCGCTAACTTTGATTGCACTTTTAGCTGAGCGAAATACTTATAACCCCCCTGATGATCCTGATGCTGGATTACGAGGCTTTGCGTATGCGCTAACTATTGCTGGTATTGGAATTGGCTTAGGTGCCTTTGCTGGACCTTATGGTGTTGCAAAATTTGGAAGACATAAGTGGATTCGAATATCGATGTTGGCTCCAACTATTTTCTTAATATTTTTTGGGCTATTCCCAAATGAGTTTGTGATGATTCTTACCGCTTTCTTTGTTGGCGGCTTTGGCCAAAGCTTGAAGATTACAAACGATGCGCTCGTGCAATCAAAAATTAAAGATGAATTTCGTGGACGTATCTTTGCTTTTTATGATGTTGCGGTGAATGGTGCAATTGTTTCCGGCGCAATCATCACAGCCCTAATTTTGCCACCTAGTGGCATTTCACTCACGATGCCATGGTTGATTGCGCTGTCATATCTACTAGCCGGCTTAGTTTTGCTCCGTAAATCTAAATTTTTGGCTTATTCAAACTCCACCAATTAAGAAGCTCGTCTTTGGCTGCTTCAACACCGAGCGGCCCACGATCCATTCGTAGATCTAATAAGTATTGGTAGGCACGGCCAACGATCGGTGAAGGTGAAATTCCTAGTATTGCCATAATTTCCAAGCCATCTAAATCAGGACGAATTTTTTCTAATTCTTCCTGTGCCATGAGTTCAAGAATTCTCTCTTCAAGAGAGTCGTATGTCTTCGCTAAACCTTCGGCTTTACGTTGGTTGCGAGTTGTGCAATCAGCTCTGGTTAAAACATGTAAATGTATTAATTGATGTTCTGCATCTCTGATGTATCTGCGGACCGCAGAATCAGTCCATTCTCCAGTGCCATAACCGTGGAAACGCAGATGCAGAAAGACTAAAGATGAAACGTCATCAACTACCTCGTTGCTAAATCGAAGTTTCTTCAGCCGCTCTTTTGCCATCCGCGCACCAACAACTTCATGGTGGTGAAATGAAACTCCACCGCCTTCTATCAACTCTCGGGTTTTAGGTTTTCCGATGTCGTGTAGTAAAGCGGCAAGACGAATTACCAGGTTAGGGCCGTCTAGTCGATCTTCTAGCGCTATCGCTTGATCCAAGACTTTTAGCGTGTGTTCGTACACATCTTTGTGATGATGATGTTCATCAATTTCTAATTTAAGTTTTGGAATTTCAGGAAGTACATATTCTGCAAGCCCAGTCTCAACCAAAATCTCAATTCCAACTCGTGGATTAGGCGACATGATTATCTTTGTGAATTCATCACGTATGCGTTCTGCTGAAATTATTTCAATTCTTGCAGCCATATTCTTTATGGCTGATGTAATTGTTGGATCAACTTCAAATCCTAGTTGTGCGGCAAATCTCGCCGCGCGCATCATTCGAAGTGGGTCATCAGTAAATGAATCTTCGGGAGATCCTGGGGTTCGCAAAACCTTTTTAATTAAATCTGTTACGCCATTAAAGTTATCAATAAATGTTGGTGGTGTTGTGGTTAACTCCAACGCCATCGCGTTAACTGTAAAGTCACGACGGAGTAAATCACCTTCTATTGATTCTCCGAATTTAACTTCAGGGTTTCGACTCTCTCGATCATAAACTTCACTTCGGTAAGTTGTAATTTCTACTGTTATATCTCCAAATTGCGCAGCAATGGTTCCAAATTCACGCCCGGTTTCCCACAATGAATCAGCGGATTTTTTTATAATTGATTTAGTTTCATCTGGCTTAGCGTTTGTTGTGAAATCTAAATCGTTACCAAGTCGCCCCAAAATTGCATCACGTACTGGACCACCAACTAGAGCAAGTGTGAATCCGGCTTTAGCGAATTTTTCTGCCAAATCTAAAGCGAGCGGCCTGGCTGATAGCGCGGAGATAGCAAGGCTCGACGCGATCGCATTCGGATCACTTGAGGTTAAATCTGGGTTCGTTGTCACAGTATCTAAGGCTAGAGCAGTAACCTTGCCCAATGACCACGGCGCCTGGTGGCGGTGGCGAGGCTAAACGGAAAAAACGTCGGAGACGACGTCCAAAGGGCCCGACCCCACCTAATTTAAATAATCCTGCAAGCCCACAAGGAAAACCTGCTGCCAAAAAACCTCCGGTAAAACGTGCATACGCAAAACGAGTTGATGAGGTTAGCGCTGGTGGTTTGGTAATTGATTCAACTGGCACAAAGGGTTTATTAATTGGTCGACGCGACTTAAAAGATCAAAGCCGTGAGCGTTTGCTCTGGTCGCTTCCAAAGGGTCACATTGAAGAGGGCGAAACTCCAGAGCAAGCCGCGATCCGTGAAGTGCAGGAAGAAACTGGAATTCAAAGTGAAATTTCTAGAGAGCTGGGTGTGATTGATTTTTGGTTTATGGCTGGCGGAAACCGAATTCATAAAACCGTTCACCATTTCTTATTTAAAGAGACCGGTGGGGAGTTGGCGCCGCAAATAACCGAAGTGGATGATGTTGGTTGGTTCCCATTATCGGAGATTGTGGAATTGCTCGCTTATCCAGATGAGAAGAAATTGATTGCAAAATCAGGTGAGTTAAAAGTATGAAGAAGCTAATTACATTACTCGCGCTCTTTACTTTTACGATTTTACAAACACCAATAGCAAATGCGGCAAATGTTGAAATTACGATTACTGAGCCAACACATCGCCAAATTGATGGGGCATTCATAGATGATGAATTGATTGGCTTGCTCGCATATGAAGGTCGGTTAGGTCAACTTGTTTTTAATCCTGCAAGAGGAAATCGCAGTTGGTTTATTGATCCACAACTTATTGAAGAAGTAACTGCTATGACTTCGGATTATGTTTTAACAAATGGTGATGCTGGCACAGGCGGCGATGTTGCAAAAGCCTGGCTTAACCAATTCTCGGCCATTACTCGCGGCGAGCGAATAACTGCGCTGCCTTATGGAAATCCATCTGGCTATTGGATTTCTAAACTCGCACCAACCCAAAAAGATTTCTACTTACAATTTGGAGCTAAGCGATTAACCGCAATTATTGGTAGAGAAGTCTCGCAAATGAGAAGTTACCCGAGTGGCGATAGCTATAAGGTCGATTTTTTAACTACCCAGGCATTTAGGGAATCACAGAGTGTTTTGAAGATCAATTCGGCTTACATGTCGATTGAAGAGGTTGAGAAATTTCAAGCGCAAAGCGCGGCCGTATTTCATCCTGCGCTAATGAATGGGAATCGCACTTTATTGGGGCTAGATCTAATAACAAGTACTCAGTTACTATCAAATAAAATTAGATTGGCGCCGGGGCGTTTTACTGTTACTTCAACTAAGCAAAATTTGCCGATTACTTTAATAAATGATTTTCCTAATCCAGCAACAATTGCAGTGAAAGTTAGCGCTTCAAACGGCAAGGTGCTAGTTGGTCTGGTAGAGAACCAAGTTGTTAATGGAAAATCCAAAGTCCAAGTAATGATTCCGGTCGAGGTTGTCACTTCTGGAAATAGCGATCTCACAGTTTCTCTCTCTACCGATAAAGGTAGGGCTCTAAGCAGTGAAGTGATTTATCCCGTAACTCTTAAAGTTATTAGTCCAATTGCCACCTGGATTACCTCTGGTGGGGCGATAATTCTCTTTATCTCAGCACTTGTTCAAAGCTTTAGACGGATTAGAAAGAAGCGAATATGAATGATGAGTCGCTCTTAAAATCTTCAACCGTTATGGCCGTTGGCACAATTGTTTCTCGGATTACAGGATTGATTCGCGGATTGCTCCTTGTTGCTGTGCTTGGCACAACTTTACTTGGTGACACTTTCAATGTTGCAAACACTATGCCTAATATTCTTTATAACTTAATTATTGGTGGCGCGCTAACAGCAGTCTTTGTGCCGCAGATTGTTAGATCAACAAACGACTCAGATGGTGGAAGTGCCTTCATCTCTCGTTTGGTTACTGTAACTTGTGTGTTTTTAGGAAGCTTTGTAATCATTTCGATTTTGCTCGCCCCGGTATTAGTTCGGATATTTGCAACAAGTTATATCGGCCGCCCCGAGTTTGATGTAACTACTGAATTTATGCGTTACTGCCTGCCTCAAATCTTTTTCATGGGCCTCTTCACATTACTTGGGCAGGTCGCAAATGCTAAGGGCAAATTTGGACCGATGATGTGGGCCCCAGTCTTAAATAACCTAATTGCTATTGGAGTTTTTGGTTGGTTTCTTAAGTATTCAACCCAACCTACAGTTGAAACAATTCCAACTTCTGAAATTATTTGGATTGGCTTGGGCAGTACAGCTGGATATGTTGTACAAGCGTTAATTTTAATTCCAGTGATTTCAAAGACTAATATCAAGATTCGTCCGCGCTTTGATTGGCGTGATTCGGAATTACGCAAATCACTTCACTTAGCGACATGGACGCTGCTTTTTGCAGCAATTTCGCAGGTGAGTTACTTGGTAACAGTAAATCTCTCAACTGGCGCTGCAGTTAGAGCGCTAAAAGCTGGGATAGAAACCGGTGTTGGGTTTACGCCATTTAGTAATGCGCTCTTAATTTATATGCTGCCTCATTCAATAATCACCATCTCTGTAGTAACTGCATTACTGCCAACACTTTCCAAATTTGCACAGGAGAAAAAGCCACAATTAATTCATGACCAACTTGTAAAGGCAATGCGCATTGTTGGTCTAGTTACAGTGCCAAGCGCGGTTGCATTTCTACTATTTGGGCCCCTTATGACCGAGGCCCTCTTCTTTGGAATTTCCCGTGCCGATTCAAATTATTTGGGATACACACTTTCCGCTCTTGCTCTTGGGTTGGCACCGATGAGTGTTAACTTGATTGCACTTCGCGGGCTGAATGCATTTGAGAATGTGAAATTACAGGTTTTAAGCAATGCAATTATGAATGTTATTGGGATTCTCTTTGCAGTTATCCTCGCATTTATCTTGCCGCCAGAATGGGTAACCGTTGGGCTTGCCGGATCTCTTGCGATTAGTTATTACTTTGGAACTGGGGGCACAGTTCGATTACTCCGTCGATACGAAATCCACATTTCAATCTCTGAAGTTATTGGGTTCTATGCCAAGCTAACTGGGTTAGCGCTTGTGATTGCACTTCCTGTTTGGCTCATTCGAGATTCAATCCCGGGTGGGAATACTGTTAGGTTAATTATCGTTCTATTTGTATCGGCCTTTGGTTATCTGGCTCTCTGCAAGATAGCCCGTGTTAGTGAAATTACTAGCGCCATTGAAGTTTTTACCAACCGTAAAAAGATAGGGTAGCCAGATGAGCGAAATACTTGATGTAGTAATTGTCGGTTCGGGTCCAGCTGGATATACCGCCGCAATTTATGCCGCTCGCGCAGAACTAGCACCCGTGCTTTATGAAGGTTCCGTTACTGCTGGCGGAGCACTTATGAATACCACTGAGGTTGAAAATTTTCCGGGGTTTCCTGATGGCGTGATGGGTCCAGATCTTATGGATTCACTCCGTAAGCAATGTGAAAGATTTGGAACAAAGATCTTTACTGATGACATCGTATCTATGGACTTAAGTGGCGAGGTAAAAGTCCTAACTGATGGCTCTGGAAATACTTTAAAGAGTAAATCAGTAATTCTTGCAACTGGTTCTGCTTATAAAGAAATTGGTTTAACAAATGAGAAGCGCTTATCTGGACGAGGAGTTTCTTGGTGCGCAACTTGTGATGGTTTCTTCTTTAGAGAGAAAGTGATTGCTGTAGTTGGTGGTGGCGATTCCGCGATGGAAGAAGCTACTTTCCTGACAAGGTTTGCCAGTAAGGTTTATGTAATTCATCGTCGCGATTCACTACGAGCTTCAAAGATTATGGTCGAGCGCGCTATGGCCAATCCTAAAATTGAATTTATTTGGAATACTGAAGTGATCGATGTTCTTGGTGCCGAAAAAGTTTCTGGGTTAAAGCTTCGCAATTTACTTACAAACGAAGAGAGCGAGCGAGATTTCGATGGTCTCTTTGTCGCAATTGGGCATGTGCCTAGAAGTGAGTTACTAGTCGGCCAAATAGATTTGGATAGCGAAGGTTATGTGAAGGTAGATGGCCGCTCTACGCGAACAAATCAGAAGGGTGTCTTTGCTTGTGGTGATCTAGTTGACCATACCTATCGTCAAGCAATCACCGCTGCTGGTTCTGGTTGCCAAGCCGCGCTAGATACTGAGCGTTTCTTAGCTGGCCATTAATTACAATTATCCAACCGCCAAGAAATATAAGAGAGTAAGAAGAGGAAAAAATGAGCGCAGCACAGCCAGTAACAGCCGCAACTTTCGATGAAGTAGTTTTAAAGAGTTCAATTCCAGTACTAGTGGATTTTTGGGCTGAATGGTGTGGCCCTTGTCGCGCAGTAGGACCAATACTTGATCAAATCTCAGAAGAATATGCCGGGAAAATTAAGGTTGTTAAGTTAAACACTGATGAAGAATCTGCCATTGCAATCAAATACGGAATCGTCTCAATTCCAACGCTTAATGTTTATGTAAATGGTGAAGTCGTTAAAACTGTAGTTGGCGCGAAACCAAAACCAGCACTGCTCAAAGAACTCGCTGCGTTTATCTAAATCGATGTCTCCATCTGGTGAGGAGACCAATGTAATTTCGTTGGTCACAAATACGCTAACCAGACTTGGGTTTTTAAAAACCGCATCTACAAATTTTGGTGCGGTTGAAGAAGATGGTCTACGCGCATTCCAACAAGAGCGTGGCTTAATAGTTTCTGGGGAAATTGATGGTCCAACAATTCGTGCAATTGACGAAGCGCGTTGGAAACTTGGTGACCGAATCTTGTCATTCAACCCCGGAAAACCACTTCGCGGTGATGATGTTGCGGCGCTGCAATCTCGTTTAGTTGAGATGGGTTTTGATTGTGGTCGTGTTGATGCAATCTTTGGTTCTCGCACTGATGGCGCTGTAAAAGAATTTCAAAAGTCTGTCGGTGTTAAGGTGGATGGAGTTTGTGGTCCCGCAACAATTATGTCTTTAATGAGGTTATTAAAAACAGTTTCGGGTGGTGCGCCAACTCAATTACGCGACAATGCAAATCGTGCAGTGCGTGGACCAGCGCTTGCAAATAAAATAATTGTTTTAGATCCAAGCTCGTTGCCGGAAGATAGCGAAATAACTTTTGATATCGCACAACGCTTAGAGGGCCGTTTGATTGCCCTTGGTGTAACGGTTTTCATCTCTCGAAGTAGCGTTAAAGATCCCAGTGAAAATGAACGGATTAAATTAGCAAATGATTCTGGCGCAGATTTAGTAATTTCGTTTCACACCGATAATTACAAGAATGATCTGGCACATGGTTTAACTACTTATTATTATGGAAATGATCTACATGGCGTGCATTCAGTTGTCGGCGAGAGATTTGCCGCTCTCGTTCAACGTGAAATTACCGCTCGTACTGATTTATTGAATTGTCGAACCCACGCAAAATCCTGGGATTTACTGCGTCTAACTAAAGCCCCAACGGTACGAATTGATTTGGGATATTTATCGAATCCTGGCGATGTTAAGCGCCTCTCTGATGTTGCCTTCCGTGAAACCGTGGTCGAATCGATAATGGTTGCGATTCAACGGCTCTACCTATCAGCTGAAAATGATGCGAAGACTGGAACCTTGAAAATCTCAGACTTACGCAAGGCTGGAATCCGTAAGTAATAAATAGGAATCCATTCGTCTTGCTTAATGTGGCAAGATTGGACAATGAGCAACGACATTACGCGCATCCACACTGGTGAGGTTCAGAACTTAACTGATCGCTTCGCCCATCGCGCGGCCATGATGAAACCAAGTGAGATTCGTTCGCTCTTCGCTGTTGCATCTCGTCCCGACATTGTTTCCCTTGCAGGTGGAATGCCTAATCTTTCAGCATTTCCAATGGAGATGATGGCAAGTGTTGTTGAGAAGTTAATTCGCGATAATGGTCAAGAGGCTCTGCAATATGGCAGTGGTCAAGGACATCCAAAACTCCGTGAACAAATTTGTGACGTAATGGCTTTAGAAGGCATCCGTGCTCACCCTGATGATGTAATTGTCACAACTGGTTCCCAACAAGCACTTGATTTAATCTCTCGAATCTTTATCGATCCAGGCGATGTGGTTTTAGTTGAAGCACCTTCTTATGTTGGAGCGCTTGGAACTTTCCACCAATATGAAGCCAAAGTTGTGCACGTCGCGATGGATGACAATGGTCTGATCCCAATTGCGCTTCGTGAAGCGATAACTGCTACGCGCGCATCTGGCCGCAAGATTAAGTTCTTGTATTTAATTCCGAATTACCAAAATCCCGCAGGAGTTCTTCTGACCGCAGAACGCAGAACAGAAATTTTAGAAATTTGTCGTGATGAATCTATTTTTGTAATTGAAGATAATCCCTATGGATTGTTAGGTTTTGAACGCCCGTCGCCTAATGCAATGCGCGCAGAAGACTCTGAGAATGTTTTATATCTTGGCACTTTCTCAAAGACAATTGCCCCGGGCTTCCGTATTGGTTGGGCCCTTGTTCCACAAGCGTTAAAAGAGAAGCTAGTTATCGCAAGTGAATCTTCAATTCTCTGTCCTTCAAATTTCACGCAACTTGCAATCTCTAATTACTTATCTGACCAACCCTGGCGCGATCAAATTGCTTCCTTCACTCAGCTTTATAAAGTTCGCCGTGATGCAATGCTGGAAACTCTTGAAGCTACATTCCCCGCAGGTGCTACTTGGACCAAACCAGGTGGTGGATTCTATGTTTGGGTAACACTTCCTCCAGAGATTGATACCAAGGCGTTAATGCCAAAAGCCATTGTTTCTAAGGTTGCATATGTTCCTGGAACTGCGTTTTATGCCGACGGATTTGGCAGCTGGTCTCTGCGACTTTCCTATTGCTTCCCAAGTCCGGAACGAATCCGCGAAGGGGTTAAATCCCTTGCTGGCGTCATTAAGACTGAAATGGAATTACGCGGTTTAAATTAATTTATTTATTCGCTCTAAATCTTCTAGCGTCGCAAATTCAATTGTAATTTTTCCTTTTTGTTTTCCTAGCTCCACGGTTACTCGAGTATCTAAACGATCAGACATTCCATCCGCTAACTCTTTTAACCGAGGTGAACGCAACTTTCCGGCCTTTGGTCTTGCTGGCTTTGATGAACCTTGGTGGGTAGCGACAATCTCTTCAGTTGCACGAACACTTAAGCCTTCAGAAACAATGCGCCCTGCAAGTTTTTCTATTTCGCTTTCATCGTTAAGAGTTAAAAGTGCGCGCGCGTGTCCCGCAGATAAAATTCCAGCAGCAACTCGGCGTTGAACACTTGCTGGCAAATTTAATAGACGAAGTGTGTTTGTAATTGCTGGTCTTGATTTTCCAACTTTGATTGCCAATTCGTCATGGGTGTAACCAAAATCGTTTAACAAATTCTGATATGCCGATCCCTCTTCTAATGGATTCAATTGGCTGCGGTGAATATTTTCAAGAAGTGCTTCCCGAAGTAATTCATTATCGGCGGTCTGTCGAATAATTACTGGAATAGTTTTTAAACCCGCTAATTTTGAGGCGCGCAATCTGCGTTCGCCCATAATTAATTCGTACTTACCGTTTCCAATATCTCTTACAACCGGTGGTTGTAGAACTCCTACTTCTTTAATCGATGCAGCTAATTCATTTAGCGCATCAGTATCAAAGATGGTTCTAGGTTGTTTTTGATTTGGAATAATTGCATTTATATCTACTTCACCTTGATCTGCAATAGTTACACCAGTGTTTGTAATAAGCGGTGCACTTAGTGATGTCGGTATAAGTGAATCTAATCCGCGACCAAGTCCACCTTTGCGAGTACTCATGCTGTGTGTGCTCCATTATTTAGTTGGTTGATAACGTCACCAGAGCCACGTCGAGCAATCTCTCGCGCTACTGTCATGTAAGCAATTGCGCCTGGAGAAGATGCGTCATATGTCATAACTGTTTGATTAAATGATGGCGCTTCAGATATACGGACCGCTCTTGGTATTGGCACATCGATTAATTCGTTTGGAAAATGTTGGCGAACGCTGTTGGCAACATCATTTGCTAATCGGGTTCTGGAATCAAACATAGTTAAAACGATTGTTGAGATCCGAACTCTTTGATTTAACATTTGTTGAACTTGTTGCAGGGTTTTTAACAAAAGTGTTAAGCCCTCGAGTGAATAATATTCGCACTGAATCGGAACCATTACCTCTTCGGCTGCGGTTAAAGCATTAACAGTTAAAAGGCCGAGGCTTGGTGGACAATCAATAATCACATAATCAAGGCGAGCACCACTTGCTTCGCGCTCTGTTAAGAAATTTTCTAACGCTAGCTTCAACCTTGATTCTCTAGAAACAAAACCGACCATGTTTATTTCAGCGCCCGCTAATTCGACATCTGCTGGTGCGCATTCAAGGTGTGGAAAGCCAGCAACCTTTGTAACTACTTTAGAAAGTGGGAGGTCTTTAACTAATACTTCATACATCCCGGGAAGCTCTTCACGATCAATTCCAAGCGCAGTACACGCATTTCCTTGTGGGTCTAGATCAATTACAAGGACCTTTAATCCACCCATGGCCAGGGCCGCAGCGATATTTACCGCTGTGGTTGTCTTGCCCACCCCGCCTTTTTGGTTCGCCACAGTGAAAACCCGGGTTTTTAGGGGTGTCGGCATCGGCTCTTTTAGCCGCCTGATACCAACCACTTTGGTTTTGGATGTTTCACGTGAATCATTCACGTGAGTATCTAACCAGCCTTTTTGAGTTCAATAACTCGCGCAATCGGCAACTCGCCTAAAGTGATTTCGTGGATCTCGGAATGAGCCACCTTTTTAAAGATTTTAGGTACCTCGAGCTTTGCCGCCTCAAGTTCAGCCACAGCGCCTTCACCCTTCATTGCCAAAAGCGAGCCGCCGCCCATAACTAGGTGCCAAGAAACTGTGGCCAACTTAGGAAGTGGGGCCACTGCCCTAGCGGTTACATAGTTAAATCCGCCCTTGAAGGACTCCGCCCTGCCTCTTTTTACCGATACTTCAATCCCAAGCTCGCTAACTACCTCTTCGAGAAAGTCGATGCGGCGCTGGAGGGGCTCCAAAAGGGTAACTTTTACATCGGGCCGGGCCAGCGCGATCACAATTCCAGGCAGGCCAGCGCCTGATCCAATATCTAGAATCGAGGCTCCTTCTGAAAGCAGGGTTGTGATGGGAATGCAGTTAGCAATATGGCGATCCCAGATGCGGTCTCCCTCTTTTGGGCCGACCAACCCCCGGTCAATTCCCCAAGTTGCCAAGATTTCGGCAAATCGGGCTACCTCCTCTTGGCGCTCGCCAAAATAGGTGGGAATCAAGGTTTCACGTGAAACGCTCACAGGAGTGCCTTAATTATTCTTGATTATTCAGGAAGAACTACAACACAGCGATTTGGGTCTTCGCCCTCGGATTCGCTAGTTAGGCCGATCTCTTGGATGGTGTCGTGGACGACTTTGCGCTCGAAGGCATTCATAGGGCGCAGCTTCACAGATTCGCCAGTTGATTTAACTTGATCGGCTATCTCGTGGGCTAGCTTTGCTAGCTCCTCTTTCTTCTCGCTTCGGAAATTATCAATGTCAAGCATTAATCGAGAGCGCTCTCCGGTTGAGGTTTGAACGGCAAGTCGGGTTAGCTCTTGAATCGCATCTAAGACTTCGCCGCGATCGCCAACGAGGTGGCCAAGTGCGCCGCCCGCGATTGCCAGTGAGGCGCGGTCATTTTCAACGTCGATATCAATATCGCCATCTAGATCTGTTATATCTAGAAGAGCTTCGAGATAATCCGCCGCTACATCGCCCTCTTCTTCAAGGCGAGCAACCAGGGACTTCTTCTCCGTTTTTGAGGCTTTTGGTGCCTCTTCGCTCTCTTCAATCTGTTCTACTACTTCGCTCATTTATCTCTCCTTATGTTGGTGAAAGTTTGGTTTTACTGATAAATCCGATATGACTGATAAATCCGATTTATTACTATTTCTTTTTCTTCTTCTTTGAAGGTTGTTGTCGTTGTTGAGGCTTGCTCTGCCCTGGATCTGTTTGAGTAGTTCCATCTTCATTTGTTGTTGGAAGCACGCCATTATCTTTATCTTTGATTGCACGCTTCTTCATTAACTCTTCATATGCTGGTGAACCCGGTGTTGGGTTCCTCTTAATTACATAGAACTGTTGACCGAAGGTCCAAAGGTTTGTTGTTGACCAATAAATTAATACACCGACTGGGAAGTTAACGCCAGAGACTGCGAAAATTACTGGGAAAACATAAAGCATAATTTTTTGTTGTTGCAACATCATGTTGTTTGAGGAATCCATTTTTGGCATTCCCTTAACCATCAACTGACGTTGAGTGGTAAATGTTGTCGCTGACATGAAAATAATGAGTGCAACTGTTACTAGTTTTGTTTGGGTGTTTGTGTCCGAACTTAAGAAAGTACTTGAAAGGTTTGCGCCAAAGAATTTAGCTTCTTGCGCAGAAAGTAATAGGTCACCTTTAAGAACTCCGTGTGGGCTGTTGCGGGCAATTCCATTTAGAACCGTGAAAAGTGCAAAGAAAATTGGTGCTTGGGCAAGGATCGGAAAACAAGAAGCTAATGGATTTGTCTTGTGCTCTTTGTAGAGCTTCATCATCTCTTCTGATTGCTTTTGACGATCATCTTTATGCTTCTTTTGAATCTCCTTCATATGGGGTTGAAGGGCAGTAAGCGCGCGTTGGCTCTTAATCTGCTTTACAAAGAGGGGAATTAAAATAATTCGAATTAAAATTACAAGCCCAATAATTGAAAGGCTCCACTTAATACTTTCGCGTTCGTTCTCGCCGAAGATATAACCGAGTAAAGAGTGAAAAGTTACAATGACCCAGGAAACAGCGAAATACAAGGGGTTTAGGATTGATCCCATTAGTTTGCTCCAGTTTTTATTGGTTGTTTAGAACTCTTAGATAAGACGTAGTCAACACCGCCATGTGACCAGGGATTACAACGAACTAACCGCCAGGCCGCCATTACTAAACCTTTGGCGCCATATTCTGAAACTGCATTTGTGGCATATGTTGAACAGCTTGGGTAATACTTACAACGTGGACCGAACACTGGTGAGATCCATTTTTGATAAAACTCAATAGCTAGCGCGAAAGTTTTTCTCATGCGCTCACCGCGGTTTTGCTTAATACTTTCGGCATCAAATCGTTTAGTTCGGCATCGAAGTTTGGTTGATTGCGCAATACGCGAATTACTAACTGGCTATTTAATGGAAGGTTTTGGATGTGCGCAGAAATTAAGTGGCGTAGTTGTCTAGAAACTCGATGGCGGACGACAGATCCCCCGACAGATTTATTTACAATCAATCCGATTCGAGGCGCGCTCGAACCATTTACATTGGTTTTTAGATAAACGACAAGCGATAGAGAAGTTGCTCGGACTCCTGTTTTCGTAGTTAGAGCAAAATCTTTACTTGTACGCAACCGGTTCTTGGCTGGTAGCACTGGTATCAGCAATTAATCTGCGGTTAGGCAGAGATGCGTGTGCGACCCTTAGCGCGGCGAGAAGCTAGTACTGCTCTTCCACCACGTGTTGCCATGCGGGCGCGGAAACCATGCTTCTTTGCGCGCTTGCGAACGTTAGGTTGAAATGTGCGCTTTGACATAAAACTCTCCTTAAGACTTTCGGGGATCTCTCCAAAAGGTTTCGGCCTCTTGGGTCACAATTGGTGGGTCACAATTTTGTTGTGCAAAACGGCGATGAGGGAGTTAGGTTACGGGCACCTGTTGATAAGGGTCAAACCCGGGAGAGCTGCTTTTTTGGGTTTGGGCGAATTTGATCTATTTGTGGATAACCACTTGCAATTTCTCAGAATTGCCCCTACTTTCGCTCTCTATCCACAGAAAAGTGGGCCAAAAGGCTCAAGTTTTACTTTAGACCACAGGTTGTGGATAACCCTGTGGACAAGTCAGTTTTAGCAAATTAGCGGTTTTTAGGATTTGGGGTCCCCATGGCACTACTCGAGGTTGATGACCTAACCACACTTTGGGGCGCAGTAATTGCCGATGTTTCTGTGGAGTCGCCACAACACCGAGCCTTTCTCTCTCTAACAAAGCCTTTGGGTTTGATCCAAAATGAGGGTGGTTCGAATTTATTGTTATCTGCCCCTAACGCTTTCGCGAAAGATGTTTTAGAGACTCGCCTTCGCGCGATTTTAAACGAGGCGCTGTCAGCAAAACTTGACCAGAAAATAAACATTGCTGTAACTATTGATGAAACTTTGCAAGAAGATATTGTTGAAGATGTTGTTGAGCCAATAATTGAACAACAACCAAAATCTGGAACTGGTCGCGACTCTAGATCTTCGGTTGCCGCAGAGCCAACCCAATTAAACCCACGTTATATCTTTGAAACTTTCGTTATTGGTGCATCAAATCGCTTCGCTCATGCCGCAGCTGTTGCTGTAGCTGAAGCGCCAGCAAAGGCTTATAACCCGCTATTTATTTATGGTGAGTCAGGGCTTGGTAAAACCCACCTCCTGCACGCTATTGGGGCTTATGCGAAAGAGTTGTATGGAAGTGTGCGAGTTCGTTATGTTTCAAGCGAAGAGTTCACAAATGACTTTATTAACTCGATTCGTGATGACAAAGCCTCGGTTTTCCAACGCCGTTATCGCGACTTAGATGTTTTGTTGGTTGACGATATTCAGTTCTTAGAAAATAAAGAACGGACCCAGGAAGAGTTTTTCCATACCTTTAACACTTTATATAATGCGAATAAGCAAATTGTGATTTCTAGCGACCGCCCGCCAAAACAATTGACCACTTTGGAAGATCGTCTTCGTAGTCGATTTGAGTGGGGCTTAATAACAGATATCCAACCTCCAGAATTAGAAACCCGTATTGCAATTCTTCGTAAAAAAGCCGCGCAAGATAAATTAAATGCGCCGGATGATGTTCTTGAATATATTGCTAGCAAAATTTCTTCGAATATTCGCGAGCTTGAAGGTGCGTTAATTCGTGTAACAGCTTTCGCATCCCTTAATAGACAAGCGGTCGATTTAGGATTAGCAGAAATAGTTTTGAAGGATTTGATTCCTGAAGTTGGTGGCCCAGAAATCACTGCCACAACAATCATGGCCCAGACTGCGACTTACTTCAGCCTTACTTTGGATGACCTTTGTGGGACTTCAAGATCGCGGGTATTAGTAAATGCTCGCCAGATCGCAATGTATTTGTGCCGCGAGCTAACCGAGCTCTCCCTGCCAAAAATCGGGCAGACCTTTGGGGGACGCGACCACACAACTGTTATGCATGCCGATCGCAAAATCCGTCAATTGATGGCTGAGCGCCGGTCGATCTATAACCAGGTCACTGAGTTGACCAACCGAATTAAACTTCAGGCTAGAAACTAACTACATAACCTGTGTAGAAAGTTGCCCCCACCTTGGGGATAACTTGGGGATAACTGTTGAAAACTAAGGAGAGGGTGTGGTGTTGGTGAGTGTAAAGAAAGTTAGCAAGGTTTATCCACTGGTTATCCACAACCATATGCCTGATCTTTTACAGAGCGCGACCAGGGGTTTTGTTTGTTATCCACAGGATTTAAGGCTAGTTACTACTACTAATTATATTAAATAGAAAAGGTTGGGGATTGGCGAACCTGTGTGGGTTTGCTAACCAAAGCCAAGAGGGAAGGATAGAGGGATGAAGTTTGTTGTCGAACGCGATCCGTTGATCGATGCTGTTAATTGGGTTGCTCGCAGCCTCTCCACAAGACCTATTCAAACCGCGCTCCTTGGAATCATGATTGATGTGACCGACTCAATCACACTTACTGGTTCAGATTTAGAAACCTCAACCAAAGCAACCATCAACGCAGATATTGCGACCAAAGGAAAAGTTTTAGTTCCCGGAAGGCTGTTAGCTGAAATAGCAAGATCTCTACCCGCAAAACCAGTAACGTTTTTATTAGACGGAACAAGAGTTTTAGTAACCGCCGGAAGCGCTAAATTCACACTTCCAACCTTGCCTGTGAATGAATACCCAAATCTTCCAACCTTGCCACAAACAGCAGGTGAAATTCCTGGAGATGTATTTGCTACAGCGGTGCAACAAGTCGCAATTGCGGCCGGTAAAGATGACTCACTTCCAACACTTACTGGCGTGCATATTGAAATAACTAAAACAACAATAACAATGGCGGCCACCGATAGATATCGCTTGGCGGTAAAAGAAATTAATTGGAGTCCAAAAGATCTAAATTTAGAAGCATCCACACTGCTCCGAGCCCGTACTTTAGTTGATGCTGCGAAATCACTAATCGGAAGCGGCCAAATAACTTTTGCTCTTTCGCCAACAACTTCAAACGAAAAACTAGTTGGCTTTGTTTCAGATGAAAAAACAATGACCTCCCGAACTTTGGATGGCAGCTTCCCACCATTCAGACATTTACTACCATCAGAATCAACAGCGGAAGCAACAATTGAAGTTGCTCCCTTTTTAGATTCAGTGCGCCGAGTGGCTCTAGTAACCGATAAAACAGTCCCACTTCGGCTAATTTTTGGAAACAACCTTTTACAACTCGAGGCCGGAACTGGTGAAGATGCCCAAGCAACAGAAGAGTTGAACATTAATTATTCTGGCGAAGATATCAACATCGCTTTCAACCCAACCTTCCTAACAGATGGCCTACAAGCAATCAACTCACCATTTGTGCATATCTCTTTTACAGGAGACAAGAAACCTGCGGTCCTCACAGGAAAATCTGAACCAGGCGGCGCTATAAATACTTCATACAAGTATTTGTTAATGCCAATGCGCTACACATCTTAGTAATTTAAAAAAGTGTTTATTTCAAACCTTTCACTTACAACTTTTAGATCTTATAAAACTTTAGATCTAGATTTATCTCCCGGTATCTCAATCTTTATTGGGCGCAATGGTGAAGGTAAAACAAACATCATTGAGTCCATTCTTTATTTGTCATTCCTTTCCTCACATCGAGTTTCTGCCGACCAACCACTGGTTCAACTAGGAAGTGCTTCGGCTTATGTCCGGGCTAAAACTCAATTACCAGATCGAGAAGTATTGGTTGAGTTAGAAATAAATAGCGAGCGAGCCAACAGGGCGCGAATAAACCAGAACCCAGTTCGCAGCCAGAAAGAAATCTTTGGGATTGTTCAAGCAATCTATTTCTCCCCAGAAGACTTAGATTTAGTGCGCGGAGATCCAAGCGAACGGCGAAAATTCATCGACCAACTCTTAATTCTTAGATCTCCACGAATGGCTGGAGTTATCTCTGATTATGAGCGGGCAGTTAGACAACGCAACTCATTGTTGAAATCAAGAGCAGGTACTGAATCACTCACGGCATGGGATGAACAAGTTGCCAACTTTGGCGGAGAAATTATTGCGGCGAGGCTACAAGCACTACGCGATTTCGAACCAATATTTCAAGAAATTTATCGAGATATCTCTTCAGAAAAACCTGCATTCATAAGTTATAAATCAAGCATTGAAGAGCCAACTTTAAACGCAAACGAAAACACTTTGAAGATTTTGGAACGTATGCGCATTACTCGTGCGGCTGAAATAGAAAGAGGTTTAACTTTAACCGGCCCACACCGCGACGACTTACTATTGAACTTGGGTGATCATTTGGTTAAAGGTTATGCAAGTCATGGTGAATCTTGGTCGATCGCTTTAAGTTTAAAACTGGCAACTTATCAATTGTTAGAAAAAGATGGTTTGAAACCAATTTTAATTTTGGATGATGTTTTCTCAGAGTTAGATGAAGAGCGCAGAATTCACCTGATTAAATTGGCGAAGAGCGCAGAACAAACGTTTATAACAGTGGCAGTCGAGAATGATCTACCAAAAGAGTTGGCCGGAAATAAGTATTTAGTAAAATCTGGGCAGGTTTCAAAGATTGCAACAAGCGAATAAATGGCCCGCGACTTAGCTCGAGAGCTTTACCGAGCATTTAGAAACCAACCAAGAAGAAATAAAATTGGTGAAGTCGCTGAAACCCGCGGTCAAGTTGGTGATCCGCAACAAATCGGTTCGGTATTAGATGAATTAGTTATCTCACGCGATTGGCGACAAGGTTTGGCAGAAGGAAATATTTTTGCCGATTGGGAGAAAATTGTTGGTTCTGAAATTGCAACACATTCAAATCCAATCTCTCTAGTAGATGGCCGTTTAACAATTCAAACAACTTCAACAGCGTGGGCAACACAATTAAATTTAATTACTATAGATTTGTTAAAAACAATAAGCGGATCAGCGCCCGGAGCTTTGGTTGAAACTCTTGTTTTTATTGGGCCCCACGCCCCAAGTTGGAAGAAGGGGCTTCGCACAATTCGGGGAGCCAAGGGACCACGCGATACCTACGGTTAAGATTGATTTCCCCGCCCACACAGTAAGTACCCACAACTTCCACAAGATAACCCGTTAAACCCACCGCGTAAGGCTCTTTTGCGGTAGTTCAAGATTGTTTTAAGGACTAGGATTACGGCAGTGTTTTAAAGAAATGAGCCGAGGTTTAATTCTCAGCCAGTTTGAGAGATTTTCTTCGCAGGAATTTGAGCATTGTTAGGAGGCGCCAATTGAGTAAGAGTTCATATAACGCCTCAAACATCACCGTTCTTGAAGGCCTAGATGCCGTTCGTAAACGCCCCGGAATGTATATCGGATCCACTGGTGAACGCGGATTACACCACTTAGTTTATGAAGTTGTTGATAACTCGGTAGATGAAGCTCTCGCTGGTTATTGCACCGACATCAACATCACGTTAATGCCAGATGGATCTCTGCAATGTGTAGATAACGGTCGTGGAATCCCAGTAGATATGCACCCGGTAGAAAAAAAGCCAGCACTTGAAGTTGTTCTAACAGTTCTTCACGCCGGCGGAAAGTTCGGCGATGGTGGATATTCAGTTTCTGGAGGTTTGCACGGCGTTGGAATCTCGGTTGTAAACGCACTCAGCACCGATCTTGCTGTTGAAGTAAAACGAGATGGCTTTCATTGGTATCAAGAATATAAATTAGGAGTTCCGCAAACGCCCGTGCGTAAAGGAGAGCCAACTTCTGACCACGGAACAACTGTAACTTTCTGGCCATCAGCAGAAATTTTTGAAACAACAGATTTCTCATTTGAAGTTCTCTCAACTCGCTTTCGCGAAATGGCGTTCCTAAATAAAGGGTTGATTTTAACGCTTACAGATTTACGTCCAGGACATGTTGACGAGAAAGGCGAACCAATTCATGTTCGCTACCACTATGAAGGTGGAATTATTGATTTTGTTAAACACCTAAATCAAACAAAAGGCGAGACCCACAAATCCATCATCTCTTTTGTCACTGATGAAACCAAGCACAAAATGAGTTTAGAAGTAGCGATGCAATGGAACGCTGGTTTTACCGAATCTGTTTACACATTCGCAAACACAATTCATACTCACGAAGGCGGCGCGCACGAAGAAGGATTTAGAACTGCCCTAACTTCAGTTGTAAATAAGTTTGGTGAAGAGTGGGGATTTATTCGCAAGAAGGAAGATCGCCTCACAGGTGAAGATATCCGCGAAGGTTTAACTGCAATTGTTTCTATCAAACTTGCCGAACCACAATTCGAAGGCCAAACAAAAACAAAACTTGGTAACACAGAAGCAAAATCATTTACTCAGAAGAGCATGAACGACCATTTAACCAGCTGGTTTGAGCAACACCCTGGTGAAGGCAAAGATATTGTTCGTAAAAGTATTGATGCAGCAGCAGCACGTGTTGCTGCACGTAAAGCTCGAGATTTATCGCGTAATCGAAAAGGTTTACTTGAAGGTCGAGGAATGCCCGGAAAGTTGGCAGATTGCCAATGGACCGAACCAGAAAAGTGCGAGCTTTATATAGTTGAAGGTGATTCTGCTGGCGGTTCAACAAAAGGTGGCCGCGACTCAAGATATCAAGCAGTTCTTCCAATCCGCGGAAAAATTCTAAATGTTGAAAAGGCCCGTATTGATCGCGTGCTACAAAACAATGAAGTGCAATCGCTAATTACAGCGCTTGGAACCGGAATTCACGATGATTTCGATGTAGCAAAACTTCGTTATCACAAAATTATTTTGATGGCGGATGCTGATGTTGATGGTCAACATATTCGCACCCTGCTTCTAACTTTGTTATTCAGATTTATGCGACCACTAATTGAAAACGGTTTTGTCTATCTTGCACAACCACCACTTTATAAACTTAAGTGGGGCGGCAAAGAGCCAGTCCAATATGCATTCTCTGACCGCGAACGAGATGGCTTTATTAAAATTGGCATTGATGCCGGAAAGCGCCTACCTAAAGAGGATGGAATCCAACGCTTCAAAGGCTTGGGCGAAATGCCTGCTAAAGAACTTTGGGATACAACAATGGATCCAGCACACCGAGTATTAATTCAAGTAACACTTGACGATGCAGCGGCAGCAGATGATTTGTTCTCAGTTCTTATGGGTGAAGATGTAGAGCTACGCAGAAACTTTATTCAACGCAATGCTAAAGATGTTCGATTCTTGGATATCTAGGTGATTACAAATGGCTGAGAATATGAATCCAGATAAGACCGCAGCACACGACAGAATTGAATCTGTTGATCTTCAAGTTGAGATGGCGCGCTCATATTTAGATTATGCAATGTCAGTAATTGTTGGTCGTGCACTTCCAGATATTCGTGATGGTTTGAAACCAGTTCACCGCCGAGTTCTTTATGCAATGTACGACGCTGGTTACCGACCAGATAAGGGTTATTACAAATCATCCCGCATCGTCGGTGATGTGATGGGTAATTATCATCCACACGGTGACACAGCAATTTATGACGCGGTAGTTCGACTTGCCCAATTCTGGTCACTTCGTTATCCACTAATTGATGGAAACGGAAACTTTGGTTCGCCGGGAAATGATCCAGCCGCGGCAATGCGTTACACCGAAGCGAAACTTGCACCACTCGCAATGGAAATGATGCGAGATATTGATGAAGACACAGTTAATTTCATTCCAAACTATGACGGTCGATCACAAGAGCCAACAGTTTTGCCAAGCCGATTCCCAAACCTTCTCGTAAACGGCAGCGCAGGTATCGCTGTAGGAATGGCAACCAACATCCCACCACACAATCTAAATGAAGTGGTTGAAGGAGTTGTTTGGGCGCTTGAAAATCCAGATGCCGACCCAAAAGAGTTATTAGAAAAATTATTAACAATCGTAAAAGGCCCGGATTTTCCAACGAAAGCGCTGATAGTTGGACGCCAAGGAATTGAAGATGCCTATCGCGCCGGCCGCGGCTCGATCATTATGCGCGCTGTTGTTGAAGTTGAAGAAATTAATAAGCGCACTTGCCTTGTTGTCACTGAACTCCCATATCAAGTAAACCCAGATAACTTAGCTCTTAAGATTGCTGAACTTGTTAAAGATGGCCGCATTAAAGGAATCGCAGATGTGCGCGATGAAGGAAATGAGCGCCTAGGTCAAAGACTTGTAATTGTTCTGCGAAATGATGCAATTCCAAAAGTAATTTTAAATAACCTTTACAAACACACACAATTACAAGACTCCTTCGGCGCAAACATGTTGGCACTCGTAGACGGTGTTCCAAGAACTCTTCGCATCGATGAATTCATCCGTTATTACATCGAACACCAAGTTGAAGTAATTGTTCGACGCACCAAATACAGATTGCAAGAGCGTGAAAAGCGCGCCCATATTTTGCGCGGGTATCTAAAAGCACTTGACGCACTAGATGCTGTTATTGCACTGATTCGCGCATCTCGCACGCCCGAAGAAGCTCGCACGGGATTGATGAAACTTTTGGATGTCGATGAAGTTCAAGCAAATGCCATTTTGGATATGCAACTGCGTCGTATCGCGGCACTTGAACGCCAGAAGATTAATGATGAATATGAAGGCTTAATGGCTGAAATTGTCGAACTAAATAGCATCTTGGCTTCCGAGGCTAAACAACGCGAAATCATAAAGGTTGAACTACAAGAGTTAACAGCGAAGTATGGAAATGAACGCCGAACTCAAATTATTGCCGGCGACTCAGATTTATCAGTAGAAGATTTAATTCCAGATCAAAGTGTTGTCGTCACAATTACTAAAACTGGATATTCCAAGCGCACAAAGGCTGATTTATACCGATCACAGCGTCGCGGCGGTAAAGGCGTTAAAGGTGCCGCTTTAAAACAAGACGACTTAGTAGAACATTTCTTCGTAGCTTCAACTCACGATTGGTTGCTCTTCTTCACCAATAAGGGGCGAATTTATCGCGCAAAGGTTCATGAATTACCTGACGCGGGACGCGATGCTCGCGGCCAACATGTAGCAAATCTTCTTGCATTTAAACCAGATGAAACAATTGCTCAAGTTATTGCAATTTCAGATTACAAATCACATCCTTATCTAGCAATTGCCACCCGTGGCGGAATTGTTAAGAAGTCACCACTTGTTGAATTCGATTCTCCACGATCTGGTGGCTTAATTGCAATCAACTTAAAAGAGAGCGATGAATTAGTTTCGGCGGCGCTTGTAAGTGAGAAAGATGAGATCCTTCTAGTTTCAAAGAATGGCATGTCACTTCGATTTAGCGCCAACGAAGAGTCAATTCGTTCAATGGGAAGATCCACAAGTGGCGTAATCGGAATGAAATTCCGCAGCAAAGACCAGCTCCTAACAATGGCTGCAATCACTGATATTTCATCACCAAAATTTGTTCTAACAGCAACTGATGGTGGCTATGCAAAACGGACACCACTAGATGAATATCGCCCACAGGGCCGTGGTGGTCTCGGAGTTAAAGCAGCAAAGATTGATGAAGATTCCCGCGGAGTATTAGTTGGCGCAATGATTGTTGAAGCTAGTGATGAGATTCTTGCAATTACATCTGGCGGAGTTGTAATTAGAACAGCCTGTTCTGAAATTCGTGAGACTAGCCGTGACACGCTAGGTGTTCGCTTAGTGAATCTTGATGAAGGTATTTCCGTCGTATCGATCACACAGGTTAAAGAGTAAGAATTCCGCGCAGATTTCCCCGCTTTTGGCGCAGGCTTTAAAGTCGGGTAGCCTTCACCAGTTCAATTATCGCGTTTGGGCCTTTAGCTCAGCTTGGTTAGAGCGCTTCCCTGATAAGGAAGAGGTCAGTGGTTCAAGTCCACTAAGGCCCACCAATCGCGTTTATTGAATGGTTAAACAGATTTAATAAGTAGGCAATCTTTAGATAAGGTTGCGCCACTTACCCGCTAAACACGGGGACCTAGCTCAATTGGTAGAGCACCGCCTTTGCAAGGCGGGGGTTAGGGGTTCGATTCCCCTGGTCTCCACAAAAGTTTTATTTCGCCAAGAACGCAAAGTGATTAATCCATCGAAAGGGAGAACATGTCAACTGCAACTCTTCACACAAGTATGGGTGATGTAAAAATTGAACTTTTCCCAAATCATGCACCAAAGACCGTTGCTAACTTTGTTGAACTTGCAACCGGAAAGCGTGAATGGGTAGATCCAATCACTGGTGAGAAGACTTCAAAGAATCTTTATGACGGAACAGTTTTTCACCGCGTAATCGCAAACTTTATGATTCAAGGTGGCGATCCACTTGGTAACGGAACTGGCGGGCCTGGCTACCAATTCGCAGATGAATTTCATGGTGAATTAGCATTTGATCGTCCTTACATTCTTGCAATGGCGAATGCAGGACCAGGAACTAACGGCTCACAATTCTTTATTACAGTTGCTGAAACTGCTTGGTTAAATCGCAAGCACACTATTTTCGGTGAAGTTAAAGATGAAGCCTCAAAGAAGATCGTGGATGCAATTGGTGCAGTTAAAACTGGCGGTCAAGATCGCCCGGTACAAGCTGTAAAAATTAATTCTGTAACTATCTCTGAATAACCAAATGGAAGAGAAGCAATCACTAACAACAACGCTGATTGTAATAATTTCCGGGACTTTTCTCTTAACGCAATATGTCTTTCCTGACCTGCAATCTCAGCTAGCACTTTTCTATGGCGGAAATTATGCAAATGGTTATTACCCTGGAGTATCAACTGGCCAGTGGTATCGCTTAGCAACCGTCGCACTAACGCATGCGGGTTGGTTGCACTTGATATTTAATATGTTGGCGCTCTTTTCAATCGGAAACCCAATTGAAAATTACTTAGGCAAAGTTCGCTACTCAATCATATTTCTAGGCTCGTTATTAGCAGCTTCAGCAGCTTCACTTTATTTTGGCCCACATAATATTTACGCGGTTGGAGCATCCGGCGCAATCTACGGTTTATTTGGCGCCCTCTTTGTAATTGGCAAAAAGTCTGGCGCTAATTACCAGAACATAACAGGCGTAATAATCGTCAACTTACTAATTACCTTCACCGTGCCTGGAATTGATTGGCGCGCGCACCTAGGCGGTTTAATTGCAGGAGTTGTTATTTCTTACCCTTTAACGTTTCGCAGAAGAACTTGAGCAACATCTAAAACTCCAATATCAGACTCTCTAGCAGTCATTCCATCGCTAACCATTATTCGGCAGAACGGGCACGCGACCGCTACCTCCTTAACTTCAGTAGCAATAGCTTCATCTACTCGGTTTAAATTGATTCGCGTACCAATAGTTTCTTCCATCCACATGCGAGCACCACCTGCACCACAACAGAACGAACGATCTTGATTTCTTGGCATTTCAGTAATTTCGACTCCAGTCGACTCCAAAAGTTCTCGCGGCGGTTGATAAATCTGATTGTGCCGTCCTAAATAACATGGATCATGATAAGTAATTGTTGCATCGCTCTTATGCGGTGAAGTTTTTAACTTTTCCTCTTTAATTAACTGGTTCAAGAGTTGGGTGTGGTGAACCATCTGTAGCTCAAAACCTTGCTGCTTATAGTCACGACCGATAGTTGTGAAGCAATGCGGACAAGTAACGACGACTTTCTTTATGCCACGAGTACCAAAAGTCTGCTTCAGAGTTTCAATATTTTCCTTTGAAAGTATTTGGTAAAGGAATTCGTTACCCGCCCGTCTTGCGGGATCACCACTACAGATTTCACGTTGGCCCAAGACGCCAAATTTTGTGCCAGACATATAAAGAAGTTCCGCCACTGCCTTGGTGGTTTTCTTAGCGCGTTCTTCGAATGCACCAGCGCAGCCAACCCAGAATAAATATTCAACATCTTCAGGAATTTCACCCTCAATAACAGTCACCGGGAATTCACATTCAGCAATCCATGCATTTCGATCAGTGCGGTTTGCCCCCCAAGGATTACCGGTTTTCTCCAAGTTTCTAAAGGTTCCACCAAGCTCAGATGGAAATTCAGATTCCACCAAGACTTGAAAGCGCCGCATATTAACTATGTGATCGATATGTTCAATATCTACAGGGCACTCCTCCACACACGCACCGCATGTTGTGCAAGACCATAAAACTTCTGGCGAGATTATTTCGCCAACAATTGGCCGGTCATCTGGAACTTTTGTAAGTGCATGGTCGCGCATCGCCATAATCAATAACTTTGGCGAGAGCGGTTTATCTGTATGCCAAGCAGGACATTGAGATTGGCAACGGCCACATTCCGTACAGCTCGCCATATCTAGCAAGCCCTTCCAAGAAATATCTGAACTCTTTCCAATACCAAAGACGTCATCTTCTTTTGGATCTTCAAAATCAATTGGCTTGCCATGTGAAATCATTTCTGGCAATTCACCAAGCGCTGGCCTGGAATCCAAATTACGTTTAAAGAAAATGTTAAATGGTGCCAAGAATCTGTGCCAAGCAACTCCCATTGTTAGATCATTTGAAATTACAACAAACCACAACATCGATACCCAAATTTTAATTCCAGCAACAGTTTGAACTGCGGTGGTATTTATGTAATATTGATGTTCTAGATAATCTAAAACAATCACACAAATTACAATTGCGAGAATTGTTGCTTCAACATAATAAGCTTTTAAAGATTTAGATCCAAGAAATCTTGAGGTTCGGCTCTTATGGAAGAACTTGGTTGCTATCCGGATTCCAATTAGCGCAACAATTCCAACTCCGGTTGACCAAGCGATGAATAAAACGAAGTATCGGTATGGCGTCCAATCACCAATTATTGGAAGAATAAAAGAGGCATCGTTTATTTGGCCATATGCGGTAATTAGCGTTCCAAAGAGTGCGACGAATCCAATCATCACAAACCAATGCGCGATTGCCGATCCAGTAAAACGGAGCATCTTTGTGTGAAGCAAAATCTCTTTCACCATCGCACTTGCTCGAGCGCGCTTATTTAAGAAGCGAGCCGGGTCGCTCTGGCCAGCAGAAATGCGTTGGTACATCTCACGCACTTTGAGGCCAAAACTACCAATGGCGATAAGGCTGAAGACATAAAGGACGATGGCTAAATAGCTCATGCGAGAAGGTTAGGGGCGAAGGCATGGGCTGGCGGGAATATCCCGTTCAAGGGAGGCGTTACCTGATTAACTCAACTTGAGTCCGCTCGACTCAATCTTTTGACATCGAGCGGCTCAATTGCGAGAATTTGACCATAGCCGGTCAAAAAACAGGCTGAGGTAATGGGAAATTAATAAGAAAAAGGAGCAATAAATGGCTAGAGCAGTCGGAATCGACTTAGGAACTACAAACAGTTGCGTATCAGTATTAGAAGGTGGCGAGCCATCTGTAATCACGAACGCAGAAGGCGCTCGCACAACCCCATCGATTGTTGCCTTCGCTAAAAATGGCGAGGTCCTTGTTGGTGAAGTTGCAAAGCGTCAATCAGTCACAAACGTTGAACGAACAATTCGTTCAGTTAAGCGCCACATGGGCACAAGCTGGAACATAGATATTGATGGCAAGAAGTACACGCCACAAGAGATCAGCGCTCGCATCTTGATGAAGTTAAAGCGCGATGCTGAAAGTTTTCTTGGTGAAACGGTTACTGATGCAGTTATTACAGTTCCTGCTTACTTTAATGATGCCCAACGTCAAGCTACAAAAGAAGCTGGCGAAATTGCCGGCTTAAATGTTCTGCGTATTGTCAACGAGCCAACCGCCGCAGCACTTGCGTATGGTTTAGATAAAGGCAGCGCGGAGCAAACAATTTTGGTTTTCGACCTCGGTGGTGGAACATTTGACGTTTCACTTCTAGAAATTGGCGATGGAGTTGTAGAAGTTAAGGCAACCAATGGCGATAACAATCTTGGTGGAGATGACTGGGATCAATCTTTAGTTGATCACTTAGTTAAAACTTTTGCTGCTAAGAATGGAATTGATTTAACAAAAGATAAGATGGCAATGCAACGTGTTCGTGAAGCTGCTGAAAAAGCGAAGATTGAATTATCATCATCACAACAAACTTCAATTAATTTGCCATACATAACAGTTGACACTGAGAAGAATCCTCTCTTCTTAGATGAAACTATTACTCGCGCACAATTCCAAGGAATGACCGCGGATCTTCTTGAACGATGCAAGAAGCCATTCCAATCAGTATTAAAAGATGCCGGAATTCCAATCGCAGATATCGATCACGTTGTTCTAGTTGGCGGTTCAACCCGTATGCCAGCAGTTGTTGATTTAGTACGCGATTTAACTGGCGGGAAAGAGCCAAATAAGGGCGTAAACCCAGATGAAGTTGTTGCAGTCGGTGCAGCGCTACAAGCTGGCGTTCTCAAGGGTGAAGTAAAAGACGTTCTACTTCTAGATGTAACTCCACTTTCACTTGGAATTGAAACCAAGGGCGGCGTTATGACTAAGTTGATTGAACGAAATACAACAATCCCAACAAAGCGTTCTGAAATCTTCACAACTGCCGATGACAACCAACCAGCAGTTCAAATTCAAGCCTTCCAGGGCGAGCGTGAAATGGCTGCTTATAACAAGCGCCTGGGAATGTTCGAACTAACTGGTCTTGCACCTGCACCTCGTGGAATCCCACAAATCGAAGTAACTTTCGATATTGATGCAAATGGCATTGTCCATGTTTCTGCGAAAGATCTTGGCACTGGTAAAGAACAATCAATGACAATCACAGGCGGATCTGCTCTTTCTAAAGAAGAGATTGATCGCATGATGAAGGATGCGGAAGCGCATGCCGATGAAGATAAGCAGCGTCGCGAAGAAGCAGAAGTTCGCAACACCGGTGACTCACTTGTCTATCAAACGGAAAAATTCTTAAAAGACAATGCTGAAAAATTTACCGAAGGCGAGAACGCGCAAAAGCGCGCCGAAGTAGAAACCGCTGTAGCAGATCTGAAGCAAGCGCTAGAAGGAACTGATCTTGGCGCCATTAAAAGTGCTACGGAAAAAACTAGCGAGCTTTCACAACAATTAGGTGCAGCTCTTTATGCAGCAAATGCGGCATCAACAGAAGAACCACAAGCGGATGATGGCGTTCAAGATGCCGAGATTGTTGAAGAAAATAAGTGACAGACGAAGCTGAAAACACCGTGCCAGAGAGTTCCGATAAGGAGCTCTCTGATGCAGTAAACGAAGCGCTTGCCGAAGTTGAAGTAGATGAAGTCGCAGTTTTAACTTCAGATCTTCAACGAGTTCAGGCCGAATACTCAAATTATCGCAAACGCGTGGATCGCGACCGCATTACAGCAAATGAAATTACAACCGCCATAGTTCTGTCAGAGCTTCTTCCAGTTCTTGATGATATTTCTCGAGCAGAAGAGCACGGTGAATTAACTGGTGGTTTCAAAGCGGTTGCAGATCAAATGATTGCAATTACAACGAAACTTGGCCTTTCACAATTTGCAGAGGTCAATGTTGCATTCGATCCAAATATCCATGAAGCACTCATGCACGCGACATCTCCAGATGTAACCGAAACCCTGGTAACTCAAGTTTTGCAACCAGGATATAAATTTAAAGATCGAGTAATTCGCCCCGCCCGAGTTGCAGTAACTGATCCTGAGAACTAATTAAGGGATATAGCCATGGCAGCCAAAGATTTATATGAGAAAGATTTGTATTTAATCCTTGGCGTTAAAAAGAGTGATGACGCTGCTGCCGTCAAAAAGCAGTACCGTAAACTCGCTAGAGAGCTGCACCCAGATAAAACAAAAGGTGATAAGAAATTAGAAGAGAGATTTAAATCTGTTTCTGAAGCTTATGAAGTTCTTTCAGATGAGAAAAAGCGTGCCGAATATGACGAGATGCGCGAAGCATATAAAGGTGGTCGGATTCCACAAGGCGGTGGAAACTTTAACGGCGGCGGATTCCAAGGCGCAGATTTCTCAGATCTGTTTGGCAGCGGCGGTTCACAAGATATTTTTGGAACTATCTTTGGTGCCGGTCGCGGACCAAGACGCGGTCAAGATTTAGCCGCAACCACAACTATTTCGTTTAGAGATTCAATTTATGGAACTGAACTCGATTTGAAATTAGCGCCACAAGGCGGAAAAGCTAACGCGGTAACAACAAGAATCCCAGCGGGAATTAACGACGGTGCAAAAGTTAAATTAAAAGGACGTGGCGGACAAGGTCCCGCCGGGCCAGGAGATTTATTTGTAACTGTTAACGTTGTAAAGCATCCAATTTTTTCCCGTAATGAATTAAATTTATTATTAACTCTTCCAGTAACATTTTCCGAAGCAACTTTAGGTGCAGATATAAAAGTTCCAACTTTAGATGGCGATGAAGTAACAGTTCGAATTGCTCCAGGTACTCCAAATGGGCGCACGCTCCGAATTAAATCCCGAGGAATTAAAACAGCTCGCGGTACTGGAGATTTATTAATAACTGTCGAAATTCAAGTTCCACAACGAGTTGACGGGAAAGCCAAAGAGGCGCTTGAAGCATTTGCTGAAGCAACAAAAGAGTTCGATCCTCGGATAGATTTAGCACAGAAGGCGAGGGCTTGAGAATGAGTAACAATGAACACCCAGATGATGAAGCCGTATATGTAATTTCTATTGCATCTCAACTTTCAGGAATGCACCCGCAAACTCTGCGTCAATATGATCGAATGGGTTTGGTTTCCCCAGGGCGCGCTTCAGGACGAGGTCGTCGATACTCACTTCTCGATATTGCATCACTTAGAAATATTCAACGTTTAGTTGGCGAAGGAATAAATCTTGCCGGTATTAAACGTATTATGGAATTGGAATCTGCGGTTGCATCAATGGCAATTGAAGTAGCGAAATTGCGCACCGAGGTTGATGCGCTAATCGAAGCCAATCCACCGAAATCACTTGTTCGGAAAAGTAAGCAATCCATCGTTGTTTATAAGGAAGAAGGCTAAGGTTCACGCATGAATTCACGCGATAAATTGAAAGAAGAGATCTTAAACAAAGCAGTTGTTCACGGAAAAGTTATTTTATCCTCAGGTAAAGAGGCCGAATATTACGTAGATCTTCGTCGCGTAACTTTAGATTCTGTTGCGGCGCCACTTGTTGGTGAAGTTATGTTGGATTTAACTAAAGATTTAGATTTTGATGCGGTTGGCGGTTTAACTCTCGGCGCTGATCCAGTTGCGACCGCAATGATGCATGTTGCTGCAAGTAAAGGCCGCAAGTTAGATTCTTTTGTAGTTCGCAAAGCAGAGAAGGCGCATGGATTGCAACGACGTATCGAGGGACCTGATGTAAAGGGCCGCCGCGTACTTGCAGTTGAAGATACATCCACGACAGGTGGTTCAGTTATGACAGCGGTAGAAGCGCTTAAAGAAGCGGGCGCCATTGTTGTTGGTGTTGCAGTTATCGTTGAACGCGGAGCGGCCCCACTAATTGCAGAGAACGGCTTAGATTATTTTGCGGCTTATCAACTTTCAGATTTGGGTTTGTAAGTTAACTTAAGTGTCTGCGGGTTCGCCACTCTTTAAAAATCTCCCAGAAAATGGGTGCAATTGAGACGATTACAATTACCGCAACGATGGGCAGTACATATTTATCTACGGAACCCTTTAATTTTTCGCCTAAAACATATCCGCCCCAGATAAACCCCTGCGTCCAAACTAAAGCGCTAATTACATTCCAAAGGAAGAATCTCTTATAAGACATTCTTGCGATACCCGCAGCCGGATTAACTAAGTGACGCACAACTGGAATAAATCTTCCAAGAAAGATCATTTTTCCAATCCCGTACTTATCAATCCACTTCTGCATAGTCTTTAATTTTTTAGGATTGAAATACTTAGAATCTTCACGACCAAACAATTTGCTGCCATATGTATAGCCCAACCAATGTCCGACCTGGGATCCAGTGATTGCAAAGAGTGGGGCACCAATAGCGAGTTCACGAATTGGGAGATGGATCTTGATAACTTCGCCTGTGCCGGAGGCTGCGAGGCCGGCCATGAACAGAAGCGAGTCGCCAGGTAGCCCGATGACCACCGGCAGGCCTGTCTCGACAAAAAGGATCAGAAATATCCCTGCTAAACCAAAGGAATTGATTGCGGACTCGGCGTTGAAGGCGTGAAGAATGTCCATAGAGGCCGAAATATACCCAGTTAACAGCCCTTTATTTTCGAGGTATACCTATTTATTTGCATCTCCTAGCGGTTCTATGTGTAATCTTTCGCTTCTAGTGAATCCCAAAACTGGGGTTCTAGTCTCATCGAGATGTTCATCGACGCACACTTATAGGAGATCTTCGTGGAAAATCTGGTCCATGTAACTGGTTCCAACCTGACCTACGTATATGTAGTTCTAGGCATTTCATTATTTGCCCTCGCTATTGCCTACGCGCTTCGCGCACAAGTATTAGCCGCGGATGAGGGAACCGAGAAGATGAAGGAGATCGCCGCTGCTGTACAAGAAGGCGCAGCCGCATACCTTAACCGTCAGTTTAAGACGCTATCTTGGTTTGTAGGAATTGTTTTCTTCCTTCTCTTCGCACTTCCAGGAGAATTTGATATTCGACTCGGCCGATCAATCTTCTTCCTATTAGGTGCGCTGTTTTCAGCTGCAGTTGGATACAACGGAATGTGGCTCGCGGTTCGTGCCAACGTTCGTGTTGCAGAAGCTGCTCGTCAAAAATCTGCTGAGAATGCAGTCCGCATCGCATTCCGTACCGGCGGCGTTGTGGGTATGACAACAGTTGGTCTCGGGTTACTTGGCGCTTCACTCGTAGTTGCGATTTATCGCGAGAATGCACCAGCAGTTCTTGAAGGATTTGGATTTGGCGCCGCAATGCTCGCGATGTTTATGCGCGTTGGTGGCGGAATCTTTACAAAGGCAGCAGATGTTGGCGCTGACCTTGTCGGAAAAGTTGAACAAGGTATTCCAGAAGATGATCCTCGCAACCCAGCAACAATCGCAGATAACGTTGGAGATAACGTTGGTGATTGTGCGGGAATGGCTGCAGATTTATTTGAATCATATGCAGTAACACTTGTCGCAGCCTTAATTCTTGGTAAAGCCGGTTTCGGCGATGCTGGTTTAATCTTCCCACTAATAGTCCCTGCGATTGGAATTGTTACAGCGATAATCGGAATCTTTATTACTCGACTTCGCACAACAGATAAGTCAGCTATGCAGGCTATTAACCGGTCATTCTTCTTATCGGCAATAATTTCCGCGGTACTTGTTGCATTTGCAACTTATACCTACCTTCCTGCATCACTACAACAAATGTCTGGCCTATCAACTGAAGCCGCTGCTGTTGATGTTAATCCTCGCGTACTTGCTATCGGCGCAGTATTAATCGGAATTATTTTGGCCGCTGCAATCCAGTTGCTAACAGGATTCTTTACAGAAGTTGGTCGACGTCCAGTAAATGATGTCGCTGCTTCATCTAAAACCGGCGCTGCAACAGTAATTCTTGCTGGTATTTCAATCGGTTTTGAATCAGCCGTTTACTCTGCTCTGCTTATCGCAGCAGCAGTATTTGGGGCTTTCTTGCTCGGCGGCGGATCTGTTGTACTTTCACTATTCGCAGTATCACTAGCAGGAACAGGTTTGCTAACAACAGTTGGTGTAATTGTTGCAATGGATACCTTCGGACCTATCTCAGATAACGCCCAAGGAATTGCCGAAATGTCTGGCGATGTAAAGGGTGAAGGTGCTCAAATTCTTACCTCACTTGATGCGGTTGGAAATACAACAAAAGCAATCACCAAAGGAATCGCAATCGCGACAGCAGTTCTTGCAGCAACAGCGCTCTTCGGTGCGTTTACTGATGCAATTAAGGAAGCGGCACATAAAGTTGTTGGCGATGGAGATCTAGCGCTTCAATACCAAGGAATTTTGGATGTAGCTGATCCACGTAACTTGGTAGGCCTAATCATCGGAGCAGCAGTTGTATTTATGTTCTCTGGTCTTGCAATCAATGCAGTTTCTCGCGCAGCTAGTGCAGTTGTTTATGAAGTTCGCGAGCAATTTAGATTGCACCCAGGAATTATGAAGGGTACCGAAAAACCAGAATACGGTCGCGTAGTTGATATTTGTACACGTGATTCATTGCGCGAACTTGTAACACCAGGATTGTTAGCCGTAATGGCACCAATCGCAGTTGGTTTTGGTTTAGGTGTTGGCGCGCTCGGCGCTTACCTTGCTGGTGCAATTGGTACCGGAACACTTATGGCGGTATTCCTTTCAAACTCAGGTGGTGCATGGGATAACGCAAAGAAGATGGTTGAAGATGGAAATCACGGCGGTAAAGGCTCTGATGCTCACCACGCAACAATCGTCGGCGACACAGTTGGAGATCCATTTAAAGACACAGCTGGTCCTGCAATTAACCCACTAATTAAAGTTATGAACTTAGTTGGATTACTTGTAACTCCAGCAATTGTAGAATTTGCACTAAATGGTCGCGGAGTTTATTCAGCGTCCATCGCAATTTTTGCAACACTGGTAATTGTTTTCGCCCTGATCCGCGGGCAACGTGGATCAACCAACATTATCTAACTCAAGTTGGGCATAAAACTTGTAATCGTTGAGTCTCCCGCGAAGGCGCGCAAGATTGGCGGCTTCCTGGGAGATGATTACGTTGTTGAGGCATCTGTAGGGCATATTCGTGATCTGCCACAACGCGCAGCTGACATCCCAAAAGAGTTTAAGAAAATCGCCTGGGCAAAAGAGGGCGTCAACATTGAAGAGGGCTTCGAACCGCTTTACGTAATTAATCCAGATAAGAAAGCGAAAGTTTCAGAGTTAAAAGCGCTAATGAAAGATGCCGATGAGTTAATTCTCGCAACTGACGAGGACCGCGAGGGCGAAGCAATTGCTTGGCACTTGATTGAAGTTCTACGTCCCAAAATTCCAATTCGCCGAATGGTATTTCACGAAATTACAAAAGATGCAATTCAAAAAGCAGCAAATGAAACTCGCGATTTAGATTATCGATTGGTTGATGCCCAGGAAACTAGAAGAGTTTTGGATCGACTTTTTGGTTATCGACTATCACCTGTTTTGTGGAAGAAGGTAATGCCACGAATTTCGGCGGGCCGAGTGCAATCAGTTGCAACAAGACTCATCGTGGAACGCGAACGCGAACGCATGGCCTTTATCTCTTCAAAGTGGTGGGACTTAACCGCCCAATGTGACGCGGGATTTAATGCGCGCTTATTATCTTTAGATGGGAAACGTGTCGCTGCGACAAATGATTTTGATGCGAACGGTGGGCTAAAAGAGAAATCCGTTGCAAACATTCTCTTGCTAGACGAGGATGGAGCGAACGAGTTAGTACAAGGCCTTACGGGAAAATCTCTAACCGTAAAATCAACTGAAGAATCACCGCGCACTGAAAGACCTAAAGCGCCCTTTACAACTTCAACAATGCAACAAGATGCGGGATCGAGACTTGGTTGGGGCGCACAGTTAACAATGCGAGTTGCGCAACGGCTATATGAAAACGGATACATAACTTACATGCGTACAGATTCGGTAACGCTATCTCAAAGTGCGATTGAATCAGCACGAGCATCTGCGAAGTCGTTGTATGGCGCTGAATATATTCCGGCGACGCCAAGAATTTATGAAGGTAAATCTAAGAATGCACAGGAAGCACACGAAGCTATTCGTCCTGCGGGTGAAACTTTTCGAACACCAGGAGAATTAGCACCAGAACTATCACGCGATGAATTTGGTTTGTATGACTTAATTTGGAAGCGAACAATTGCTTCACAGATGTCTGATGCTAAAAAGATGCAGATGCGCGTTGATTTTGACGTTGAAACTAAAACTGGAAGTGCGGCAATTTTCCGAGCAAATGGTTCGGTCATAACATTCCCCGGCTTCTTGGCTGCGTATGAGGATATTGTTGAAGATAAAACTGGAGATGATGAAGGCGCTGATACCGATAAACGTTTACCGCCGATGGCTGTTGGCGATTCAATAAAAGTTTCAAATTACATTTGTGAAGGTCATGAAACCAAGCCTCCTGCTCGGTATACCGAACCGACTCTTGTTAAGAAGTTGGAAGAACTCGGAATTGGCCGCCCTTCAACTTTCGCATCAATTATGAGCACGATTCAAGATCGCGGTTATGTTTCGAAACGTGGGCGTGCACTAGTACCAACATTTCTTGCTTTTTCTGTAACTGGTTTATTAGAACAACACTTTGGAAAATTAGTTGATTATGAATTTACCGCTTCAATGGAAGAAGATTTGGACCGCATTGCAAATGGTGAAGAAGATCGCATTGCCTGGTTAACAAAATTCTTTTTTGGTACTGATGGAAACCCAGGCCTAGAAGCACTTGCGGCTGACCTTGGCGCTATTGATGCTCAACAAATTAACACTATGAAAATGGGCGAAGATATAGAAATTCGAGTGGGCCGCTTTGGTGCATATATTCAAAAAGGAGTTGGCGACGACCGCAAGTTTGCAAACATTCCAGAAACAATGGCACCTGATGAATTAACTTTAGAGATTGCAATTGAATTATTAGCTCAACCTTCTGGCGAACGTGAGCTAGGAATTCATCCTGATAGTAATCTCCCACTTCTTGCAAAGTCTGGGCGTTTTGGACCTTACATAACTGAAGTTTTCCCAGAACCTGAAATGGTTGTCGATAAGAAAACTGGTGAACTAAAGAAACCACGTAAGAAGAAAGATGCGCCTAAACCAAAGACCGCATCTCTACTTTCAACGATGACACTAGATACGATCACAATCGATGATGCACTTAAGTTGATGTCGTTACCAAGAACTCTCGGCGCTTATGAAGATATTCCGATAACAGTACAAAATGGTCGATATGGCCCATACATGACGCATGGAACAGATTCCAGAACGCTAACTTCAGAAGACCAATTATTTGATATTACTTTGGATGAAGCTATCGAACTTTATAAGCAACCAAAAGTCCGACGTCGCGGTGTAGCAAAACCTCCTCTTAAAGATCTTGGAATTGATCCCGCAAGCCAGAAACCAGTATTGGTAAAAGATGGAAGATTTGGAATTTACATAACTGATGGCGAAACAAATGCAACACTTCGAAGAGGCGATACGGTCGAATTCTTAACGTTAGAACGCGGATTGGAATTACTGGCTGGACGCAGAGCATGGGAAGTAGAAAATGGCGGTGCAAGTCGAGTTAAGAAGAGCAGTAAGCGCGCTAAGAAGGCAGCTCCTTCGTTAACAAAGAACACAGTAAAAGCCACAGGTAAGGCTAAAACTAAGAAAAAAGCGGCTACAGGTAAGGGCAAAGCCGCAGCTCCTTCAGCATAAGTATCCTTAGCCCATGTCTAATTCACTTCCATTTCCTGGCGCACCTGCGGGATCCGAAAGTCGAAGCGTTTTAGCAATTCCGGCTTTTCGAAAGCTATGGAAATCAATGGCCTTCTCATCTTTTGGAGACTGGCTCGGCTTACTTGCTACAACAGCAATGGCACAGGAACTCTCAAATGGAGATTATTCCAAAGCAAACTTTGCGATTGCAGGTGTATTTATTGTTCGCCTTTTACCCGCAGTATTTCTTGGACCAATCGCTGGTGTAATTGCAGATCGCTTTGATCGCAGAAGGCTAATGATTTTCTGTGACATCTTCCGTTTTGGTCTTTATTTATCAATTCCAATCGTGGGTAATTATTTCTGGCTTTATACCGCAACAATTTTAGTGGAATGTTTTACGCTCTTCTGGTCGCCGGCTAAAGAAGCAACAGTTCCAAATATGGTTCCTAAGAATAAATTAGAGAGTGCAAACCAGGTTTCATTACTTGCAGCATATGGAACTGCGCCTATCGCAGCTATCGTCTTTGCACTACTCGCATTGGTTTCCACTGCAATATCAAAATTATTGCCGCCCGAATTTTCATCTACCGCTGATATAGCGCTTTATATAGATGCAATCTCCTTCCTATATACCGCATGGATTGTTTATCAACTTCGCGAAATTCCCAAAGGATCGGCAAGTAAAGCTGCTGTAAATGAAAATATTGGAAGGTCAATTTTCGAGGGCTTTAAGTATGTAAATAGCTCCAAAATTATTCGCGGTTTAATTTTTGGAATGCTTGGTGCATTTTTTGCGGCGGGCGCAGTTATCGGATTAGCAAGAACTTTCGTTGGCGACCTAAATGCCGGCGATGCCGCATATGGAATCCTGTTCGGTGCAGTTTTTGCTGGCCTTGCGCTCGGTATTTCACTTGGGCCAAAAGTCTTCGCGCAATTTTCTCGGCGCCGAATTTTTGGAGCTGCGCTAACTATCTCTTCATTCTTTTTAATTCTCTTAGCGCTCATTACAAACCTAGTTCTTGCAATTTTTGTAACCATCTTGCTTGGTGCTTTTGCAGGCGTATCTTGGGTTTCTGGATTCACAATGCTGGGATTAGAAGTAGCAGATGAGGTGCGTGGTCGGACATTTGCTTTCGTGCAATCTTTAATTCGGGTATCACTTGTATTAGTTCTCGCTATTTCACCGGTAATCGCTGCTGCAATTGGACGCCATACATTCAAGTTTGAGAATTTTGAAGTTACTTACAATGGTGCGGCATTTACTATGTTGGCCGCTGGAATTATCGGCGTGATCGTGGGAGTAATTTCTTATCGAACTATGCGCGATCGCCCAACAGTTTCACTTTGGGCTGATGTACTTGCAGCAAGCAGAGGTGAACTTGGTGGCATAACAGATGTCGCGCACACTGGAACTTTTATCTCTTTTGAAGGTGGCGAAGGATCTGGTAAATCAACACAAACTGAGTTGTTAAAGGATTATCTAGAGTCAATCGGTGAGAAAGTTTTGTTAACTCGCGAGCCAGGTGGCACACCACTTGGGAAAAAACTTCGCGAAATACTTCTGGATAATCAGACTGGAAATATTTCACCAAGGGCAGAAGCTCTTATGTATGCGGCTGACCGAGCAAATCATGTTTATTCATTAATTCAACCTGCACTTGCCGCAGGCCAAGTTGTAATTACCGATCGCTATTTGGATTCATCTGTGGCATATCAAGGTGCGGGTCGTATTCTGCAACCAACTGAAGTCGCAAGAATTTCTAGATGGGCAACTGAAAATCTCTCTCCAATCTTGACAATCATTATGGATATTCCAGCCGAAACTGGTCTTTCTAGATTGCAATCCAGGGATCGATTAGAAGCAGAACCACTAGCTTTTCATGAGCGAATCCGCCAAGAATATTTGAACATCGCTAAGTCAGACCCTGAGCGATATTTTGTAGTTGACGCGACACAATCAAAAGAGGCGATTCATGAAGAAATTGTGGAGCGGGTTTCAAAACTACCGCTATTAGTCATTAACCAAAGCGCAAAAAAGCGTTTTAGAAAATAACATACGAATCCAATGTCAGTCTTCGATCTTCTAATTGACCAAGAACATGTGGTTTCGATACTGCATGACGCGGTAAAGGCATCCGCTGATGGTGAGGATCAATCACAAGAGATGACACACGCTTGGTTATTTACCGGGCCTCCAGGATCTGGCCGAAGCAATGCCGCACTTGCATTTGCCGCCGCACTCGTTTGCAAGTCCGGTGGTTGCAATGAATGTGTTGACTGCAAGACTTCACTAATCGGAAGCCATGCAGATGTTGAATTGATTAAAACCGAAGGCCTTTCTATCAAGATTGATGAGGTCAGAGAGTTGATTACCAGAGCATCTTGGAGCCCGTCAGTTGGAAATTACCGCGTTGTTGTAATTGAGGATGCGGATCGGCTAACTGAATCTGCCGCGAATGCACTTCTGAAAGCAATTGAAGAGCCAGGGCTTCGGACGGTTTGGTTGCTCTGTGCACCTAGTGCAACTGATGTACTCCCAACCATTCGCTCTCGAACTCGCGGATTAGTTTTAAGAACACCCTCAACATCAGCGGTGGCAGCGCTTTTAGAGAGAGAAAAAGTTTCTCCTGCGATGGCTGATTTCGCAGCACGAGCTTCACAAGGACATATTGGCCGCGCACGATTTTTAGCTAAGAGTGAAGATGCGCGATTTCGTCGCGAAGCGATTCTTAAGATTTCACTATTAATAACTGATGTGGCATCTGCATTTAAAGCTGCGCAAGTATTGGTTGAGGCCGCAAAGGCTGAAGCTGAAGAAGAAGCGGAGCGGCGTGATAGCGCAGAGCTAACTTCACTTAAAGAAGCGTGGGGACAACAAGGTTCAAAGTTAACACAGGGCGGGTCTAAGGCAGTCAAAGAGTTAGAGAAGGAACAAAAATCACGGACCACAAGAATGGTGCGAGATTATTTAGACCGAGCCTTGCTCGATATCGCAACGTTGTTTCGTGATGTTCTTTTGGTGCAATCTAATTCCATCGATTCCATAATTAATACAGATCTAATATCAGAGATAAATAAAATCGCAACAAATAGCACACCAGAATCAACGTTAAGAAAATTAGAAGCCATAATGACATCACGAACAAATCTTGCGCATAACGCTGCGCCACTTCTGACCATTGAAGCACTAATGGTCAATTTGAAATAATGTCCCGCAAAAATATCTTCTTAAGCTTTTTATTAGTTGCAGCTATTGCTATTAGCTCTCTTTCCTATTTGAAATTCACAGGAGACAAGAGCTGGACGCTGGACAAATTCAACTCTCAAAGACTCGATTGGAAAGATTGTTATGGTGGCTTTGAATGTTCTTCCTTCAAAGTTCCGGTTGATTACGAGAAAATATCTAATGAAACTTTTACGCTAAAAGTTCTTCGCCATAGCGCTTCAGATAAACAAAAAAGATTAGGTGCAATATTTGTTAATCCAGGTGGCCCTGGTGGATCGGCAACAGATTATGCATATAACGCCGAATCAATAGTGTCATCTGAAATCAGCAGTAGATTCGACATTATTGGCTTCGATCCGCGAGGAATCAACAGTTCAGAACCAATTCGTTGCCTTACGAATCGCGAAGAAGATGAATTTCTAAGCGCTGATGCAAGCGGTGGCGATCCTAAAAAAATAAGGGAATTAATAAGGATTTCCAGGGCTTTTGCCGCTAAATGTGAAAAGGCGGCTGGTTCTAAACTTGGTCACTACAGCACCTTGGAAGCTGCGAAAGATATGGAAGTACTCCGCAATTTGCTTAAAGAGAAAAATCTAAATTACTTAGGCAAGTCCTATGGAACATACCTAGGAACGCTATATGCAGCGCTCTATCCGCAATCAGTTGGCCGAATGGTCTTGGATGGGGCAGTAGCACCAAATATTACCCTTCGAGAACAAGAGCTAGCGCAGGCATTTGGTTTTGATAAAGCTCTGGATAATTATTTAAGTTCACAAGATAAATTCAAAATGAAAGATGTAACAAAATTAATAGAACGCGCCTCTTCGAAACCTTTGAAGAGCGAGAGCGGCCGATTAGCAACAGAATCCCTAGTCATTACAGCAATTGCTCAATCTTTGTACGATTCTAAAAGCGGTTGGAATGAGTTAACAAAGGCTTTAGAGCTCGCACTAGAAAAGCGTAACCCAGCAGGAATTCTTGAGTTAGCTGATAGATACAATAATCGCGATTCTTCTGGAAGTTATTACAGTAACCAGAATGATATTTCGATAATGATTACCTGTCTGGATTGGCGAGAAAAACGAACAGTAAATCAAATGGCTTCCGAGCAAGCAATATTTAAAAGCAAATCTTCAGTATTTGGTCCGTACTTAAGTTTCGCCGGTCTTCCGTGTAAGTATTGGAAAGCTAATCCAAAGTTATTGAAATTTGATTTAAGTAAAATTGATACAAAACCGATATTAGTAATTGGTGTAACACAAGATCCAGCAACCCCTTATAAATGGGCTCAGGTACTTTCAAAGTCTTTTCGTAATGCAGAGTTATTGACCTTGAAGGGCGAGGGTCATACCGGCCACAACCGAGGCAATAAATGTGTCGATTCGGCAGTGGATACCTACTTTTTAACTGGAAAAATTCCTTCAAAGGGCCTGATTTGTGCCCAAAGTGGTAATTAGCACCATTTGTTATACGGCATTATTTCCCCATGCGCTTAGACCACGTTTCATATGTAACGTCACATGACCAACTGGCCGACACGGTTCAACGACTTGGCTCACGCCTTGGAAGTGCCTTTGTTGATGGCGGAGTACATCCAAGATTTGGTACGCGAAATTTTACCTTGCCGCTACAAAATGGTCATTACCTTGAAGTTGTTTGCCCACTAGATCATCCAGCCGCAGATTCATCACCATTTGGTAAAGCAGTTTCAAAGCGCGCAGCTGAAGGTGGCGGTTGGTTAACTTGGGTTCTTGCGAGTGATGATATTTCACCAATTGAAACTCGACTTGGTCGCCCAGCAGTTGAAGGCCATCGCACAAAGCCAGATGGAAAAGATTTATCTTGGAAGCAAATCGGAATTCTTGAACTACTTACTGACAAGCAACTTCCATTCTTTATTCAGTGGTTAACTCTTGAACATCCATCAACAGATGGCAAAGCGATCTCAAAGATTGTAAAAGTTGAAATTGCTGGCGATGAAAAGACAATCTCTGAATGGATTGGTTCCGATTTAGAAAAGGCAATCGGAAACGATATTGAAGTTGAATGGGTAGATGCATCAAGCAATGATGGCGATTCTGGAATCGTGGCAGTACACCTACAAACTCCAACTGGAGTAATCCGACTAGATTGAGAGGTTGGTTGTGAGACTTAAACTTTCAATCCTCATCGCAAAATTAGCTGGGACCTTATCAAAACGCGTACTTCATAAATCTGGTGAAACTATCCCCGGCCGAGTTCTATTAGCTCTTTATCCACGTGCGATTTCTATCCTTTCGCAGAATCGCAAGATAATTTGTGTATCGGGCACCAACGGGAAAACTTCAACAACTAAGGCGATTGTAGAAATCATTTCCAAACTTGGAAGTGTCACAACAAGTCCTTCTGGATCAAACCTAGATCGCGGAGTTGCCGCAGCGCTAATGAAGAAATCTGAATACGCAGTATTAGAAGTGGATGAGCTACACCTTCCTCGCATTATTGGTGAGGTAAAGCCTGTAGCCGTTCTGCTCCTAAATTTAACTCGGGATCAACTGCACAGAATGCATGAAGTTAAACGCGTTGCCGATAAGTGGGCCACTGCAGCGAAAAGCGCACCGGACACAATCTTTGTTGGTGATGTTGATGATCCTTTTGTGGCACTTGCCTTAAATTCAGCGAACCAATCACTTCGGGTTTCATTTGGTGGCCGTAAACATTTAGATGGCGCAGTTTGTCCGAGTTGTGGGGTCTATTTAAAGTGGACTCGAAATAATTACAAATGTTCTTGTGGTTTAACAAATTCAACCCCAGATGAACTATTCGATGCAGGTACTGCTGCTTATCGCAACGCAACTCTTGCTAATGTCACTGGAAAATTGCTTGGCGGCAGGGCTATCGCTATTAATGAACAAGCGCTAGAGCGAAGCGTTGATAGAGAGTACAACGGGATAAAAGCAAACCTACGACTTACCAAGAATCCAGCATCATGGAGTGAAGCGCTAAATTCTGTTAGCGGAAACGATGTTCTTTTGATTGTAAATTCTCGCGAGGTTGATGGGATAGATACTTCCTGGCTTTGGGATATCTCTTTCACTCAACTTTCAGGTAAACGCATAATAGTTTGTGGGGAACGCGCTTTAGATATGGCTTATCGCCTTCATGTTGAAGGTATTGAGGTAGAAGTGACATCGAACTTTGACGAAGCGATTTCAAAGTTTGCAAAAGGTTCACATGTTCATGTCCTGGCTGCCTACACAGCATTTCATGAGTTGGTGAACGCATGAGCCAAGCAAGAATTGTCCGAATTCATAATGAACTCCTTGGAACTTATGGCGATCAAGGAAATGCTGAAGTCCTGGCATTCCGTGCAAAGTTTCATGGCATCACAACAACAATCACCGATGTTGGTTACAACGATCCACTTCCAACCAACGGTGATATTTATTTATTGGGTGGCGCGGAAGATGCAGCCCAACTATTGAGTTTAGAAGCGTTACAACGAGGCGACAACTTAGATATTCTTCACTTCGCAATTGAACGTGGAGCTGTAATTCTCGCCATTTGCGCAGGCTTCCAAATAATTGGAAATAAGTTCTGGGCCAACGGTAAAGAAGTTGACGGCCTTGGATTACTTGATGTTGTAAGTGTTCCCGGAGAAAAGCGTTTGGTCGGGGATATTAAAACAATTTCAACCGTACTCGGCTTTGAACTAACTGGATTCGAAAATCATATGGGGCGCACAATTCTGGGCCCAACAGCCCAGGCTTTCGGAAAAGTTGTAACAGGCAAAGGAAACGGCGACAGTAAATTTGATGGTGCGGTCTCTGGAAATATATTTGGAACGTACATGCACGGTCCAATACTTGCGCGTAATCCAGAGCTTGCAGATTTATTATTAACGCGTGCAACAGGACGAAAATACGCACAAATAACAGATCCATTGGCCTTGAAATATGCGACGTGGCGTCGCAAGGTAATTAAGTAG